>NZ_JBICVV010000002.1:0-731001 GCF_043199295.1 Streptomyces sp. NPDC048612
CCGAAATCGTTCCCGGTGAGGGGCCGTGCAGTAGTGGTGTGCCGCGAAGCGGCGGGATGGCTGCCCGGGGCCGTCGGCTCCGTGGCAACTCGGAGGACACTACACGAGGGGTTGGGGTTGTTCAAACCCGTGCCAGGCACGGGTTGTGGGGGTACTTTGGGGCCCATGACTACGCATGCGCTCGTACAGCAGTGGTGGCTCGCCTGACGGCGGCCGACCACAGCGCATGCAGGACCACGGCCGCCGCTTCGGCGGCCGTTTGCGTATCTCCCTCTCGTAGCCGGCCGGTGAGGTCGGCGGTCTCGACGCGCACTCCTTGGGCAGTGCGGGAGAGAAGGACGGACGAGATGGCGATGACGGCGGACGCGCGGACGCGGATCTTCAGTGGGGTACAGCCGACGGGGCATCTGACGCTGGGCAACTACCTCGGGGCGGTGCGGCGGTGGGCCGCGGAGGACCAGCACCGGGCGGACGCGCTGTTCTGTGTGGTGGATCTGCACGCGCTGACCGTGGAGCACGATCCGGCGCGGCTGCGGCGGCTCAGCCGGCAGGCGGCGACGCTGCTGCTGGCCTCGGGGCTGGACCCGGAGCGCTGCACGCTGTTCGTGCAGAGTCATGTGGACGAGCATCTGCGGCTGTCGTACCTGATGGAGTGCACGGCCTCCGACGGGGAGATGCGGCGCATGATCCAGTACAAGGAGAAGGCGGCGCGGGAGCAGGCGCGCGGCGGGAGTGTGCGGCTTTCGTTGCTGACGTATCCGGCGCTGATGGCGGCGGACATCCTGGCGTACGGGGCGCATGAGGTGCCGGTCGGGGAGGACCAGAAGCAGCATGTGGAGCTGACGCGGGATCTGGCGGTGCGGTTCAACCAGCGTTACGGGGCGACGTTCGTGGTGCCGCGGACGACGCTGCCGGTGGTGGCGGCGCGGGTGATGGATCTGCAGGAGCCGACGTCGAAGATGGGGAAGTCGGGTGCCCGTACGGCGGGGGTCGTCTATCTGCTGGACGAGCCGGACGTGGTGCGGAAGAAGGTGCTGCGGGCGGTGACGGACACCGAGCGGGATGTCGTGTACGACCCGGAGCAGCGGCCCGGGGTGGCGAATCTGCTGAATGTGCTGGCGGCGTGCGCGGGCGGTGATCCGCTGCGGCTGGCCGAGGAGTACGACTCGTACGGCGCGCTGAAGAAGGACGTGGCGGAGGCCGTGGTGGAGACGCTGCGGCCGGTGCGGGAGCGGCATGCGGAGCTGGCCGCCGATCCGTCGGCCGTGGACGCGGTGCTGCGGCGCGGTGCCGAGCGGGCGCGGGCCCTCGCCCGGCCGCGGGTGGACGCGGCGTTCGAGGCGGTGGGGCTGCTGCCCGCGGGGTGAGGGGCCGGACCTGCCGGGGGCGCGGTGGCCGCCGCGTCCCCGGGGGCCGTGGGTCAGCCGTTGCCGGAGGCGAGTTCGCGGCTGCGGTCGCGGGCGGCTTCCAGGGCGGCGATGAGGGCGGCGCGTACGCCGTGGTTCTCCAGTTCGCGGATGGCGTTGATGGTGGTGCCGGCCGGGGAGGTGACGTTCTCGCGGAGGGTGACGGGGTGTTCGCCGCTGTCGCGGAGCATCACGGCGGCGCCGATGGCGGCCTGGACGATGAGGTCGTGGGCCTTGTCGCGGGGCAGGCCGAGGAGGATGCCGGCGTCGGTCATGGCTTCGACGAGGAAGTAGAAGTAGGCCGGGCCGGAGCCGGAGAGGGCGGTGCAGGCGTCCTGCTGGGACTCCGGGACGCGGAGGGTCTTGCCGACGCCGGAGAAGATCTCCTCGGCGCGGGTGAGGTGGGCGCCGGTGGCGTGGGTGCCGGCGGAGATGACGGACATCGCCTCGTCGACGAGGGCGGGGGTGTTCGTCATGACCCGGACGACGGGGGTGCCGGCGGCCAGGTGCTCCTCGAAGTAGGAGGTGGGGATGCCGGCGGCGCCGCTGATGACCAGGCGGTCGGCGGGGAGGTGCGGGGCCAGCTCGCGCAGGAGGGTGCCCATGTCCTGGGGCTTGACGGTGAGGATGAGGGTGTCGGCGGCCTCGGCGGCCTCGGCGTTGCTCACCGCCTGGACGCCGTAGCGCTCGTGGAGCTGTGCGGCGCGTTCCGGGCGGCGGGCGGTGACGAGGAGGTCGGAGGGGGCCCAGCCGCCCCGGATCATTCCGCTGAGCAGGGCTTCGCCGATCTTGCCGGTGCCGAGTACTGCGACCTTCTGGGTCATCGTGCGGGTTCACCTTTCCGCTGCGCTGGGCGTTTCCCGGCCATCCTCGCACCGTGGGGGTTCCGGTCCGGGGTCGGCTGCCCCGCAGTGGTGGCGCACCGCGTCACGTCGTGCGGCGGCGGAGGGTGGCGGCGCCGAGGGCGAGGACGAGGAGGGCGCAGGCGGTGACGACGATCGTGTCGCGGAGGAAGTCGCCGGTGAGGTCGGGGTGGTGGAGGACCTGGTTCATCCCGTCGACGGCGTAGGACATCGGGAGGGCGTCGGAGAGCGCCTCCAGGGCCGGCTGCATGGTGTCGCGCGGGGTGAACAGGCCGCAGAGCAGCAGTTGGGGCATCAGGACGGCGGGCATGAACTGGACGGCCTGGAATTCGGAGGCGGCGAAGGCCGAGACGAACAGGCCGAGTGCGGTGCCGAGGAGGGCGTCGAGGACGGCCACCAGGAGGAGCAGCCAGGGGGAGCCGGTGACGTCGAGGCCGAGGAGCCAGACGGACAGGCCGGTGGCGAGGGCGGACTGTACGAGGGCGAGCAGGCCGAAGGCGAGGGCGTAGCCGCCGATGAGTTCGGCCTTGCCGAGGGGCATGGCGAGCAGGCGTTCCAGGGTGCCCGAGGTGCGTTCGCGGAGGGTGGCGATGGAGGTCACCAGGAACATCGTGATCATCGGGAAGATGCCGAGGAGGGAGGCGCCGATGCCGTCGAAGGTGGCCGGGCGGTCGTCGAAGACGTAGCGCAGCAGGGCGATCATCGCGCAGGGGACGACGAGCATCAGCGCGATGGTGCGCGGGTCGTGGCGCAGCTGGCGCAGGACGCGGGCGGCGGTGGCCAGGGTGCGGGCGGGGGAGAAGGGCGCGGGGGCGGGGGCCGCGGTGCGGGGTGCGGTGGTCATCGCGCGGACTCCTGGGGGGTGCTGGGGCGCGGGGGCCGGGTGGCGGCCGCGGCCTGGTCGACGAGGTGGAGGAAGGCGGCCTCGACGGTGGCGGAGCCGGTGCGGTCGCGGAGGGCGTCGGGGGTGTCCTCGGCGAGGAGGCGGCCGTCGCGCATCAGGAGCAGCCGGTGGCAGCGTTCGGCCTCGTCCATGACGTGCGAGGAGATGAGGAGGGTGGCGCCGCGGTCGGCGGCGAGGGTGTGGAAGAGGTGCCACAGGTCGCGGCGGAGGACGGGGTCCAGGCCGACGGTGGGTTCGTCGAGGACGAGGAGTTCCGGGGTGCCGAGGAGGGCCACCGCGAGGGAGACCCGGCTGCGCTGGCCGCCGGAGAGGGCACCGGCGAGGGCGTCGGCGTGGCCGGTGAGGTCGACGTCGTCGAGGGCGCGGGTGACGCGTTCGCGGCGCAGGGCGCGGGCGGAGCGGCCGGGGTGCAGGACGGCGGCGAAGTAGTCGAGGTTCTGGCGGACCGTGAGGTCGTCGTAGACGGACGGGTCCTGGGTGACGTAGCCGATGCGGGGGCGCAGGCGGGGGTCGCCGGCGGGGTGGCCGAGGACGTCGAGGGTTCCGGTGACCTTGGCCTGGGTGCCGACGAGGGCGCGCAGGAGGGTGGACTTGCCGCAGCCGGACGGGCCGAGCAGGCCGGTGACCTGGCCGCGGGGCACGTCGAAGGCGAGGGCGTCGAGGACGGTGCGGCCGCCTCGGGTGACGGTGAGACCACGGGCGTGGACGGCGGGGTCACCGCCATAATTCATCATGCGATGAATAATCCTCCGGGGTGGGACGGACGTCAAGGCCGCTAACAGGACGGGAAGGGGCGGGGCCGGAACGGGCCGCGGGGCGGGGCGGTTGGGCCATGGGGGTGGTGATCCGGACAGGTGTGGTGCGGAAGAGGCGCATGGTGGGGATCTGTGCGCACCGGCGGGCGCCGTAGTGAAAGAAACCGGCCGTTCTTGGTCGATAACTCCGCGTTTACAGGGTGGTTACAAACCGACTAGCGGTCCTGCATGTCCGCTTGGACACAATGGGATGACCTGTCCAGGCGCGCCGGAAGGGGCGACGATGGCGAAGACCAGGGTCCGCGGCCTCGGCCGGCTCCTGTTGATCGTCATGGCCGTCCTGCTGGCCTTGCCCATGGGCGCGGAGGGCGTGTACGGGGAACGCCTCACGGCCGCCCCGCCCGCCAACGGCACCGGCCGTACCGCTCCCCCGGCCCCCGACTGGACGTCGGACCCCTCCGAGAACCCGGAATCCGGCGGCGACCGCTGCCCGCCGCGCCGCGACGGGCGGTCCTCGGCCTCGGTGTCCGCACCGGCGCCACCGGCCACCACCGTCTCGACCGCCGCCCCCGTACGGAGCCGGAGCCGGCTGCCGCTGGCCGCCCCGCTGACCGGCCGGCAGGCCGTACCCCTGTCGAGATCCGGTGAACTACCCGTCCAGCACCTCGTCTTCCGCTGCTGAGAGCTGAGAGCTGCCCCCAAGGGCCTCCCCCGGCCCGCGCATCCGACGGTTCCAGCCGTCCTTTCCTCATGGCGCGCACCGCGCGGCAGTGCACGGCAGCCGGCGATCGCAGCACCTCGTGCGGCGGATCGCCGCCGGCTCCGGTATCGCCCCGCGTCCGCTCGTGCGTCTCCGTGCGCACCCGTGCGCCACCGCATCTCGCACCCGCTGGAGGCATCCCCATGCGTAGGTTCCGTACTGCCCGGCAACACTCCTCCCGGCCCTCCATACCGTCACGGCAGGCGCTGTCGTACTGGCGCGCCGACTTCACCTCCTCGCTGGTCGTCTTTCTCGTCGCCGTCCCGCTGTGTGTCGGGGTGGCCGTCGCCTCCGGGGTACCGGCCGAACTCGGGCTGGTCACCGGGATCGTGGGCGGGCTGCTCACCGGATTACTGCCGGGCAGCAGCCTGCAGGTCAGCGGTCCGGCCGCCGGGCTGACCGTGCTCGTCTACGAGGCCGTGCAGGAGTACGGGCTCGGCACGCTGGGTGCGCTGGTGCTGATCGCCGGGGTGCTGCAGCTGGTCATGGGGGCGCTCCGGCTGGGGCGCTGGTTCCGGGCCATCTCCGTGGCGGTCGTCCAGGGCATGCTCGCGGGCATCGGACTGGTGCTGATCGCCGGGCAGTTGTACGCCCTGGTGGACGCCCGCGCGCCGGGCAACGGGCCGGCGAACCTGGGCGGGCTGCCGGAACTCGCCGTGAACACCGCCGGGTCCGGCGGCGCGCTGACCGCGCTGGCGGTCGGTGCGGGGACCATCGTGGTGCTGGTGGTGTGGCCGAAGTGGCGGCGGGCGGCGCGGGTGCTGCCGGCGCCGCTGGTGGCGGTGGCGCTGGCCACGGTCGTGGTGTTCGTGCTGGATCTGCCGGTGGCCCGGGTGGAGGTGTCGGGTCTGCTGGACGTCATCCAGCCACCGGGCGGCGCGGACTTCGCGCGGCTGACGGAGGCGGGGGCGCTGGCCGGTGCGCTGGGCACGGTGCTGGCGTTCACCCTGATCGCCTCGGCGGAGTCGCTGTTCAGCGCGGCCGCGGTGGACCGGCTGCACGACGGGCCGAAGACCGACTACGACAAGGAGCTGATGGCGCAGGGCGCGGGCAACACGGTCTGCGGGCTGCTCGGCGCGCTGCCGATGACCGCGGTGATCGTCCGCAGCTCGGCCAATGTGTTCGCCGGGGCCCGGACGAAGGCCTCGCGGGTGCTGCACGGGGTATGGCTGCTGGTCTTCGCGGCGGCGTTCCCGGCGGCGCTGGGCGTGGTGCCGCTCGCGACGCTGGCCGGCGTACTGGTGCATGCGGGCGTCAAGTTGCTCCCGGTGAAGCAGTGGCGTCCGCTGTGGCGGGAGCACCGGGGTGAGGCCGTGGTGCTCGCCGCGACGGCGGTGGCGATCGTGGCCACCAACATGTTCGAGGGAGTGCTGCTGGGGCTGCTGATGGCGGTCGCCAAGTCGGCGTGGGAGACCTCGCACGTCCACCTGGAGATCGTCGGGGCGGACGACCCGGCGGGCGACACCGAGGGGGCCGGTTCACGGCCGCCGCGGCCGATCCGCGTACGGGCCCTCGGCAACGCCACCTTCCTCCGGCTGCCCAAGCTGCTCGACCAGTTGGAGGCGCTGCCCAAGGACCGGGACGTCGAACTGGACCTGACCGGGCTGCGGCATCTCGACCACGCCTGTGCGGCCGCGCTCGGGGCCTGGGAGGAACAGCGCCGGGGACCGGACGGGACCGCCCGGCAGGAAGCGCCGTCCGTCGCCCCCTAGGACACCGTGCGTGAAGGGCCGGTGCGGGAGCGGAAATGACCGTAGGGTCGGGACGCTGATGTCCGCCGACCCCGGGAGTGCTGTGAACCGCCGGCCCCTTCGCAGTTGCGGTGCGACCGCCGCCCTCTCCGTCGCCCTGCTGCTCTCCTCGTGCACCCACAGCGGTGTACGGGGGACGGCGGGCAGCGGCGGAGTGGGCGACCCCCTCTTCCCCTCGCTCGGCAACGGCGGCTACCAGGTGCGCCATTACGGTCTCGACCTCGACTACGACGTCAGGAAGCGGCACCTGGACGCGACCGCCGAGATCACCTCCGAGGCGCGCACCGACCTCCGCTCCTTCCAGCTCGACCTGCAAGGGCTGCGGGTGACGAAGGTGCAGGTCGACGGCGAGGACGCGGAGTTCTCCCGTAAGGGCCACAAACTGATCGTCCGGCCCTCCGAAGGGATCGGGAAGGGCGCGGAGTTCCGTACCCGCGTCGCCTACCAGGGCACGCCGCAGGAGATGAAGGACCCGGACCATTCGACGGAGGGCTGGGTCAAGACGCGCGACGGGGCGTTCGTCGTCGGTGAGCCCGCCGGATCGATGACGTGGTTCCCGGGCAACAACCACCCCCGGGACAAGGCCACCTACGACTTCACGATCACCGTGCCGAAGGGCTACACCGCCGTCGCCAACGGAGAGCTGAAGTCCGAGCGGACCTCCGGGGGCCGCACCACCTTCCGGTGGCACAACGGACGGCCGATGGCCAGCTACCTCGCGACGGCCGGCATCGGCAGGTTCGAGGTCCACACCTCCCGTACGCCCGAGGGGCTGCCGCTGTATGTGGCGGTGGACCCGGCGGAGGCCAAGGCCAGCAAGGAGGCCCTGGGGAAGCTGCCGGAGATCGTGAAGTGGGAGAGCAAGCTCTTCGGGCCGTACCCCTTCGCCTCCGCGGGCGCGATCGTCGACGACACCCCGAAGCAGATCGACTGGCTCGCCCTGGAGTCCCAGACCAAGCCGGTCTACGCGGGGGCGCCGGACACCGTGACCGTGGTGCACGAGATGGCCCATCAGTGGTTCGGCGACTCGGTGACCCCGAAGACCTGGGCGGACACCTGGCTCAACGAGAGCTTCGCGACCTACGCCGAGTGGCTGTGGGAGGAGCGCGAGGGCGGCAAGACCCCGCAGGAGCAGTTCGACGCGCTCTACAAGGACACCAAGGACCTCTCGCGCTGGGACTTCCCGCCGGGCAAACCCGGGCAGGCGAAGAACGTGACCGGCACCCCCGTGTACGAGCGGGGCGCGATGCTCCTCCAGGAGCTGCGCAACGCCGTCGGCGACAAGACCTTCTTCTCGATCCTGCGCGAGTGGCCCGCCGAGTACCGCTACCGCAACGCCGACGCACAGGACTTCATCGACTTCTGCCAGGAGCGCACGGACGTGGACCTGGAGCCGCTCTTCAAGAAGTGGCTGTACGAGAAGGGGAAGCCGGAGCTGGACGACTGAGGGGGCGGGCGGGGGCCGAGTCGCCGGGGGGGGAGCGCTGGTCTCCGCGTCGGGTCAGCGGCGTTTTTTCGGCCGGGGCTTTCTTGCAGCGGGGTTGCCGGTGCGGTTGCCGCGGCGGCGCTCGTGGCGTTCGCGGGCGGTGGTGTACTCGGTGCGGTGCAGCTTCTCGCCGGGGGCCTCGACGAGGCTGCGGCAGAAGTAGGCGAGCAGTGAGCCGATGAAGCCGATGAACATCAGGCTCTGCCCGGACTTGTCGTCCGCGCTCCCGGCTGCCGGGTCGGGGCGTCGTACGAAGCCGTCCCAGGTGCGGCGGAAGGCCAGGGCGCTGCAGATGGCGAAGCCGGCGACGACGAGGATGCCGACGAACGGGCCGACGTCGGCGATCTCCAGGCCCTGGAACGCGAAGCGCAGCACGGCCGCGCCCGCTGCGGCGAGCGCGAGTGAGCCCACCGCGACGCCGGCCCGGCGCAGGCCGTAGCCGCCGTCGTGGTGGAGCCAGGTGGTGCCGAAGAACCGGATCGGCTCCGGCTCGGGACCGCCGGACGCGGCGCCGCCCGGCTCCGGGCTCCCCGAGGACCGCTGCTCATCGCTCATGGCACCGATTATCCCCGGCGGGTGCCCCGTGCCTCAGCTGGTGCAGCGCGGCGCGACCATGCCGCTGCTGCCGGTGCGGACGTAGGTGTCGGAGAGGTACTGGCCGGGCGCGATGTTGTCCCAGATGTCCGAGGTGCCGTACGGGCCGCTGACCTTCTCGCCGTGCCGCTGGCAGCGGATCTGCACGGTGGCGCCCTCGGCGAGCCGGCGGACGACCGGGTAGTCGGTGCCGGGGCCCTTGCGGACCTTGACGCGGTGGCCGGGCGCGACGGGATAGGTGAGACCGCCCGCCGCGGCGGCGAGCGTCTGGCCGTCGGCCGCTTCCACGGCGCCCTGATGGTCCTGAGTGGTCATTTCGTTCTCCCCCGTTGGCGATGGTGGCGGCATGGCTCGTGGAGCCGCTGGTGCAGGACTTCGCACGCCATGCGCGGAGTTGCTCGTGGAGCAACACGTGAAACCGCTCGGCGCGGTTCCACAGCGCGCACGCTAGCAAGCCTCATTCATCTCGTACGCGCCATCGACTAGGCTCCGCGCGTCGCACTTGCGACCGAATGGCACGGGTAATGACACGGGGGTGGAACCATGCCATCGCTGCGTGATTCCGGCATCAATCCGGAAGCGGAGCATCCGGAATACGCCGGCCAATATCGCCTGGAGGCTCGGCTCGGCTCCGGCGGAATGGGCGTGGTCCATCTGGCGCGCTCGTCCTCCGGGCTGCTGCTCGCGGTGAAGGTCGTCCATGCCGAATTCGCCCAGGACCCGGAGTTCCGGGGGCGGTTCCGGCAGGAGGTGGCGGCCGCGCGGAGGGTCAGCGGGGCTTTCACGGCGCCCGTCGTGGACGCCGATCCGGACGCCGAACGGCCCTGGATGGCGACCCTCCACATTCCCGGCCCGACGCTCTCCGATCATGTGAAGCGGAACGGTTCGCTGGCGGTCGGCGAGGTGCGACAGCTGGCCTCGGGGCTCGCCGAGGCGCTGCGCGACATCCATCGCGCCGGGGTGGTGCACCGCGATCTGAAGCCCGGAAATGTGCTGCTGGCCACAGATGGGCCGAAAGTCATCGACTTCGGCATTTCGCGGCCCTCGGACAGTGAAATGCGTACCGAGACCGGCAAGTTGATCGGCACCCCGCCTTTCATGGCGCCCGAACAGTTCCAACGGCCGCGTGAGGTGGGTCCGGCGGCGGATATGTTCGCGCTGGGGTCGGTGCTGGTGCACGCCGCCACCGGACGCGGCCCGTTCGACTCGGAGAGCCCGTATCTCGTCGCCTATCAGGTGGTGCACGACGAGGCCGATCTGACGGGTGTGCCCGAGGAGTTGGTGCCCCTGGTGGAGAGCTGCCTGGCGAAGGACCCGGCGGACCGGCCGACTCCGGACGCGCTGATGGAGCTGCTGTCGGCGCGGATTCCGGAGCAGCGGCAGCCGGAACCGCGCCAGCACCCGGAGCAGCCACAGCCCGTTCCGGCCGAGGCCATCCCGCCGCGCGACGAGGCCGACCCGCCACGCGCCGAAGTCACCCACGTACGCGCCCCCGTCACCGGCCCCGACGGCCCCGGACACCCCGCGGCCCCAAGACCCAGCGGCGATTCCGGCACCCCCAAGGCCCCTGGCCTCACCACCCCCGGCCACTCCCCCTCACCCCGCTCCCGTCGCCGCTGGCCCCTCTGGGCCGCGCTCGCCCTCGTCGTGACCGGGGCCGGAACGTACGCGGGCGTTCAGGCCCTCTCCCCCGGTGGCGCCGGCCGGGACCCGGCCCTCCAGACCCATCCGTCACGCGACGAGAACGCCGACTTCCGCCCGTGGCACACCACCCTCGTCAAGCGCCCCAAGGGCCACGAGGCCGAACTCCCGCACTGCACCACCGGTTCCGGCGCCGTCTTCTGCGGCCAGCCCGGCGTACTGGCGGCCCGGCTCGACCCGGACTCCGGCCGTGTGGCGTGGCGCAGCAAGGACGCCACCGCCACCGGGAAGCAGGCGGCGAAGAGGGCCGTGTCCCGGACCGCGCCGGTGCTCTCCGGGGGGCTGCTGTACGTCTTCTCCTCCGACGGCAGCCGGCTGCTGGGCCTCGACCCGTCGCCGGGCGGCCGGGGCGCCACCCGCTGGACCAAGGACGTGTCCGGGTACGAGGGCGGCGCCAAGGTCGTCGGCGACCGCGTCCTGCTGGCCGCGGCGGACGGCACGGTCACCGCGCTGGACAGCGCCACCCACCGGCAGCGCTGGCAGAAACGGTTCCCGGGGCATCAGCTGCCGCTCTTCGCGTCGTTCGGCGCGCCGCACACCGCGTACGCGGCCGAGCCCACCCCCGACGGGAAGGCCACCCAGGTCACCGCCATCGATCCGGCCGACGGCACGGTCCGCTGGGCGCGCCGGCTGCCCGGGACACTGGCCGTGGCCGGTTCCGGTGCGTCCGGGGCGCTCTTCCTGACCGTCACCGACGCGACGCTCTCGTTCCGCACCACCGCCGTCGTCCGCTACGACCCGGCCACCGGCCACAGCCGCCGCCTCAAGCTGACCGCGCCGCTGGACGGTGCGTCCGCCGTGGTGGACGGCGACTCGGTGTACCTGCTGGCCGAGGGCGGGGCGCTGCAAGCCGTCGGCCGGCGGACCTGGGACACCGAGACCTCGGTCAGCCGCGGCTCGGCACCGGTGGTGAGCCGCGGCCGGCTCTTCTTCACCGCGGCGGACGGCCGGCTCCTCGCGGTCGACGCCCGGTCGGGCGAGATGCTGGGGCAGACGCCGCCACGGATGAACGGGCGGCACAACGGCTTCGTGGAGACGCTCCCGGCCCCGCGTACGGACGGCCCCCGCGGCCGGGTCTACGCGGCGGCCCCCGACGGCACGGTGTTCTCGGCGGCGACGAAGGACCCGGCGGGCTGGTGAGGGGCGGGCCCGCCGCCGCCCGTGTGGCAGCGGCAGGCGCAGGTCTCGCGCCGTACGCCGGGAACGCCGGCAATCTCCGCCGCGGGGATGCCCTTGTCGCACGCCGGATGCCTGCCGACATGGCACGCCGGCGACACGTACGGGGCACACCCGCTCACGGGGCGGCCTTCTTCAGCACCGCGATGAGCCGGCGCGTCGTCTCCACGTTGCAGCGTCCCAACTCGACCAGGACGCGCGGCGGTTCGTAGCCGTACGTCACCGGATCGACCATCAGCGACGGCAGCACGATGCCGGTCCGCCGCAACGCCGCGGCCAACTCCTCACAGGCCGCCTCGGCCTCGGCCATCGAGTCGGTCACTGCCCTTCGTTCCCTCGCCATGAATGCCACTCCTGTCTGCCGTTTACCTGCGTGAGACCCCGGAGCGCCACTACTGTGCGTATTCCGGCCTTCACGAGAATGGCCGGGAAAAAGGGCGCGAATACCCCTTGCAGGATGTATTTCGCCGCCACGCACCGTTAGTTCCACACCTTCCACGGAGGAGGTCGCCATGCCACCGAGGCGAGCGGTCACCGGTAGGAGCCAGGAGCCGCGCCGGCGCTATGCAGAAGAGCTGCGATTACTGCGACAGCAGAAGGGCGACAGCCTGCGGCAGCTCGGCGACGTACTGGGGTGGGACTGGTCGCTGTTCGGGAAGATGGAGAAGGGCGAGACCCTCGGCGGCCCGGAGGTCGCCCAGGCCTTGGACCAGCATTACGGGACACCTGGACTGCTGCTGACGTTGTGGGAGTTGGCACTCGGCGACCCGAGCCAGTTCCGCGAGCAATACCGGCGCTACATGTCACTGGAATCCGAGGCGGTGAGCCTGTGGCACTACGCCGTGGGCGTCCTGCCCGGTGTGCTCCAGACGGACGCGTACGCACGTGAAGTCCTTGTAGCAGGTGGCCTCAAGGGCCCGGAGCTGGCACTGCAGGTCGAAGCACGCGTAGGGCGCCGCGGGTTGATCACGAGCGAGGACCCGCCGCGGTTTCGCACCATCCTGTCGGAAACGGTGCTCCGTACGCCGCTGTGCAGTGGACAGGCATGGCGAGAGCAACTGCAGCACTTGGCCGAGATAGCTGAGCGGCCGAACGTGACCCTCCAGGTACTTCCTCACGGCGCCCGGCTGCATTCGCTCGCGAGTACGGACGTCATGTTTCTGCGACTGCCGGATGGGGGCACTGTGGCCTACACCGAGAGCGCACTCCACGGCGAACTGGTCGAGGAAACAGGCTCGGTTGAGCGTCTGCAACGCGCGTACGATGCTGTTCGCGATCTCGCGTTGTCCCCAGCCGAGACGCGGAAGTTCATCGGGCAGACGTTGGAGGAAGTGCCGTGCGAACCATCGATCTGAGCACCGTTACGTGGCGCAAGTCCAGCTACAGCAACTCGGACGGCGGCCAGTGCATCGAGGTCTCCGACGACCTCCCCGCCCTCACCCCCGTCCGTGACAGCAAGAACCCCCACGGCCCGGCGCTGATCTTCGAGGCATCCACCTGGTCGTCCTTCGTGAGCGCCGTGAAGGACGGGCACCTGCCCGGCGCCTGACACCGCGGCCCCACAGACCGGTCCCCGTCGCTCGCCCGCGACGGGGGCCGTTGCCGTACGCCGGACCTGCCGGTCCCCGGCCTCACCCCAGCAGGGTCACGTCCCGCACCGCGCCCTTGTCCGCGCTGGTGGCCATCGCCGCGTAGGCGCGCAGGGCCTGGGAGACCTTGCGTTCGCGCTGCTTGGGCGCGTAAACGCCGCCCAGGGCCTCGCGCCGGGCCGCCAACTCCTCTTCGCTGACGAGAAGTTCGATGCCGCGGTTCGGGATGTCGATGCGGATGCGGTCGCCGTCCTCGACGAGGGCGATGGTGCCGCCGGCCGCCGCCTCGGGGGAGGCGTGGCCGATGGACAGGCCGGACGTGCCGCCGGAGAAGCGGCCGTCGGTGACCAGGGCACAGGTCTTGCCCAGGCCGCGGCCCTTGAGGAAGGACGTCGGGTAGAGCATCTCCTGCATGCCGGGGCCGCCCTTGGGGCCCTCGTAGCGGATGACGACGACGTCGCCCTCCTTGACCTGCTTCTTGAGGATCTTGTCGACGGCCTCCTCCTGCGACTCGCAGACCACGGCGGGGCCCTCGAAGGTCCAGATGGACTCGTCGACGCCGGCGGTCTTCACGACGCAGCCGTCCTCGGCGATGTTGCCCTTGAGGACCGCGAGGCCGCCGTCGACGGAGTAGGCGTGCGCCATGTCGCGGATGCAGCCGCCGGCCGCGTCCACGTCGAGGGAGTCCCAGCGCTCGGACTGCGAGAAGGCGGTCGCGGAGCGCTTGCAGCCGGGGGCCGCGTGCCACAGCTCGACGGCCTCGTCGGAGGGGGAGCCGCCGCGCACGTCCCAGGTCTTGAGCCAGTCCTCGATGGTGGCGCTGTGGACGGTGTGCACGTCCTCGTTGAGGAGGCCGCCGCGGTAGAGCTCGCCGAGGATGGCGGGGATGCCGCCGGCGCGGTGCACGTCCTCCATGTAGTACGTGCCGCCGGGGGCGACGTTCGGGGCGACCTTCGCCAGGCAGGGCACCCGGCGGGAGACGGCGTTGATGTCGTCCAGGTCGAAGTTCAGGCCGGCTTCCTGCGCCGCGGCGAGCAGGTGCAGGATCGTGTTGGTCGAGCCGCCCATGGCGATGTCCAGGGCCATGGCGTTCTCGAAGGCGGCGCGGGTGCCGATGTTGCGCGGCAGGACGGTGTGGTCGTCCTCGTCGTAGTGCCGCTTGGTGATCTCGACGACCGTGCGGCCGGCGTTCTCGTACAGCGCCCTGCGGGCGGTGTGGGTGGCCAGCGTGGAGCCGTTGCCGGGCAGCGAGAGGCCGATGGCCTCGGTCAGGCAGTTCATCGAGTTGGCGGTGAACATGCCGGAACAGGAGCCGCAGGTCGGGCAGGCGTTCTCCTCGATGCGGAGGATGTCCTCGTCCGAGATCTTGTCGTTGACCGCGTCGGAGATCGCGTCGACCAGGTCGAGGGTGCGGACGGTGCCGTCGACGAGGGTGGTCTTGCCGGCCTCCATCGGGCCGCCGGAGACGAAGACCGCCGGGATGTTGAGCCGCATCGCGGCCATCAGCATGCCGGGGGTGATCTTGTCGCAGTTGGAGATGCAGATCAGCGCGTCCGCGCAGTGCGCCTCGACCATGTACTCGACGGAGTCGGCGATCAGGTCGCGGGAGGGCAGGCTGTAGAGCATGCCGCCGTGGCCCATCGCGATGCCGTCGTCGACCGCGATGGTGTTGAACTCGCGCGCGATGCCGCCCGCGGCGTGGATCGCCTCGGAGACGATCCGGCCGACCGGCTGGAGATGGGTGTGGCCGGGCACGAACTCGGTGAAGCTGTTGGCGACCGCGATGATCGGCTTGCCGAAGTCCTCGCGCGCTACGCCGGAGGCCTGCATAAGGGCTCGGGCGCCGGCCATGTTGCGGCCATGGGTAACGGTGCGGGACCTCAGATCAGGCACGATGGGTCACTCCCTCGGGATCGTCCGTACGACCGCCGGTGCCGGTACCCGGCCCCCTGGCCGCGTACCGGGCGGCGTCATATATCAGCTCCTGTCGAGATTACGCTCCTCATCCAAGATCTGGACAGCCTCTCCGGCATGTGAGACGCCTGACCGCAGTGCGGACAGCGGAGGGGAAGCCTTCTCGCAGGTCGGGGGCTTGGGCGGGCCTACGAGGCGCTCCAGAGGCGTGCTTGTCAGGGCTGTGTCAGATACCGCTGGAGGGTCGGCGCGACCATGGCGATGATCTCCTCCGGTTCCGCCGAGGCGACCGGGTCCATCTTGATCACATAGCGCAGCACGGCGATCCCGATCAGGTGCCCGGCGGCCAGCTGCACCCGGAACTCCGGGTCGGGGACGTCCAGTTCGCCCGCGACCCGCTGGAGCATCCGGCGCTCGATGAGGCCGCGCAGCACGGCCGCGGCGGTGTCGTTGGTCAGCGCCGAACGCAGGATCGCCAGCAGCGCGGGGCGGCTGACCGGGTTCTCCCAGATGCCGAACATGAAGCGGGCCATCCGCTCGCCCACGTCCGCGCCGCCGCCCGCCAGCGCGTCCGGCATGGTCAGCGCGGGCCCGAAGGTCAGCTCGATGGCCGCCGCGAAGACCTGCTCCTTGGTGCCGAAGTAGTGGTGGACCAGCGCCGCGTCCACCCCGGCCGCCTTGGCGATACCACGGACCGAGGTCTTGTCGTAGCCGCGCGCGGCGAACTCCGTACGGGCCGCGGCCAGGATGCGTTCCCGGGCGCCGGGGCCTTCCTCGGCGGCGGCGCGGGCCGGGCGGCCCCGGCGGCGGGCCGGTGCGGGCGGCGGGCCCGGCTCCGGGGGCGTGTCGTCCCGGCCTTCGCTCACGAGCCCGGGACCCAGGTCGGCGAGGCGAGATGCAGCCGGGTGAAGGCGAGCGCCTCGGCCAGGTCGGCTTCGCGTTCGGCGGCGGACATCGCCCGGCGGGTGTTGACCTCGACGACCACATGGCCGCCGAAGCCGCTCGCGGCCAGCCGCTCCAGCACCGCGGCACAGGGCTGGCTGCCGCGGCCCGGCACCAGGTGCTCGTCCTTGGCGGAGCCGTTGCCGTCGGCGAGGTGGACGTGCGCCAGCCGGTCGCCCATCCGCTCCACCATCTCCAGCGCGTCGTTGCGCGCGGTGGCGGTGTGCGACAGGTCGACCGTGAAGTGCCGGTAGTCGTCGTTGGTGGGGTCCCAGTCGGGGGCGTACGCGAGCATCTCGCGGTCCCGGTAGCGCCACGGGTACATGTTCTCGACGGCGAACTTCACGTCCGTCTCGTGCGCCATCCGCCACACGCCGCGGACGAACTCCCGTGCGTAGCTGCGCTGCCAGCGGAACGGCGGGTGCACGACCACCGTGGAGGCGCCCAGCTTCTCCGCGGCGTTACGGGCGCGCTGGAGCTTGACCCACGGGTCGGTGGACCAGACCCGCTGGGTGATCAGCAGACACGGGGCGTGGACGGCCAGCACCGGCACCCCGTGGTAGTCCGAGAGCCGGCGCAGCGCCTCGATGTCCTGGCTGACCGGATCGGTCCACACCATGACCTCGACGCCGTCGTAGCCGAGGCGCGCGGCGATCTCGAAGGCCGTCGCCGTCGACTCCGGATACACCGAGGCCGTGGACAGCGCGACCTTCGCATCCGGGATGCGCACCACTGGCTCTGTCACGAGGGACAGCGTACGGGCCGGGGCCGGGGGCAGGGCAGGAGGTCCGGACAGCCGTGGCCCGCCGCCGGGGGACCGGCCCCGGGGCGGGGAGGGCGGAACGGGCGACACCGGACGGCACGGACTCCGGCGGCGTGACGAGTCTCACGCGCGCCGGGCGCACCCGGGCGTATCCCGGGCGCCGTCCCGGCGCACCACGGCGCCACCGCGGGCCCGCTACGGCAGGTGGTCCAGCCGCCGCAGGATGACGCCCTCGCGCAGCGCCCACGGGCAGATCTCCAGCGTCTCGACGCCGAAGAGGTCCATCGCCGCCTCGGCGACCAGCGCCCCGGCGAGCAGCTGCCGGGAGCGCCCCTCGGACACGCCGGGCAGCGTCACCCGCTCCTCCGCGGACATCGCGGCCAGCCGCGGCACCCACTCCTCCAGCTTCTTGCGGGTCAGCTCACGCTGGACGTAGAGGCCCTCGGCGGAGCGCGCGGCGCCCGCGATCCGGGCCAGCTGCTTGAAGGTCTTGGACGTGCCGACGACCTGGTCGGGGGTGCCGTAGCGGCTGAACTCGCTCACCACCTTGGCGATCTCGGCCCGCACCCGGCGGCGCAGCGTCCGGACGTCCTCGGAGTCCGGCGGGTCACCGGGCAGGTCGCCCGCGGTCAGCCGGCCGGCGCCCAGCGGCAGCGACACCGCCACGTCCGGGTCCTCGTCGAGGCCGTAGGCGATCTCCAGCGAGCCGCCGCCGATGTCCAGCACCAGCAGCCGGCCCGCCGACCAGCCCAGCCAGCGGCGGGCGGCGAGGAAGGTGAGCCGCGCCTCGTCCTCGCCGGAGAGCACCTGCAGCTCCGCCCCGGTCTCCTGGGCGACCCGGCGCAGCACGTCCTCCCCGTTGGTGGCCTCGCGGATCGCCGAGGTGGCGAACGGCAGCACGCTCTCGACGCCCTTGTCCTCGGACACCTGGAGCGCCTCGTGGATGGTGGCCACCAGGCGCTCCACGCCGCCCTCGCTTATCGCGCCGGCCTCGTCGAGGAGTTCGGCGAGGCGCAGCTCCGCCTTGTGCGAATAGGCGGGCAGCGGGCGCGCGCCCGGGTGTGCGTCCACCACCAGGAGATGGACCGTATTCGAACCCACATCGAGGACACCGAGTCTCATACGGGGAAACCTACTGCGCGCGCCACCCGCACTTGACGGCGCGGTCCGCACCCGTCGCTCCCCCTTACGCTGGAGTCGTGGCAAAGACGAAAAAGGCGAAGCACGAAAAAGCGCGCAAGAAGGAAGAAAAGCGGCGCGCCCAGGCGGCCGACGGGCCCGCGGTCCCGGCCGACGAGGTCGGGCTCGACTTCGCCCGCGCCTGGGTCACGTTCCCCGACCCGGCGGACGACGAACAGCTCTTCCGCTGCGACCTGACCTGGCTGACCTCCCGCTGGACCTGCATCTTCGGCAGCGGCTGCCAGGGCATCCAGGCCGGCCGGGCCGACGACGGCTGCTGCACGCTCGGCGCGCACTTCTCGGACGACGAGGACGAGCAGCGGGTGGCCGGGCATGTGGCACGGCTCACGCCCGACCTGTGGCAGTTCCACGACGTGGGCACCGAGACGGGCTGGACCGAGGAGGACGAGGACGGCGACCGGCAGACCCGGCGCTGGAAGGGCTCCTGCATCTTCCAGAACCGCCCCGGCTTCCCGGCCGGCGCGGGCTGCTCGCTGCACATCCTCGCGCTGCGCGAGGGCCGCGAGCCCCTGGAGACCAAGCCGGACGTCTGCTGGCAGCTGCCGGTCCGGCGCACCTACGACTGGATCGACCGGCCGGACGACACCCAGATCCTCCAGGTGACGATCGGCGAGTACGACCGCCGCGGCTGGGGTTCCGGCGGCCACGACCTGCACTGGTGGTGCACCTCCGCGACCTCGGCGCACGGCGCGGGCGAGCCGGTGTACGTCTCGTACAAGCCCGAGCTGACCGAGCTGATGGGCCCGGAGGGCTACGCCAGGCTCGCCGAGCTGTGCGAGGAGCGGCTGGCGGCGACGCTGCCGATGGCACCGCATCCGGCGGACCCGCGGCCCCTGCGGCAGCAGCAGGAGCAGCAGGAGCAGGAGCAGGAGCTGTAAGGGCGCGTACCGGGGCCGGGCGGCCGGGGGGGTGCGCCCGGCTCAGCGGGCCGGGTGCGTGGTGTTGGACGGCGTCGAGGACGGCTCGGGGCCGGTCGGCTTCGGGCTCGGCGACGTCGGGGTGGGCGACGGGGACGGCCGGGTCGGGGTGGGCGTCGGCTTCGGCGCCGGCGGGGTCGGCTTCGGACGCGGGGACGTCGGACGCTGCGGGCCGGGCGCCGGACCGGTCGCTCCGTGGCCGTGCAGGGTGACGACGGTGCCGCCGGGCTCGATCGCGATCCGGGCCCGCCAGTGGCCGGCGGGCTCCCGGTCGTGGTCGATGTGGATGGTGATCATCGTGGTCTCGCCGGGCCGCAGGGTGCCCGCCGTGTGGCTCATCTGCAGCCAGGCGGCGCCCGACGACGCCCGCCAGCGCACCGGGGAGCCGCCCCCGGCGTTCAGCGTGAGGACCGTGGTCCGGCCGCGGGGTTCGGCGGCGATCGTCAGCCGGCCGGGGCCCGACTCCCGCCGGCTGTCCGGCTCGTCCGGCCGCTGCGGGGTGCCGTCCGCGCTGACCACCTCGACCGACACGTCGGACGTCCCGTCGCCCGCCGTGAAGCGGGGACCGGGCGTCGTCCTGGCGTTGCCGGCGTTCTCGTACGGGCTGCCGCCCAGCCGCGGCCCGGGTGGGGTGTCGCCGGCCGTCACCGAGGGCGTGTCGTCCGCCGCCACGTCCGTGGCCGGGGCGGCGCGGTAGGCCGCCCACAGGGCCAGCACCGGCGCCGCGACGACGGTGGCGACCACGGTCGTGGTCAGCGCACGGTTGCGCAGCCGGCGACGGCGGGCCACCCGGTCCTTCGGGGGGCCCACGGGGAAGCCGCTGCGGTCGTAGCGAGGAGAACCGTTTGCCCCGCCGGCCCGGCCACCGCCGCCCGCACCGGCCACCCCTTCCGCACGGCCCGACTTGGCCTGCCGGGCCGCCGCCAGCGCACCCAGCACGGCCTCCCGGGGCGCGGTGACCAGCGGCAGGGCTCCCTGGGCCACCGGCGCGGTGCCCGGCCAGGTCCCCGGGGTGGTGGCCCGCTCGGCGGTCCGCCGGCACTCGGCGCAGTCGTCGACATGCCGCACCAGCTCCCGGCTCAGCGCCGCGCCCAGCAGCACCTGGGTGTCGCCCGCCAGCTGCGCGACCTCGCGGCAGCGGCCGGACTCGACGACGGCCAGTGCCGCACGGGTCCGTTCGACCTCGCAGGACGCGGTGGCCAGCAGCGCGCGGGTGGCGACCGGGTCGGCGCCGAGCACCGCGGCGGCCTCGTCCGCCGAGAGGTGATGGCGCACCGACAGCTCCAGCGCCTCGCGCTGCTCGGGCGTGGTGCCGGCGGCCTCCGGCCAGGCCAGCGCGGCGAGTTCACGCTGCCGGCGCTCGGCCTCGCGGGCCGCACCGGGGCCCGGCTTCGCGGCGGGCGGCGCGGTCCGCTCGGCGAGCCGGCGCAGACAGGCCCAGCGGGCCAGGGCGTAGAGCCAGGAGCGGTACAGCGCCGGGTCGGCGGGGCGGCGGCCGCGGTGCCGCTCGGCCAGCGCGAGCGTCTCGCCGAGCACCGCGGTCGCGGCGTCGTGTTCGCACAGCACCGACAGGCAGTAGGTGAACAGCCCGTCCAGATAAGGCTGGTAGCCGTCGAGGCCCCCGTCCGGGGCGGGCGCGGCGTCCGTGCCGGGCCGCTCGTCGGGGCCGGGCCGCCCGGAGGGCTGCGGCCGGTTCCGGCGCCGCGCGTCGCCGCGCGACCGGTGTGCGCCGGTGGAGTGCGTGGGGTGCTCGGGCCTGCTGCTCATCACCCCGGCGACGGTAGGCGGATGATGCAGCCCTGCTTGCTCGCGTTGGACACTTTTAACCCTTACGGGTGACCATCTCCCTCAAAAGGGGACACGAATAGCTCTTTACACGGGCGGCGCGCTCCGTTCACGCCTCCCTGCCGACGCGTCCGCCGACGGCGCCGCCCCCACTCCGGACGATCTTGGAAGGGCCCGCACCACGGGACTCCCGGCGGCGTTGTCGGACCCCGCCGCTACGGTGACCCCATGGCAACGCGTAAATCCGCGGGCAAGGAGCGCCCCTCCTACCGCTGCACCGAATGCGGCTGGACCACCGCGAAGTGGCTCGGCCGCTGTCCCGAGTGCCAGGCGTGGGGCACGGTCGAGGAGTTCGGCGGCGCCCCCGCGGTGCGCACGACCGCACCCGGCCGGGTCACCACCGCCGCCCTGCCCATCGGCCAGGTCGACGGCGCGCAGGCCACCGCCCGCTCCACCGGCGTCCCCGAACTGGACCGCGTCCTCGGCGGCGGGCTGGTCCCCGGCGCCGTCGTCCTGCTGGCCGGCGAGCCGGGCGTGGGCAAATCCACCCTCCTGCTGGACGCCGCCGCGCGGTCCGCCTCCGAC
The DNA here is from genome assembly GCF_043199295.1 of Streptomyces sp. NPDC048612. Lineage (NCBI taxonomy): Bacteria > Bacillati > Actinomycetota > Actinomycetes > Kitasatosporales > Streptomycetaceae > Streptomyces > Streptomyces sp. NPDC048612. The sequence continues at coordinate 21,092 of NZ_JBICVV010000002.1, forward strand.
AAACACCCCACCCTCTACGTCACCGGCGAGGAGTCCGCGAGCCAGGTACGGCTCCGCGCCGACCGCATCGGCGCCCTCGACGACCACCTCTACCTGGCCGCCGAGACCGACCTGTCCGCCGTCCTCGGCCACCTCGACACGGTCAAGCCGTCGCTGCTGATCCTCGACTCCGTGCAGACCGTCGCCTCCCCCGAGATCGACGGGGCGCCCGGCGGCATGGCCCAGGTCCGCGAAGTCGCCGGCGCCCTCATCCGCGCCTCCAAGGAACGCGGCATGTCCACCCTCCTGGTCGGCCACGTCACCAAGGACGGCGCCATCGCCGGACCCCGCCTCCTGGAACATCTCGTCGATGTCGTCCTCCACTTCGAAGGCGACCGGCACGCCCGCCTCCGCCTGGTCCGCGGCGTCAAGAACCGCTACGGCACCACCGACGAGGTCGGCTGCTTCGAGCTGCACGACGAGGGCATCACCGGCCTCGCCGACCCCTCCGGCCTCTTCCTGACCCGCCGCGCCGAACCGGTGCCCGGCACCTGCCTGACCGTGACCCTGGAGGGCCGCCGACCCCTCGTCGCCGAGGTCCAGGCCCTCACCGTCGACTCCCAGATCCCCTCCCCCCGCCGCACCACCTCCGGCCTGGAGACCTCCCGCGTCTCGATGATGCTCGCCGTCCTGGAACAGCGCGGCCGGATCAGCGCCCTCGGCAAACGCGACATCTACAGCGCCACGGTCGGCGGGGTGAAGCTGACCGAGCCCGCCGCCGACCTCGCCGTGGCCCTCGCACTGGCCAGCGCCGCCAGCGACACCCCCCTGCCGAAGAACCTCGTCGCCATCGGCGAAGTAGGGCTCGCGGGCGAGGTCAGAAGGGTCACCGGAGTCCAGCGGCGGCTGTCCGAGGCGGCCCGGCTCGGCTTCACCCACGCCCTCGTCCCCGCCGACCCCGGCAAGATCCCCGACGGGATGCGCGTCCTGGAGGTCGCCGACGTCGGACAGGCCCTCGCGGTGCTGCCCAAGCGGGTCCGCCGGGAGCCCCCACAGGAAGAGGGCGCACGCCGGTAGACTTTGCCCTGGTCTCGCCCGTCACCGCAGAATTGCCTGTCGGCCACGTACGCTCCGGTGGTACGTCAACCACGGCATGGGCCGGGCGGCCTGCGGACCGACAGACCTTGCGACGGAGGAGTGCAGTGGCAGCCAACGACCGGGCATCGACTCCCGGCAGGTCCGGTGGCAGTTCCGGCACCGAGAGCCTGATGCGCGCCTCGCTGAGCGCCGTCGCGCCCGGTACGGCCCTCCGTGACGGCCTGGAGCGCATCCTCCGCGGCAACACCGGCGGGCTGATCGTGCTGGGCTTCGACAAGACCGTCGAGACCATGTGCACCGGCGGCTTCGTCCTCGACGTGGAGTTCACCGCGACCCGGCTGCGCGAACTCTGCAAACTCGACGGCGCCCTGGTCCTCGACAAGGACATCACCAAGATCCTTCGGGCCGGCGTCCAGCTGGTCCCGGACGCCTCCATCCCCACGGAGGAGACCGGCACCCGCCACCGCACCGCCCAGCGCGTCTCCATCCAGGCCGGCTTCCCCGTCGTCTCCGTCAGCCAGTCGATGCGCCTGATCGCCCTCTACGTCGACGGCGAGCGCCGCGTCCTGGAGGAGTCCGCCGCGATCCTCTCCCGCGCCAACCAGGCCCTGGCCACCCTGGAGCGCTACAAGCTCCGCCTGGACGAGGTCGCCGGCACCCTCTCCGCCCTGGAGATCGAGGACTTGGTGACGGTCCGCGACGTCACCGCGGTCGCCCAGCGCCTGGAGATGGTCCGCCGCATCGCCACCGAAATCGCCGAGTACGTCGTCGAGCTCGGCACCGACGGCCGGCTGCTCACCCTCCAGCTGGAGGAACTCATCGCCGGCGTCGAGCCCGAACGCGAACTCGTCGTCCGCGACTACGTCCCCGAGCCGACCGCCAAGCGCTCCCGCACGGTCGCCGAAGCCCTCGCCGAGCTGGACGCCCTCAGCCACACCGAACTCCTCGAACTCCCCACCGTGGCCCGCGCCCTCGGCTACAGCGGCGCCCCCGAGACCCTGGACTCCGCGGTCTCCCCCCGCGGCTTCCGCCTCCTGGCCAAGGTCCCCCGCCTCCCCGGCACCGTCATCGACCGCCTCGTCGACCACTTCGGCGGCCTCCAGAAGCTGCTCGCGGCCAGCGTCGACGACCTCCAGGCCGTCGACGGCGTCGGCGAGGCCCGCGCCCGCTCGGTCCGCGAGGGCCTCTCCCGGCTGGCGGAGTCCTCGATCCTGGAGCGGTACGTCTAGGACACGTCACCCGGCTCACGGCGCACCCCCTGGGAACGCGCGGTGAGCCGGACGCCCGTGACCAGCGCGGGGCGGATACGCAGGGCGTGCTCCCGCGGCCCGTCCGTCCAGGGGCGCAGCGCCTCCCGGTAGTGCGCCAGATCCTGCGGATCGGTGACCGGCCGGCAGTAGCCGGTCACCACCACGCTCCAGCCGAGGTGCGTCACGGGGTCGAGCGCGTCCGCCTCGTAGGCGACGACCACCCCCTCGCCGACGGCCTGTCGGGCCACCGACGCGAGCGCCGCGCCCTCGTGCGTACGGAGCACGATCTCGCCCCGGTGCAGCAGATGGTTGACCGGGCGGATGGCCGGCAGCGCGTCCCGGGTGAAGACGATCCGGCCCAGCGACACACTGCCGAGCAGCCACAGCGCCTCGGCACGGTGCAGCGGGACGCTGTGCCGCGGCCCCGCGCCCCCGGCCGCCCGGTCCACTCCGGCACCGGACCGCAACGAAGTGTCGTTCACCCTGTGCTCCCCTTGTCCGCCGACGCGATGACAAGCCCAGTAGACGGTCAACGGGCACCGCGCACCAGGGCCGTTCGGCCCCGGCCGGACGGGGTCAGGCGGCCGGCGAGTCGAGGACCGGGTCGTACCGGAGCTGCCCGGCCGGCACACCGGCCGCGGTCAGCCCCGCCACCGTGGCACCGACCATCGCGGGCGGACCACTGACGAAGGCCAGATGACCGGACCAGCCACCACGGCGCGCCACGGCCTCCGCCACCCGGCCGCCGCCCCGCCCGGCCCCTTCGCCGATCACCGGGACCACCCGCAGCCACCGGTGCCGGTCCGCCCACCGGGACAGCACCCGCGCGTCATACAGCTCCTCGCGGCTGCGGGCCCCCAGGAACAGCTGCACCCCGCGCCGCTCCCGCACCCCCGGCCCGGCGCCGCCGCCGACCCCGGCCCGGCGCAGCGCCAGCTCCTCCAGCAGCGCCTTGACCGGGGCCCACCCCGTGCCGCCCGCCACCATCAGCAGCTCCCGGGCACCGTCGTCGTCGAGCGTCATCGTCCCCTGCGCGGGCCCCAGGCGCAGCGTGTCCCCGACCCGGGTGTGCGCCACCAGCACCTCACTGACCCCTCCGGTGCCGGTCTGCCGCACATGGAACTCCAGCTCGTGCGCCGGCCGCGGGGCGCACGCCAGGGAGTACTGCCGCCAGGCCTGCGGCAGCAGCGGCGACTCGACCGCGGCGTACTGGCCGGCCCGGTACGGATACGGCTCCCCGGTCCGCACCCGCACCACCGCGAGATCCGGGCGGCGCAGCTCATGGCCGACCACCGTGCCCCGCCAGTAGGCCGGTTCGGCGAGGGTGGCCTCCGCACCGGCGGCCATCGCCGCCACCGCGAACCGCAGCATCCGCACCCGCGCCTGCTCCGCCTCCGCGCTCCAGCCCGGCCCCGCGGTGTCCCGCAACGCCACGCACAGGGCGGCCTCGAACGTCTCGAAGTGCACCGGCCGCACCCCGAGCTTGCGGTGGTCCCGGCCCAGCCGGCCGAAGAACGCGGCCACCTCGTCCGGGCGGTGCAGATTCCCGATCAGGTAGCGGAACGCACGGGCGAGATGGGACCGCTGGAACTCCATCGACGCGGGAAACAGCCGCCGCAGCGAGGGCCGGCGCGCGAACATCTCGTCGTAGAGGCGGCCGATCAGCACGTCGAACGGGGTCACCAGCGGCAGACCGGCCTCGATCAGCCGTTGGTCGGCGGCACCGTCGTAGGGCACCGCCGCCGCTGAGTCCGGCTCCGGTACCCGGTCCTGGCCCAGCATCCGCCGCCTGAGCCGCATCGCGTCGTGCCGGGCCAGCAGGGCGTGGTACTCGCTGCCGACGGTGTCCGTAGATGCCTGCATGAGCGGACCTCCTGGCTGCGACGACGGCCTCCGGCGAGACGCCGGGGGATGCCGTCGTCCGGGAAAGGGGCGCCAGTATGGCACCGGGCCGTTGTGCCCCACCGGCCCTCCCCACCAGGGCCGTTCGGCCCTTTCGCGCCCGCCGCGCAGCCCGCGAGACTCGGCACCGGGGCCCGTACCGAGCGGTCCCGGAGTCCGTACCGGGCGGCCCCGGAATCCGTACCGGGCACGCCACACCCCCGCCGGGGCCGGACACACTGGGAAACCCCCCGACGGACGGCATCCCGCACGATCCGGGCGACCGAGCGAGCACTGAATGAACCTGCCTACCGCACCCACCGCACCCCTGCGGGTCTTCGTCCTCGACGACCACGAGGTGGTCCGCCGCGGAGTGCGTGACCTCCTCGAAGCGGAGGAGGACATCGAGGTCGTGGGCGAGGCGGGCGACCGCCGGCAGGCCCTCGCCCGGGTACCGGCCGCCCGCCCGCAGGTCGCGGTGCTCGACGTCCGCCTCGGCGGCGGCGACGGCCCGGCCGGCGATCACGAAGGCATCGAGGTGTGCCGGGAGTTGCGCGCCCGGATGCCGGAGCTGGCCTGCCTGATGCTGACCTCCTTCGACGACGACGAAGCGCTCTTCGACGCCATCATGGCGGGCGCCTCCGGCTACGTCCTCAAGCAGATCAACGGCTCCGGCCTGGTCCACGCGGTGCGCACGGTGGCCGCGGGCGAATCCATGCTCGACCCGCGTACGGCGTCCCGGGTGATGGCGCGGCTGCGCGGCCCCCGCGAGACGCCCGCGGCACCGCCGTCGGAACTGGACCGGCTCTCGCCCCGGGAACGGGAGGTACTGGAGCTGATCGGTGCCGGCCTGACCAACCGGGAGATCGCCGACCGGCTGTTCCTCGCGGAGAAGACCGTCAAGAACCGCGTCTCGTCCATCCTCGCCAAGCTGGGCGTGGGCCGCCGCGTCCAGGCGGCGATGGTCGCCGAACGGGTACGGGGGGAGCGGGGCTGAGGGGCGGCGCGGGACGGTATAGGGATACGGATAGCGATACGGATAGGGCTACGGCTACGGCTACGGATCAGCCCGTGAGCGGGACCCGCCACACGATCCGGGTGCCGCCGGACTCCGGCGACCCGACCGTCAGGCGGCCCCCGTGCATCTCGGCCCGCGCCCGCATATTGGCCAGCCCCCCGGTGTGCGGCGCGCCGCCCACGCCCACCCCGTCGTCCACCACCGTCAGCGTCACCTCGTCCGCCACGGTCAGCGCGACATCGAGGCGCCGGGCGCGGGCGTGCCGGGCGGCGTTGCTGAGCGCCTCCGCGGTCACCGCCAGGATGTGCGGGGCCAGGTCGCCGGGGACGTCGGTGTCCGCCAGGCCGTCGATCCGCAGCGACGGGGTGAAGCCCAGCGTGCGCGAGGCCGTCCGGACGGCCTCGGTGAGCCCACGGCGCAGACTCGCGCTGTCGGCGCCGTCCCCGGCCGTGCGCAGCTCGAAGATGGTGGACCGGATGATCTTGATGGTGGTGTCCAGATCGTCGACCGCCCGCCCGACCCGCTCCACCGCCTCCGGACGGTCGATGAGCCGGGTCGCGCTCTGCAGCGTGATACCGGTGGCGAACAGCCGCTGAATGGCCAGATCATGCAGGTCGCGGGCGATGCGGTCACGGTCGTGGAAGACCGCCAGCTCCTCCGACTCGGCCCGCCGCCGCCCGAGTTCCAGGGCGATCACGGCCTGATCGGCGAAGCCCGAGATCAGCTTCACCTCGCTCTCGTCGAAGGCCGGCCGCCCCGCCAGCCGGCACAGCCGCAGCGCCCCGCACCCGACGTCGACCTGCAACGGCACGGCTACCACCGGCCCGTACTCCTCGTCCGCCGCACCGCCCGAACCGCCCGGACCCCCCGGACCGCCCGGACCGCCCGGACCGCCCGGACCCAGATGATGGGCTCGCGGATCGCTCCGCACATCGGGGCTGACCACCGGCTGCCCGGTACGCGCGGCCCTCCCGGGCAGCGATCCCTCGGCCGGCACGGTCAGCCCCGCGATACGGCTGGCGCCCACCCCGTGCGCCACCGCCACCGTCAGCCGGTCCGGCTCCGACGGCGCCGGCAGCAGGACCGCCGCACAGTCGGCACCGGCCACCTCCAGGGCCCGCTCCGCGATCAGCCGCAGCACCTGGTCCGCCGCCGTACCGGACAGCAGGCTCCGGGTGATCTCCGCCAGGGCCTCCAGCCACCGCTCCCGGCGGCGGCTCTCGTGGTACATCCGGGCGTTGTCGATCGCCACCCCCGCCGCGATGGACAAGGTGGTCACCACAGCCTCGTCCTCGGCGTCGAACGAGCCGCCGCCCCGCTTCTCGGTGAGGTAGAGATTGCCGAACACCTCGTCCCGCACCCGGACCGGCACCCCCAGGAACGTCCGCATCAGCGGATGGTGGTCGGGAAACCCGTGACTGTGGGGGTGGCTGGTCAGATCGGTGAGCCGCAGCGGCTCGGGACGGCGGATGAGCTCGCCGAGGATGCCGCGGCCGCACGGCGACGGGCCGATCGCCGCGATCAGCTCGTCGGCCATCCCCACCGGCAGGAACTGCGAGAGCCGCTGCCCGTCGCCCACCACACCGAGCGCCCCGTACTCCGCGTCGGTGAGGGTGACCGCCGCCTCCACGATGCCCCGGAGGACCTGCGGCAACTCCAGACCCCGCCCCAGCCCCATCACGGCGTCCAGCAGACTGCGCATCCGGTCCGCCGGCGGACGGGGGTGCGGCCAACGCGCCTGAGGTGCGGGCCCCTTCGGATCGGACATGACCGCACTGCCCCCCACTGCCCCGAAACCGTCCCCGACCAGCAGCGTACGCGAGCACCACGACCGCCCCACCCGGTCCCACGGCGAACCGGCCACCCCCTCCCCCAGGGCCACCCGGCCTACGGGAAAGGGCTGTTCGGCCCTGGGCCCCCGGCACCCCCACGACCGACCATGGTGCCGCCGGGAAGGGCCGAGTCTCCCCCGTGCTCATGTCACGGCCCTTTCCGGCGCCGGGGGGAGTTCGGCTGGTTTGCGATCCGGTTCCACGCGGGGCTCTACGGACGGGCGCTGTACGGCGGGGCCGGCGGGCAGGCCGGAGGGGCCGACTCCCTTGGCTGACCGGACCGATGGGATGGACGGGGCCAGGCCGCCCCTGACTCCCGCTCACCCCGGGCAGGGCCACGGCCCGACCGACCCCGCTCACCCTGCCAGGACCACGGCCGGCCCCGGCCCGCTCATCCCGTCGGCGCCACACCTCGCTACCCGCCAGAACCGTTCACTCCCCGCCGGCTGGGCCACACCCTCACCCCTGCAGGACCGCCGTCTCCTTCTCCGGGCTCAGCCCCACCACCGGCCGGTCCGGGCGCTGCGGGGCCACCCCGCCGATGCTCCGGAGCCAGGCCCAGGTGTCGGCGACCGTCTCGCCTACGGGACGACAACGCAGTCCGGCTGCCAGGGCCTTGGACACATCGGCCCCGAAGACCGCGTTCCTCAGCTCACCGTCCGCCGGCCAGACCGGGAGTTCCCTCCAGGGCTCGACACCGGCGGCGAGAACCTCCTCCGGAGCGGTCCAGCGCAGCTCGGCGTCCGCACCGGTGGCCGCCACACAGCTCTCCAGGAACTCCCCCATCGTGGCGTGCCCCGCCGCGCTCACCAGGTTGTACGCACCACCGCGCCCGGCCTCCAGCGCGTCGAGCGTCCAGGCGGCCAGGTCCCGGACGTCGATGTACTGCAGCGCCAACTCCCGCGGCCCCGGCGCGAGGACCGGGCCACCACGGGCGATCCGGCCCAGCCACCACGGCAGCCGCCCGATGTTCTCGTACGGCCCGAGGATCAGCCCGGCGCGGAGCAGCAGCGCCCGCTCCCCGAACGCCTCGGTCGCGGCCAGTTCACCGCCCCGCTTGGCCTGCGCGTAGTCCTCCGCGTCCGTGGCGTCGGGGGACCCGGCCGCCAGCGGGGCCTGCTCGCCGTACGGGGAGGTGGGCGGAAACGCGTACACCGAGGTGCTGGAGACATAGGCGTAGCTCCCGACCCGCGGGGCGAGCAGCCGCGCCGTGTCCCGCACCGCCGACGGCGCACCGCTCCAGGTGTCGACGACGGCGTCCCATTCGCCCTGCTCCAGGGCCGCGAGCCCCACCGCGTCGCCACGGTCACCGTGCAGCGCGGTCACCCCCTCCGGCGGGGCGTGCTTCCCCCGGTGGAACACCGTGACCTGCCACCCCCGCGCCAGCGCCGCCTCGACGACCGCCCTGCCCACGAACTCCGTACCACCCAGCATCAGTAGCCTCATGACGCGACTGTGCCGGACCGTGGTGGCCGGGGCCAGCGGCCCACGCTCTCAGCGGAATCCCTCTGAGCAGAACAACCGGAAGACAACCGTCCGCCCCGGGGTGGCCCTCGGCTTCACCCCAGGGCCCGGTCCCGTGCCCCGGCGCCCAGCCGTCAGCCCCAGCCTTCACCGACCTCAGCCGTCACCAACGACCGACAGCGTCTACCGCTTGGCTCTCAGCACTCGGCCCTCATCGGTTGGGCTCAGCGCTTGGGCTCAGCCCTCAGCCCTCAGCCCTCAGCCCTCAGCCAGGACGAACGTCGTGCGGGCCGTGTCCAGCCCCGGCACCTTGGCCTCGATCTCATACTTCCCGGCGGGCACCTTGGCCGCACTCGGCGTGCTGCACTGCGGGGCGCTGGCCCGGCGGTCCCACTCGATGGTGCGCTCCACGGCGCCCTTGGCCGGCACCTTCAACAGCGCGGGCGCGGTGCCCGACGGGCAGTCGTTCGAGGCCCACACCGGTTCGTCACCCGCGGCATCGCTGATGGTGAGCACCGTGGCCTTCTGCCCGAGGTCCACCTTGCAGGCCGCCCCGGCCGCGTTCTCGACCGTCAGCTCGAACTTCGGCCGGGCGCCGGGCGCGTAGGAGTGCTTGAGGCTACGAAGATCCAACTCCGCCTTGCCGGAGACACAGTTGGGAAGCGAGACCCCTGCCTGAACGGCGTTCTTACCGGACCCCTGCCCGATCGGCCCGCCCCCGGAACCGGAACCACCGTCCCCGGAACCGCCCCCGGAACCGTCGTCATCACCGCCCGGGGCACCCGAGCCACCCGAACCGGAGCCCGACCCCTCGTCATCGCCCGACTCATCGCGCCCGCCCGGCTTTTGGTCGCTCGCCGGGCCACTGGCGGAAGGCCCCGGCGTGATGGACGTCGCGGGGCCCTTGCCGTGCGCCCCCTTGCCCTCATCGCCGCTCTTCCCGGCGCCCCCGCCCCAGTTGAGAGCCCACACCACCAACAGGGCGAGCAGGACGACGATGGTCAGCGCAACAGCCCTCCGCCGCCAGTAAATGGAGGAGGGAAGCGGCCCGATCGGATTGCGCAGTGATCCCACGCGGAAACTCTACGAGAGATCGGCCCCCGCACCGGCCAGTACCCGCCGCATCCGGCTGCAACTTTTCCCATGATCGGCCCGGAGCCACCACCCCACCCCCACTTCCACCCCGAAAACGCCTGAACCCCGCCGACCCTCGGCCCACTTCCCCCCGGCCGCACTTTCACCAGCCGCCCCCGCGCCGACCACTGACAACGCCACAACGATCTTGGCCCGCAGGCCCGTTGATCGTCACGGGCCCACCACCTCGCCGTCTCGGCGGACCCGCCTGCCCCAGCCACCCCAACCGCCCCAGCAACCTCGGCTGCCCCGGTCGCCCCAGCCGCCCCAGCGACCTCGGCTGGCTCGGCTGGCTCGCCAACCCAGCCGCCCCTCCGCCCCAGCCATCCCGTCCCAGCTACCTCGGGGCCCTCACCACCCGGGCCACCTCACCTCACGGGCCGCCTCACCGCCCGGATCGCCTCAGCGCCGGGCCGCCTCACCGCGCCCGATCGCCTCACGCCCGGGGCCGCCCCAGCGGGGCTCACCGCCCCGACCACTCCTCCTTGTGGCCGAAGCCCTGTCCGTTGTCGATCAGGCGCAGCCAGTCGGGGCGCAGCTCCCACAGCGTGGTCCGCTCCAGGGCGGCGCGCAGCCGGTCGCTCGCCGCAACGAACGGGAAACGCTCGACATAGACCTGCCAGCCGACCGCCCGCTCAGCCCCGGTCAGCGGGCGGCAGGTGCCCCTCCCCTGAATCCCCGTCAGGCCGCTCCACTCCTGGCCGTCCCGCTGCGCCGTGAACGCGACCCGCGCACCGGCCTCCGCGAGGGCCCGGCCGTGCCGCGTCGTGGCCGCGGTGACGAAATACAACACGGGCCCGGCATCGGCGGGCCCATGACCGGCAGAGACGGAACCGGGGCCGTGACCGTGGTCGTGGTCGTGACCGGCGGGCCCAGCGCCAGCCGCCTCACCACTCTCCCCACAACCCTCCGCCGCACCGGCCGCACCGCCAGCTTCCCCGCCCTCCGCGTCGGTCGCGTACAGCACCGCGCAGGCCTGCGGCCCGTCCTCATCCACGTACGCGAGCGTCATCGTCGTATGCGCGGCCAGCGCACGCCGGATCGCCGCCGGGCAGGCCGGGCCACCGACCGCCCCCACACCTCCCGGCCCAGCCGAGCCACCCGCTCCGGCCGAGCCACCCGGTCCGCTCGACCCGCTCGGCCCTCCGGCTCCACCCGCCCCCGCCGCACCCTTCGCACTCACCACGCCGTTCGCACTCCCCGCGCCATGCACACGCGCGGCGTCACCCGGCGCTGCCCCGCCGCCCCCGCCCGCGCCCTCGCCCGTGCCGTCGCCTGCACCCTCGCCCGCGCCTTCCGGTTCGCTCATCTCCGCCATGCCCGCATCCTTGCTTGCCGCCTCCTTCTATTCCAGCAACGATTACTGAGAGTAGTCAGTTCCCGCCGGGGCGTGGCCGCGAGCGCCACACGCCGGGCCCACGCGCCCGCCCCCGCACCCACCACCCCGCGCGCCTCCCCCTCACCTACCCACCCCCTCCCTACCCCCCAGTAGCCACCCCCCAAGACCCCCCAGCCGTCCTGCGTGTGGGTGGCGTGCGGCGGGGCGGGCCCGGTGCGTTTCCTGGGGGGCGCCGGACGTGCCAGGATCGGCAGTGCCATGACTTCGACGCCTGTCACCACCACTGCCACGACCGCCGCCGCCGAGACCGCTTCCGCCGCCGACGCGGCCGCGGAAGCCGCCGACGGGACCGTGCTGCACGGCCCGGTCACCGACTGGTTCGACGAGCACGCCCGCGATCTGCCCTGGCGCCGCCCCGAAGCGGGGGCCTGGGGTGTGATGGTGAGCGAGTTCATGCTGCAGCAGACCCCGGTCAGCAGAGTGCTGCCGGTCTACGAGCAGTGGCTGGCCCGCTGGCCGCGCCCCGCCGACCTGGCCGCCGAGGCGCCGGGCGAGGCGGTCCGGGCCTGGGGCCGGCTCGGCTATCCGCGGCGCGCCCTGAGGCTGCACGCCGCCGCGTCCGCGATACAGGAGCGGCACGGCGGTGACGTGCCGCGGGAGCACAGCCAGTTGCTGGCGCTGCCCGGTGTCGGCGAGTACACGGCCGCGGCGGTGGCGTCCTTCGCATACGGGCAGCGGCACGCGGTGCTGGACACGAATGTGCGCCGGGTGTTCGCCCGCGCGGTGGCGGGCCGCCAGTTCCCGCCGAACGCCACCACGGCGGCGGAGCGCAAGCTGGCGCGTGCGCTGCTGCCGGAGGACGAGCAACTGGCGGCGCGCTGGGCGGCGGCCACGATGGAGCTGGGCGCGCTGTTGTGCACGGCGCGTGCTCCGGAGTGTCACCGTTGTCCGATCGCCGCGCAGTGTGCGTGGCGGCAGGCCGGGTCTCCGGCGCACGACGGTCCGCCGCGGCGCACCCAGTCCTATGCGGGTACGGACCGGCAGGTGCGCGGCAAGCTGCTGGCGGTGCTGCGGGAGGCGGTGGCGCCGGTGCCGCAGCAGGTGCTGGACGCGGTGTGGGACGAGCCGGTGCAGCGGGCGCGGGCGTTGGACGGGCTGGTGTCGGACGGTCTGGTCGAGCCGTTGGCCGGGGGCCGGTACCGGCTGCCGCTGACGTAGCGCGGCTGTCACGCGGACGGGTAACAGGAGGCGCGGTTGCTTCGGCGGCCGCGCCTCCTGACGTGACGGACTCCTGCCTGACCCCGACGTGGCAGACCCCTGCCTGACCCTGGCGTGACGAGCCCCTGCCTGACCCTGGCGTGACGGGCCCCTGCCTGATTGGTTGTCACCTTTCGGGCAGCTTGACCGGAAGGTGACTCGATACGGCCTGAAGGAGGCCCCTCGTCGAGCGTCGTTGCCGTCGTGTCGCGGCCGGTAGGCCTTGTGGCGGGGGTGCTTCTCCCCCCGGAGGAGGACGCGTGGGGGCCCGCTGTCCGTCCGAGGTATGACCCCTGGCGCGCTGTTACACAACCGAGGGTTTTCCGTGTTCTCGCTGTGGGGCCCACGCACATTACGTCGCAACACCCTCTCCGTAGCGTCTTCCTCGTGCTGGAGATGACCGCCAGCACGGTCAACGTGGGGAAACGAAAGCGGATCGGAGGCGTCGAGATGGCGACCAGCGGCGGCAAGGTACTGGACTTCGAAGAGTACGTTCGTACGCGGCAGGAGGCCCTGCTGCGGAGCGCCCGGCGCCTCGTGCCCGATCCGGTCGACGCCCAGGACCTGCTGCAGACGGCCCTGGTCCGCACGTACGGCCGCTGGGACGGCATCGCGGACAAGTCGCTGGCCGACGCCTACCTCCGCCGCGTCATGATCAACACGCGGACGGAGTGGTGGCGGGCGCGCAAGCTGGAGGAGGTGCCGACCGAGCAGCTTCCGGACGCGAGTGTGGACGACGGCACCGAGCAGCGCGCCGACCGTGCCCTGCTGATGGACATCCTCGGGGTGCTGGCGCCGAAGCAGCGCAGTGTGGTCGTGCTGCGGCACTGGGAGCAGATGAGCACGGAGGAGACCGCGGCGGCGCTCGGGATGTCGACGGGTACCGTCAAGAGCACGCTGCACCGTGCGCTGGCGCGGCTGCGCCAGGAGCTGCAGATGCGTGATGTCGACGCGCGGATACTGGAGCGTGGCGAGCGGGAGCGGGAGCGGTGCGCGGCCTGACGGGTCGCGTACGGTCCGCGGGGCACGGCACGGCACACGACATCACCCCAGATACCACACGAAATCTATCCTTACCGGTGAATACGGGCAGAACGACAGGTGCCTTACGGTTCCGGGCCCGACGCGCGACAATCGCGTCAGGAGCAGCAGCGGGATCAGCGGCTGTGCGAGCAGCACGGTGAGCGGGAGCGGATTGTCCAGGAACAGGTTGACCAGGATCGGGTTGACCAGATGCGGCGCGGCCACGGCAGGGGTGGCCGCCGTCGGTCTTTTGCTGGCCGGATGCAATCCGGGGGGCGAGGGTGTGCGCAGCGAGGGCTCCGCGAGCAGCACCCCGGTGCCCCCCAAGGGCCCGGTGAGCGGCACTCCCAGCCCGGCCTCGACCGCGGACTACAAGAAGGTCGACGCGGTCCAGCTGCTGAAGGACGACCCGGAGGTCGGCGCGTTCGTGAAGAAGTCGCTCGGCAAGCCGTGCGCGGCGGACGAGTACCCGGTCGAGGTGACCTATGCGTCGCTGACCGGCGGCAAGGCCCCTGATGTCATCGTCAACGTGATGACCTGCGCGGATTCCGTCGGGATCGGCTCGTACGTCTTTCGCAAGCGCGGCGGCGCGAAGGGCGGGTATGAAAACGTGTACACGAACGAGCAGCCTTCGGTCTCCGCCGCGGTCAACAAGGGCGAGCTGGAGGTCTCGAAGCAGACCTATGACGCCGATGACAAGGTGTGCTGCCCCTCGGGTGAGGACGTGATGCCCTACCGCTGGGAGGGCGGCCGCTTCGTCGAGCACAACGGCTATCACACCGACTACAGCAAGACCACCGTCGAGGGCGGCACGCCGGACGACGGCAACGGAACGGAGGGTTGAGACAACCGCATGGCCGAGACCCATGTGCTCTTCGTCGAGGACGACGACGTCATCCGCGAGGCCACCCAGCTCGCTCTGGAGCGGGACGGTTTCGTGGTCACCGCGATGCCCGACGGGCTCGCGGGGCTGGAGGCGTTCCGTGCGAACCGTCCCGATATCGCGCTGCTCGATGTGATGGTGCCGGGGCTCGACGGGGTCAGCCTGTGCCGGCGTATCCGGGACGAGTCGACGGTGCCGGTGATCATGCTGTCGGCGCGTGCCGACTCCATCGATGTGGTGCTCGGTCTGGAGGCCGGCGCCGACGACTATGTCACCAAGCCGTTCGACGGTGCGGTGCTGGTCGCCCGTATCCGGGCGGTGCTGCGCCGTTTCGGGCATGCGAGCGGCCCGGACCGGGGCGGGGCCGCGGGGGCCGAGGCGGATGATCCGGCCGAGGCGGTGCTGCGGTTCGGTGATCTGGAGGTCGACACGGAGGGCATGGAGGTGCGCAAGGACGGCCGGAACGTCGCGCTGACGCCCACCGAGATGCGGTTGCTGCTGGAGTTCTCCGACGCACCGGGTACGGTCCTCTCGCGCGACCGGCTGCTGGAGCGGGTCTGGGACTACGGCTGGGGTGGTGACACCCGGGTGGTGGACGTCCATGTCCAGCGGCTGCGCGGCAAGATCGGCCAGGACCGGATCGAGACGGTCCGCGGCTTCGGATACAAACTGAGAGGCTGACACCGCCGGTGGTCAGGCTGGCCCTGCGGACGGGGCTGCGATGGAAGCTCAGCGCCGCGATCGCGCTCGTGGGAGCGCTGGTCGCGATCGCGCTGAGCCTTGTCGTGCACAACGCGGCGCGGCATTCCATGCTCGACAACAGCCGTGACGTGCAGATCGAGCGGCTCAACTTCACGCAGAAGATCTTCGAGTCCACCAACCGGCTGCAGTTCGGGGCGAGGATCGACGATCCGGCGCTGCCGCAGCCGCTGCGGGACGAGGTCGCCAAGAACAAGCGGGCCACCTACCTCCAGGACACCGGGCAGACCGCGCCCGAGGTGTGGGCGGCCTCGCCGCTGAGCAACGGCCGGGTGCTGTCCGTGCACGACCGTTTCCCGGACCGTTTCGAGGTGCTGGACGACCTGGACAAGGCGCTGGTGATCGGCTCGACGGCGGTCGTGGTCGGCGGCTGCGCGCTGGGTGTGCTGGTCGGCGGGCGGCTGTCGAAGCGGCTGCGCAAGGCGGCCGCCGCGGCCGGAAAGCTCGCGGACGGCGACACCTCGGTCCGTATCCGCGACGAGGTCGGCAGCGGCCGGGTGCGGGACGAGACCGATGATCTGGCGTGGGCGGTGGACGCCATGTCGGACGCCCTGCAGGAACGGATCGAGGCGGAGCGGCGGGTGACCGCCGACATCGCGCACGAGCTGCGCACTCCGGTGACGGGTCTGCTGACCGCCGCCGAGCTGCTGCCGCCGGGCCGGCCCTCGGAGCTGGTGCGGGACCGGGCGCAGGCGCTGCGCACCCTGGTCGAGGACGTGCTGGAGGTGGCGCGGCTCGACGGTCATGCGGAGCGGGCGGAGCTGCAGGACGTGGTGCTCGGTGAGTTCGTCACCCGCCGGGTGCGTGCGCTGGGCCAGGACATCGTCATCGATGTCGTACGGGATGCCGAGGTCAGCACCGATCCGCGGCGGCTGGAGCGGATTCTCGGCAATCTCATCGCGAACGCGGCCCGGCACGGCCGGCCACCGATCGAGGTGACGGTCGAGGGCCGGGTGCTGCGGGTGCGGGACCACGGTCCGGGTTTCCCCGAGGCGCTGCTGCGGGAGGGGCCGAGCCGTTTCCGTACGGGCAGCAGTGACCGGGCGGGCCGTGGGCACGGGCTGGGGCTGACGATCGCGGCGGGCCAGGCCCGTGTGCTGGGGGCGCGGCTCACCTTCCGTAACGCGGATGAGCTGACCGATGGTTCGACGGGCGCGGTGTCCGTCCTCTGGCTGCCGGAGAACGCTCCGACCAATACGGGGAGCTTTCCGGTGATCCATCTTCCGGATCGTTAGGCGTTGTGGGGGGCTTCCCACGTTGTCGGCTTTCCCGCCGTGGTGGCTCGCGTTGTTTCGGGTCCGCTGCGCGGGGCGTGGGCATCGGGTGATGCTTGCGGGTGCCTCCGCCGTTGCGCCTGCGGCTGGCGGGGGTCCGCTGCGCGGGGCTGTCGGGGTGCGGGGACGGGCCTCCGGGGCCGGTGCGTGGGACTGCTTCGCTTTACGTCCCACACACCGGCCCCTCCGGCCCGTCCCCTCCCGTGGGTGGATGGGGAAAGGCCGGTGGGGGTGCACGTGATCGCTCACGTGCACCCCCACCTGTGCGGCGGCTCAGGCTGACTCAGTCGCCGGTTGTTCGGTTCAGACGGACTCCGGTACCGCGGTGCGGTCCGCGGGGGTGTTCTCGTTCTTGGGGGTTTCGGCCGGGCCGCCGCGCAGGGGGACCTCCTTGAGGAACCAGGCCGCGGCGAAGCCGACGATGCTGATCAGCGCGCCCCACAGGAACACGTGGTGGGTGCCGGAGGCGACCGCGTGCGAGTAGGCGTCCCTGATCATCGGCGGGAGCTGGGCGAGGCCCTTCGGGTCCATCTGGGCGCCGCCGGTGGTCATCTTCTCGCCGGCCTTGCCGATCCGTTCGACCATGGTGGTCTGCACCTGGTGGGTGAAGACCGCGCCGAGGATGGCGACGCCGAAGGAGCCGCCGATCGTCCGGAAGAGGGTGGCGGAGGACGAGCCGACGCCCATGTCCTTCATCTCGACGCTGTTCTGTGCGATCAGCATCGTGGTCTGCATCAGGAAGCCCATGCCGGCGCCGAGCACCGCCATGTAGGCGCCCGAGGTGAAGCGTGTGGTGTCGGTGTCCATCAGGGACAGCAGCACCAGGCCCAGGGTGATCAGGCCGCTGCCGACCACGACGAAGACCTTGTACTTGCCGGTCCGGGTGGTGACCCGGCCCGCGAACAGTGACACGGCCATCATGGCCAGCAGCATCGGCAGCAGGAGCAGGCCGGAGTTGGTGGCCGAGGCGCCCTGCACGGTCTGCTGGAACAGCGGCAGGAACGTCATCGACCCGAACATCACGAAGCCGACCAGGAAGCCGATGACCGTGACGAGCGAGAAGTTGCCGTTGCGGAAGATGTGCAGCGGCAGCACCGGCTCGCTGACCTTGCGCTCCACCAGCAGGAACAGCCCGAGCGCGACCACGCCGAGGACTCCGAGGCCGATGATCTCGCTGGACAGCCAGGCGTACTCGGTGCCGCCCCAGGTGGTGATCAGTACGAGTGCGGTGATGCCGACGGTGAGCAGCGCGGCGCCGACGTAGTCGATCCGGGTCTGCGACCGCTTCTTCGGCAGGTGCAGCACGGCGGTGACCATGACCAGCGCGATCGCGCCGAGCGGCAGGTTGATGTAGAAGCTCCAGCGCCAGCCCAGGTGGTCGGTGATGGTGCCGCCGACGAGCGGTCCGCCGATCATGGCGACGGCCATGACGCCGGCCATCATGCCCTGGTACTTGCCGCGTTCCCGCGGCGGAATCAGGTCGCCGATGATCGCCATGACGCCGACCATCAGTCCGCCGGCGCCGAGGCCCTGGACGGCGCGGAAGCCGATCAGCTGGCCCATGTCCTGGGCCATGCCGGAGAGGGCGGAGCCGATCAGGAAGAGGACGATGGACGTCAGGAAGACGCCCTTGCGTCCGTACATGTCGCCGAGCTTGCCCCAGATCGGTGTCGAGGCGGCGGTGGCGAGGGTGTACGCGGTGACCACCCAGGACAGATGTTCCAGTCCGCCGAGTTCACCGACGATGGTCGGCATCGCGGTGCCGACGATCATGTTGTCCAGCATCGCGAGCAGCATCGCGATCATCAGTGCGAAGAGCACCATCCGCACGCTGGCCGGCTGCTTCTCCTGGCCTGCGCCCGGTCTTTTCTGCACGGCCGAGGCCGGCCCTTCCCCCGTCGGGGTCGCATGTTGCGACTTCCCCATTACTCACTCCCACTTACTTGCCGCCCGGCTAGTTCAGTACAGTGATGAAGGTAGGCGGGCAACTAGCCGGGCGTCAAGTAAGTTTCTCTGGCGCCCCACCGGGCAGCCCTCTGACCAGGACCGACGATGCAGGAGAGCACCATGAGCACACAGGCGCGCAGGGGGAACACCCGTCAGCGCATTCAGGACGTCGCTCTGGAACTGTTCTCCGAACAGGGCTATGACAAGACCTCGCTGCGCGAGATCGCCGAGAAGCTCGACGTCACGAAGGCGGCGCTGTACTACCACTTCAAGACCAAGGAAGACATCGTCATCGGCCTGTTCCAGGACCTGACCAGGCCCATCGACGAGCTGATCGGCTGGGCCGAGGAGCAGCCGCGGACCCTGGAGACCAAGCAGGAGCTGCTCCGCCGCTACAACGAGTCGCTGCGCTCCGCCGAGCCGCTCTTCCGCTTCCTGCAGGAGAACCAGGCCGCGGTGCGGGACCTGAGCATCGGCGAGACCTTCAAAGCGCGGATGCTCACCCTCTTCGGGCTGCTCAGGGAGCCCGATGCGGAGCTGGCGGATCAGGTGCGCTGCATCACGGCGCTGTTCTCCATGCACGCGGGCATGTTCGCGATGCAGAACCTGGAGGGCGACCCCGAGGAGAAGCGCAAGGCCATCCTCGAGGTCGCCACAGAACTGGTCACGGCGGCAAACCCGCCGCACCGCCGGCCAGTCCGGCCGGACTCAGCTCAGACGGTGTCGCCGTGAGCCCGCAGGAATCCGGTCGGCTCGATGCCCGACCCGTAGTCGGGGCCGGTGCGGACCTCGAAGTGCAGGTGGGGGCCGGAGGAGTTACCGGTGCTGCCGGACAGACCGATCTTCTCGCCGGTGCCGACCTGCTGGCCGACGCTCACGTTGATCTGTGACAGGTGCGCGTACTGGGTGTACGTGCCGCTGTCGTGCTTGATCACGATGGCGTTGCCGTAGGCCGGGCCGTCGCCGCCACCGTTGGGGCCGGCCTTGACGACGGTGCCGGCGTGCGCGGCCTTGACCGCGGTGCCGCTCGGCACGACGAAGTCCTGGCCACTGTGGCTGTGCGACCACATGTTGCCGGCCAGACCGAAGGTCGAGCCCAGGGTGTACTTGTCGACCGGCGTCACCCAGGCGTTGGCCTTCTTGGCCGCGGCCTTCTTGGCCTTGGCGGCGTCGGCGACGGACTTGGCCTGCGCGTCGGCCTGGGCGGACACGGTCGAACCGACGCCCGAGGTCAGGTTCTGCAGACCCGCGTCGGCGGCGGTGGCAATACCGGCACCCAGGGCGGCAGTAACGCCGACACCGGCGGCGACAACGGCGACGCGATTGCGCAGCGCGAACTTCTTGGAATTGCGGAGAGCGGTGAACTTCGACATGCGGGTTTTCCTCCAGTGAATTGATTGGTTTCCCGGCTGCGGACCGGGATCGCCATTCCTTGGTAACCCGCCTTCACCGCCCTGCCAAGCGGCCTTTCTACTAACCCGACCCGTACGAGATACCGGGTGACCGAGGCCCTTGCGTGCCCCTCGCAGCTCCTCACGAAACCCCCCAATTCGGACATCTCGCAAGGCCGCCCGAGACCCCTGCGCACCCCCTGAACTGGGCTTTCGCCCATGCGCCGCACGGGCCCCACCCCTCCGACGCCACCCCTCCACCGCAAGCCCCTCCCGCACCCCGGAAAACCCCCGCACCCCGGCGACACGCTTCCCCTAATTCTTTTAGTAGGCCCCGAATCGCCTGTGTGCCATGTCACCGATAACCAAGATCCAACCCCTTTCCACACCCCTTTCGAACCCCCGATCCGCCCTCCGGAACCGCTTCGGCACGGGTAACTCGACCCTTTGTGACGTGGCTTACCCGGCCTTTGTGGCGTGGATTACCCAGCCTTTGTGACCCGGGTTACCCGACCTTTGTGACCCGGGTTACCCGGGCCCGCAAAATGTCCGTATTGGGCGGTAATCGGGGCCGCATATCCGTGAGCGCCGCCACAGTGGTCCGCGCCGCGGGCGAACCTGGCCGATCCTCACCCGCCGCCCCGGCGACCGCTCTAGCCTGGCCGGACGGCAGCACCGGCCACGGGGGCAGCACCCGGGCCACGGGGGAGGGCGAACGCACCATGGACCCGTCAGCAGTAGGTGTCCGGCTCGCCTCCGGCGTGGTCGCACCGCTGGTCAAGAAGCTCTTCGTCAAGGAGGGACCGGGCGCCGGCCTGGTGGCGAAGCCGGTACGGCTCTCCGGGCTGGTGAGCTTCCGGGGTGAGCGGCGAACCCTGTCCGAGCAGGACCTGCACAAGATCGCGGCGGAGCTGGTGACCCGGGCCGTACGGACCGCCGGGCCCGGCGAGCGCCCCGTGCCGGCGGACGAGGAGCGGGCGGTGGCCGAGGCCCTGGCCACCACGCTGCGCGGCCTGGGCGACCTCGACATGGACGACGTACAGGCCGTCCGGCTGGGCGCCGCCGCCCTCGCAGAGCGCCTGGAGGCGGCGAGCCCGCACGCCGTCCGCGGTCTCTCCCGGGACGCCGGGCGGCTGCACGCCACCCTGCTCGGCATCGCCTGCCTGCACATCGTGCACTTCTTCACCCAGCGGTCGGCCTTCGTGGCCCGCACCCTGGTCCAGCAGAGCCGCAGCCTGGACAGCCTGATCACGCGCATGGACGAGTTCCTCGAACGGCATCCGTCGCCGCGGGCCGCGGACGCCGCGTTCGAGCGCGGCTATCTCGCCTACATCGCCCGTAAGCACGGCCGGCTCACCATCTACGGCATCGATCTGACCCACTCCCCGGACCGGTGGCCGCTGGACGCGGCCTACATGAGCCTGGAGGCGACCGCCCCGGCCACCCGCGAGGAGACCGCCGTCAGCCCCTTCGAGGGGGAGCCCGGCCCCCGGAGCGGGCCGCCGGCCCCCGTGCCGGTCCCGGCCGACCACGCGCTGGCCGGCCGCGACCGGGTACTGCTGCGCGGCGTCGCCGGCTCCGGCAAGAGCACCCTCGTCCAGTGGCTGGCCGTCTCCTGCACCAAGGCGCCCGGCGAGACGGCCCTCCCCCACCTCTACGGGCGTGTCCCCTTCGTCCTCCCGCTGCGCACCCTCGCCCGCGACGGGGCGCCGCTGCCCACCCCCGGCCGCTTTCTGACGGCCGTCGGCTGTCCCGTGTCCGGCTCACAGCCCGACGGCTGGGCGGACCGCGTGCTGGCCTCCGGGCGGGCGCTGCTGCTGATCGACGGCGTGGACGAGATCCCGGAACGCGAACGCGCGGCGACCCGCCGCTGGCTGCGCGATCTGTCCGACGCCTTCCCGGACAACCTGTGGCTGGTCACCTCCCGCCCCTCCGCCGTGCGCGACGACTGGCTCGCCACCGACGGCTTCGGCGAGCTGACGCTGTCCGCCATGCGCCGCACCGAGGTCGCCGCCTTCATCGGCCGCTGGCACGACGCGGCCCGCTGCGACGCCGACGACCCCGAACGTCTCGACGCCTACGAGCAGTCCCTCCTGGCCGCCGTCCACACCAAGCAGGACCTCGCCCGGCTCGCCACCAACCCCCTCATGTGCGGCCTGATCTGCGCCCTGCACCGGGACCGCCGCGGCTATCTGCCCACCGGCCGCAAGGAGCTGTACGACGCCGCCCTCGGCATGCTGCTCTCCCGCCGCGACCGGGAGCGCGACATGGCCGCGCCCACCGGCATCGAGCTGAGCGACGAGCCGCAGATCCAGCTCCTCCAGCGGCTGGCCTACTGGCTGATCCGCAACGGGCGCAGCGAACTCGGCCGGGAGCGCGCCGAACGCATCCTCGGCGAGGCGCTGCCGGCCGTGCCCGCCGCCGCCGAGCAGGGCGATGCGACGGCCGTCTTCCGCCATCTGCTGCTGCGCAGCGGCCTGCTCCGCGAACCGGCCCCTGGCACCGTCGACTTCGTCCACCGCACCTTCCAGGACTACCTAGGCGCCAAGGCGGCCGTGGAGGACGGCGACTTCGGACTGCTGGTGGCGCAGGCGGAGGATTCCCAGTGGGAGGACGTGATCCGGATGGCGGTGGCCCATGCACGGCCACGGGAGCGGGTGGAGATCCTGCGGGGGCTGCTGGACCGCGGAGACGGAATCGGGGACGCCACGGCCCGGCTACGTGTCCACCTGCTCGCCCTGGCGTGCCTGGAACACGCCACGGAAGTCGATCCGCGCGTACGGGACGAGGTGAGTGAGCGGGCACGGGCGATTCTGCCGCCGCGCTGTCGCGAGGAGTCGCAGATGCTCGCCGAAGTGGGGCCGCTCGTACTGGAACTGCTGCCCGGTCCGGAGGGGCTGGCCGACGAGGCGCAGGAGGTGGTGGCAACGGCGGCGCTCGTCGGGTCGGAGGCGGCGCTGGAAGTCATGAAGCGCCTCCGGAGTCACCCCGCGTTCGGTGCTCAAGTGCAACTCGCCGTGTCATGGCCGGAATTCCATACCGCCACATATGCCCGGGAGGTCCTCCAGCACCTCGATGCCAAGGTGACCTTCACCGCGACGTCCGCTGCCGAACTGCACTCGCTCCGGACACTCGGCCGGTCACGCATCGCGGTGAGCGGCCCGTTCACCGCCGCCGAACTCCTCGGAGCGTTGCCGCTCGGCCTGCTCAAAAGCCTGAACATCACGGAGAATCCGGAGATCGCCGACCTCGGATTTCTCCGTGAGTTCCCCTCCCTGGAGCAGCTGTCACTCTGGGACTGCCCTGCGGTCGAGAGCGTCGCACCGCTCGCGGATCTACGCCTCCAGAGACTGAGCGTCTCCGGGCCGAACGAGAAAAACGTACCTGTTCCACACGGACTTCACCGCCTGCGTCACATCCACACCCTGCTGCTCCACTGTGCTCTCCCGCCGGAGGGACTGGCCGTGCTGCCCTCCGATGCCCCGTTGCACTACCTGACCCTCAGCCGGCCCGTTGGCGCCGAGTTCGTCGGCATCGCCCGTTGGCCCCGTATCAGAGCCGTCCAACTGCAGCGCCTCACCGATGGCTTCGGCGCGGAACAGTGGGCTGCGCTGGCGTCACTGAGTGAGCTGGCGGATCTCTCTTTCGGTGTGGCGGAAGGGGGCACTCTCCAACTACCGGCCGGCCTCCGGCTTCCACAGGTGAAGTCGCTCAGCGTCATCACCCTGCGCCATCAGGTGTCCGAGATAGGCGACATGCTGAGTGCCGCCCTCCCGGCTTTCCCCGGCGTCCAGAGACTCCAGTTCTACGGCGTCAGGGTCTACGGCAGCACCGACGCCTCCGTCGACCTCTCCCCCGCCTCACTCCTGCCGGAACTCCAGGAGGTCCACCTCTCCTACCTCCGCCCGGCCCCCGGCCACTCCCTTCCTCCACACGTCAAACTCACCCAGTACCCCCGACCCCGCCCGTAGCTCCCACGGGCATCGCCCCCCGCTTCCCCCAAGCCATCGATCCACTGGTCCTCAGGCTCTTCGTCCCCGACGACGGTCGCCGAGCCGGTTGACCGGTATTCCCCACTGTCCGCCCCAAACGAGCCACCTACGCTGAGCCGACTTCGCGGCCCGCCCATAACTGCAGAACGCCGGGGCTTTCGCTCCGGACCGGTCACCTGGTCGAGGCGATTGCCCGGCCGAGGGCCGCACGCGGCGGTGGCTCACTTATGACCTGGGCGTTTCAAGGCAGTGGCGGTCCCGCTTTTCGCGTCTGGACTCTGGACAGGCTTCGGGCCGGGTGCCGTATTCGCCGGTGCGTGATGTTCCCGAAGGTATTCGGGTGGAGGTGGCGGGTGGCGGGCGGGCGCCGCCGATGCCCGGCATCGGCTCTCTGTGAATGGCTGAAAACGACCCTTGCCGAATAGGGGCTTTATTTCCGCGCGGCTAAAGAACAGGGGCGAAAGGCCGGGGCCCGGACAACAGAACTGCCCCGGAATCGTACGAAACGATTCCGGGGCAGTGCCGCAGTCGGTGCTGCGCTGAGCCGTCAGGCGTCCTTGCTCAGGTTCGGGCCCGAGCCGCCGGTGGCGGACTCGATCGGCGGGGCGTCGGGCAGGGCCGACTTCTCCTCGCCGCGGAAGGTGAACTTGGCGGTGTCACCCTCGCCCTCGACATCGACGACCACGATGTGGCCGGGACGCAGCTCGCTGAAGAGGATCTTCTCCGAGAGGGCGTCCTCGATCTCGCGCTGGATCGTGCGGCGCAGCGGACGGGCGCCGAGCACCGGGTCGTACCCGCGCTTGGCCAGCAGCGACTTGGCCTCGCTGCTGAGCTCGATGCCCATGTCGCGGTCCTTGAGCCGCTCGTCCACCTTGGCGATCATGAGGTCGACGATCTGGATGATGTCTTCCTCGGTCAGCTGGTGGAAGACGACGGTGTCGTCGACACGGTTGAGGAACTCGGGGCGGAAGTGCTGCTTGAGCTCTTCGTTGACCTTGTTCTTCATCCGCTCGTAGCTGGACTTGGTGTCGCCCTGGGCCGCGAAGCCCAGGTTGAAGCCCTTGGAGATGTCCCGGGTACCGAGGTTGGTCGTCATGATGATGACCGTGTTCTTGAAGTCCACGACCCGGCCCTGGGAGTCGGTCAGGCGACCGTCCTCCAGGATCTGCAGCAGCGAGTTGAAGATGTCCGGGTGGGCCTTCTCGACCTCGTCGAAGAGCACGACGGAGAACGGCTTGCGGCGCACCTTCTCGGTGAGCTGGCCGCCCTCTTCGTAGCCGACGTAGCCGGGGGGCGAACCGAACAGCCGCGAGACGGTGTGCTTCTCGCTGAACTCCGACATGTCGAGGGAGATCAGCGCGTCCTCGTCGCCGAAGAGGAACTCCGCCAGCGTCTTGGACAGCTCGGTCTTACCGACACCGGACGGGCCGGCGAAGATGAACGAGCCGCCGGGACGCTTGGGGTCCTTCAGGCCGGCACGGGTACGGCGGATGGCCTGGGAGAGCGCCTTGATGGCGTCCTTCTGGCCGATGACGCGCTTGTGCAGCTCGTCTTCCATCCGCAGCAGCCGGGAGGACTCCTCCTCGGTGAGCTTGAAGACCGGGATGCCGGTGGCCGTCGCCAGGACCTCGGCGATCAGCTCCTCATCCACCTCGGCGACGACGTCCATGTCGCCGGCCTTCCACTCCTTCTCCCGCTTCGCCTTGGCGGCCAGGAGCTGCTTCTCCTTGTCGCGCAGGCCCGCGGCCATCTCGAAGTCCTGCGAGTCGATCGCGGACTCCTTCTCCCGGCGCACATCGGCGATCTTCTCGTCGAATTCGCGCAGGTCCGGCGGCGCGGTCATCCGGCGGATACGCATCCGGGAGCCGGCCTCGTCGATCAGGTCGATCGCCTTGTCCGGCAGGAAGCGGTCCGAGATGTAGCGGTCGGCCAGGGTGGCGGCGGCGACCAGGGCGGAGTCCGTGATGGACACGCGGTGGTGCGCCTCGTAGCGGTCCCGCAGGCCCTTGAGGATCTCGATGGTGTGCGGCAGCGACGGCTCGGCGACCTGGATCGGCTGGAAGCGGCGCTCCAGGGCCGCGTCCTTCTCCAGGTGCTTGCGGTACTCGTCGAGCGTCGTGGCACCGATGGTCTGCAGCTCGCCTCGCGCCAGCATGGGCTTGAGGATGCTGGCGGCGTCGATCGCGCCCTCGGCGGCGCCCGCACCCACGAGGGTGTGGAGCTCGTCGATGAACAGGATGATGTCGCCGCGGGTGCGGATCTCCTTGAGGACCTTCTTCAGGCGCTCCTCGAAGTCACCGCGGTAGCGGGAGCCGGCGACCAGGGCACCGAGGTCGAGGGTGTAGAGGTGCTTGTCCTTGAGGGTCTCGGGCACCTCGCCCTTGACGATGGCCTGCGCCAGTCCCTCGACGACCGCCGTCTTGCCGACGCCGGGCTCGCCGATGAGGACCGGGTTGTTCTTGGTACGGCGGGACAGGACCTGCATGACCCGCTCGATTTCCTTCTCGCGCCCGATGACCGGGTCGAGCTTGGTCTCGCGAGCGGCCTGCGTCAGGTTGCGGCCGAACTGGTCCAGGACGAGGGAGGTCGAGGGGGTGCCCTCGGCGGGGCCGCCGGCGGTGGCGGCTTCCTTGCCCTGGTAGCCGGAGAGCAGCTGGATGACCTGCTGCCGCACCCGGTTGAGATCGGCGCCCAGCTTCACCAGGACCTGGGCGGCGACGCCCTCGCCCTCGCGGATCAGGCCGAGCAGGATGTGCTCCGTACCGATGTAGTTGTGGCCGAGCTGAAGGGCCTCGCGGAGCGACAGCTCCAGGACCTTCTTGGCACGGGGGGTGAAGGGAATGTGCCCGGACGGAGCCTGCTGGCCCTGCCCGATGATCTCCTCCACCTGCTGGCGGACCGCCTCGAGCGAAATCCCGAGGCTCTCCAGGGCCTTAGCGGCGACACCCTCACCCTCATGGATCAGGCCCAGGAGGATGTGCTCGGTGCCGATGTAGTTGTGGTTGAGCATCCGGGCTTCTTCCTGAGCCAGGACGACAACCCGCCGCGCGCGGTCGGTGAACCTCTCGAACATCGTTAATCGCTCCTCAGAGCGGTCAGGCAGTTAGGGGTCGGTCCCCTCCCTGTCCTTCCGCATGCTAGTCCCGCGGGGCGGGACAGCTCATTCCAACTGCCGACACCCGTCCGGATCACCCCCGCTCCTGCGAGGAAATTTACTGCCGAACAGCTGACATCTGCTCCAACTCGATGGTGCGAGACGATGTTCCCGCAGGCCAGGCATATACGCCCTCTGCCACTACGCCCGTGGCGAACGCGCCCTCTGTCGACACGCCGTCCGTCGCCGGCCTTCGGGCCGGGGCGGAACGCCTCGGACGCCGGTCACACCGTCTCTTCCCACTGAGACTGTCTTACCCGCTGCCACTGACACTCCATGCGGCGCGGGCCGCTTCCATCCGCTACGGGCGAACATCCGCACGCCCTCGCACACCCCTCCACACCTCTCCCGCAGGCACGGTACGTACGCGCACGCCTACGCAGCGTAACTTCCTGAGTTTCCGGGAGTTTCACCGGGCATGGCCCGCGTGCTTCCGCGACCCCGCAGCCCCCTCGCCGCCGTCCGCCGGTGGTACGAGGAAGAGCTCGGCTGGCCGACCACCGGAACGGAGCCGGTGGAGCTGCCGACGGGGCTGCGCTTCGATGTGCTGGAGATGCCGGCCGGGGCGGGAGGTGCCGTATTACGGCGCCTGCCGCGGACCGGTCCGGTGGCACTCCTTCGGGCCGGATGCGACGGGAATCACTCCGGTGGTCGGCCGAAATTGCTCATGCTCATCGCGGCTGGCGGCGCCGAGGAACTCCCGGGAATCCTGGAATGGCTGGAGTGGGGCGCGCTCGTCCCGGATCTCACGGTGCGTGGGGCCGGGGACCGGATGCCCGCGCCGGTGTTCCCGGCGGCCGCGGCACCGTCATACGGATTCGGTTCCCGGGAGGCCGCGCGGTGGGTGCGGCCTCCCCGGCCCGGGTACGAGGCGGAGAATTCCCTGCCCACCACGGGGTTCGGGGCAGGAAACGGGGACGACGGAGGCGTCCCCGACCTCGTACGACTCGTGAGCGCGGCGGCGACGGAGTGCCACCGTGCCCGGTTGGTGCGTGCTGGTAATGCCCAATCGGACCGCGCGTACGGCGATCAGCCGTTGGCCTTCTCGAATGCCTCACGAATGTCGGCGGGGACCCGGCCGCGGTCATTGACGTTGTAGCCGTTCTCCTTGGCCCAGGCGCGGATCTTCGCGGTGTCCTGGCTGCTGCCGGAAGCCGCACCGCGCGCCTTGCCGCGGCCGGAAGAAGCGCGGCCACCGGTGCGGCGGCCCGCCTTCACGAAGTCGGCGAGGGAGTCGCGCAGCTTCTGGGCGTTGCCTTCAGAGAGGTCGATCTCGTAGGACTTGCCGTCGAGTGCGAACGTCACCGTCTCGTCCGCCTCGCCACCGTTGAGGTCGTCGACAAGAAGAACCTGAACCTTCTGTGCCACCGGTTTCCCTTTCATCGAATGCGGATTACGACGGAAAGCAAACCGCTTTTCCGGGAAAAACACAAACCCTTGGGTAGGGTTCACTTGCCCACAGAGCGGGGAACGCATGCTTCCGTACCCATGAGATAGGGGAGCGATTCGGACATAGAACACTCATCACAGGTGCAGAAGCATCCGACTGTTACCCAGGGTGTTGGGCTTCACTCGTTCGAGGCCCAGGAACTCCGCAACGCCCTCGTCATAGGAACGCAGCAGCTCACTGTAGACATCACCGTCTACCGGGGCTTCGCCGATCTCTACGAAGCCGTGCTTGGTGAAGAAGTCGACTTCGAAGGTGAGACAGAAAATGCGCCGCACTCCGAGCCAGCTCGCGGTGCGCAGCAGCTTGTCGAGGACTTGGTGGCCGACTCCTGTCCCCTTCAGCCGCGGATCGACGGCCAGGGTGCGGACCTCGGCCAGGTCTTCCCACATGACGTGGAGTGCCCCGCAGCCGACGACCTCGGCGTCTTCGTCGCGCTCGGCGACCCAGAACTCCTGGATGTCCTCGTAAAGCGTGACGGTGGCTTTGTCGAGCAGGATCGCGTCACGTGAGTAGGCGTCGATGAGACGGCGTACCGCCGGTACATCGCCGGTCCTGGCCCGGCGGACGGTGAGGCCTTTTGAATGCGGAGGCATGCCGGGACGCTATCGCTCCTTGCCGGTGGCACTCGCCCCGGGTTCATCCCCTTCGGCGGGCCCGGCTTCACCGGCGCCTTCCGGTGCGGCTTCCGCCGGGTGTTCTTCCGCAGGCCCGGTCTCTTCCGCCTCTTGTGCCGGTTGTTCCGGGCCTTCCGCCGGTTCGTCGACCTGGACCATCCGTACGGCGTCGCGCAGGGCATGGCGCTGTTCCGGGGACATCATCCCGAAGAAGGCGACAAGGGCGGCCGCGGGGTTGTCGCTGGCGGACCATGCCTCGTTCATCAGTGCGGCCGCGTAGGCGGCGCGGGTGGAGACCGCCTCATAGCGATAGGCGCGGCCTTCTGCTTCGCGGCGCACCCAGCCCTTCTGGTGAAGGTTGTCCAATACGGTCATGACCGTGGTGTAGGCGATCGACCGTTCCTTCTGCAGATCTTCCAGGACTTCTCGAACGGTGACCGGGCGGTTCCACTCCCAGACCCGCGTCATGACCGCGTCTTCCAGATCACCCAAGCGTCTCGGCACACAAGAACAATAGTGGGAGATGTCGCGAATGCCCGTTGATCTCGTTGCGTTTGGGCCGGAAAACGCGGTACGACCCGGGACGTGAATCCCGGGTCGTACGGTGTGCGCGGGGTGCCGAAAGTGCGGCGGGCGGCTCAGACGCCGTGCGCGGTGGGCTCCTGACCGGCGGATTCGGCGCGTGCCAGGGCGGCGTCCACGGCGGCGTCCTCCTTGGCCTTGTTCGCTCCGCCCTGGCTCTTGATGATCGTCACGATCAGGGCGGTGAAGGCCACGGCCATCACCACGGGCGGGAGCAGCGCTGCGACGTAATCCATGACGTATGGCCTCCTTTGGGCGTGAGACACCAGAGTACGCAGCGCTCAGGCGGTGCGGCTCTCGGGGGGCGGGGCGGGTTTGCGGCGGGGCGGGAAGACCTCGCCCGGTGTGGGGATCGGCCGGTCGCGCTGCGGGCCCTTGGGCTGCGGGGCGGGCGCGGGCTGGGGTTTGCGCTCGGGCTTCGGCTGCCGTTCGGGCTCCGGTTCCCGGCCGGCGCCGCGGGCTGCCGAGCGGCCGCCCGGCAGCGCGCGCAGCCGGGCCCGTACGGAGTGCTCGGCGAGCTGCTCGCAGTGGCGCAGCAGGGCGCCGCGGCGTGCGCTCTCGGCCGTCGCGCCGGACCGCGGCAGCGAGCGCAGGGCGGCGAGGTCGTCGGGGCCGGGGACGTGGCCCGCTGTCAGCGCCTCCCTGAGCTGCGTGAGATAGCCGGTGGCCGAGCCGGGCAGGGCCGCGCGGTAGCGGGCGAGGTCGGCGAGGAGGAAGGCGCGCAGCCGGCCGCCTTCGCGGACCGCCTCGTCGACCGCCTCGGCCAGCCGGAGGTATTCCTGGATGTCCCGGGACCGCTCGGGGCAGGGGGTCCCGGGCGGGGCGGCGGGGGGCGTCGTCTGCAGGGCATGGGCGAGGGCGCGACGGAGCACACGCAACTCATCGGCGCTGAACGCCATGCCGCCGCGGGTTCCGTTTGGCATTGGCATATGGCGACTTTACGACCAATTCCGACAAAAGCCGCTTAATTCGTGACCGGTGGCGCGGCAGCGAGCCGCACCACCGGTCTTCCGGCGCCGGAATGGCTTCCGCGGACGGTGGTGTTCCGCTACGAGCGGGCGATATTCCGCTCGTAGACCAGCCGCAGCCCGATCAGGGTGAGCCAGGGCTCGTGCGCGTCGATCTCCGAGGACTCACCGAGCACCATCGGCGCCAGCCCGCCGGTGGCGATCACGGTCACCTCGTCCGGGTCGTCGGCCAGCTCCCGCGCCATGCGCCGCACCACACCGTCGACCTGGCCCGCGAACCCGTAGAGGATGCCGGACTGCATGGCCTCCACGGTGTTCTTGCCGATGACGCTGCGCGGCCGGGCCAGTTCGATCTTGCGGAGCTGGGCGCCCTTGACACCCAGCGCGTCCACCGAGATCTCGATGCCCGGAGCGATCACGCCGCCGACGTACTCGCCGCGGGCGCTGACCGCGTCGAAGGTGGTGGCCGTGCCGAAGTCGACGACCACCGCGGGTCCGCCGTAGAGCTCGACGGCCGCCAGGGCGTTGATGATCCGGTCGGCGCCGACCTCCTTCGGGTTGTCCATGAGGATCGGGACGCCCGTCTTGACGCCCGGCTCCACCAGGACGGCGGGCACGTCGCCGTAGTAGCGGCGGGTGACCTCGCGCAGCTCGTGGAGGACGGAGGGCACCGTGGAGCAGATGGCGATGCCCTCGATGCCGTCGCCCAGGTCGTCGCCGAGGAGCGGGTGCATCCCCATCAGGCCCTGGAGGAGCACGGCCAGCTCGTCGGCGGTGCGCCGGGCGTCGGTGGAGATCCGCCAGTGCTCGACGATCTCCTCGCCGTCGAAGAGGCCGAGGACCGTGTGGGTGTTGCCCACGTCGATGGTCAGGAGCATGGCGTCAGCGGTCCTCACGCACGTCGTCGGCCGGTTCCCGGTCGCCCCGGCCGTCGTCCTCGCGCAGGTCGAGGCCGATGTCGAGGATCGGGGAGGAGTGGGTGAGCGAGCCCACCGCGAGGTAGTCGACGCCGGTCCCGGCGTAGGTGCGGGCGTTGTCCAGGGTCAGCCGGCCCGAGGACTCCAGCATGGCCCGGCCGGCGACCAGGGCCACCGCCTCTCGGGTCTGCTCGGGGGTGAAGTTGTCCAGCAGGATCAGATCGGCGCCCTCGGCGAGGATCGGCGGGATCTGGTCGATCCGGTCGACCTCCACCTCGATCGCCAGCCCGGGGAACTCGTTCCGTACGGCGGTGAAGGCCTCGGCGACGCCGCCGGCCGCGACCACGTGGTTGTCCTTGATCAGCGCCGCGTCGGAGAGCGACATCCGGTGGTTGACGCCGCCGCCGCAGCGCACCGCGAACTTCTCCAGGGCGCGCAGTCCCGGCGTCGTCTTACGGGTGTCGCGGACCCGCGTCTTCGTGCCGTCGAGGGCGTCCGACCAGGCCTGGGTCGCGGTGGCGATACCGGACAGCCGGCACAGCAGGTTCAGTGCGCTGCGCTCGGCGGTGAGCAGGTCGCGGGTGCGGGTGGTGACGCTCAGCAGCGGGGTGCCGGCCGCGACCCGGTCACCGTCCTCGACGTGCCGCTCGACCTCGAACGCGTCGGTGCAGACGAGGGACAGCACCGCCTCGGCGACCCGCAGCCCGGCGACGGTGCCGGCCTCGCGGGCCGTGAAGTCGCCGGTGGCGACCGCGTCTTCGGAGATGGTCGCCACGGTCGTGACGTCCACGCCCTGGTCGAGGTCCTCCTCCAGGGCGAGCTGGGCGATGGCCTCCACCTGGACGGGGTCGAGCCCGGCGGCCACCAGGAGCGCGGCCAGGTCGGGGTCGAGACCGCAGGCCAGCGGGTCGATCTCGTACGCGCCCCCGTCGCCGCAGCCGCAGGCGTCGCCGCAGCCTCCGGCGGGGGCGCCGGCGGTCGGCCCGCCGATCTGGAGGAGGGGGAGGTCGTCGGGGGTGCTGCTCACGGGGTGGCTCCGTATCCGGGGAGGTGGGGTGGGCGCGGTCTGTCGTGGCGGGCGGTGGGGTGGGTGGCTACGGGGTGACCGTCGGCGGGAAACCGGCGGTCTCCGTCATCCGGAGGGTCAGCGCGCGGTCCGCGGCCAGGGTGATGCGGAAGTGGCGGCGCCAGGAGGCATCGTCCCGGTCCGGGTGGTCCTCGCGCCAATGGCAGCCGCGGGTCTCCGCACGGCGCTGTGCCGCGGCGACCAGCACCCGGGCGACGCACAGGAGGTTGGTGGCCTCCCAGGCTTCCACTCCGGGCTCGGGGGCCTTGCGGTCGGCGGGCCCGGCACTTCCGGCGGCGGTCGCGCCGGCCGGTTCGTCGCCGCCCGCCGGAAGGGCCGCCACGGTCGCCTCGCGGTGCAGGCGGTCCAGTTCGGCGGCCGCCCGGGCGAGGCTCTCCGCGCTGCGCAGCACGCCCGCGCCGGCGGTCATGATCCGCTGCACGGCCGTACGGGTCTCGGGGGCGAGCAGCGGGAGGGTGGTGTGGGGCGCGGGGTCCGGGGCGGGGCGTGTGGGGTGCGCCGACGCGCCGTCCGCGGTG
The DNA here is from genome assembly GCF_043199295.1 of Streptomyces sp. NPDC048612. Taxonomy (NCBI): domain Bacteria; kingdom Bacillati; phylum Actinomycetota; class Actinomycetes; order Kitasatosporales; family Streptomycetaceae; genus Streptomyces; species Streptomyces sp. NPDC048612. Next base: position 53,903 of record NZ_JBICVV010000002.1, read on the forward strand.
CCGTCGTGCGTGCCGGAGGCGCCGTCCGCCGTGGGTTCCGGGGTCTCCGGGGCGTGCGGTCCGGCGATGTCCGCGGCGATCCGCTCCGCGAAGACCAGGCCCTCCAGAAGGGAGTTGGAGGCGAGCCGGTTGGCGCCGTGCACGCCGGTGCAGGCGACCTCGCCGCAGGCGTAGAGGCCGGGGACGGTGGTGCGCCCGCGCAGATCGGTGCGTACGCCGCCGGAGGCGTAGTGCGCGGCCGGGGCGACCGGTATCGGTTCGGTGACCGGGTCGATGCCGTGGCTGCGGCAGGCGGCGAGGATGGTCGGGAAGCGGGTCTCCCACATGGGCGCGCCGAAGTGCCGGCCGTCCAAGTACATGTGCTCGACGCCCTGTTCGTGCGCCCGGCGCATGATCTCCTTGGCGACGATGTCGCGCGGTGCCAGCTCGGCGAGTTCGTGCCGGCCGACCATGAAGCGGGTGCCGCCGGCGTCGACGAGGTGGGCGCCCTCGCCCCGTACGGCCTCGGAGATCAGCGGCTGCTGGCCTTCCGCTTCCGGCCCCAAATACAGGACGGTGGGGTGGAATTGGACGAACTCCAGGTCGGAGACCTCGGCGCCGGCGCGCAGCGCCAGGGCCACCCCGTCGCCGGTGGAGACCGGCGGGTTGGTGGTCGCGGAGAAGACCTGGCCCATGCCCCCGGTGGCGAGCACCACCGCCGGGGCATGTACGGCACCGACGCCGTCGTGCTGGCCCTCCCCCATGACGTGCAGGGTGACCCCGGCGGTGCGGCCGTCGGCGTCCGTGAGCAGGTCGAGGACCAGCGCGTTCTCGATGGTGCGCAGCCCGGCAGCGCGGACCGCCTCGACGAGCGCACGGGAGATCTCGGCCCCGGTGGCGTCCCCGCCGGCGTGCGCGATACGACGGCGGTGGTGGCCGCCCTCGCGGGTGAGCGCGATCTCGTCGCTGCCCGGTGCGGTGTCGAAGCGGGCGCCGGTGCCGATCAGCCGGTGGACGGCGTCCGGGCCTTCGGTGACCAGGGTGCGTACGGCGGCCTCGTCGCAGAGTCCGGCGCCCGCCACCAGGGTGTCGGCCAGATGCTGCTCCGGGGTGTCGCCGTCGCCGAGCGCCGCCGCGATCCCGCCCTGTGCCCAGCGGGTGGAGCCGTCGTCCAGACGGGCCTTGGTGACGACGACGGTGCGGCGGCCGGCCGCGGCGCAGCGCAGGGCGGCGGTCAGCCCGGCCACTCCGGAGCCCACCACGACGACGTCCGCCGCGATGGACCAGCCGGGGGCGGGGGCGGTCAGACCTATGCCGGTGCCTGCCGCGGGCCGGGGTGCGGTGCCTGTTCCGGTGGCGGTCATCGGGTCGCTCCGAGGGTGCCGTGAGGGGTGGTGGGGGTGGCCGGGGCTCCGGCGGCGAGGCCGTCCGAAGGGGTGGCGTCCGTGTGCAGGCCGCCCTCGGGGGCGGCTGTCGTTCCGGACGCCCCCGCGCCGAAGACGAGGCGGATGTTGTCGATCAGCCGGGTGGTTCCGACCTTGGCGGCGACCGCGAGAATGGCCTCGCCCTCGTAGCCGTCGGGGACCTCGGTGAAGTCGGCGGGGTCGACCAGCGCCAGGTAGTCGAGGGTGAGCGGCGGCTCGAAACGGGAGGCGTCGTCCAGCACCGCGCCGGCCGCGGCGCGCGCCACGGACGGGCCGTGCGGGGGGCCCGCAGCGGCGTAGGCGACGGCGTGGGCGTCGGCGGCGGCCCGGTCCTCGCCGAGGGCGGCGAGCGCGGCGGCACGGTCCTGCGCCGGGTGTCCCGTGGAGGCGGCGCGGGCGCGCAGCGCCTCCTCGGCCGCGAGCCGGTCGCGGGCCGCGAACAGCGCCGCCGACAGCGCGAGCGCGGTGCGCCGCTCCGGGAGGGAGAGGTAGCGGTTGCGGCTGGAGAGGGCGAGGCCGTCGTCCTCGCGCACCGTGGGGACGCCGACGATCTCGACGGGGAAGTTGAGGTCGGCGGCCATCCGTGTGATGACGGCGAGCTGCTGGGCGTCCTTCTGGCCGTAGAAGGCGATGTCGGGCGAGGTCAGATGCAGCAGCTTGGCGACGACGGTCAGCACCCCGTCGAAGTGCCCGGGGCGGCTGGCGCCTTCCAGGAGGGTGCCCATGGGGCCCGCGGTGATCCGGATCTGCGGTTCTCCGCCCGGGTAGACCTCGTCGGCGGACGGGGCGAAGACGACGTCCGCGCCCGCGGCGGCGGCCAGCTCGGTGTCCGCCTCCAGGGTGCGCGGGTAGCGGTCCAGGTCCTCGCCCGCCCCGAACTGCAGCGGATTGACGAAGACGGTGACGACGACCTGGCCCTGGGGTCCGACCCGGTGGCGGGCGGCGCGGACCAGGGTGGCGTGGCCCTCGTGCAGCGCGCCCATGGTCATGACGACGGCGCGGGCTCCGGTGCCGCGGGGCAGCTCGCGGAGCGCCGCGGCGGTGTGGAGGAGGTGCACGGGGCGGGTGGGGCGGACGGGGCGGCTCTCGTCCATGGGCTGGTCCGGCTCCTGGGTCACGGGCACGTCCGGTGCCGCGGCGGCGTCCTGGTGGGGGCCCGATCCGGGGGACGGGCTCAGGGGCGAGGAGGTCATCGGTCGCCTCCCTCGGGGCCGGGGGCGTCGGGGTCCGGGCCGGGGGCGTCGGGCGCGCCCGGGGCGGTGCCGGGTCCGTCGCCGGAGTCGGCGAGCACCTCCAGCAGGTCCTCGGCCAGTTCCGGCTTCAGCAGACCGTGGGCCAGCGCCCGGTCCGCGGTCGTACGGGCCATGGCGCGGTAGCCGGCGACGCTCTGCGGCGCGTGCCGGCGCAGCTCGGCGAGATGGGCGGCGACGGTTCCGGCGTCGCCCCGGGCGACCGGGCCGGTGAGCGCCGCGTCACCGGACCGCAGCGTGTTGTCCAGGGCGGCGCCGAGCAGCGGGCCCAGCATCCGGTCCGGGGCCTGCACCCCGGCGTCGTGCAGCAGCTCCATCGACTGGGCGACGAGTGTGACCAGGTGGTTCGCGCCGATGGCCAGCGCCGCGTGGTAGAGCGGGCGGGCGGATTCGGTGATCCACTCGGGCTCCCCGCCCATCTCGATGACCAGCGCCTCGGCGGCCATCCGCAGCTCGTCGGGCGAGGTCACGCCGAACGAGCAGCCGGCCAGCCGCTGGACGTCCACGGAGGTGCCGGTGAACGTCATGGCCGGGTGCAGGGCGAGCGGCAGGGCGCCGGCGCGGGTGGCCGGGTCCAGGACCGCCGTTCCGAACCGGCCCGAGGTGTGCACCAGCAGCTGGCCGGGCCGTACGGCGCCGGTCTCGGCGAGGCCGCTCACCAGGCCGGCCAGGGCGTCGTCGGGGACGGTCAGCAGGACCAGGTCGGCGCGGGCGAGGACCTCGGCCGGGGGCACCAGGGGAACGTCGGGCAGCAGCTCGGCGGCGCGGCGTACGGAGGCGTCGGACACGCCCGACACGGCGACCGGGCGGTGCCCCGCGAGCTGCAGCGCGGCGGCCAGGGCGGGCCCGACCCGGCCGGCGCCGACGACGCCGACGGTCAGCCGGGCGGGGCGGTCCTGGGCCTCGAGAGGTGGGATTGCATTCACGCGGCAATGGCCTTCCGTTCCAGTCCGCGGGGGGTACCGGACGATTCCTCGCCATGCTACGCGAGTGTTTCCGGTGGCTTTCAGAGCTGTACGGAAGGTGAGACCGGGGTCTCTTCCGAGAGTTATCCACAGGGGTCGCGGAGCGGCGCGGGGCTGCGCGACGATCGGTGCGTCGGCACGCGAAGGCGTGGGGAAAGAGCGGTCAGGGGGGTGTGAGGCGGATGCGGGAAGCAGGTGGACTCGGTCCGGACAGGGGCTCGCGGGAAGCCGCGGGTGGTAGCTCGGGGAGTGGTTCGGCGGATACCTCGGGCGGCGTTCCGGGCGATGCCCCGGGGGACGCCGCGAGCGGGGCGGGTGCCGCCCGCCCCGCGCCGGAACGGATGCGCGCGGCGCTCCGAGGCGCCCGGCGCGTGCTGCCGGGCGGCCTCGTGCGGGAGACGGTCCGCGAGCGGCTGGACCGCCTGGTGGCCGACGCTCCGGCCGCGTACGACCTGGACAAGGCGGTCGACATCTACGGGGACGGGGACAGCGTCATCGGCGAGCTGGAACGCCGGACCGCCGCCGCCCTGGGCACCGAGGCCGCCGCCTTCTTCCCGACCGGCACGATGGCGCAGCAGGTGGCGCTGCGCTGCTGGGCGGGGCGTACGGGCAACGCGACGGTGGCCGGTCATCCGCTGTCGCATCTGGAGGTCCATGAGCGCGATGCCTATGCGGTGGTCAGCGGGCTGCGGATGGTGCACCCGACGAGGGCCCCACGGCCGGCGACCGCCGCGGAGATCCACGCCCTGCGGGAGCCGTTCGGCACCCTGGCACTCGAACTCCCGCTGCGGGACGCCGGGTTCGTGCTGCCGTCGTGGGACGAGCTGACCGCGGCCGTGGAGGCCGCGCGGGACCGTGACGCGGTGGTGCACTTCGACGGCGCGCGACTGTGGGAGTGCGGCCCGCACTTCGGCCGCACGCTCCCGGAGATCGCGGACCTCGCGGACAGTGTGTATGTCTCCTACTACAAGTCGCTGGACGGCATATCGGGCGCCGCGCTCGCGGGCACCGAGGACTTCGTCGACGAGGCGCGGGCCTGGCGGCACCGGTACGGGGGGCAGCTGGCCCAGCAGTGGCCTGCCGCACTGGCCGCCCTCGCCGGCCTGGACCGCGAACTGCCGCGGCTGCCCGCGTACGTGGCGCACGCGAAGGTGGTGGCCCGTGCGCTGCGGGAGGGCCTGGCCGGGGCCGGGGTGCCGTGGTTCCGGGTGGACCCGGAGACGCCGTACACACATGAGTTCCGGCTGTGGCTGCCGTACCCACCCGGCCTGCTGAACGAGGCCGTGGTGCGCCAGGCGGAGGAGACCGGGACGGCGCTGTTCAGGAGCTGGTACGAGCCGGACCAGGCCGGCCCGACCGGGGTGACGCTGACCGAGATGACGGTGGCCTCGTCCGCCCTGGCATGGACGGAAGGAGACATCCGGGCGGAGGTGGGCAAGTTCGTGGACTTCGTCGAGGCCGTGAGGGCCGGGCGGATGAGGTGACGCGAGGGGACGGGACGGGCGGTCGCCGAGGGGGCGACCCACAAGGGGTCACGGCGCCCCTGCCCCGGCCCCCCTGGCGCCCCGGCGGAGCAAGGTCGTGGCGGCGGTGCGGAGGGCGCCGCGGAGGCGGCCCGGGAGGCGGTCGGTGGGGGCCGTGACGACGGCGCGGAAGCGGTACCACCGGCGGATCTCGCGGGCGGTGCGGACGGTGTGGGTGCCCGGGGCGGGCGGGGCGGACTCGTCTCGCCGGGAGGCACGGTAAAGGTCGAGGAGGTGCTGCTGACCGGCGTTCATGGCCCTCACTGTGCGGTGGTCCGGCCGCTCGGCGCGCGTCGTTTGACGGGAGCCGTCAAACGACGTCCACGCAGGTGGGAGCCTCACGCATGATGGGCGCATGGCCAACGTCATCGACATCACCGGGCTGCCCCCGGAGCGCGTCGTCTTCGCCCCGTCCCCCTTGGCGGAGCTGGGCGCCGCACTGCACGCACTGTCCGAACCAGGGCACCATCCGGGGCTGCACGGCTGGGTCATGGCGACCAACGCGGCGCTGAAGACCGACCTCGCCGACCGGCTGTGCGAGGCCGACTTCCTGTGGCGGTCCGCCCGTTCCGATATCCTGCTGCCGGCCCGCCCCGGGGCGACGCTGGCCGAGGACCTGGACGAGCTGGACAGGATCGATGACGAGCGGTTCGTGGCCGCCGCGTTCGAGATCAGCTGCTCGCCGCGCTACAGCCTGCCCACCCCGTCGCCGCTGGTCGACGCGGACGAGCGGGCGCGGGTGCGGGAGATGGCGGCCGCTCGCGGCCCGCGGCAGGCGGCCTTCACCGACCGGATGCTCACCGACCCCGACGGCCTGCGGGTGTGGCTGCGCCGCCTGTTCGAGGACTGCGAGGAGGCGTTCTTCGGGGACATCTGGCGGCGGGTCGGCATCCAGCTGGCGGCCGACGCCCGGCACAAGACCGAGCTGCTGCGCCGCAAGGGCCTGGCCGAGACGCTGTCCGCGACCTCGCGGGCGCTGCGACTGGAGGACACGCAGGACGGCAGCGGCGGCACCCGCATCCTCCTCGACAAGCTGGCCCAGGGGCGCACCACGGCGTTCGCTGACCCCGCCGATCCGGGCGTCACCTTCCTGCCGACGTCCTTCGGCTGGCCGCATCTGCTGTTCAGCCATGCGCAGGGCTGGCGCCCCGTGCTCCAATACCCCGTCGCCGGGCAGGAGTTGCCGCCGCCGGCCGCGCTGGAACTCGTCCAGCAGCGGCTGGAGGCGCTGGGCCACCCGATGCGGATGCAGCTGTGCCGGACCCTGTCGCGGGGGCCGCACACGACCGGGGAGCTGGCGAACGCGTTCGGCATCACCTCGCCGGAGGTGTCCCGGCACATCGCGACGCTGAAGAAGGCCGGCCTGATCCAGACCCGGCGCCGGGGACGCTATGTGCTGCACCAGCTGGACCTCCAGGTGGTGGCCCGGCTGGGCAGCGACTTCCTTGAGGGCGTGCTGCGTTGAGGACCCGCCGGGTGCGCGGCGGCCCCGGGCCCTAGGCCCCCGACCCGCCGGCCCGCACCAGACCCGTCTCGTACGCCAGGACCACCGCCTGGACCCGGTCGCGGAGGCTCAGCTTGGTGAGGATGCGGCCCACGTGGGTCTTGACGGTGGCCTCGGAGAGCACCAGCCGCGCCGCGATCTCACCGTTCGACAGGCCCTGGGCGACCAGCAGCAGCACCTCCCGCTCCCGCTCCGTCAGCCGCTCCAGCTCGGGCCGGGACGGCTGGCCGGAGGTGCCGGGCAGCATCGGCGTGAAGCGGTCGAGGAGCCGGCGGGTGGTGGACGGCGCGACGACCGCGTCGCCGCTCTCCACCGCCCGGATCGCGGCGAGCAGCTCCCCCGGCGGGACGTCCTTGAGCATGAAGCCGCTGGCCCCGGCCTTCAGCGCGGAGAAGGCGTACTCGTCCAGGTCGAAGGTGGTCAGGATGAGGACCTTCGGGGCGCCCTCCTTCTGGCCGCCCTCGCAGATCCGGCGGGTGGTCTCCACCCCGTCCAGCTGCGGCATCCGGACGTCCATGAGGATCACGTCGACCTGGGTGCCGCGCAGCACCTCCAGGGCCTCCACCCCGTTTCCGGCCTCCGCGACCACCTCCATGTCGGGCTGTGCGGCGAGCACCATCCGGAAACCGGTGCGCAGCAGCACCTGGTCGTCGACGAGCATCACACGGATGGTCATGGCAGGGGGTCCCTTCGGGGAGGAGTGGGGGGCGAGCGTACGGGGTGGGGTGCGGGGGGCCGGTGTGGTCCCCTCATAGGACGCCGTCCGGTCCGGACCGGTTCGCGCGGTCACCGGGCCGGTTTGAGCGGGAGGACGGCGCTGACCCGGAAGCCGCCGCCGGGGCGTGGTCCCGCGGCCAGGGTGCCGCCGACCATGCCGACGCGCTCGCGCATCCCGATGAGGCCGTGGCCGAGGCCGTCCGCCCCGCCCTCCTCGTAGAGCTCGCGCTGCGCGCCGCGGCCGTCGTCCTCGACGAGCAGGTCGAGATCCTCGTCCCGGTAGGCGAGCCGGACGGTCGCGCCGACATGGGGGCCGCCGTGTTTGCGGGTGTTGGTGAGCGCTTCCTGGACGATGCGGTACACGGTCAGGGCGACGCTGCTGGGCAGTTCGCGGGGTTCGCCCACGGTCCGGAAGTCGACCGGCAGTCCCGCGCCGCGCACCTGCTCGATGAGGTCGGTGAGCTGCTCGACGCCGGGCTGGGGGACGTATTCGCCGCTCTCGGGCTGCTCGCCGGTGCGGAGCACACCCAGCAGGCGGCGCATTTCGGCCAGCGCCTGGCGGCCCGTGCCGGAGATCGTCTCCAGGGCCTGCCGGGTCTGTTCGGGCGCGGAGTCGAGCACGTAGGCGGCGCCGTCGGCCTGGACGACCATCACCGAGACGTTGTGGGCGACGACGTCGTGCAGTTCGCGGGCGATACGGGCGCGCTCGGCCGCCACCGCGATCCGGGACTGCGCCTCGCGCTCCTTCTCCAGCCGGGCGGCCCGCTCCTCCAGTTGGGCCCAGTAGGCGCGGCGGGTGCGCATGGAGTCGCCGAGCACCCAGGCCAGGACGAACGGCACGGTGAGCAGCACGGTCACGAACAGGCTCTCCCCCACCCGCCGGCCCTCGGCGCTGCCGCTGAAGCGCCAGAAGGAGAGGGCGGGCCCGAAGACGGCGCCGGCGAGCGCGCAGCGAGAGGCCCAGCGGGGGATGGCGGGCCCGGACGCGACGGTGTAGGTGATCACGAACATCGCGGCGTCGCCGGGGTTGGTGTCGATGCCGAAGATCAGTTGGCAGACGCCGATGGCGGCCGTCAGCAGCAGCATCTTCACGGGGGCCCTGCGGCGCAGCGCGACGACGAGACACAGGCCGACCGTGCAGACCCCGGCGAGCACCTTCTGGAAGCCGCCCGTCTCGAACGCCACCCAGGGGACAGTGACCCCGAGCAGGAGGACGGCCCAGAAGCTGTCCACCCCTGTCGGGTGCCTGCGGATGAAGTCGTAGAGGCGCTGCACGTAACCCAGCGTAGGCACCGGGAATACATGTACGAGTCAACCGAGCGAGCGATCCTGTCCGCCGCGCCTACTCCCCAAGGTGGAGACTCTGCTCCGAATGTGTCGGCCCCCTGGACGGAAGGCACCTGGTGCCGTCCGTCCGGGGGCCGGTGCCCGCCCGTACCGTGGGGCAGATGACGAACGAGTGGTGCGGGTGGCGCGAGGCCACGGAGCGGGCGCTGTACGGCCCGGAGAGCGGCTTCTACACCCGGCCCGGCGGCCCCGGCCCGGCGGGCCACTTCCGCACCTCCGTCCATGTCTCCCCGCTCTACGCGGGTGCCGTCGCCGGCCTCCTGTGCCGCGTCGACGCCGCGCTGGGCCACCCGGACGAGCTGGCGCTGGTCGATGTGGGCGCGGGGCACGGCGAGCTGCTCACGGGGGTGCTGGCGGCGCTGCCCGCCGAGGTGTCCGCGCGGCTGCGCCCGTACGCCGTGGAGCGCGCCGGGCGCCCCCAGGGCCTCGATCCGCGGATCGTGTGGCGGGACGAGCTGCCCGCGCCGGGTTCGGTCACCGGGCTGCTGTTCGCGAACGAATGGCTGGACAACGTGCCGGTCGAGGTCGTCGAGACGGATGACGACGGTGTGCCGCGCCGGGTGCTGGTCCGCGCCGACGGCACCGAGCGGCTGGGCGAGCCGGTGGACGGCGCGGACGCGGAGTGGCTCGCCCGCTGGTGGGCGCCGCCGGCGGGCGCCACCGGGGGCGGCCCGGGGCTGCGCGCCGAGGTCGGCCGCCCCCGGGACGCGGCCTGGGCTCGGGCCGTCGGCACGCTGCGCGCCGGTCTGGCCGTCGCCGTCGACTACGTGCACGAACGGGGCGGCCGCCCGCCGTTCGGCACGCTCACCGGCTTCCGCGACGGCCGCGAGGTGGCGCCCGTCCCGGACGGCAGCTGCGACATCACGGCGCATGTGGCGCTGGACGCCTGCGCCGGGCCGTCGGCGAAGCGGCTGACCCAGCGGGCGGCGCTGCACGCCCTGGGGGTGGACGGCCGGCGCCCGCCGCTCTCCCTGGCCGCCACCGACCCGTCCGGGTACGTACGGGCCCTCGGCGCGGCGGGCGCGGCGGCGGAGCTGACCGACCCGGCGGGCCTGGGCGGCTTCGGCTGGCTGCTGGAGCCGGTGGGCGGGGCGTGCGCGGCCCTGCTCAAGGACTGGGACGGCTGAGGGCCCAGGGGTCCGGTGGGGCGGTGGCCTGCGAGACTGTTGCCATGACGGAGACGACGGTCGGCATCGGCGGCGCGGCGGAGAGCACCGACATGGTGCTGAACATCGGCCCGCAGCATCCCTCGACGCACGGCGTGCTGCGGCTGCGACTCGTCCTGGACGGCGAGCGCATCCAGCACGCCGAGCCGGTGATCGGCTATATGCACCGCGGCGCCGAGAAGCTCTTCGAGGCGCGCGACTACCGCCAGATCATCATGCTCGCCAACCGGCACGACTGGCTGTCGGCGTTCTCCAACGAGCTGGGCGTGGTGATGGCCGTCGAGCGGATGCTGGGCATGGAGGTGCCCGAGCGTGCCGTCTGGATGCGGACCCTGCTGGCCGAGCTGAACCGGGTGCTGAACCACCTGATGTTCCTCGGCTCGTACCCCCTGGAGCTGGGCGGGATCACCCCCGTCTTCCACGCCTTCCGGGAGCGGGAGGAGCTCCAGACCGTCATGGAGGAGATCTCCGGCGGCCGGATGCACTACATGTTCAACCGCGTCGGCGGCCTCAAGGAGGACCTGCCGGCCGGCTGGCTGGGCCGGACGCGGCAGGCGGTGGCCGATGTGCGCTCCCGGATGGGCGTCTACGACGACCTGGTCCTGGGCAACGAGATCTTCCGCGGCCGTACCCGCGGGGTCGGTGTCCTCGCGCCGGAGACGGTGCACGCGTACGGGGTGTCCGGGCCGATCGCCCGCGCCTCCGGTGTCGACTTCGACCTGCGGCGCGACGAGCCGTACCTGGCGTACGGGGAGCTGGGGTCCACGCTCGATGTGGTCACCCGGCAGGAGGGCGACTGCCTGGCCCGCTTCGAGTGCCTGCTGGCACAGAGCCACAACGCGCTCGCCCTGGCCGACGCCTGTCTGGACAGGCTCGCCGAACTGCCGCCGGGGCCGGTCAACCAGCGGCTCCCCAAGGTCCTGAAGGCCCCCGAGGGCGCGACCTACGCCTGGACCGAGAACCCCCTCGGCATCAACGGCTACTACCTCGTCTCCAAGGGCGAGAAGACGCCCTACCGCCTCAAGCTGCGCTCGGCGTCGTTCAACAACATCCAGGCCCTGGTGGAGCTGCTGCCGGGCACGCTGGTCGCCGACATGGTGGCGATCCTGGGCTCGCTGTTCTTCGTCGTCGGCGACATCGACAAGTAGGCGGAGGCGGGTGCGGTCGGGGCCCTGAGCCCCGTCGGCGTACCGTCCCGCGGCGCACGGCGCGCGGCGGCTCCTCCACACCCTGTGGACAACGGGCCCGCCCGGCCCGGAACGCGGATCGGCCCCGGAGTTCAGGAGAACTCCGGGGCCGATCGGCTGTCCGGCCGGATCAGGAGATGGCGGTGCGCAGTGCGCCGATCTCGAACTGCTCGGTCTCGTCGTGCGCGGTCAGGTCGATGACCTCACCGCTGCCGGTGGTCGTCTCCCCGTCCGTCTGCCCGTTCCGCTCGTCCGGTCCCGACGGCTCGTCCTGCCCGGACGGCCGGGCGTCGGCCTCGGCGGACTCCGCGGACGGCTGGGTACGGGCCGAGTGCTCGGCGACGGCCTCGTCCCCGACGACGTCCGCCAGGTCCTCCTCCATCGGCCCGGTCAGCTGCCGGGGACCGGAGTCCGAGTCGGCCGCGTTGCCGAAGAAGTCGAAACCACCCGTCGCACGGGACGTGGCGGGCCGGGACGGGGTGACGGCGGAGGCGGTGGCGGGCACCGGCCGGAGCGCGGGCCCGGCGGCGGTGGCCTTACCGGCGGGCCCGGCGGCGGTGGCCTTACCGGCGGGGCCGGTCCCGTCCGTACGCTGCGCGGCTGCCGCCGGGGCCTTCCCGCGGCCCTGCGCACCGTCCCGGCCGGCCCGGTCGCCGCGGCGGGCGGGCGGTCCGGAAGGGGTGAGGTCCTCGGCGCCGCCCTTCGGCGCGCGCGCCTGCTGGGCGGCGCGCTGCCGGGCGGCGTTGCGGGCCAGCCGGCGCAGCGCCTGGTCGGCCTGCGCGTAGGTGGCGGGCTCGCGGCGGCCCGGAACGAGCGGCTCCGAGGGATGGGCGGCGTCCCCCTGCGCGGACGAAGTCGAGAGCCGGAGGGGGGAGTTGACGAGCCGTGGAAGACCGGCGGCGGGCAGGGCCTTGGCCGGGGCCGCCTCGATGGCGAGCAGCCGGCGGCCCTCCAGGGCACTGGCCCGTTCGGTCTCGGCGGTGGCGTAACGGCGGAGCAGTGCGGCGTGTTCGCTGCGCAGCCGGGCCAACTCGGCGCGCTTGGCGCGGAGTTTGGTCTCCAGGCCGGCCCGGATCTCGCGGGCCTCCTCGACATCCGTCTCCAGCTCGGCGATCCGCTCCTCGGTGCGCCACTCGTCGCGCACCCGGGCGCGGGTGAGTTCGGCGACCCGGCGGCCGGCGTTACGGTCCCAGGTCCGCAGAAGGACGGCGCCGGTCAGTGCGGCGGCCGCGGCGCCCGCGGCGAGCACCCGTTGCACCAGATCGTCGCCGACACACCACGCGCCCGCGGCGCAGGCGATTGACGCACCGGCGACCGCCGAGGGAGGAAGCAGCCGGTGGAGGGGTGGGGATTGGCGGTGGCGTCCTCGTGGCATGGCCAGAAACTTACCGTGCGTGCGGGACTTATGGGGCCACGCACACCGATCCGTTTCACGCTGGTTACTTCTCCACCGGTCCTTCGCATTCTGAAGAGGCCGACGTCCTCGGGAGCGGGCCCGTACCCCCGCTGCCGTGCGTCTTCTCCCGCCCCGCCCCCGCGGTTCGCGGTCTCCGCGGCGCCGCGTCGGCCCGGCCCGGCGTCACACCGCCGCGTCCACCCCGCCGTTCCCGTTGCCGTCGTCGTCGGGCAGCTTGCACACCCGCTCCAGGAAGATCGCCGCGGCGACCACCGCCGCTCCGGCGAGGACCGACAGCCCGGCGTGGATCGCCTGGTCCCGGCGCGGCGCGACCTCCAGCCCGGCGGTCAGCAGAAAGACACCGACTCCGCCGTACAGCCCGGCCACCAGCGCCGCCACCAGCGCGCTGGCCTGACCGAGAATCACCGCACGGGCGGCCACCAGCGGTTCGACGCCCTTGGCGCCCGGCCGGCGCTCGCGCTGCGCGCGCAGCCGCGACCGGAAGGAGAACGCGGTGGCGGCGAGCATCGCGGCGATCAGCGCCAGCACGACCGGGGCGGCGACGGGAACGCTGGGCAGGGTGCCGAACGCGTCCCACAGCCGGGCGCCGCCCCAGGCCAGCACCCCGGCCGCCAGAAACAGCCCGACCAGCACCTTGATGTGTAGCTGCTTCACCGAGCGATCGCCCCTCGCACCGTCATGACCTTCCCTGCCGACACGGCCGCTCCTGTCGTCCCGGCCGCCGTGTCCGTTCCGTACGGATGCCTCCCTCGGGAAGCCCACCCGCAACCCTCACACCTACTCCGGCAGCCGCAGTTCCAGGTCCGCCCGCGGCTCGACACCGTCGCGGCCGACCGCGGACAGCAGCTCGGCCACCCCGCCGAGCCCGGGGACCACGGCCTCCGGGTCGATGTCGTGCCACGGCACCAGCACGAACGCCCGCTCATGGGCGCGCGGGTGCGGCAGCGTCAGCCGCGGGGCGTCGGAGACCACGTCCTGGTACGCCAGGATGTCGACGTCGATCGTGCGCGGGCCCCAGCGCTCGTCGCGGACCCGCTCGAAGGCCTCCTCGATCGCCTGCCCGCGCTCCAGGAGGGAGTCCGGCGGCAGCGTCGTCTTGATCAGCACCACGGCGTTGAAGTACGTCGGCTGGGAGCCGGGGTCCACGCCCCACGGCACGGTCTCGTAGACCGGGGAGACCGCCTTGACCCGCAGACCGGGGGTGTCCTCCAGCGCGTCGACGGCGCCCTGGAGGGTCTCCAGGCGGTTGCCGAGATTGCTGCCGAGGGAGATCACGGCGCGTTTGGGGTTGGAGAGCGTCACATCGGCGGCGTCCACCTGCTCCACCACGGAGGCGGGCACCGGCTGCACGGTCGGGTCGCCCAGGCCGGGACGCGGCGCTGCGGCTCCGGCGGGGGCGGTGGTCGGCTGACGGGCGGAATTCATACTCGGCTCCGAGTGATGGTGATGGTCACGTCATCGAAGGGGACGGTGATGGGCGCGTCCGGCTTGTGCACCACCACCTCCACCTCCTGCACGCCCTCGTGCTTGAGGCACTGGTCGGCGATGCGCTCGGCCAAGGTCTCGATGAGGTCGACCGGCTCACCCTGCACGACGGCCACCACCTCCTCGGCCACGACGCCGTAGTGCACGGTCTTCGCGAGATCGTCGCTGGCCGCGGCCCTGCGGGTGTCCAGGCCGAGCACCACGTCGACGATGAAGGTCTGGCCCTCCTCGCGCTCCCGGGGAAACACCCCGTGGTGGCCCCGGGCCTTCAGCCCACGCAGCGCGACACGATCCACGCGAATCACTCCCACTGGTCCACGGCACCTCTGGCGCCACTGTTCGTCGGATTCCGGGCCGCCGCCGGCAGCGACCGGCAACACTCCCCGCCGTCGAATCTACCTTCGAGCACCGACGGTCCTCGCCCACGGGGGCTATGGACAAGACCCCGTCCTGCTGCTAGATGCCGCCCCGTGAGGCAGCGGCCAGCGGGCCGGGAGATCGTCCGCGCGGCCCTCTTACCCCCCTGCCCACGCCCCACCCCTACCCGTGCCGCACTTGGCTCGAACGGGTGCGCCCTCACCCGGATGGCTGACGTCCGCCCCTACGGCCGCGCAGGCCGCCGCCCCGGACACAAGGGCGGGCGGTCATGGCAAGGCTCACACCCCGCCCGCGCCCGGGAGCCGCCCGGCCCGGCGGCCGCCTCCCGGACGGCGCTCAGAGGGCCTCCTCGCCGCCCTCGCCGGCTCCCCCGTCCTCGTCGTCCCCGTCCTCGTCCTCGCGGTCCGCGAGCACCGGTGAGCCGTGGTGCGACCACACCCGCCAGCCGTCCTCCGTGCGCCGGAAGACATTCGTCGCCACGACCAGCTGGCCGATCAGCGGCCCCACCGAGCCGTCGTCCTCGGCGGGCCCGCCGCTGAGGATGTTCTCGGTGCAGGTCACCAGCGCGGTGTCGCCGACGACGTCGATCTCCACATCCGTGAGGAAGAACTGGATGTACTCGGTGTTCGCCATGATCAGCGCATAGGAGCGCAGCACCTCGCCGCGCCCCCGCAACACCGGCCACCCCGGGTGGACCACGCTCACCTGGCCGTCCAGCCACAGCCCGGACAGCGCCTCGTGATCGCCGCGCTCGATGGTCTCGTACAGGGTGGTGTTCGCCTGCTCGACCAGCTCGATGTCCGTCTGCGGGCCCAAGCCGCTCACACCGTTCCCGTCGTGTCCGCCGTCGTCCCGCCTGCCGCGCACTCCACGGCACGGGCCACCCGTACCGCGTCCGCGCTCGCCCTGACCTCGTGCACCCGCACCGCCCAGGCCCCCTCTCGCGCCACGATCGCCGACACCGCCGCCGTCGCGGCATCCCGCTCCCGGGCCGGCGGTGCGGCGGCTTGCTCGCCGCCTGCCAGCACCCTGCCCAGGAACCGTTTCCTCGAAGCGGCCACCAGCAGCGGACGGCCCAGCGCGCGCAGCCGCTCCAGCCCGGCGACCAGCGCGAGGTCGTGCCCGGCCTCCTTGGCGAAGCCCAGGCCGGGGTCGAGCACGATCCGGTCCGGGTCGATCCCGCCGGACACCGCACGCTCCATGCTCTGCTCCAGCTCGGCGACGACCTCGGCGACCACGTCCCCGTAGACGGCACGGTTGTTCATGTCGATGGACTGGCCGCGCCAGTGCATCACCACGAACGGGACGTGGTGCGCGGCCACCGCCGGCACCATCGCCGGGTCGGCCGCGCCCCCGCTGACGTCGTTGACCAGCCGCGCACCGGCCTCCACGGCCCGCTGGGCGACGGAGGCCCGCATGGTGTCCACGGAGACCACCACACCGGCGGCGGCCAGCTCCCGGACCACCGGGACGACCCGGCGCAGTTCCTCGGCCTCGTCCACCCGCGCCGCGCCCGGCCGGGTCGACTCGCCGCCCACGTCCACCATGTCGGCGCCCTGCGCCACCAGGTCGAGACCGTGTTTGACGGCGAGTTCGGTATCGAACCAGTCACCGCCGTCGGAGAACGAATCGGGCGTCACATTGACGACGCCCATCACCGCGCAGCGTTCCCAGTCCGGCAGTCCGGCCACCCGGCCACGCAAGGTACTCATGGCACCAGCGTAGGCCGTGTGCCGACCGGCCGGATTGCCGCCACCGCATGCGGGAACCGGCCCCGGCCGGCCAGGGGCCACGGCCCGCCGCGCGCGGCAGGGGACGGCCCGTCCGGGCGGCCGTCCGGGCTCCCGTCAGGCGGCCCGCCCGACCGCCCCCGGCGCGGCGGCCGGCTGCGGCAGATGGGCGCACGGCCGCGGCGGCGCGGTCTTCCTGCGCCGCAGTACGCGCGGCAGGCCCAGCTCCAGGTAGCCCTCGGCCTGGAGCGCGGCCAGGCCGATGCGGGGAATGTCACGGCTGTTGCGGAAGACCACGAAGCGGGGCTCCCAGCGGGGCCGGAACTTGTCGTTGAACTTGTACAGCGACTCGATCTGGTACCAGCGGGACAGGAAGACCAGCATGCCGCGCCAGACCCGGATGACCGGTCCCGCGCCGAGCTTCTCGCCGCGCTCCAGCGAGGAGCGGAAGACCGCGAAGTTCAGCGACACCTGCTTGACGGCGAGGTCCGGGGCGGCCTGCAGCGCGGCGACGATCAGCAGCTCGTTCATCCCCGGGTCGGCGCCGCGGTCGCGCCGCATCAGCTCCAGCGAGATCCCGCTGTCGCCCCACGGCACGAAGTGCTGCATCGCCTTCAGGTCGCCGTACGGGCCGGGCTCCTCGCCCTCGGCCGCGGCCAGATGGGCGGTGGCGATCACCGCGTCGCCGTCGGCCTGCGCGTCGATCCGGCCCAGCGCCATGGAGAACCCGCGCTCGGTGTCGGTGTCCCGCCAGGCGTTCGCGGCCTGCTGGATCTGCGCCAGCTCGGCCGGGTCCAGATCACGCACCCGCCGCACCTGGGTCCGGTAGCCGTTGCGCTCGATGCGCTTGACCATCTGCCGGACGTTGCGCATCGCGCGGCCGCTGAGGGTGAAGCCGGCGACGTCCACGATCGCCTCGTCGCCGAGCTCCAGCGCGTCCATGCCGGTCTCCCGGGTCCACACCTGGCCGCCGGTCTCGCTGCAGCCGGTGACCGCCGGGGTCCAGGAGTGCGCCTTCGCCTCCGCCATGAAGCGCTCGATGGCGCCCGGCCAGGCCTCCACGTCGCCGATCGGGTCGCCGCTGGCGAGCATCACACCGGAGATCACCCGGTAGCAGACCGCGGCCTTGCCGGTCGGGGAGAAGACCACGCCCTTGTCGCGGCGCAGCGCGAAGTAGCCGAGCGAGTCCCGGGCGCCGTGCCGGTCGAGCAGCCCGCGCAGCTGCCGCTCGTCGTCGTCGGTCAGCCGGGCGGCCGGATGCTCCGGGCGGAAGGCGAGGTACGCGGTGGTGGCGACGGTCAGCAGGCCGAGCGCGCCGAGCGAGTAGCCGACGGTGTAGTCGACGTGGTGGGTGTAGCCGACCGGGCCCTCGAAGCCGAACAGGCCCCACAGGACGTGCTGGGCGCGCGCCCAGAGGGAGGGCGAGCCGATGGTCTTGTGGGGGTGCGAGCTGACGATGACCAGGCCGATGCCGAAGCTGACCCCGCCGAGGACGACGAAGTTGGCCAGCGCCTTCCAGCGGCTGCGCGGATCGGGCAGCGCCGCGAACTCCCGCCGGTGCCACACCAGGTACACCAGGAGCGCCAGCGAGAGCACCGCCCCTAAGACGGAGTGGCGGTAGACGAGCTGGGCGGCGATCCCCACCGGGAGCAGCGCCACGGCCGCGCCCCAGGCGCGCCGCTTACGCCGCTTGAGTCCGTGGGCCAGAAGGAGCAGCAGGATGCCGACGACGATGGAGGCGGCGGCCGCCAGCGGGCTCACCGCGCCCGGCAGCACCTCGGCCAGGGCGTGCATCCGGCTGTGCCGGAAGCGCGGGAAGACCCCCGCGGCCAGGTTCAGCAGGCCGACGACCACACCGGCCGTACCGACGATCCCCGGCACCGCTTCGGGCCGCGGGCCGCGGAGCCAGCGTGGCGTTCGCCACGCAACCGTCTCCGAATTTTCGCCATCTAGCCTGTCAGACATCACTTTCCCGTCGCCCCGGTCGAGAGAACGTGCGAGCCTTGTCGCAGCATCTGGACTTTTTGCGCCCTGTATGACGGCGTTTCAGGGCTCGGGGTTCCACCAGCGGTACGGATGGCCCGGCCGCCCGGAAGAAAGCACCACATGGGTCTCACCAGCAAGAAAGTGCTGCTTCTTGCCGTCCTCGTCGCGGTGGCACTGTTCGTCCTCACGATCTGGCTCTGGCCTCGCCTCTCCAAGGGGAACTGGCGCGCCGTTCTCGGCCGTATCGGCCTCCTGATGGCGACGCAGATCACCCTCTTCGCCGTGATCGGTCTCTACGCCAACAATTCCTTCGGGTTCTACGCGTCCTGGGCCGACCTGTTCGGCCAGGAACAGGAGCCGGGCGTGGTCACCGATTACAAGACCGGACCGCACGGCACCGAGCTGCGGATGCTGGGCACCGAGCGGGTGAGCGTACGCAACGGCTCCCGCCCGGAGACCGGCGGCCGGATCGACAAGGTGCTGGTGCAGGGCGAACACTCGCAGATCGCCAGCCCCGCGTTCGTCTATCTGCCGCCGCAGTACTTCCAGAAGAAATACGCGCACAAGAAATTCCCGGCGGCCCTGGTACTCACCGGCTACCCGGGCACCGCCCAGGCGCTCTACAAGAAGCTGCATTTCCCGCAGACCCAGCACGAGCTGCTCAAGAAGCGCAAGATGCAGCCGACCGTCCTGGTCATGATGCGCCCGACCGTCGCCCCGCCCCGCGACACCGAGTGCATGGACATACCGAACGGCCCGCAGACCGAGACCTTCTTCACCAAGGACCTGCGCGCGGATATCTCGGCGCACTACCGAATAGGGCGCGAGGCCAAGAGCTGGGGCGTCGTCGGTGACTCCACCGGCGGCTACTGCGCGCTGAAGATGACCATGCGCCACCCCGAGGCGTACTCCAGCGCGGTCGCCCTCTCCGGCGCCTACAAGGCCCCGCGCGACGCCACGACCGGTGACCTCTTCGGCGGCAGCCGGCAGCTGGAGCGCGAGAACAACCTGCTGTGGCGTCAGCGGCATCTGCCCGCGCCCCGGGTGAACCTGCTGGTCACCAGCAGCAAGCAGGGCGAGGCGAATTACGACCAGACGCTGCGGTTCATCCAGCAGACGAAGTCGCCGAGCCGGGTCTCGTCGATCATCCTCGACAGCGGCGGCCACAACTTCAACACCTGGCGCCGCGAGATCCCCGCCGCCCTGGCCTGGCTGGGCGGCCGCCTCACGGTCTGACGGGCGCCATCGAGCCCTGCACGACGCCCGGGTCCCTGCATCGCCCCGGGCCCGGGCATCACCAGCCGGTCCGCACCAGATGCCCGTTGGACAAGAAGCTCAGGTGCGGTTCGAGGCGGAAGCTGTAGAGCGTGAAGGGCTTCGTCCCACCAGCGAGGCGTGGCCTCACCGCACGGACCTGGACCCATTCGGCTTCCACAAGATCCACGGGATGGAGCTCGGGCACAAAGGTGCCGCGTCTGAGCCAGCTGTCCGCCACGATCAGCTGGGAGGTACGGCCGTCCGCACGCGGCGTGAACCGGGCTCCAATGATCTTCGCCAGCTCGGCCAGAAACGGGATGTTCGCGCTGACCAGCACCCGTCCCCGCATACTCCGTAACCGTGTGCCGTCGCCCTCTGCGTACCCGTCGAGGAAACCCTCGAATGTCTCGATGTCGCGCAGCACCACGCGCGGAAATCGCTGCCGCAAGTGATGAGCGTCCCCGCCCACGTACTGCCGCAGCGCATCCGCCAAATATGAGCACACAGGCCGGACCCGGAAGCCCGGGACGTCCCGCCCGAGGTAGCCCGACGGCCGGGTCACCGGCTGGACACGGACCACCAGCCCCGTCGCGCTTTCCAGGGCTTCGGCGTACTTGTCGGCGAACGCCTCGTCGTTCACCACCAGCGAGACGTAGGTCGAGCCCACCGTGCCGTCAGCGCACGTGGCTCCGATCAGGTAGCC
Source organism: Streptomyces sp. NPDC048612 (assembly GCF_043199295.1). Classification (NCBI taxonomy): domain Bacteria; kingdom Bacillati; phylum Actinomycetota; class Actinomycetes; order Kitasatosporales; family Streptomycetaceae; genus Streptomyces; species Streptomyces sp. NPDC048612. Next base: position 73,921 of record NZ_JBICVV010000002.1, read on the forward strand.
GAAGTGATAGCCGGGACGGAGGGAAAGCCGCTCCCGGCACAGCTTCCGGGCGGGCGTCCACTCCACGACGGTATCCATGGCCTCGGCGGCATGCACCCAACCGTCAGGGCTTGAGAGCAGCAGGCTCGCATCTGCGGTGAACGCCGCCTTGTCCGTGGTGACATCGACCAGGCTCCGCGACTTCACGGTCGCCACCCCGGTAACGACCGTGCACACCGTCTGCCTGCCGACCACCGTCCAGAGCCGGTCCCCCACCCCGACGTCCTTTGCCCGCTTGCGCCCCCCTACGGCGTTCACGGTCTGCCTGCTCGGCAACCCGCCGTTGCCCATACCGCCACCCCTAGCCTGTGAACGACTCGTCACAGAAAGTACAAGAGACCACTGACAGCTGGGCGCGCTCGGCGCGGGACCGGAACTAGCGGGCCATTATCAGGCTCATCGCCTCTGCACGAGTGGAGGCGTCCCTGAGCTGACCCCGCACCGCAGAGGTCGTCGTCTTCGCACCAGGCTTGCGAATGCCGCGCACGGACATACACATGTGCTCCGCCTCTACCACCACGATGGCGCCCCGGGCTTCGAGGATGCTCATCAGCGAATCGGCGATCTGCGTGGTCAACCGCTCCTGAACCTGGGGCCTGCGGGCATAGACGTCCACCAAGCGGGCGAGCTTCGACAGACCTGTGATCTTTCCGGAGTCCGCCGGGATGTAGCCGACATGGGCCACTCCATGGAAGGGCAGGAGGTGATGCTCACAGAGGCTCACGATCTCGATGTCCTTCACCAGGACCATCTCGTCGTGCCCCAGATCGAACGTGGTCGTCAGCACCTCCTCCGGCTTCTGCCAGAGTCCGGCGAGAATCTCCCTGTACGCCCGTGCCACCCGTGCCGGCGTCTCCAGCAGTCCCTCGCGGTCCGGGTCCTCGCCCACCGCGATGAGGAGTTCGCGTACGGCGTTCTCGGCGCGCTTCTCGTCGAACGTGCCGATCTTGCCGCCGACGTCCAGCGTCACAGGGTCCGTCATGTGGTGCCTCGTTCCTTCTGCGCCCGCTCGAATCGCGGTGGAAACGCGGAATGCCGCGCCCCCCAGACTAAACCGGGGTGGCGCGGCATCTATTCCAGGGCCCCGGAGGGCCGCCGGGATCAGCTCTCGGGCCGCTGCTCCTCGGGTGCCTCCGCCTTCTCCGTGGAGACGGTGGCGGTGGTGGTCACCGAGCCGTTGGCCGGGGCCAGCTCCTTCGGCGACAGCACCGGCGGGCGGCTGGAGGGCGTACGGCGCGACGAGCCGGTCCACGCCGGGCGGGCCGGGCGCTTGACCACGTGCTTGAACAGCTCGGCGATCTCCTCCTTGCCGAGCGTCTCCTTCTCCAGGAGCGTCAGCACGAGGTTGTCGAGCACGTCGCGGTTCTCGACCAGGATCTCCCACGCCTCGTTGTGCGCGGTCTCGATGAGGCTCTTGACCTCCTCGTCGACCAGCGCGGCGACCTCTTCCGAGTAGTCGCGCTGGTGACCCATCTCACGGCCCAGGAAGGGCTCGGAGTTGTCGGTGCCGAACTTGATCGCGCCGAGCCGCTCGGTCATGCCGTACTGCGTGACCATCGCGCGGGCCGTGGCGGTGGCCTTCTCGATGTCGTTCGCGGCACCCGTGGTCGGGTCGTGGAAGACCAGCTCCTCCGCCGCGCGGCCGCCCAGCATGTACGCCAGCTGGTCGAGCATCTCGTTGCGGGTGGTGGAGTACTTGTCCTCGTCGGGCAGGACCATGGTGTAGCCCAGGGCCCGGCCGCGGGACAGGATCGTGATCTTGTGGACCGGGTCGGAGTTCGGGGAGGCCGCCGCGACCAGGGCGTGTCCGCCCTCGTGGTACGCGGTGATCTTCTTCTCCTTCTCGGACATGATCCGGGTCCGCTTCTGCGGTCCGGCCACGACGCGGTCGATCGCCTCGTCCAGGAAGTGGTTGTTGATCAGCTTCTCGTCGCTCCGGGCCGTCAGCAGCGCGGCCTCGTTGAGGACGTTCGACAGATCGGCACCGGTGAAGCCGGGGGTGCGCTTGGCGACGGCCGAGAGGTCGACGTCCGGCGCGACCGGCTTGCCCTTCTGGTGGACCTTGAGGATCTCCAGACGGCCCTGCAGGTCCGGACGGTCGACGGCGATCTGCCGGTCGAAACGGCCGGGGCGCAGCAGCGCCGGGTCGAGGATGTCCGGACGGTTCGTGGCGGCGATCAGGATCACACCGCCCTTGACGTCGAAGCCGTCCATCTCGACCAGCAGCTGGTTGAGGGTCTGCTCACGCTCGTCGTGGCCACCGCCCAGGCCCGCACCGCGGTGCCGGCCGACGGCGTCGATCTCGTCGACGAAGACGATCGCCGGGGCGTTCGCCTTGGCCTGCTCGAAGAGGTCACGGACCCGGGAGGCACCGACACCCACGAACATCTCGACGAAGTCGGAGCCGGAGATCGAGTAGAACGGGACGCCCGCCTCACCGGCGACGGCACGCGCCAGCAGCGTCTTGCCCGTTCCGGGCGGGCCGTACAGCAGCACGCCCTTGGGGATTTTGGCACCGACGGCCTGGAACTTCGCCGGCTCCTGGAGGAACTCCTTGATCTCGTGGAGTTCCTCGACCGCCTCGTCCGACCCCGCCACGTCCTTGAAGGTCGTCTTGGGGGTGTCCTTGGTGATCAGCTTCGCCTTCGACTTCCCGAAGTTCATCACCCGGGAGCCGCCGCCCTGCATCTGATTCATCAGGAACAGGAAGACGATGGGAAGCAGAATGAAGGGGAGCAGCGTGATCAGCAGGCCGACGAACGGGCTCTGCTTCTCCGGGGAGACGGTGTAGCCGTCCTTGATCTCGCCGGTCTGGTACTTGGCCTGCAGGTTCTTGGCCACGTCGACGCCCTGGTCGCCGATGTAGCTCGCCTGGATCTTGTTGGAGCCCTCAACCTTGTTGGAGCCCGACAACTCGACCTTGATCTTGTTCTCGTCACCGGTCGTCAGCTCGGCGGACTTCACCTTGTTGTCAGCGATCGCCTTGACGACCTGACCGGTGTCCACCGTCTTGTAGCCGCCGGACGAGCCGACGACCTGCATCAACACGACCACGGCGAGGACGGCCAGCACGATCCACATGACCGGCCCACGGAAGTATCGCTTCACGTCCATCCATACGGAGCCGCTGAGGCCCCGTCCCTCCTGCCACAGTGAGGCACAACGCCCTTGGTAGGGCTGGTCGTGCGTTGCGTACGGTGTATTACTGGCCCGAAAAAAGAACTGCCTTCGGACGGTACCCCAGCATTGTCACTCGGCGCCTGCGCCGACGGTGAACATGCGGCCCGGGATTCCGCTCTCCCTGCTCCAACGGCGGGAGACCCCGAAGGGTTCCCGCCGGGCCGCGGCGGACCGGCCGCAGCCCGTCCGGCCACGCCCAGCCGGACGAGCGCCGGGACGCCTCAGCCGCCGTAGACGTGCGGCGCGAGAGTACCGACGAACGGCAGGTTCCGGTACTTCTCCGCGAAGTCGAGGCCGTACCCGACGACGAACTCGTTGGGAATGTCGAAGCCGATCCACTTCACGTCGATGGCGACCTTGGCCGCGTCCGGCTTGCGCAGCAGCGTGCAGACCTCCAGCGAGGCCGGCTCGCGCGAGCCGAGGTTCGACAGCAGCCACGACAGCGTCAGGCCGGAGTCGATGATGTCCTCGACGATCAGGACGTGCTTGCCCTTGATGTCGGTGTCGAGGTCCTTGAGGATGCGGACCACGCCGGAGGACTGGGTGCCCGCGCCGTACGACGACACGGCCATCCAGTCCATCGTGACGGGGGTGGACAGCGCGCGCGCCAGGTCCGCCATCACCATCACGGCGCCCTTGAGGACGCCGACGATGAGCAGGTCCTTGCCCGCGTACTCCGCGTCGATCTTCGCGGCCAGCTCCGCCAGCTTCGCGTCGATCTCTTCCTTGCTGATGAGTACCGACTGAAGGTCGGAACCCATGTCCTTGTCGTCCACCCGTGCCACTCTCGCTCAGTTCGGTGTTCGCGTCAGTCGTGAGACTTCGGAAGCGGGGCAGCGTCTGCGGCTCAGCCCTGCCGAATCACCAGTCTGCCACCCTGCCGTCGCACACCCACGCGCCCGGGGAGGTTGATGGCCCCCTGCCCCCTCCAGGCCGTGATCAGCCGGTCCACTTCCTCGATGTGGCGGGCGAAGAGCGAACCGGCCGGTGAACCGGCGCCGATCACGGCCCGGCGCAGCACCCGGCGGCGCACCGCGGGGGGCAGCGCGAACAGGGCGGAGATGTCCAGGGAGCCGTTGTCGTCGAGCACCGAGCCCTCGGCGTCGGCGGCCCAGGCGTCCAGGGCGTCGGCGTCGTCGCGGGAGAGCTGGGCGGTGCGGGCCAGCGCCTCGACGACGCCCTTGCCGAGCGCCTTCTCCAGCGCGGGCAGACCCTCGTGGCGGAGCCGTGAGCGGGTGTAGGCGGGGTCGGCGTTGTGCGGGTCGTCCCAGACGGGCAGCGCCTGGATCAGACAGGCCTTGCGGGCGGTCTGGCGGTCCACGTCGAGGAAGGGCCGGCGATAGCGCCCGTCCCGGCCGCTGGTCGCGGCCATCCCGGAGAGCGAGCGGGTCCCGGAGCCGCGGGCGAGACCCAGCAGCACCGTTTCCGCCTGGTCGTCGCGGGTGTGGCCGAGGAGGACCGCGGTGGCGCCGTGGCGCTCGGCGACGGCGTCCAGGGCGGCGTAGCGGGCGTCACGGGCGGCGGCTTCCGGGCCGCCGGCCGGGCGGCTGCCGCTCCCCCGGCACGCGGTGCCGTGCGCCACCTTGTTCGGTTCGCCCACGTCGACGGCGACGGCCTCTACGGGGTCGAGCCCCAGTGCCCGCAGGCGCAGGGAGACCTCGGCGGCGCGGAGGTCCGAGCCCTCCTGGAGGCCGTGGTCGATGGTGACGCCCCCGGCGCGGAGCCCGAGCTTGGGCGCCTCGAAGGCGAGAGCGGAGGCGAGCGCCATGGAGTCGGCGCCGCCGGAGCACGCGACGAGCACGAGCGGGGGCTCGTGCCGGTCGTGCGCGGAGTGGTGGGTGAGCACGTCGTGGAGTACGCGGCGGACCGCCAGGCGTATCGCGGCGACCGCTGGATGGGGACCCATGTCCGTTTCCAATCGTTCAGCTGGGGAGCCTCGGGCCGTGGACGGCACTTCGTCACACAGAGTGCCTAGATGGTGACAGAGGCGAGCGGTTCCCCGAGCATTGCACGCCTATCCATCCGTAACGGTCCCTCAGACGGGTGATTGAAGGGGCGCTCTACTGCCACGTGGCGTGCCCAGCACACACCGCTCGCCTACGGTGCCCCGTCCGCCTTGCGGTGCACCCGCGCGATCCAGTCCGCCGGTTTGGCGATCTCCTGTTTGGTCGGGAGGGTGTTCGGCGACGTCCAGATCCGGTTGAAGCCGTCCATGCCCACCTCCTCGACGACGGCGCTGACGAACCGCTCGCCGTCGCGGTACTGCCGCAGTTTGGCGTCCAGGCCGAGCAGCTTGCGCAGCGCCTGGTCCAGCCGGCCGGCGCCACTGGCCCGGCGCTTCTGGAACTTCTCCCTGATCTCCGCGACCGACGGCACGACATCGGGGCCCACGCCGTCCATCACATAGTCCGCGTGCCCCTCCAGCAGGGACATCACCGCGGTCAGCCGGCCCAGGATCTCGCGCTGCGCGGGCGTCTGGACGAGGTCGACCAGCGAGCGGCCCTCGTCCTCGCCCTCCTCGCCCTCGGGCTTGGCACCGGCCAGCGACTGGGCGGCCTCCCGCAGCCGCTCCAGGAGCGTGCCCGGGTCGATGTCCGTCTCGGAGAGGAAGGACTGGATCTCGCCCTCGATGTGGTCGCGCAGCCACGGGACGGCGGTGAACTGGGTGCGGTGGGTCTCCTCGTGGAGGCACACCCACAGCCGGAAGTCGTGCGGGGCCACTTCGAGCTCGCGCTCGACGTGCACGATGTTCGGCGCGACGAGCAGCAGCCGGCCGCCCTGGGCCGCGGCCGGCAGATCCCGGGAGGCCGGAGCGAAGGTCTCGTACTGGCCGAGCACCCGCGACGCCAGGAACGACAGCAGCATGCCCAGCTCCACGCCGGTCACCTTGCCGCCGACCGCGCCGAGCACCGCGCCCCCGGGGCCGTTCGGGCGGCGGTCCTCCATCTTGGCCAGCAGCGGCTTGAGCACGGCACGGAACCCGGCGACGTTCGCCTTGATCCAGCCCGGCCGGTCCACGACGAGGACCGGCGTGTCATGCGGCGCCTCGCCCGTCGCGTCGGGCTGTGCCATCCGCGTGAACGCGCGGACATGCGCCTCGGAGGACTTGGCGTGCTTGCGCAGCTCGGCGACGATCGCGCGCGCCTCGTCCCGGCTCACCTCTGGGCCCGGCCGCACGAACCGGGTCGCGGTCGCGACCGCGAGGTTCCAGTCGACCATCTCGGTTCCACCGATGCTCGTCATGAGTTCACCGTACGTGGGGGCTTGGCGTGGGGGTAGCCGGTTCGCTGCGCTTTGGCTGCGCTTTGGCGGCGCGCCCCACGTGTTCGGCTTTCCCGCCGTGGGGGCTGGGGTGGGGTCGCCTGCGGCGGGCTCGGTCCGCTGCGCGGGGCTGTCGGGGTGCGGGGACGGGCCTCCGGGGCCTCATGTGCGGACTGCTTCGCTTTACGTCCGCACATGAGGCCCCGGAGGCCCGTCCCCTCCCGTGGGTGGGTTGGGGGAGGTGGGTGGGGGTGGGGCTTGGTGGGTTGCTTTCCGTTGGGGGCTTCTCTGGGGGGGGCGTCCAGTGGGCGGGCGGCTGTCCGGTGGGTGGCTGTCCGGTGGGTGGCTGTCCGGTGGGGCTTGCCCTGAGGGGATTTCCTTAGCGGCAGCCGCAGTTGGCTACTGCCGAGGCGAGTTTGTCCAGGGCGGTCTGGGCGCCTTGGGGGTCGGTGGTGCCGGTGGTCATGAAGGAGAAGACGAGGAGGCGGCCGTCGGCGTCGACGACGGTGCCGGCCAGGGTGTTCACGCCGGTGAGGGTGCCGGTCTTGGCGCGTACGGCGCCGGCGCCGGCGCTCTGGCCCCGGTAGCGGTTGCTGAGGGTGCCGGTGAAGGCGGCCACCGGGAGGCCGGTGACGACGGGGCGCAGGGCCGGGTGGTCGGGGGACGAGGCGTGCAGCAGGAGGCGGGAGAGCAGGGCGGCGGTGACCCGGTCGTCGCGGTCCAGGCCGCTGCCGTCCGCGAAGACGGCGCCGGACAGCGGGAGGTGCTCGCGCTGGAGGGTGGTGCGGACGGCCTTTCCTGCACCGGCGAAGCTGGCGGGCTGCCGGGAGGCGAGGGCGGTCTGGCGGGCCAGGGCCTCGGCGATGTCGTTGTCGCTGTGGGTGAGCATGCGCTCGACGAGCGCGGACAGCGGCAGGGAGTGGACGGCGGCGATCCGCTCGCGCTTCTTGGGGGCCTTGGCCCCCTTGGGGTCGCCGTGCACGGTGATGCCGCGGTCGTGGAGCAGATCGGCGAAGGTGCGGGCCGCGGTGCGGGCCGGGTCGGCGTCGCGGGGGGCGGTGCCGTGGTCGGAGTCGTCGAGGCGGGCCTCGTCGGTCATCAGCGCGGTGACGGGGGCGATGTTCTCGTTCGGGCCGATGGGGTGCTCGGCGGGGCCCGTGTAGGCGGAGGTGTCGTAGCCCAGGCCGATCTTGGTGGTGTGGCGCTTCTTGAGGGCGCGGGCGGTGGCGTCGGCGAGGGTGCGCAGGCTCGCGGGCTGCTCCTCGGCGCCGGAGTGCGGGGCGCGGGCGGTGAGGGTGGGGTCGCCGCCGCCGACCAGGACGAGGCGGTCCTTGCCGGCCAGGACGGTGGTGGTGTCGATGCGGTGGTCGGGGCCGAGTGCGGAGAGCGCGGCGACGGCGGTGGCGAGCTTGACGGTGGAGGCGGGGGTGGCGGCCTTGCCCTGTCCGTCGCCGAAGACCTCGCGGCCGGCGGCCACGTCCAGCACGGAGGCGGTCCGCAGCGGGCCGAGCGCCGGGTCCTTCAGCAGCGGTGCGAGCGCGTCGGCGAGCCCGGCGTCGGTGGGGGCGGGCGCCGCGCCACGGCCCGCGGCACCGTGCGCGCGGCCGCCGAGCGCGGGCAGGACGGGCGGTGCGCTGGGCGCGGGCCGGGCGTCCGGAGCGTGATGCTCGCCACTGGCGCCGTCCATCGCCGCCGCCTCGGCCCGCTCGGCCGTACGCTGACCCGAGTCCCACGGCCCGGACGCCGCCACCGCGACGACCGCGACCGCGAGGCCGGTGGCTGCGGAGACCGCTGTCAGCTGCCAGGTCTGCTGGGTATGGCGCGGTGTGGCGTGCCATACCTGCTGCGTGGTCGCGACCGCAGTCTGTGCCGACCGGACCGCCGCGCGCGTCGCCGACCGCGCGGCTCGTTCGGCCGACTGCCATCTGACCTGCCACTTTCCGGTCTCCGGCACCTCGGACCAGCCCCTTTCGCCACCACACACCTGCGTGGGGGACACTTAATCACCAGACGTATGTGTTGATCATGGAGGAGCCACCCGTGGAGTTCGACGTCACCATCGAGATCCCGAAGGGTTCGCGGAACAAGTACGAGGTGGATCACGAGACCGGTCGAATCCGCCTGGACCGTCGACTCTTCACCTCGACCAGCTACCCGGCCGACTACGGCTTTGTCGAGAACACCCTGGGCGAGGACGGCGACCCGCTGGACGCCCTGGTCATCCTGGACGAGCCGACCTTCCCCGGCTGCCTCATCAAGTGCCGCGCCATCGGCATGTTCCGGATGACGGACGAGGCCGGCGGCGACGACAAGCTGCTGTGCGTGCCGGCGTCCGACCCGCGGGTGGAGCACCTCCGGGACATCCACCACGTGTCGGAGTTCGACCGCCTGGAGATCCAGCACTTCTTCGAGGTCTACAAGGACCTGGAGCCCGGCAAGTCCGTCGAGGGCGCCAACTGGGTCGGCCGCACCGAGGCCGAGGCGGAGATCGAGGCCTCCTACAAGCGCCTGGAGGCGCAGGGCGGCGCGCACTGACGTAGCGTCCCGGCACCTCGCCGGCGGGGCCGGGAGCGGCCCCGTCCGGGGAGGTGCGCGCTCCGCTTTTCGTACGCGAACGGGCGGCACCCGGTCAGGTGCCGCCCGTCGTGCGTGTCGGGGCCGCGTGCCCGGCTCACTTCCCGCGGTACGGATATGGAGCACCCACGGGCCGGCGGCCTGCGCCCTCCTCAGGCAGAGGTGAGGGCGGGCGCCGCGGCGGTCTTCCCGGCCGGCAGCGCCGCGCGCTCCTCGTTCCGGGTCAGGACGTAGAGGAGCGCCGGGTGGGTGGCGCCGAAGGCCAGCACGAAGCGGTTGAGCCCCATGAACTGCCCGATTCCCAGGTGGAACACCGTCATCGAGCCGAGCCACGCCTTGGCGGCGGGCTTCGGGAGCACGAAGACCAGCGGGAAGCCGACCTCCGCGGCGATCGTTCCCCAGGTGATGAGCTTGCCCAGCATCGGGTACTTGTGCACGAGTTCGAAGATCCGCGGGTCCCCGTAGTTGTGCGTACGGATGACGCCGCTGAAGGCCTCACCGCTGAGCCACACCGGGGAGACCAGCTTGACCACGCCGGACGCGACGTAGGAGATGGTGGTCTCCAGGGCCAGGGCGCGCATGGCCACGTCGCGGGCCTTCTCGCCGTCCTTGAAGGTGCCGGTCGAGGCGAGGACGACGTTGATCACCTGCTGGAGCTGGTCGGCGCCGTCGCCGCCGAAGGGGGAGCGCAGCCGCCCGGCCGCACCCGTCACCGCCAGCACGGCACTGCCCGCCGCGCGTACGCCGCGCTTGTGACCCCAGATCAGCGTGGCGGCGGAAGCACCCGCCTGGACCCCGTAGAGGGCGACCGCTGCCTTCTTGGAGTTGAGGGCGCGGGTCAGCCGGGGAAAGCGCTTGGCCAACTGGGGGCGCATGTTCGCCAGTTGACCGCTCAGCATTTCGCCGTCTTCGAACTTACGCGTCTGGCTCAGCATTTCCAGTGCGGAGACCAGCGTACCCAGCGAAGCCACTCGGCGTGCCGTGACCTCGGGCGGAGCGCTGAGGAACATGGATGGGTGCTCCCGTTGATGTGATGCGAGTACGGTGGGTATGGAAAACGGCGGCACGGTATGCGTATCGGGCGTACCGTGCCGCCGTGTCTTTTCTCAGACGGGGCTAACGATGCCGGTCAGCATCGCCTGCCGGCCGGCTGATTCAGCGCTGGATGTCCTTGGTGACCTCGTGCAGCGCGTAAGCGGTGGCGGAGGTCACGGCGACGCCCTCGGGGGTCGCCAGGGTGGCCAGCGGGGTGAGCATGGTCGGGGTCGCGTCGTTGCCGATACGGCCCGGGGTCACGTCGGCCAGCTCGGTGTTGGCGAAGTCAGCCACGATGGACATTGCGTTCCTCTTTCTCTAAGAAAGTCTTTGAGCGAGTTCTCCAGCCGTTCGGCGGGAGGGCGCGGACTCACGCGGCACGGGATGCCGAGTGAGCTCGCGGCTTCCAGTCGAGGGGGTTGATCGGCTCGCTATGCGGCAACCAGGGACGGTGCGTTGTCGGGAGTGACGTCTCCGTCCAGCGGGAATTCCAGGGAGACGAAGACCGGATCGATGTGCCGGTCCTGCGGGCTGTTGAGGTGCGAGTGCAGCAGCATGAACTGGCAGTGCGAGGCACCTTCGGCGTGGGGCAGGTGGAGCTGGATGTAGCGGGCCAGCAGCCGGTACCCGGACGCCGTGGTCACGGGGAGCACTTCGGAGCCGAAGGCCACCGCCTGGGCGAGGGTGTGCTGGGTCGCGTCGAACAGCGCCTTCGGGGGCCGGTTGCGGGCGTTCCACGCCAGCGCGTACCACGGCCGGTCGCGGACGATCGGCACCTCCGTCCACTCACCGGGCTTGCCGTCCGTGATGTCCCGGTAGAGAAGGTGGTTGTCCTTGGTTCCGGGATTCGGCCCGAAGAAGCGCCAGTTCGGGGTCGGAATCCGCACCTTCCCGCGGCGCATGAGGTTGTCGAAGCGCTGCTCGGGAATCTGCGCGGCGGCCGTCGCGACCAGCCATGCGGCCAGTGACGCCGTGACGGCGGCCGTCTTGACGCGTTCGGTGTCCACTTTCATGATCACGCGAGTTCCTCCACCCGCTCCGCGGCGCTCCGGCGCCCCTTGGTGGACGGCTGCCACGACGATCCGAGCGGCCCGGCGGGCGGTTCGCCGGCGATCAGCTCCGCCACCTCTTCGGCGTGCGGCCGCACGGCGAGGATGGACTCGTGGTCGGAGCCCGCGACGAAGTGATGCCGGGCCCGCTCCGAGATGACGGCCAGCCTGGCCTGGATACCGGCGTGCAGGGTGTTGTCACCGACGTTGTTCTCCGCCGTGACGACGGTCAACGGGCAGTCCAGGCCGGACAGTTCCGGATAGGTCATGGCGTCCCGGTACTCCCGGTAGGCCTTGGCCCAGGTACGGGAGTCCGACAGGAAGGCCGTGTAGCTCCGGTTGATGTCCGGGCGGTATTGCTGGTTCGTGTTCATGGCGGGGCGGAAGACCGACAGGCCGGTCGCCGCGAACACCTGCTCCATCAGCATCCGCTGATGGGACCACCGGTCGACGTCGGTACGGCGGGAGTGGCGCAGGCTGACCACTTCGGTGGCGTCGATCATGACCACCTGGGTCACGCCCTCCACCGCGTCCGGATGCAGCGACGCGTAGGCCGCGACGAAGTATCCGCCCAGGGAGTGGCCCGCCAGGACGACCGGGAGGCCGGCGATGTAGGTGTCGCGCAGCTCCTGCAGCAGCTCGAAGTGCGGCTCCAGGCCGTAGCGGGTGTCCGGTGTGCTGAGCCCGTAGCCGGGGCGGCTGAACCGCACGTACCCCATGTCGTCGGGCAGTGCGCCGCAGACCCAGTCCCAGTATTCCTGGGGCGCACCCATACCGTTGTCGAACAGCACGACGCGCTGCGCATGAGGAGGAATGTGGACGTCGACCTCGACGAGGCTGCCGTCCGGCCTCTCATGCAGCTGATAACGACGCGCACGCTCACGCCTACCGGTGTATCGCGTCACTGCGCCGGTCAGAAGGCTTGCGCCGGCCAGTCCAGCCATGCCTACGGCAAAATGGCGCTCAAGAGACGCCACATTCCCTCCCCCGTGATTAGAAGTGGCTGTTACCCCGGAACTTAGCACGCAACTCCGGGGTAAATTAACGAGTTACTTTACTCTGGTGGCGGGGTGGGTCTTCCCACGCTGCATAGGAACACGCACCGCCGGACTCCGACTGCAGTTACGGAGTTCCAGGTAAAGCTCGCCGATCGTGGCCTTCAGTGAAGCGATTTCCCGGGTCAGTTCAGCGACCCGGGCGGCATTCTCGGTTCCCCTGCCACTCTCGCCGGCCAGGCCATTACGGCCTCCCTCAATAAACTGCCGGCGCCAGTTCGACACGGACTGCTCGGAGACTCCGGCCTCGCGAGCGGCTTCCGCTGCGGTCAGTTCGCCGGTGACCACTCTCAGCACGAGAGCGGATTTCTTGTCGGCCGGCAATATCGGAGGACGTCCCACGGTCAACCCTCTTTCGTCATCCGTTTTCTGTGTGCGCCTTCAGGGCTTGACGTAGCAACAGATGAACATGGGGTCCCGTTCGCTGTACGGGGTGCCGTCCCACCGCGCCATACGGGCCTCGCACTCCAGCCCGGCCGCGCGGGCGTAGCCGTCGACGTCGTCCGGCGTGGTCAGCCGGGTGACCTCGGAGCCCACCCGGGTGCTGCCGTCGGCCTGGTACAGGATGTGCGAGCAGTGCCACAGGCCGCCGTCGAGCAGCGTGGAGTGGGTCTGCACACCGGTCCCGGGCTCCGGGTACGGGACGAAGTAGGTGGTGCGGGTGCTGCCCTCGTGCAGGTCCAGGATGGAGGGCTTGTTGTGCGTCTCGATCACCAGCCGCCCGCCGGGGGCGAGCAGGGCGGCCGCTCGCCGCACGGCCTGCTGCTGCTCCTCGGCGGTGCACAGGATCGAGAGGGTCGCGCAGACGGCGTACACCAGCCCGTAACGGGATTCCGAGGTGTAGGTGCGGAAGTCCCCGTACACCGGGTCGACGTCTCCGCCGTCTTTCAGTTTGACGCGCAGCGCGTCCAGCATCTCCGGTGACGAGTCCACGCCCGTCACACGGCCGACGCCCTCGGAGAGCGGGAGGGCAATCCGTCCGGTGCCGACTCCGAACTCAAGGGTTCCGGCCTCAGGAGCGGGGTGGAGGGCCAACAGCCCTTTTACCGCTTCTGTGGTAACCCCGTCATCCGGGATCAGCCGGTCGTACCAGCCCTTGAACTGCCGGCCATAGCCAATGTCTTCAACCCCGTTGTGCACCCGAGCTTCCTCTCTTTATCCCCACTGCGATACCGATGGGAATGCCGCGAAGCCGAAGAGCTCGAACGAGGCACGACGTGATACGCGGACGAGGCGGCGGCGCAAGGGAAGCGAAGCCCTCTGCACGGTTGGTCGGACCGGCAGAACCTGTCGATTGCGTGATGACGTCTCAACGGAACGTGTGGGGGGGTACCTTCATTCAGACAATATCAGGCCACAATGGCGTGTCCAGTGGCTTCCCGGTGTCGTACTCCACAGCAGAAGCGGGCAGTTGGGGTTGGCTGACGGAGCGTCGGCCAGGCCCCGGCCGGCATTAGCCGGGACGCCCGAATTCGGGGGAATCAGACTTGGGCGACAGGCTGGGCAAATCGCGTATACCGAAACGGTGCCGGAGCGCGGAGAGCGCGGCCAGACAGCCGGACATGCCGTGCACGCCGGGCCCCGGCGGGGTGGCCGAGGAGCACAGGAAGACCCCGGGCAGCGGTGTGCGGTAGGGGTCGAGGCGGGGAACGGGCCGCGCGAGGCTCTGGTACAGCGTCATCGCCCCGGAACCGATGTCCCCGCCCACGTAGTTGGGGTTGTAGGCCTCGTACGCGGCGGCGGACGTGGAGCGGTGGTCGATGACCGTGTCCCCGAAGCCCGGGGCGTAGCGCTCGATACGGGCGCGCACCAGGTCGTAGGGGTCGGTGGCGTCCCCGTTCGGCACGTGCGCGTACGCCCACACGGGACGCTTCCCGGGCAGCGCACGGCCCGGGTCGGTCACCGCCGGGTCCACGAGGAGGACGAACGGCTCCGCGGTCCGTACGCCCCGTGCGTTCGCGGTCTCCTGCCGGACCATCTCGGCACGGGTGCCGCCCAGGTGCACCGTTCCGGCGCGGCCCACCGCGGGGTCGGACCAGGGGATCGGCTCGGACACCAGGAAGTCGACCTTGGCGGCGCCGGGGCCGTAGCGGTAGCGCTCCAGGCCGCGGGCGTAGGAGCGGGGCAGCCGATCGCCCGCCAGGGCCAGGAACCCCTTGGGGGCGGTGTCGAGCAACACCGCCCTTACGCGGCCCAGTTGGGCCAGGTCCGTCACGCGGTGGCTGGTGTGGAAGACGCCGCCGTGCGCGGTGATGTCCTGGGCCATCGCCTCGGCGATCCGGCCGCTGCCGCCCCGCGGCAGCGGCCACCCGGTCCCGTGCGCGAGGTGGCCGAGCAGCATGGCCACGCCGCCGCCGGCCGGGCTCGGCAGCCGGCCGACCGCGTGCGCGGCGACTCCGGTGAGCAGCGCGGCCGCCTCCTCGCCCCGGAAGTGTGCCGCGCCGAGCCCGCTGCCGTGGACCGCCACCCGGCGGGCCAGCAGCAGGGCCGCCACGGGATCGCGCGGCAGCCGGCGCTGCCCGGAGAGGAGCAGGTCGGCGACGCCCTCGCTGTGCTCCAGGAGCGGGCCCATCAGCTGCCGCCAGCGCGGGCCGTCGGGCCCCAGGTGCTCACAGGTCGCGGCCAGCGAGCGGTGGGCCAGGGCGGCGCGGCCGCCGTCCAGGGGGTGGGCGTAGCTGATCTCGGGGTGCAGCAGCTCGACCCCGCGGGCCGCCAGGCCGAACGCCCGGAAGAACGGGGAGGCGGCGGCCATGGGGTGGACGGCGGCGCAGAGGTCGTGCACGACACCGGAGTCGAAGAGGGGGGCCGTGCGCAGGCCGCCGCCGATGGTCTCGGCCCCCTCGTACAGCTCCACCCGCAGCCCGGCCCGGGCCAGGACCACTCCGGCCGCGAGGCCGTTGGGCCCGGTGCCCACGATGGCCACGTCGCACGCGCTCACCACCGCTCGTCCCCCCTGATCGGCCGGAGGCGGACCGTCTGCTCGGCGAGACCGGCGTACGCGGGCCAGCCGATGGCGAGGGCGGGCGGCGGGGTCCACGGTTCCATGGGGACCGGGGCGGCGTAGCCCGGGGCGGCCACCGGGGTGACGAGGCCGGCCCCGGCGTGCAGTTGCGAGCCCGCCAGCCGCCGGTAGAGCTCGTCGTGCTCCATCAGGTCCCGGTGCACGCCGGTGGCCCGGACCCGGCCGCCCTCCATCACCACGATCTTCTCGGCGTCGACCACCGTGGAGATCCGGTGGGCGATGGCGATGACCGCGCACTGTCCGGAGATCCGGCGCAGCACGTCCCGGAAGTCCCGCTCCGAGTCGGAGTCCAGGTTGGAGGTGGCCTCGTCCAGCAGCATCACCGCGGGCTTCTGCAAGAGCGTGCGGGCGATGCACAGCCGCTGGCGCTGGCCGCCGGACAACCCGCTGCCCTGGTCTCCGAGTTCGGTGTCCAGGCCGCGCGGGAGACCGGCGACCACCGAGGCCAGACCGGCCATCTCCACCGCCTCCTGGATCTCGTGGTCCGTGGCGTGGGGGTTGGCGTAGGTCAGGTTCTCGCGGACCGTGCCGCGCATGGCGGCGCTGTCCTGCTGGACATAGCCGACCAGTCCGCGGACCGTGTCGAGCGGCAGGCTTTCGATGTTCTGGCCGCTGAGCTGGACGCGGCCGCCGTCCGGTGCGTAGAAGCGCTCGATCAGCTGGAACATGGTGGTCTTGCCCGCGCCGGACGGCCCGACCACCGCCGTCAGCCCGCGGGCCGGCACGGTGAAGGAGACGCCGTCGAGCACCTGCGTCAGCTCCTCCTGCTTCCCGCGCCGGTAGGCGAACCGCACATTGTGGAATTCGACCGCCGGCCGGTGCCCGGCCAGCGGCCCGAAGGATTTCGGGGGCCGGGCGTCCGCCGTCCCGTCGCCCTCCTGGGGCATACGGGCCAGCTCGTCGACCCGCTGGATCGCCGCCCGGCCCTGGACGAACTGGCCCACCCCCATGAAGAACGTCACCAGGGGCGAGACCAGTTGGAAGAGGTACATGATGAACGAGGTCAGGGTGGCCATGTTCATCTCGCCGCGGGCCACCCAGGTCATGCCGACGCCCACCACGACGGCCAGCGCGCCCTGTGTGCCGACGTTCATGGAGGGCATCAGCAGGGCGTTGTAGGCGTTGACCCGGATGCCCGAACGCCGCGTCTTGTCGGCCAGCCTGCCGATGCGCGCGGCCTCACGGTGCTCGGCGCGGGATGCCTTGACGGTGGGCAGCGCGGACAGCACGCGCTGGATGTCACTGGCGAACTCGCCGGTGTCGTCGCGGTTCTCCAGCGCGACCTTGCGCAGTTTGCGGGCGAGCAGGAGGGAGACGACGCTGGCGGCGCCGAGGCAGCCCAGGGTGATGACCATCAGCCACAGGTCGATGAGGAACATCAGCACGACGCCGCCGATGACCGTGGCGCCGCTGACGATCAGCTGCGCGAGGCTCTGCGAAAGGGCGATCTTCACCAAGGAGGTATCGGTAACCGTACGGGTGAAGATATCGCCCTGCGAATGCTTTCCGAATGCGGTGAGATCGGCGCGCAGCAGCCGTCCGGTCAGGATTCCGCGGACATCGAAGACGATATTCTCCCCGGCCCGGCCGATCATGTAGGCCTGGAGCGAGGAGAAGAGGGCCCCCGCGCAGAAGAGCCCGACCAGCTGGGTGATGGGGCCGGCCAGCGAGCCGCCGCTGCCGGCCGCCTCGATCAGTTTGCCGATGGCCCAGGGCTGGGTGAGCGCGGACGCCACCCCCAGCAGTCCCAGCAGCACGCCCGAGACCAGTAGCGTGGTGTGCTGTCTGGAGACACTTGCGACCGACCCGGTGCCGGTTTTTTTGGTCCCGCCTCTCAGGCTCGCGTGGTGCGCATGACTCGCCATGAGTGCTCCCCCCGTTTTGACGACGGTCGCTTCGTGCGCGCGAGAGCCCGGTCTGATGGGTCCGCCGTCAAGAGGCTCGAAGCTAACATGGCGCCCGGTATCAAGTTATGCGTTAATTGACCGCCCGCCGCGCATTCCTTCCGTGAATGGCGAACGCACGCGACCGGCCTCAGTTAATTGCTTTCTTTTTTCTTTGCCCGGTGGGTCGTTGTGGGGCGGGATGCCTGTGGCCGTGACCCTGCCCGGCCGGCGGCGCCTTGTCCGGGCAGGGGCGGCGCACATCCCAACTGAGCGCCCATGTCCGGCTTTCCGGGCTCTCCCGGACGTACTCCCGCTGCTGACACCGGTGTTAGCGGGACGTTAGCGCAGCGGCAGCACCGCGACAGCGGCCCCGGCCAGAGTGGTTGAAGTACCGAGAAGACACCGTCACCGACTGTCCTGGGGGACCCGACATGAGCTCCACCACCGCCCGCACGCCCCGCCGCCGCACCCTGCGCCTCGCCGTCGCGGCCCTGACCGCAGTCGCCGGTCTCACCCTGACGGCCTGCTCCGGCTCGGACGTCACCGACGCGGCGCCCGCGGACAAGGCGGAGGCGGGTGCTGCCGCCACGTCCGGCGGTGCGGGCTCCTCCGGCGGCGCGCCGGGCTCCGACGCCCCGGCGGACCCCGGCGCGAAGGACGGTGGCAAGGACGGCGCCAAGGGCGACGCCAAGGCGGGTGCCGCGGGCAAGCAGTCGGGCAGCGCGCAGTCCTCGGGCGGCGGGAAGGCGGGCTCGGGCTCCCGCTGCCACACCTCGGAGCTGAAGGCGTCGTTCGCCACGGGTGAGGACGCGGTCCCGGACCCGAACGGGGAGGGGGCGACGACCACCAGCGTCGTGCTGACCAACAAGGGCAGCCGCAACTGCGTGATCGGCGGCTTCCCGGGCGTGGACCTCAAGGCCGAGAACGGCGGTGGGCTCTGGTCGCTGACGCGCTCGTCGGCCAAGGGCGGCTCGATCCCCCTGAAGCCCGGGGACAGCACCGACTTCACCATCAACCTCGGCCTGTCCGAGGACGCGGGCTCCTGGAAGCCCGCCTCCGCGGTGATCACCCCGCCGAACGAGACCACCTCGCTGACCCTGGACTGGCCCTGGGGCGCGCTCACCGACCAGCGGAGCGCCACCCACCCGGCCACCTTCGTCAACCCCATCGGCTGACGCCCTCGGTACGGCCCGGGACAGCGGACCAGAACCTCTCTGAGCAGGACCAGCTCGGAGCGTCGAAGATGAGCAAGGAGAGCAAAAGGCCGCTGCCCCGGTGTGTCACACCGGGGCAGCGGCCTTTTTGCTCCTGCGGCCGGGCGGGCGCTAGAAGCCCCGGGTGCGCTTGGCGGCGCGGCGGCCGCCGGCCTCCTCGATGCCGGGTGCGCGCAGGAACAGCCGGGCGACCTCGGCACCGAGGTTCACGCCGACCGCGATGGCGAGCGCCAGCGAGGCGGCCTGGATGAGGGAGGTGAGGCCCTCCGGCAGGTGGCCCTGGGCGAAGTTGAGCAGGCCGAAGTAGGTGGCACTACCGGGCAGCAGCGGGCCGATGGCCGCGGTGACGTAGGGCAGCGCGGAGGCATAGCGGTAGCGGGAGAGCAGCTGCCCGAAGAGGCCGACCAGGCCGGCCGCGATGGCGGTGGCGGGCACCGGGTTGATCTCGGCGACCCGCAGCGCGCCGTACACGGCCCAGGCGACACCGCCGTTCAGGGTCGCGAACGCCACGGTGTGACGTTCCTGCTGGAGCAGCACACAGAACGCCAGCGCCAGCAGCATGGACGCGACGATCTGCACCACCGGTACGTCGTACGAGCCCAGCGCCTCCTCGGGGTTGAGCCGTCTCAGGCCGGGGTTCAGCTGGAGGCCGATGTACAGGACGCTGAGGACGCCGACGACGATGCCGACGATGAGGTAGCCGACCTCCAGCAGCCGGGCGGCGGCGGTGATGTAGTAGCCGGTCAGGCCGTCGTGGACGCCGGCGACCAGGGCCCGTCCCGGGATCAGCGCGAAGAGGCCACCGGTGATCACCGCGGAGGCCTGCACATTGGCGTGCGCCAGGCCGAAGGCGACGCCCACTGCGGCGGGCGGCATCGCGGCGACCACGAACTGGTAGAACTCCGGCAGCCCGCGTCCGGACGCGAGCCAGGCCAGCCGGTCACCGAGCATCGAGCCCACCGCGGCCGCGACGAACACCAGCATTCCGCCGCCGACCAGCATGGAGGCCGCGCCGGACAGCAGCCCGGAGGCCACCGTCAGGGCCCAGCTCGGGTAGGGGTGGCGGTTACGGCGGATCTCGGCGAGGCCGCGGTAGGCCTCCTCCAGGGTGATGCCCTCGGAGGCGATGTCGTCGACGAGCCGGAAGACCGCGGACAGCCGGGTGTAGTCGACGCCGCGGCGCCGTACCGTCCGGCTGGCGGTGACCGGGTCGTCGACCAGCGACGGCTGGTAGGAGATCGACAGCAGGGTGAAGGTGACGGTCGGCTCGACCCGCTCCAGCCCGTAGGCGTGCGCGACGCCGAACATCGCCGCCTCGACGTCCTCCGCGCCCTCACCGCCGGCGAGCAGGATCTCGCCGATACGGAGCGTCAGGTCGAGTACGCGGGGAACGGCCGGGCCGGTGTCCTCATCGCCGCGCTCCAGGCGCTCGGGGACCGGGCGCTCGTGGACCGGCATCCGGAGCATCGTCCGCATCCGGTCCTGCCAGGGGGCTTCCTTGGTCAGGCTGACGGCGGGGATGCCGTGCGGCGGGGTGAAGGCGCTCATCGCCGTGGCGCCGACGGGGGTGGGCAGCGGGGTCTGGCCGGTGGTGCTGCTCGGCAGGGTGAAGGCGGAGCCCTCCTGCTCGGCAGGGGCCTCCGGGCGCAGGCCCGCGGGCAGCGCGAACTCTGAGGTGGGGTGCTCTTCCTCGGGGGCGGGCGGGTAGGGCACGCCCAGCGGAGGAGTGAAGGCGCTGTGTGCCTCGTCCGACACCGGCTTGCGGTCCTCGGCGGAACCGCCCGGGTCCGGGGCACCGCTGATGCCGCTGCCGCTGCTGCCGCGCTGGCCGCGTTGTGGGTCCGACGCCACCGTTCTTCGCTCCTCGTTCGCCTCCTGACGGATGTCAAGGACACGATGCCTGATGGCTGTGGGCTGCGCTTCCTCGGGGCGGGCGTTTTCGGCTGGGGCGCCGTGCCTGGTTCGGGAGCTCACCCTCTCCCGCCTGCCCCGGGCCGGAAGGAGGCACGCCCCCCGGCGGCTGCACCGGGGGGCGTGAGGAGTGCCGCGGGGCGGGGCCGGGCGCGGGAAGGGAGCCGGGCGCGGGGGTCAGCGCTTGGCGTGCCGGCCGCGGCGCGCGGGCTCCGCGGGAGCGCCGTCCTGGGGGGCGGCGGGCGCGGGCGCCTCGTTCTTCTTCTTGCCGCGGGCGCGGAGGTACTCGATGACGATCGGCACGACGGAGATCAGCACGATCGCGACCAGGATCAGCTCGATGTGCTTGTGGACGAACTCGACCTTGCCCAGCGAGGCGCCGAGCAGCGTGACACCGGCGCCCCAGAGGGCGCCACCGATGAGGTTGAAGGTGATGAAGGAGCGGTAGTTCATCCGGCTCACACCGGCGATGATCGGGGTGAACGTGCGCACGATCGGGACGAAGCGGGCCAGGATCAGCGACTTGGGGCCGTGCTTCTCGAAGAACTCGTGCGCCTTCTCCACGTTCTCCTGCTTGAAGAGGCGGGAGTCGGGGCGCTTGAAGAGCGAGGGGCCGACCTTGCGGCCGAAGAGGTAGCCGGCCTGGTCTCCGAGGACGGCGGCCAGCACGATCAGGGTGCACACCAGCCACAGCGGCCGGTCGAGCTTGCCCGTCGTGACCAGCAGGCCGGTGGTGAACAGGAGCGAGTCGCCCGGCAGGAAGAAGCCGATCAGCAGGCCGGACTCCGCGAAGACGATGACCAGGACGCCGATCAGGCCGAACGTCGCGATCAGATAGTCCGGGTCCAGCCACTGGGGGCCGAGCGCGAGAGTGTTCACGGGGTGAAGGCTCCTGGGTCGAGGGCGCCGGAACATGCGGTACGGCGGGCGGGGCGACGGGATACCGGCGCGTGTGCGGCCAAAACTATCAACGCCGGATACCCCGCCATGGTTCCAGACGCCCCCGGCCCACCCGACGGCCCCCGACCGCTGGCCGCCCCCACGGCGCCGGGTGATGCTGGCCGTGAGGAGGTGCGCACCATGGGCATCGATGAGTACGGCGGCGGGCAGCACGCGCAGTCCGACGTCCTGGTGGTGACGACCAACGACGTCCCGGGGTTTCACGTGGAACGGGTGATCGGCGAGGTCTTCGGCCTGACGGTGCGCTCCCGGCACCTCGGCAGCCAGATCGGCGCGGGCCTGAAGTCGATGATCGGCGGCGAGCTGCGAGGCCTGACCAAGACCCTGGTCGAGACCCGTAACCAGGCGATGGAACGGCTGGTCGAGCAGGCCCGCTCGCGCGGTGCGAACGCGGTGCTGATGTTCCGCTTCGATGTGACGGAGGCCGCCGACGTGGGCACCGAGGTGTGTGCCTACGGGACGGCCGTGGTGCTCTCGCCGCAGAGCTGACCCCGGGGGCCGGGGCCCTCCCCGGTACGCGCTCCACGAAGCGGCCGCACGCCGCGTGAGGTGCGAGTCCACATGATGAAAACCCATGAGGCGCCGGATGGGCGGGTGAGATCCTGCGCCTCATGCTGGGGATAACGGATCTGCCCACGTATCTGGTGGGGCTCGCGCTGATCATTCTGCTGCCCGGACCGAATTCGCTGTACGTCGTGTCGGTGGCGGCCCGGCGCGGTCCGCGGGTGGCGTACCGGGCGGCGGCCGGGGTGCTGTGCGGTGACACGGTGCTGATGACGCTCTCGGCGGGCGGGGTGGCCTCGCTGCTGCAGACCAACCCGGTGCTGTTCGCGGTGGTCAAGTTCGCCGGTGCGGGCTATCTGACCTGGCTGGCGGCCGGGATGCTGCGCGGCGCCTGGGCGCTGTGGCGCGGCCGGGAGGCGCGCCGGGCCGGGCGGGACGCCGCGGTGCCCGCGGAGCCGAAGGAGGCCGTGGAGCGGCCGTACCGCAGGGCGCTGGTGGTCAGCCTGCTCAACCCGAAGGCGATCCTGTTCTTCATCTCCTTCTTCGTGCAGTTCGTGGACCCGTCGTACGCCCACCCGGTGCTGTCGTTCCTGACGCTGGGCGCCTGGGCGCAGCTGTTCAGCTTCACCTATCTGTCGGTCCTGATCTTCAGCGGGACGTTTCTGGCGGCGACCTTCCGCCGCCGCAGGCGGCTGACGGCCGGGCTGTCCGCGGGCGCGGGTGCGGCGTTCCTGGGCTTCGCCGCGAAGCTGTCGCTGGCGAGCGCGGGCTGAGCCGGCGCGCGGCGGCCGCGCGGGTACGGGCGGGTGGCGGTCCTCCGGGACGGCCGCCCGCCCGTCGCGCTTCCACTGGGTGAACCCTGGAGGCCCCACACCCCCTATGCCCTTATTGTCGGGTTCGAGGAGGTATGCCGATGTCCGTGCATGACATCCATGTGGCCGTCATCTACTACTCGTCGACCGGCACCGTCGCCGAGCTGGCCCGGCTGATCGCGGACACCGCCGAGCACGCGGGGGCCGATGTCCGGCTGCGCCGGGCCGCGGAACTCGCCCCGCAGACCGCGATCGACGCCAACCCGGCCTGGGCGGCCAACGCCGCGGCGACCGCGGACATCATGGAGGCCACCCACGAGGACCTGCTCTGGGCGGACGCGGTGCTCTTCGGGACCCCCACCCGCTTCGGCAATGTGACCTCGCAGCTCAAGCAGTACCTCGACACCCTGGGCGGCCTCTGGCAGCAGGGAAAGCTGGCCGACAAGGTCTACAGCGGCTTCACCGCCAGCGCCACCCGGCACGGCGGCCAGGAGTCCACGCTGCTCGCGCTCTACCAGACCGTCCATCACTTCGGCGGCATCCTCGTGACGCCGGGCTACACCGACCCGGCGAAGTTCCGCGACGGCAACCCCTACGGCACCTCCCACGTCGGCGGGCCCGAGACCCCGCCCGACGACGACGCACGCACCGCCGCCCGCATCCAGGCGGAGCGCGTCGTGAAGTTCACCAAAGCCATCAAACACGGCCTTTCGCAGGCACGTTGACGGGTAGGCGCGACTGATGACTCTGCACAAAGGCGCATCGCCATCCGACCGCAAGCACTCCGGGCATCCGGTCAACCCCTTCTACGGCGAGGCCGACCCGGTCGCCGGAATGGAGACCGCGCCACCGCAGCACACCCTGCCCGACGGCCCCATCTCCCCGCACACCGCCTACCAGTTCGTGCACGACGAGCTGATGCTGGACGGCAACTCCCGGCTGAACCTCGCCACGTTCGTCACGACCTGGATGGAGCCGCAGGCCGGCGTCCTGATGGCGGACTGCCGGGACAAGAACATGATCGACAAGGACGAGTACCCGCGCACCGCCGAGCTGGAGAAGCGGTGCGTGGCGATGCTCGCCGACCTGTGGCACGCCCCCGACCCGGCCGCCGCCGTCGGCTGCTCCACCACCGGGTCGAGCGAGGCCTGCATGCTCGCCGGGATGGCCCTCAAGCGCCGCTGGATGCAGCGCAACAAGGACCGGTATCCGGGGCAGGCCCGGCCGAACCTCATCATGGGCGCCAACGTCCAGGTCTGCTGGGAGAAGTTCTGCAACTTCTGGGAGGTCGAGGCGCGCCAGGTCCCCATGGAGGGCGACCGCTACCACCTGGACGCGGCCTCCGCCGCCGCGCTCTGCGACGAGAACACCATCGGCGTGGTGGCCATCCTCGGCTCGACCTTCGACGGGTCGTACGAGCCGGTCGGCGAGATCTGCGCGGCGCTCGACGAGGTCCACAAGCAGCACGGCTGGGACATCCCGGTGCATGTGGACGGCGCGTCCGGCGCCATGATCGCGCCGTTCCTCGACCCGGAGCTGGTCTGGGACTTCCGGCTGCCCCGGGTGGCCTCCATCAACACCTCCGGGCACAAGTACGGCCTGGTCTACCCGGGCGTCGGCTGGGCGCTGTGGCGCGACACCGAGGCGCTGCCCGAGGAGCTGGTCTTCCGGGTCAACTACCTGGGCGGCGACATGCCGACCTTCGCGCTCAACTTCTCCCGCCCCGGCGCCCAGGTCGCCGCGCAGTACTACACCTTCCTGCGACTCGGCCGGGCGGGCTTCCGCGCCGTACAGCAGGCCACCCGTGACGTGGCCCGCTCGATGGCCGGACGGATCGGCGCGCTGGACGACTTCTGGCTGCTGACCCAGGGCGACCAGCTGCCGGTCTTCGCCTTCACCACCGCCGGCCACATCACCGCCTTCGACGTGTTCGACGTCTCCCGGCGGATGAAGGAGCGCGGCTGGCTGCTGCCCGCCTACACCTTCCCGGAGAACCGCCAGGACCTCTCCGTCCTGCGGGTGGTCTGCCGCAACGGCTTCTCGCTGGACCTCGCCGACCTGTTCCTCTCGGACCTGGAGTCGCTGCTGCCCGAACTACGGGACCAGCCCGGCCCGATGGAGCGCCCGGAGAACGTCGCCACCGCGTTCCATCACTGACCGGCGCCCGGCCCCGGCCCGCCGCGCCGGTCCTCCCCCGGGGCCTCCGCCGCCTCCGCGTCCCGCGTCGCGTACGGGTTCTCCTGCCCGTCCGCCAGGACGCCCACGAACGGCTCGCCCTCGCCGGCGAAGACATACGCCCCGCCCTCGATCCGCTCGATCAGCCCCTGGGCCCACTCGGCGCCGCTGTCCGCGGAGTGCACCCACATGTTCATGATCTCGCCGATGTGGCCGAGCTGTCCGGTGCCGCCCTCGGGGGTGTAGTAGCCGGTGACCGTGCCGCGCCACTCCCGCAGCGCCCGCACCCGCTCCCTGAGCAGCGCCACCGCCTCGGCCCGCGGCAGATCGACGACGAAGCCGATGCCCGCGCTGAGCATGTCGGGCTTCTGATCGTGCTGGGAGAGCGCGGCCCGCAGCAGCGCGAAGTACTCCGCCTCGCCCGCCGCGGTCAGCTCGTACTCGGTCCGCGGCGGACCGCCGGCGGTGCTGGGCGCGATGTCGTGGGCGCGCAGCAGCCCTTGCTTGGCCATCTGCTTGAGCGCGTGGTAGATCGAGCCGGGTTTGGCGTTGGACCACTCGTGGGCGCCCCAGTACTCCAGGTCGTTGCGCACCTGGTAGCCGTGCGCACGGCCGTGCTGCCGCACGGCGCCCAGTACCAACAGCCGGATCGCCGACACCGTCTTCTCCGTCCCTCACGCGCCCTTCCCGCCACCCTACGGGCGCCCGGGCACGGGTCAGGACCTACCCCTGGGCCGCGCGCTCCTCGTCCACCAGCTCGAAGGCGGTCTTGCCGTCGAGGGATTCCCGGAGGATGTCGGCGTGGCCCGCGTGCCGGGCGGTCTCCTCGATCAGGTGCAGCAGCAGCCAGCGCATCGACTGCCGGGCCCCGGCCGGGAACCACGGCGCCGGGGGCAGCGGGAAGGTGTCGTTCAGGCTGGGCACGGAGCGGATGAACTCCTCCGTCCGCTTGGCCACCCGGTCCCAGAACGCCAGCACCTCGGCCAGCGTCTCCCCGTCGGCCAGCTGGAAGCTCAGATGCCAGGTGTCCTGGGTGCGCTCGATGGAGTGCGGCAGCTCCTGCGCGACCTCGACCCAGCCCTGCTCGGTCTCCGCGACGTGCTTGACCAGTCCGGCCAGCGACAGCTCACTGGCCGCCGGCCGCTGGGTCGCCCGGTCGTCGGTCAGCCCCAGGACCGCCCGGCGCAGCCCGCCGCGCTGGGCCTCCAGGAAGGCCAGCAGCGCGCCGGTCTCGTCGCCGTGGGCCTCGGCGAGAACGTGAGTGGGCATGGGGTCCGCCTTTCGTGACGTCTCTCGGCGTCCGGCCCGTCGCCGTCCGCCGTCCGACAGCACTCAACGTAGAAGCCCATGCGGTCAGCTTCTGTCCGCAACGCGCCAGGGACCGCTCCGGCGCGTCCGGAACGGGGCGCCAGGCCTCAGAACGGGAACCGCGACCGCCCGTGCTGGATGGAGATCCACTTGGTGGTGGTGAAGGCCTCCACCATCGCGTCACCGTTCAGCCGCCCCACCCCAGAGCTCTTCTCGCCGCCGAACGGCACGATCGGCTCGTCGTGCACCGTGGCGTCGTTGACGTGGAACATCCCGGTGTCGACCCGCTTGGCGAACCGCACCCCGCGCTCGATGTCGCCGGTGTGCACGGCCCCGCTGAGCCCGAAGGAGGTCGCGTTGGTCAGCCGCACCGCCTCCTCGTCGCCGTCGAACGGCACCAGCAGCACGACGGGCCCGAAGATCTCCTGCCGCAGCAGCGGGGAGTCCTCCGGCAGACCGTTCAGCACGCTCGGCGCGACCAGCGTGCCGCGGGTCTCGCCGTGCAGCAGCGCCGTGGCGCCGTCCTCGACCGCGCGGTCCACCAGCGCGGAGATCGCCTCGGCCTGGCCCTCGTTGATCAGCGGACCGATATGGGTCTGCGGGTCGGTGGGGTCGCCCACCTTCAGCGAGGCGACCTTGGCGACGAACTTCTCGGTGAACTCCCGCTCCACGGCACGGTCCACGAGCACCCGGTTGGCGGCCATACAGACCTGCCCCTGGTGGACGAAGCGGCTGAAGACGGCGGCGTCCACGGCGTAGTCGACATCGGCGTCGTCGAGGACGACCAGGGCGCTGTTGCCGCCCAGTTCCAGCACCGTGTGCTTGAAGTGGGCGGCGGCGACCGTCGCGACGTGCCGGCCGACCTTCTCGGAGCCGGTGAAGGAGATGGTCTTGGGGACCGGGTGCTCGATCAGCGCATCGCCGATCTCGGCGATGTCGGTGACGACGACGTTCAGCACGCCCGCCGGCAGCCCGGCCTCCTCGAAGAGCCTGGCGACCAGACCGCCACCGCAGACCGGGGTGTTCTGGTGCGGCTTGAGGACCACGGCGTTGCCGAGCGCGAGGGCCGGTGCGACCGACTTGAGCGACAGCAGGAAGGGGAAGTTGAAGGGGCTGATGACACCGACGACACCGACCGGCAGCCGGTAGAGGCGGTTCTCCTTGCCGTCGATGGGCGAGGGCAGGATGCGGCCCTCGGCGCGCAGCGCCAGCTGAATGGCCTCGCGCAGGAACTCCCTGGCCAGATGGAGTTCGAAGCCCACCTTCGCGAGCGTGCCACCGACCTCGGCGGCGATCGCCTCGCCCAGCTCCGCCTCACGGTCGTCGATGATCCGCAGCACCCGCTCGAAGACCAGCCGCCGGGTGTACGGATTGGTGGCGCCCCACTCCCGCTGTGCGCGCTCGGCGGCACGGTAGGCCTGATCGATCTCCTCTACCGTAGCGACGGGTATGGAGGTCAGTTTCTCGCCGTTGTACGGATTGAAATCGACGATGTCCCACGAGCCGCTGCCGGAGCGCCACTCACCGTCGATGAACTGATACGCCAACTCGTCGAAGTAGGACATGCCATCCCGATCTGGAGAACAGGGCGCTCAGGGCGCCGCATTGGGGGGTGCTGACTCCTGATGGTGCGCCATCCTACCGACGCGTCACATGAGTTGGAGCAGCCCGCGCAAGAGGTCCCTGGTCTCGGCCGGATTCGGCCCCTCCTCCTGGAGGCGGTCCATCACCCGTGCGTACTGGGCGACTTCCTCGGGCTTGTCCACATACAGCGCGCTCGTCAGCTGCTCCAGATAGACGACGTCCGGCAGCCCCGACTCCTGGAAGCCGAGCATGGTGAACGCACCGCTCTCCCCCGCGTGCCCGCCCAGGCTGAACGGCATCACCTGGAGCCGCACGTTGGGCCGCTCGGACACCTCGATCAGATGCTTCAGCTGCTCGCGCATCACCGCGCGGTCGCCGTACGGGCGCCGCAGCGCGGCCTCGTCCAGCACACAGTGGACCTGCGCCGACCGCTCGGCCACCAGGAGCTTCTGGCGCTCCATGCGCAGCGCGACCCGTCTCTCTATCTCGGCGGGCCCGGCGTCGGGCATGCCCCGCCGGACGACGGCCTGGGCATAGCCCTCCGTCTGCAACAGCCCGTGGACGAACTGGACTTCATAGACCCGGAGGAGAGACGTGGCGCCTTCCAGGCCCACATACGTCTGGAACCACCCGGGCAGCACATCGCTGTAACTGTGCCACCAGCCGGCGACGTTCGCCTCCCGCGCCAGGGAGAGCAGCGCCTCGCGCTCCTGGGCGTCACCGACCCCGTACAGGGTGAGCAGGTCCTCCACATCCCGTGCCTTGAAGCTCACGCGGCCCAACTCCATGCGGCTGATCTTCGATTCGGACGCACGGATCGAGTAGCCGGCCGCCTCGCGGGTTATCCCACGCGATTCACGCAGCCGGCGGAGCTGCGACCCGAGCAGGATTCGCCGCACCACCGACCCGCTCGACTCACTTGCGGACACCTCTCAGACCCTCCTGTGACCCCACCCCGTCCAACAGAGGGCCGCAAGTCTGCCACGTTCGGGCTTCGTTGAGTGCTCATCCGGTTACGGATACGTGCGGCCCCCGCAACCCCTCCACAAGATGGCGCAGGAAGAATCACCGTCAAACCGGCGCACACGGGGGCAATCACGTCAGGTGCACGTGCATCTGCCCTTGCATCTGTCTCGCGCATTGGGAACCATAGGCGTCGCACGCATGCACGCTCGTGAAAGATCCGCCTGATCCGGCTGCCCGGCCCGGGTCATGACGTCCGCGAACGCCAGGAGTGCCTCGCATGGGGACCAAGGTTTTGACCATGCTCGAGCCGTTATGGCAGGGCTT
This sequence comes from Streptomyces sp. NPDC048612, assembly GCF_043199295.1. NCBI lineage: Bacteria > Bacillati > Actinomycetota > Actinomycetes > Kitasatosporales > Streptomycetaceae > Streptomyces > Streptomyces sp. NPDC048612. The sequence continues at coordinate 102,780 of NZ_JBICVV010000002.1, forward strand.
TCCTCCCGTCGACCCCCTGGCCGTCTCCGGATCTGCGTCGCACACACTCCCACCGCGCTATGAATCGGTGCGCTGTGCACGGGCGTTCACCCGCGAGACCCTCCAGGGCTGGGACCTGGACGAGCTGTTCGACTCGGTCGCCCTGGTGGTCTCCGAACTCGTCACCAACGCCCTGCGGCACGCGATCCTCGCCGCCCCGGAGCACGGTGACGCCACCCCGCCCGCCCGGCTCCACCTGATGCGCTGGTCCTCCCGGCTGGTCTGCGCCGTACGGGACCCGAGCGACGACTCACCGGTCGCCGGCGAGGCGGACTCCGCGGCGGAATCGGGGCGCGGGCTGTACCTCGTGGACTCCTTCAGCGACAGCTGGGGCTGGCATCCGCTGGCCGGCGCCGCGCACGGCAAGATCGTGTGGGCGCTCTTCCGGCTGCCGTAGCCGTGCCGTACACCGGGCGCACCGCGATCCGCGGGCGCCCGGTTTCCGTGTGCGGACGCCGCACCGCCTGCGGGCGCGCGCTCTCCTCCGGCCGTCCGTTGTTGAGGGGCTCAGTCCCGGACGAGGTGGTCGAACTCGCCGTCCTTGATGCCGAGCAGCATCGCCCGCACCTCGGCCGGGGTGTAGACGAGCGCCGGACCGTCCGGGAAGCGGGAGTTGCGCACCGCGATGTCACCCCCGGGCAGCTTGGCGAACTCCACGCAGGAGCCCTGCGAGTTGCTGTGCCGGCTCTTCTGCCATGCCACATCACGGAGATCTGTGGCGGCCATGCCGTTGTATGCGTGGGGCACAGGGGTCTCCCGGTGATAAATGGTGTCAACTGCCCGGGATCATAGCTGCGTTCACATGCGGATGCATGCGCAGATGCACGTGCACGACAGCCGGTACCGGGGCCGTCACCGCTCGTCGAGCACGGTCACCGGCCCCTCACCCACGGTCGTCGCCGGCCGTCTCCCCCGCAGCGATACGCCGTCACCTGGTACGGACCGGCGGGGCTCTTGCCCTCATGGCACCTGAGAGACGTGCGCCACGCCCTCCGGGTTCCGGGTCCGGGCGCCCCGTCCGCCCCGGACGGGGGACCTGCCCCTGCGCACGCCCCGGACAAACGCAGGAGGCCCCCTACGCGTCGGACGTAGGGGGCCTCTGCCCGTCACGGGACGGTGTGCGTCACCGGGAGCCGTAGGGCAGCAGCGCCATCTCCCGCGCGTTCTTGATCGCACGGGCCAGCTGCCGCTGCTGCTGCGCGCTGACCCGGGTCACCCGGCGGCTGCGGATCTTGCCGCGGTCCGAGATGAACTTCCGCAGCAGATCGGTGTCCTTGTAGTCGATGTAGGTGATGCCGGCCGCGTCCAGCGGATTGCGGCGGGGCGGGGGTGTCCGGCGCGGGTCGTGCCGTCGGGGCATGGGGAGCTTCCTTGTGCGTGCGGGGGGGGGCGGTCCGGTGCGGACGGACGCGGCCCGGTTTACGAAACGGGGTCGAGGAGCGCGTCGAAGGCGGGCGGCAGGCTCTTCCAGGCCTGCGGGCCGCCCGCGTACTCGGCGTCGGTGAGCAGACAGGAGTCCAGCAGGGACAGCAGCCCCTCGCGGTCCAGGCCCGGCGAGGTGAAGACCAGGTGCTGGGTGCGGTCACCGTGCTCGGGGTGCCAGTCCAGCGCGGCGGCGGCCCGGCGCGCCGGCGGCACCATCTCCCAGGCGGCATCCGGCAGCGCGGCCAGCCACGGCCCGGCGCTCTCCACACAGAGCGCGCCGCCGGCCGCGTCCCAGGACAGCAGCGTGTCCGGGCGGTCGGCCAGCCAGAACCGGCCCCGGCTGCGCGCGGCCGCACAGGTCAGGTCCTCCAGCGCGGCGTAGAGCCGCTCCGGGTGGAAGGGCCGGTCCCGCCGCCAGACGAGCGTGCCGACACCTTCCGCGTCGGCCTCCTGCGGCAACAGCGCACAGGCCGGGTGCTGGCGGTCCGCGGCCGCGGCCACATCGAACCCGGCCGTCGCGGCGGCCGCCAACTCCCCCGATTCCACGGGGACCTGCCGCGCCATCGGGTGCAGCTGGCCGAGCAGCGCCAGGTCGGCCGGCTCCGCCGGCTCCTCCCCCGTCGCGAGCGCCAGCACCGGCGCGTACTCCAGCTGGCGCGCCCAGGTGTCGGCGACCGTGCGCTGGTCGGAGGCCGCGGCGGCGAGGCCTGCCTCCGCGAGGTCGTCGCCGCAGCCGAGGTAGGGCAGCAGCAGCGCCGGGTCGACGGCGGTGAGCACACCGGTCAGCGCGAGGTTCTCGCTGCCGCAGGCGGTGACCACCTCGGCCATCGCCTTGGGCTCGACCGAGTCCCACAGTTCGACGACCGCCAGCCGGCAGGTCCGCCCGGCGGCCAGCCGCTCCAGCTCGGGCACCAGGTCCTCGCGCAGCGCACAGCAGGCGCAGTCGTTGACCAGCGGTGCGTCCCCGGTGTCGAGCGTGCCGCCCGCGTCACGGACGGTACGCCGCACGGTGCCGTCGGCGGCCGAGGCGAGGTCGTGGTGGAGGGCGACGCTGCCCGGGACGGTCCGCAGCAGCCGCTCGACGGCGGCCCGCCGCGCGTCCGCGTGCAGGCCGCCCACGAGGACGACGTCGAGCCGCTCCATCAGCGGGCCCCGCGGTTGCCGTAGCGGCGCTCGAAGCGCTCGACGCGGCCCGCGGTGTCCAGCACCCGCGCGGTGCCCGTGTAGAAGGGGTGGCTCGCCGAGGAGATCTCGACGTCGATGACGGGATAGGTCCGGCCGTCCTCCCACTCCAGCGTCTTGTCACTGGTGGCGGTCGAACGGGTCAGGAAGGCGAAGCCGGCGGCCCGGTCGCGGAAGACGACCGGCCCGTAGGCGGGGTGGATTCCAGGCTTCACGGTGCTCAGCGCTCCTCTCGGAAAGCGACGTGCCGTCCGGCCACCGGGTCGTACTTGCGCAGTTCCAGGCGGTCGGGGTCGTTACGGCGGTTCTTGCGGGTCACGTAGGTGTAGCCGGTGCCGGCGGTGGACCGGAGCTTGACGACCGGGCGTAGTTCGTTGCGGGCCATGGGGTTAGTATACGGAAATGGTTTCCATTTTCAATAGGCTCTCACCGGGGCCGACGACCGAAGGGATCGCACCGTGTCCGCCCACTGCCAGCTGACCGGCCGCTCGCCGGGATTCGGCAAAGCCGTCTCCCACTCGCACCGCCGCACCCCCCGCCGCTTCGACCCGAACATCCAGCGCAAGCGCTACTGGCTGGAGAGCGAGGGCCGGCACATCCGGCTCACGCTGAGCGCCAAGGGCATCAGGACCGTGGACACGATCGGGATCGAGGCGGCCGTCGCCCGCATCCGCGCACGAGGAGGAAAGGTCTGATGGCGAAGCAGAGCAAGATCGCCAAGAACGAGAAGCGCCGCGCGACGGTCGCCCGCTACGCGGCCCGGCGCGCCGTCCTCAAGGCCGTCATCCGCAGCCCGCACACCCCGGAGCAGGAGCGCACCGCCGCCCGGCGCGAACTGTCCCGCCAGCCGCGGGACGCCAGCGCCACCCGGGTCCGCAACCGCGACGGCGTCGACGGCCGCCCGCGCGGCTACTTCCGCGCCTTCGGCCTGTCCCGCGTACGGCTGCGCGAGCAGGCCCACGCGGGCTATCTGCCGGGCGTCCGCAAGTCCAGCTGGTAGGCCGCCCCACCGGCCGTCCGGCCCGGGGCACCCCCTGGACCGGACGGCCGGACCGTTCGGGTCATACTGGACAGAACGTCCGCCGTCCCCCGACGAAAGCGAGCGCCCCCATGCTCCGCAACGCCTTCGAGCCCTGGCATCTGATCCTGATCATCGCGGTCCTGGTACTGCTCTTCGGCTCGAAGAAGCTGCCCGACATGGCGCGCGGCCTGGGCCGCTCGATGCGCATCCTGAAGTCCGAGGCCCAGGCCCTCAAGGACGAGAAGCCGTCCGGGACTCCGGCCGAGGCCCCGTCGGAGGCGCCCCGCCAGGAGTCCGCCGCCCGGCACTGACACCGGGGCGCCGGCGTCCCTCAGTGGTCGCCGCCCTCGTCGATCAGCCGCCGCACCTCGCGGTCGATGAGCCCCAGCCGGGCCTCGGCGACCAGCGGCACCGCGCGGCGCTGCCGCCGCGCCTCGGCGAGATCGATCTCCACCGCGACCAGCGCGGGCTCCCACTTGGGCGCCTGCGCCACCACGGCACCCCGCGGGTCCACCACCCGTGAGCCGCCCCAGAACGCCGCCCCGTGCTCATTGCCCACCCGGTTCACGAAGACCACCCAGCACTGGAGCATCTTCGCCGTGTAGGACAGCAGGGTGTCCCAGTAGAGCCCGGTGTCCATCGCCTCCGGGTCCAGGCTCGCCGCACTGTTCGTCGGCACGAACAGCACCTCGGCGCCGTCCTGCACCGCCAGCCACGGCAGCGCCGGCTGCCAGGCGTCGTTGCACACCAGCGTGGCCCCCCGGCCGCCGCTCCTGGCCCGCTTCAGCTCGTACGCCCGCAGCGACTGCCCCGGACTGACGTGCTTCCGCTCCTCCCAGGCCAGGTAGTTGGGGAGATACAGCTTGCGGTGTGCGTGCACCAGCTCCCCGGCCGCGTAGTGGGCCGCGGTGTTGTACGCCCGCAGACTGGTGTGCTCGTGGAAGCCGACCAGCACATCGGGGCCGCGGGTGCTGAGTTCCAGCAGCCGCGGATCGTTCGCCTCCAGGGAGGCATCGCGCCGGAGCGCGCCCAAGTGATAGCCGTGCAGGCTGAGTTCGGGGAAGACGACGAGATCCGCGCCCTGCGCCGCCGCCTGCTCGATCTGCTCGCGGGCGGTACCGAGGTTCTCCTCCACGTCACCCAGCACACAGTCGGTCTGCGCCAGCGCAATGAGCATGTCCCCACCTCACCGACTCATCACTTTTGCGGCTTTCACCCCAATTTTGCCAGAGGCGGCAGAAGGCGGCACGATCCCGCGGAACATCCTGTTCTGCCCCGCTTCAAACCCCCCGGAGCCCGGTCCCCACCAATGAGCGAAAGAACGATCCTTCCCGTACCGGACAAGGGGTTCAGCCGTTGATCCGCACGACGTCGTACACCCCGCAGGGCCGCTTCCAGCCGCAGCTCCGCCCGGCGAACGCGGTACGACGGTTCACGGTCGGGCCGTCCGGCGATGCCGACGGTCGGCTCGACCGGGCGGCACCGGCCGAGCGGCCCGCCGGACCCGCTCGGCCGGCCGCCGGCCCCCGGAGAACTCCCGGTGCCCGCCCGCTCACCTACGGCGCGTACGGGACCGGCGCAACAACAGCGCCCCGCCCACCAGCAGCCCGCCGCCGGTCGCGGCCAGCGCGGCCAGCTCCTCCGCACCGGTGGCCGCCAGCAGCGCGGACCCCGCCGACGCCCCCGCCCGCGCCACCGCGTCCACCCGCGGCTGCTGCGCCTCCTGCGCGGGCGTCGGGGCGGGCCGGGCGTGCCTGGGGGCGGTACGCCCGGTGGTGTGCTCCACCGGTGCCGGTGCCGGGGCCGGACGCCCGGCCCGCTCCGGGGCAGGACGCCGCACCGGCTCCGCGCGGTGCTCCGGCCGCGGGGCCGTCCAGTGCACCCCCGGCGCCTGCTCAGCGCCCGGAGGCCGCTGCGCCACCGGCGGGTGCGGTCCCGGCTGCTGCCGCACGGCCGGCCCGCCGTTCCCGCACGTGTTGCCCATGGCCGGGTTCAGCGCCGCGCCCCCGTCCACCGAATTGCCACACACATTGACCGGGGCGTCCACGGTCACCTGGATGTTGTTCCCGGACAGCACCCCGGGAGAGTTCGTCGCGCTCCCCCCGGCGCCGGCGTCCGCGTACGCCGCGCCGCCGTTCCCGAGCACCCCCGACGCCGCCGCTGCCACGAACACACAGGTCTTCAGGCTCTGTCGCATCTCTCATCCCTCCTCTGCGGTCCCGGGGTGCGGGCCGCGCCCACACCCCGTGCCGCTCACACGGCCGGGCGGCCGGCAGCGCGAACGCGGCGCCGACCGCCCGGAGACGCAAGCGGTGATACGGCCGAGGCCGTTGGCCGTCAGTGGTTGCCGACTCCGTTGCCGGAGAGGACCGGAATGCCGTTGACGATGTGCGACAGCGGCTCGTCGCCCTTGGCCTGCGACGAGTTCTCCGTGCACTGCTGGTTCTGCGGGTTGGACAGCACGTTGATGTCCTGCACCGCGATCGGGGCCGCGCCCGGGAGGACCTGGGCGGCCACCTTGCCCAGAGCGAGGCAGGGCTGGTTCAACGAGCCCTGGACGAGCCCGAGCTGGGTGCTCAGATTGCCGCCCGTGGTGGAGTTGCCGTACACGGAACGCGCGCCGTTTCCGTTGACCGTCCTGGTGCCGTCCTGGTCACCGATCGCCATGGCCTGGGGAGCGGCCATGGCGGAAACGCCGACCAGCGACGCCGCCACAGCCGCGCCCGCGATCATCTTGTTCATCACAAAACCCTTCAGGAGAAGGAACTCCCGATACGGGAGCCCTATTTGAACAACCCGCCACACCGGCTTGAGTTCTGCACCATCACCCGAATAGCAGGCACCACTCCTCCCGCAAGGCACCGCCAGCCCCCTGATACCGTCGACTGCGCACCAATTCACTTGCCGACAATGCGACTTTTCGTGCCGGAAGGTGGATGCCCCTGACACGAAGAAGGGCCTGCGATACCGGAACGGATTCGCAGGCCCTTCTTCGTTACGGACGGCATGCCAACGCCCTGGCAGCCCCATCAATCCGCAAGGGCACTGGCACGCTTCCCTCCACACATCATTCCCAACGATCCGGTCCACCCGATCTCAGTCACGAGCGAATAACGTTTCCGTTCCGGAGCCGGACAGCGAAAACCCGGGCCGCCCGGAAGAAGGAGGGCCGGGCGGCCCGGGTCGAACTCAGCCGATCAGTGGTTGCCGGCGCCGTTGCCGGAGAGGATCGGAATGTTGTCCAGAATGTGCGACAGCGCCTCGTCCCCCTTCGCCTGGGTGGAGTTCTCGGTGCACTGCTGGTTCTGCGGCGACGACAGAATGTTGAGGTCCTGGACCGCGATCGGGACCGCCCCTCCAAGGGCCTGGATGGGCAGCTTGCCCAGAGCGATGCAGGGCTTGTTCAGCGAGCCCTGGATCAGGCCGATCTGCGGGCTCATGTACCCGTACGTGGTCGAGTTCCCGTAGAACTGCGTGGCGCCGTTGCCGTTGACGGAAGACGTTCCGTGCTGGTTACCGATCGCCATCGCGTCGGGGGCGGCAGCGGCGGCTACGCCGACAACGGACGCAGCCGCGGCTGCGGTCGCCAGAGCCTTCTTGATCATGTTGGTCCTTCGTGTTTCGGGGTGCCCTTGGGCCGGGCATTCTGCCCAACTCACAAGGATGTTTTTTGGTTGTTCTCATTCACCCAAACAGCCGCGCGCCCTGATCCGCGTTTTCCGGCCGTCGTCCGATTCCACCCGGCTTCCGGAACGAGAAAGGGTCGAGGCGTGGCGCCGTTCCGGGATCACCTGTCCCATGGGCGGATACCGCGGCACTCGGCATCGCGTCGAAAACAGCAGGCACGGCCGGGGGGACAGCGAGGTCCACTCACGGTGGACAACTCCGTCGCCCCTGGGATTACTTGAGCGGAAGCCCACCGAGCAGCGAAGTCTTCTTTGCCGTCCCGGAGACGCCACGGAGCAGCTTCTTCGCGTTGGTCGACCTGACCTTGTCCCCCGTGGCCTTGACCGTTTTCACCAGCGGCATGAGCTGATGGCCGTCCAGCTGCTTGTTGCTCAGCGCATCGGTCAGCCCTCCGTTGAGGCTCATGGTCGGAGCCCCGGGCTGTGCGGCGAAAGCGGGAACGGCGGCCGCCAGTGCCATGACGGAACCGACAACAACCGCAGCAGACTTGGCGTACTTCACTTCACATGTCCCTTCTCGGGCGGTGGTTCACGGTCCCGCGACTTCAGCGCCGTGCGAGCAATCGCTTCGCTGCTCGGATCACCGCTTTCAGCGTGACTAACGACTGCCTTCGTCCGGAGAAACCCTGAAGCGGTGTTCTTCTCGGCACCATCGCCCGAAAATTGGGCGGGTGACACGTGTGCCCGTCGGAGGCAATTGCGACCGGCCCCGGTGCACAGAAATCCGCGCACCGGGGCCGGGTCACATGGACACCGCTCGAATTCCTTCGAGTCAGTGGTTCAGGCAGGTGTTGCCGAACGCCGGGTTCAGCAGCGCGACGATGTTGATGGTGTTGCCGCACAGGTTGACCGGGATGTGCACCGGAACCTGGATGGCGTTGCCGGAGAGGACACCGGGGGAGTTCTTGGCGCCGCCCGCGGCACCCGCGTCGGCGAACGCAGGCGCTGCCGAGCCCACCGCCATGAGAGTTCCGGCAGTGATCGCTGCGACCTTTGCGTACTTCACTTTCAGCCCTTCCTTGCAGCGGGTCCGTAGCGAACACGACCGTCGTGTCGCTCGGGCGCTGAGCTGCTCGCCCGTAACACCGCTGACGATATTGGTAACGAATTGCCCTCGGGGACGAAACTCCCACCCGAAGGTTTTCGGAGGAATCGCCCGATGGGTGCAAGACCGTTTCGGGAGATTGCCACCATGCATACGACGCGGAAAAAGCACCGGAGTTTCGAACGGACGAGGCACTCGCCGAATGCGAATTCTTTCCGACAGGGGGATCGAGAAGTTCCGCCCCTCGGTTCCCTGGGGGGTACCGCAGGCCCCGGACCGCTCATGAAAGGAGAGCCGACGGTCCGGGCCTGCGGCCGACGGCCGACTCAGTGGTTGCCGACGCCGTTGCCCGACAGGATCGGGATGTCGCTGAGGATGTGCGACAGTGGCTCGTCACCCTTGGCCTGCGTCGAGTTCTCCGTGCACTGCTGGTTCTGCGGGTTGGACAGCACGTTGATGTCCTGCACCGCGATCGGGACCGCCCCTGCGAGGAGCTGGGCGGTCACCTTGCCCACAGCGAGGCAGGGCTTGTTCAGCGAGCCCTGGATGAGCTCCAGCTGCGGGCTCATGCTGCCGCGGGTGGTGGAGTTGCCGAACGCGCTCTTGGCTCCATTGCCGTTGACGGTCGACGTACCGTGGTGGTCCCCGATCGCCATCGCCTGGGGAGCGGCCGTCGCCGTGATTCCTACGACGGACGCGGCTACGGCCGTCGTGGCCAGGACCTTCTTGATCACGATTTACCCTTCTCGAAGCGGAGTGCCCGTATCCGGAGCGCACTGGTCAACTCGCTTCTGGGGGCGCGGTTTCGCCGTTTCACCCGAATGCCACGAAACCATAGATAGATATCACCGCGGACGGCCAACATTGCGTCCCACAGCGGGTTTTGCACGGCGAAGGCCGGTACGAATTCTTCGTACCGGCCTTTGCCGCGAGAGCCGGCCGCCCGAAGGCGGCCGGCCTCAAGAGCTCTGCGGTGTTCAGACGTTGAGGCAGGTGTTGCCGAACGCCGGGTTGAGCAGGCCGACGATGTTGATGGTGTTGCCGCAGACATTGACCGGCACGTCGACCGGAACCTGGATGAGGTTGCCGGAGACCACACCAGGAGAGTTCTGGGCAACTCCCGCCGCGCCGGCGCCGCCGTGCGCACTGGCCACACCGGCTCCGCCGACAACGGCGAGCCCCGCGACGGCGGACAGGACGGCGGCCTTGGAAACAAACTTCACGGTGAACCTCTTCACTGAGCAGCAAGCAGAAAACTGAACGCGTCGCTTAGAGCGACAAGCTGCTCAACTCATCAACCGCGCCGGAGGTAGCGGTTCAATCGGGTGAATGCGCGAGCGCAAGTCCGGGAGAAGTGGGCGGCATTGGCGAGCGGGATATGGCCGTGTGCGCCGGCGTCCCAACAAGGCGCCGGACAAAGCAGATTGTCGGCCGGGGTGTGTGTACGGGCGGTGGGGTGGTGGCCTGTGAGCCGTAATGGGGGCGGCGAATGCGGGGGGGGGTGGGGAGTGGAGGGTGTCTGAGCTCGTCCGCGGTGTGGGGCGCGGGCGGCTGTCCGGCGTGCGGGGCGGGGCAGCGGCCGGGTTCGGTCGTGGTTCCGTCGGGCCGGGGTGACGTCGTCGGCCGGTGTCGCTGCCGGGGCCCGGTGCCTCTGTCGGGGTATTCGTGCTGGTCAGGGTGATTGTCAGTGGGTGGTGCGAGACTCGAAGGCATGAGATGGGCGGTGGTGGAGACGGGCGACGGGGGTGCTCGTCTCTGCCCGCTCGGGGCGGACGGACGGGCCGCGGGGCCGGTGGTGCGGGAGCGTTCGCTCGCGGAGGCGGTGCGGGGGCGGCCGGAGGTCGAGCGGTGGGTGTGGCGGTCCACCGGGGAGATCTACCGGCGGCTGTGGGCGGCGGGGGTGCGGGTCGAGCGCTGCTATGACGTGGAGGCCGCGGAGGCGCTGCTGATCGGCCACGAGGAGGGCCAGTCGGGCCAGCCGCGTTCGCTGGCCGCCGCCTGGGCGCGGCTGCACGGTCTGCCCGTCCCCGAGGACGCGCCGGTGCGTACGGCCGAGACCCAGCCGTCGCTGTTCGAGCCGGGCCCGGTGCCGCTGCCGCCCGGGACGGACGAGCTGACGGCACTGCTGGAGGTCTACGCCGGCCATGTGGCGCGTACGGAAAGGGCCGAACATCCGGACCGTATGCGGCTGCTGCTGGCCTCGGAGTCCGCGGGCATGCTGGTCGCCACGGAGATGGGGCGGGCCGGGGTGCCCTGGCGGGCCGATGTGCACCGCGCGCTGCTCGACGGGCTGCTGGGCGGGCGGTATCCGGGCGGGCTGGAGCCGCGCCGGATGGCGGAGCTGGCCGACGAGGTGTCGCGGGCCTTCGGGGGTGCGCGGGTGCGCCCGGACCTGCCGAACGAGATCATCAAGGCCTTTGCCCGGGGGGGGATTTCCCTCACCTCGACCCGTAAGTGGGAGCTTCAGCAGATCGATCACCCGGCGGTGGCGCCGCTGCTGGAGTACAAGAAGCTCTACCGTCTGCACACCGCTCATGGGTGGTCCTGGCTGCAGCAGTGGGTGCACGACGGCCGGTTCCGCCCCGAATACCTGCCCGGTGGCACGGTCTCCGGCCGCTGGACCGCCAATGGCGGCGGCGCGCTGCAGATCCCCAAGGTGATCCGGCAGGCCGTGCGCGCCGATCCGGGGTGGCGCCTGGTGGTGGCCGACGCCGACCAGATGGAGCCGCGGGTGCTGGCGGCCGTCTCCCGGGACCGGGGGCTGATGGAGGTGGCCGGCAGCGGCGAGGACCTGTACGCGGACCTGGCGGCCCGTGCGTTCGGCGGGGACCGCGCCCGCGCCAAGCTCGGGCTGCTGGGCGCCATTTACGGGCAGACGTCCGGTGACGCCCTCAAGCACATGGCCGATCTGCGCCGCCGCTATCCGGCCGCGGTGGCGTATGTGGACGAGGCGGCGCGGGCGGGTGAGGAGGGCCGGCTGGTCCGCACCTGGATGGGCCGTACCTGCCCGCCCGCGTCCGTGGCGCCGCCCGACGAGGCGGGCCTCCCCCAGGAGGAGCCCGCGGGGTACGGCGGCAATACTGCGGCCGCCCGGGCCCGCGGCCGGTTCACCCGCAACTTCGTCGTGCAGGGCAGCGCGGCCGACTGGGCGTTGCTGATGCTGGCCGCGCTGCGCCACTCGCTGCGGGCGGGCGGACTCCGCGCCGAGCTGGTCTTCTTCCAGCACGACGAGGTGATCGTGCACTGCCCCGCCGAGGAGGCCGCGGCGGTCGCCGAGGCGGTCACGGCGGCGGCCGGGACGGCGGGGCGGATCGCGTTCGGGGAGACTCCGGTCCGCTTCCCGTTCACCACGGCGGTGGTGGAGTGCTACGCGGACGCGAAGTGAGGGCCGGCGGAGGCGGATGGGGCGACGCGGAGGCGGATGGGATGGCTGGATAGCCGGCTGGCTGCGGCACGTCGGCGGACGGCGGGCGGCGCGGGCAGGCAGAGTGAAGATCGTGAGCAGAAGTCGCAGCACGTCCGATCCGAACGAGGAGTGTCCCGTATGAGTGCTCAGTCCGAATTGCAGCTCCCGACGGCGATGCGGGTGCATCCCGAACTGGTCCCGGTGTTCGAGGCGTTGGCGCAGCGCTCCTCCGATCCGTACGAGGACATCGGGGCCACCCGCGCGCGGCTCCACAAGCTGCTGGCCTCGTTACCGGCCGACCGTACGGGGGTGCGCAGCGAGCGGTTCGAGGTCCCGCGGGCGGACGGCAGTGCCCTGATGGTCGAGGTCTACCGGCCGGAGGACGGGGCGGGTACCGGCTCCGAGGGGGCCGGTCGCGCGTTGCCCGCCGTGCTGCACTTTCACGGTGGCGGGTTCGCCGTCGGCCGGTCGCTGCCGGGGCAGGACCGCACGGCGCTCGCGCTCTGCCGTGAGCTGCCCGCCATCGTCGTCACCGTCGAATACCGCCTCGCCCCGGAACACCGTTATCCGGCCGGGGTGGAGGACTGTTATCGCGCCCTGGAATGGACGGCCGAGCGTGCCGCCGAGCTGGGCATCGATCCCGCGCGGATCGCCCTCGCCGGCAAGTCGGCGGGCGGTGGGCTCAGCGCCGCGGTCACCCTGATGGCCCGGGACCGCGGCGGCCCGGCGGTCCTCCACCAGTCGCTGTGCATCCCGGACCTGGACGACCGGGTCGGGGCGGAGGAGGGCGCGGCGGCGGCCGACGTGGCCGAGGACGCGCGGGTGACCACCCGGCGGAGCGTGCAGCGGGCGTGGCGGCACTATCTGCCCGAGGGGACGGGCGCGGCGGACGCCTATGCCGCGGCGGCGCGCGCCACCGACCTGTCCGGGCTGCCGCCGGCCTCCGTGCTGGTCTGCGATCTCGATCCGATGCGCGATGCGGGGCTGGCGTACGCCCGGCGGCTGATGGATGCCGGGGTGCCGGTCACGGTCCGCAATGTGCCCGGCGCCTGGCACGGCTTCGAGCTGTTCGCGCCGGACAGCCGGGTGGCGAGGGAGATGGCGGCGTACTGGACGGGGCAGTTGAGGGCGGCGCTGTATCCGGTGGTGGCCTGAACCGGAGGCCGGTCTCCCCCGCCTGAGCGGGGCGCCGGGGCTCAGTCCGGGGCGCCCGGCGTCTCCGTGGCCGGGCCGCCGACGGTGGAGATCAAGCCACGGGTGATCCGCGTCATCGTCCCGACCAGCAGCTCGCGAGGCTGGTCGGGGCGCTCCAGCCACCACAGCGCGAGGCCGTACAGCGCGCTGCGGATCGCCTCCCCCAGGGGCTCCAGCTCGGCCTCGGGGATACCGGGCACGAATGCGCGCAGCAGCTCCACGTCCGTTTCGCGCTGCCGGCGCTGCAGTTCGCGGTGGAAGGCCTGCACCTGGGCGTCCCCGGTGGTGTCCCGGAACATCATCCGCCAGGTGTACGGATGGCTCTCCACATACCCGAACCAGGCCTCGTACATCGCCGTCATCCGGGTGTCCAGGTCGCCCTCGCCGTGCAGGAGTTCGCGGACCGGGGCGGCGGCCAGCTCGTCGCGGTGCCGCTCCAGCAGGGCGAGGTGCAGCTCCTGCTTGGAGTCGAAGTGGCGGTAGAGCATCGGCTTGCTCAGGCCCGCCTCGGCGGCGATCTCCCCGATGGTGGTGCCCGCGAAGCCGCGCTCGGCGAACAGCCGGGCCGCGACCTCCTCGATACGGGTCCTGGCTTCCGCGCGCGCGGCGCGGCTCCGGTCGATCTCGCTCATCCGGGCCCCTCCCTGCGATCTGGCTCGATCTGGTGGTGAATTCGGCTCGCCATGGCCGGTCCGATCGAGGATACTGGATCGTGTACCACTTGGTATACGCACGAGTAACTCTGAGATGCGGGGGCTCATCGTGATCGTTTCCGTGCATATCGCCGACGTCGGCGTCCGCGCCGTGCGCAGTGTCCTGCGTGCGCGCCCACGGCCCGGGACGACCCCCGGCCTGCGGTACGCCGAGACCACGCTCACCGGTGCCATCGCGGCCGGACCGCCCAAGGTGCGCCCCGGCCGCGCCGCGCTGCTCGCCTCGTGGGACGACGATGCCGCGCTCGACCGCTTTCTCGCCGAGGACCCGCTGGCGCGGCTGCTGGCCGGCGGCTGGCATGTGCGGTTGCGGCCGCTGCGGTTCTCCGGTTCCTGGGGTCCGATGCCGGTCGAGATCGGGCCCGGCGCCGCGCAGGACGAGGAGGACGGGCCGGTCGCCGTGCTCACCCTCGGGCAACTGCGACTGCGGCGCGCCCTGCCGTTCCTGCGCGCCAACTCCCGCGCCGCCGGCCGGGCCGCCGCCGACCCCTCGATGACCGCTTCGGTCGCCCTGGCCCGGCCACCCCGCTTCGTCGGCACCTTCTCCCTGTGGCAGAGCGCGTCGGCGATGCAGCGCTACGCCTACGGCTCCGCACAGCCCGAGCACCAGGAGGTGATCAGGAACCACCAGGAGCAGCCGTTCCACCACGAGGCCGGCTTCCTGCGATGCCGCCCCTACGGCGCGCGGGGCCGCCTGGACGGCCACGAACCGGTCACCGAGGCGGGCCTGACGCCGCGCATACCGTGAGGCGCGGCGGGGCGAGGCTCCGCACGGGCGAGCGGGGCGGGGGGCGACGCGGCCGGTGCGGGTGGCGGGGACGGTGTCGGTGGCGCGGGTCCCACGGGGGTGGGCCCGCGTGGCCACAGACCGGGGCCGGGTGGGCCTGGCGGTTGTTCGGTGACGCGAGTTCCACGGGGGTGGACCCGCGTTGCCACGGGCAGAGGCCAGGCGGGCCCGGCAGCTGTTCGGTGACGCGAGTCCCACGGGGGTGGACCCGCGTGGCCACCGGCCGGGACCGGGCGGGACCGGCAATTGTGCGGCGTCGGGCCGTCGCGGCCGTGCGGCGTTATGACGCTGGTCCGGCGGGTGTGTACGGTGCGACGCCGTCCGTCGCGACCGTCCCGCACCGCCGGGCAGCGGTCCCGTCCCCCTTGCCGTGCGATGCCGTGGTGCCCTGGGGATCTGTCCGGTACGTCCTAGACTCGCCGAGGGGTGCCCGGTGGTGAGTGGTGGGTGCCTTCGGTGGTTGGTGAGCGGTGGTGCGGGCTTTGTGCCGGAAGGGCTGCGAGGGCTGTGGGAGCCGTGCCGTCCGGGTGGTGCAACCTCAGTGGTTCAGGTCTTCCCCAAGGGGAGCGGAGCGGCTTCAATCGCTGGACGGATGAGATGAGTTGGCGGCGGAGGGAGTCGGCTGGATGGGTGCCGGGACCGGGATGAACGCTGGGGCGGAGCGGCCTGCTGAGAACGGCCCGAATGCGGGGGCGGGGGCGGACGCCGGAGCAGGTGCGGACGCGGGTGCCGGTGCGGGTGCCGGTGCGGACACCGGAACGGGTGCGAGTGCCGGCATGGGTTCGGTGGCGGGGTCCGGCGCGGAGGCGGCGGGTGGGAGTGGGGGTGACGGCGGGCTGGAGCGGGTGAATCCCGGGCATCTTGCGCCGCCGACGGGGTTCAGTCATGCCGTGCGCGCGGCTCCGGGCACTCTGGTGTTCCTCGCCGGGCAGACCGCGCTCGACGGTGCGGGCCGGATCGTCGGCGACGGGGTCGTCGAGCAGTTCGAGCGGGCGCTGAGGAACCTTCTGGACGTCGCGGCGGCGTCCGGTGCCGGTCCGTCCGACCTCGCCAAGCTCACCGTCTTCGCCGTCGATGTCGCGGACTACCGACGGCATGCGCGCGAGATCGGGCGGGTGTGGAAACGGCTGGTCGGCGGCGACTATCCGGCGATGGCCGTGATCGGTGCCACCCGCCTGTGGGACGAGACCGCGCTGGTCGAGATCGAGGGCATCGCCGTCGTCCGCTAGCGAACCGGGGCGGGGCCGACCGGCCCGACGGCACCGGCCCGTTCCCGGCGCGCCCAGCCAGTTCCCGGCGCCCCGGCCCGCTCCCGGTCGCCGACCTGTTTCGGCGCCCCGGCTGGTTCCCAGTTCGCCGACCAGTTCCCGGCCCCCCGCCCGCCGTTCTGCGCGGCCGCCCGCCCCGTTACGTGCATGCCAGGGCCCCTTCCGTACACCTCAGGGGCGCCCGTCCCATACACACCAGGGGCGCGCGTCCCGCCGGTCTTCCGGCGGGGCGGGCGCCCCTGAGGCTGTTCTTGGACGTACGCCCTGTGCTGTACGACGCTGACGCGTCACCCCGTGCGGTGGGGAGTGCGGCCGGTCAGTTGCGGCTGCGGGCCATTCCCACCGGGTCCTTCTTGAAGGCCCAGGTCATCTTGGGTTCCATCGCCCAGCGGAAGGCCCGCTGCACGGGTGGTGTGCACAGCACGGTGACCACGGTGCCCGCGATCAGCGTGAGCACGACCGCGCCCCACGGCGTGTGCATCCACGGGTTGTCGTACCAGTCCCAGAAGCGCGAGCCCTTGGCGAGGAAGCCGTGCAGCAGGTAGCCGTAGAGGGTGCCCGCGCCCAGCGCCGTGCACCACATCGTGCGGCCCGGAATCCAGGCGAAGAAGCAGGCCACCAGCACCAGCGAGCAGCCGAACATGGCCAGCGTCATCACCGCACCGCTCCACCACGGGGCGGCGAGTTCCTGGGCGGCGTCACGGTGGTAGAACCAGGCGGCGTTCATCCGCGGGGCCGCCCAGTAGGCGAAGACCAGCGCCGCGGCGAAGACCGGTACGGCCAGGATGCGCGCCTTCTTGCGGCGGACCAGCTTGAAGTGCTCCGGCCGCAGCGACAGCCCGATCACGAAGAACGGCAGGAACTGCAGCACCCGCTGGAGGTCCATGTCGTCGCCGATGTCCGGGGACAGTGACGCGAGGACGGCGATGGTCAGCGCCAGTGGGACCGGCCAGCGCACGATCTTCCACAGCGGGGTGGTCAGCCGCCAGACGAACAGGGCCAGCAGGAACCAGGTCAGATACCAGGGGTCCGTCAGGCTCACCGGGTAACCCGGGTCGTCGTCCGCCCACCTCTTGAAGAGCGTGTAGGCGACTTCGAAGAGGATGTACGGGACGGCGACGCCGGTAATCAGCCGCTGGAGCCGGTCCTTGCGCATATCGAAACTGCGCGAGAAATAGCCGGAGATGATGATGAACGCCGGCATATGGAAGGCGTACACGGTGATGTAGAGCGCGGCGGCGGAGCGGCTGCCGTCGCGCAGCGGCTCCCAGGAGTGCCCCATCGCCACCAGCACGATGGCCAGATACTTCGCATTGTCGAAGAAGGCATCGCGCGGCTTCGCCGTGGCACCGGCCTTGGCATCGTTCTTCGCCTGGTCCGTGCCGCGGCCCTTGGCATGGCTTCTGGGCGCGGCGTGCGCGCTGCCGCCCGCCGCGGGCCGGTCGGCCGTCGCCGTCCCGGAGGCGGCCGCCGGTGCTCTCGTGGCCGTGGCCGTGCCCGTGGCCCCGGCGGTCTCCGGCGGTGCCGGTGTGCCGGTCCGACTCAGCGTGTCATGCGACATCTGCCGCGGCGGGGGGAGCGGCACCCGCCGTTCGCCGTACGCCGGATATTCGTTCTTCAAGGAGCCTCCCGAAAGGTTCCCAGGGGAGGAGCTGGACGCTGGCCCGCGCCGGGCCGTATATCGGAACCCAAAAGCCAAATCCTGCGTCTTAGTTCTTTTACGGGGAGTGTGGCGGCGTCGAACATCCCAGGCACCTTAGCCCCGCGGCGGGAATCACGTAAATCCCCGCCGGTCACGGCCACACACGGCGCATCCGCCCTCCACAGCACCTTCACGCACGGTAGAGGGCAGGCCGGACCGCGCGTGCGGGCCGGCACCCTGAGAGATCTGGACAATGCTGCCTTAATCTACGGCTGTTGCCCCTATTGAATAACACCTTCGACGCCTCTGGCCCGCACGGACCGCGCGGTGGTGTTCTTCGCCACGTCCCACGCATAGACCTCCAACCGGCGGCCGTGCGGGCCGTGCAGCCGGTGCACGGCGGCCAGCCAGCGTGAACTCAGCGCGGACACCCGGGGGTTGATCTGGTCCGCGAACCGCGCATAGCGCGCCAGGTCGCGCACATCGGGCGCGCCGAGAATGCCGGTACGCACCTGCGGCACAAGTTCGTGCACGGTTTTCACGCACCGCACGCAGAAGCTCTGGACCACCAGCCGGCTGCGGACATGGGCGCGATCCAGCCACCCTCGTGCCCGTAGTTCACGGATGACCTGTGCCTCGATTCCGGGATACTTCTCGGGTGCCTTGATCTCCAGCAAAAGGCGCTGCCCGTTATGGTCCAGACGGGACAGGTAGGCGGCGAGTGTGGGCACCCGCTCCCCTCTGAAGCGCTTGCCGAACCAGCTGCCGGCGTCCAGCCGCGCGATCTCGGCGGCGGTGAAATCCCCCACCCGCCACGGCGCCCGCCCGGGAAACACCCGGGCCGCGTCCGTCGTCCGCCGCAGCGTGGTGTCGTGCAGCACCACCAGCCGGCCGTCCCGGGTCCGCTGCACGTCGTTCTCGACCCAGACGAACCCGCGGCGGTGGGCGGCGTCGACGGCGGCGAGGGTGTTCTCGGGCGCGTGACGGGAGGCGCCACGGTGGGCGATCACCCGGGTCGCCGCGGTGCCGGGGCCGGCCCGCGTCCCGCTGCTCACGGCGACGTCCGCGAACTCGTCCGGCCCGGTCGCCATCGCGGACGCCGACACCGCGGCCAGCGTCAGGTAGGCGAGGCCGGCGGCGGGGACGCGCAGTGCTCTCCGATGCATGCGGCGGCCTCCTGCGTCCGCTCGCCCGACGGCGCCGGCCGCGTCGGGCATGCCCCCTGAGGCCCTTCCTCCCGTCCAGGAATGCCGCTGTCTCCTCAACATGCCCGCATCCCGCGCCACCCGCCACGCGAAGGCCGGCCGCCGCCACTCCGCCGCGCCCGCCCCGGCGGCCTTCTTCTCGCAGGTCAGGTGGGTGGGGGTGAGGTGCGGAGGGGGTGGGCGGGGCGGTGCAGGACGGCCCGCCATCCGTGCGGCCGGGGCCGGGCCGTACGTGGGCGAGGCACCGGTCCCATCGGCAGCGTGCCGCCCCTTCGGCCCGGCACCGCCCTCGCCGAGCCCCCGGGCAGCACCCCGCCCCCGCCCCCGCCGGTTGCCGAAGACCGCCCCCGTCCCCGCCCCGTACGGCAGAATCCCTGCCCGTGACGATTCGCTTATTGATCGCCGACGACCACGAGATGGCCCGCCGGGGGATGCGCCGCATCGTGGAGAGCCAGCCCGACATGGACGTGGTCGGTGAGGCGGCGAACGGCGAGGACGCCGTGGCGATGGGGCGGGCGCTGAGGCCGGATGTGGCGCTGGTGGACATCCGGATGCCGCGGATGGACGGCCTGGAGGTGACCCGCCGGCTGGCCGGGCCCGGGGCAGCGGACCCGGTACGGATCGTCATCGTGACCACCTTCGACCTGGACGAGTACGTGTATCCGGCGCTGCGCTTCGGTGCCTCGGGGTTTCTGCTCAAGCGCTCGGGGCCGGCGCTGCTGGTGGAGGGCGTCCGGGCGGCGATGGCCGGGGACAGTCTGATCAGCCCGTCGGTCACCGTCCGGCTGCTGGAGCACGTCACCGGCCCCACGGCCCGCCGCCCCCGGCGCCGCGACGCCCTGCTGACCGGGCGGGAGGCGGAGATCGCCGGCAAGGTCGCCGAGGGCCGGACCAACGCCGACATCGCCCGGGAGTTGTTCATCTCCGCGGGCACCGTGAAAACCCATCTCGCCAGCATCCAGCGCAAGCTCCAGGTCCCCAACCGGGTCGGAGTCGCCGTGCGGGCCTGGGAGTTGGGCTACGCCACCGGGCGGACACCCGGGCGGCCCGCATAGCCTCACCGCCATGAAGGACAACGTTGCGGGGCGGCGCGGGCGGCGCGCCGGGTGGTGCGGGGCGGCCGCCACGGCGATGCTCCTCCCCGCCCTCGTCTCGCCCCCGGGTGGCTGGATACCGGCGGTCATGGCCGCGCTGACCCTGGCCGTGGCGCTCGCGGGGTGGCCGGTGGGGCGGGTCACGCTCGCGCGGGCGGCGGCCGGGGCCGCGGTGCTCTCGCTCGCCGCGGACGCCGTCTCCTTCGGGAAGGCCGGTCTCGCCCTCCTCTGGCTGCCGTTCGAGGCGGTCGCGCTGCTGGTCCTGCTGGAGCGGGTGGTACGCCGGGTGCCGGGCCGCGGGGCGGGCCTCGTCGGCGGGCTGACCGGCGCCGCCGCGGTGCTGCTGCCGCTGCGCTTCACCCTGCACGCCCCGCAGACCGGGCTCAAGGAGTCGGTCTTCCTGGCCGCGCTGGCCTTCGTCCCGGCCGCGTGTGCGGCGGGCGCCGGGCTCCACCTCCGGTCGCTGGACCACCGGCGGGTGCATGCCGTGGCGCTGGCCCGGCGGGAGCAGCGGCTCGACATCGCCCGCGACCTGCATGACTTCGTGGCCCATGAGGTGACCGGCATCGTGCTGGAGGCCCAGGCGGCCCAACTGGACGAGGACGGCGGCCCGGTGGCGCACCACGCGCTGCTGCACCGCGTCGAGCAGGCCGGGCTGCGGGCGCTGGATTCCATGGACCGCACGGTGGCGGCGCTCCGCGGGACGGACGGCCGCACCGGGGCGGAGCCGCCGCCCACCCGGCTGTACGGGCCGGACGATCTGCCCGGACTCGTCGGCCGCTTCGGCGCGATGACGGCGGCCGAGGTGTCGCTGTCCCTGGAGGACGAGTTGGCCGGGGCGCTCTCACGGGAGGCCGGGGACGCCGCGTACCGCGTGGTGCTGGAGGCGCTGACCAACGTGCGGCGGCATGCGCCGGGGACCGGGTGGGTCGAGGTGCGCGCCGGCCGGACCGCGGACGGGGCGGTGGAGATCGCGGTCACCGACGGCGCGGGGCCCGGCGCCCTCCCCCGGCCCTCCCCGGGGCGAGCGGGGCGCCACGGCGGCGGCACCGGTCTCGCGGGGCTCACCGAGCGGGTCGGCGCCGTCGGCGGTGCCCTGGAGGCGGGCCCGTACGGGCAGGGGTGGCGGGTCGGTTGCCGGCTGCCGGTGCCCGCCGTCCGCTGACCCGATGCCGCCGAACGGGCTGCAGCACCCTCGGCATTGGCGCCGGATGCGGCGGAATCGCCTTCTGGGGAGTCGAGTTGGGGGTTGAGGTGGCGCGCGGCGTCGGGGTGGGTCCGGGACGGCGGGCGCCCGTCTCCAACGCCCTGACCTGGTCTTTCTCTTGGCGGTTAGGGCGCTACCGACGGCGCTCTCCCGTATGTCGATCACGTTACAGAGGTCGATGAGCGGCTGTTACCCAGCTGTCAGGCCGCCGAGAAACGCCCCTCATAGCTTCTGTGACGCCCCCACTGATCAACACGATGGAGCGAGAACCATGAAGCGCACCACGAGCATCGCCCGGCGCCACAAGACGGCCCTCGGAACGGCACTGGCCGGTCTCGCCGTCCTCGGCACGGTCGCCACCGCCACCGGGGCGCAGGCCGCCACGGCCTCGGAGCACACCGCGAGCGCCGCCCGCGCCAACAGCACCCCCTACGTCATGAACCACATCGGCGAGGAGCACGCGGACAAGGGCAAGGCCGAGCGCAGCCCCGAGGCGCTGGTGCTCACCGAGCACACCTCGGCGGGCAACCTCCACTGGAAGGAGTGGGGCACGAAGAAGGCCGTCGCCACCGGCGAGATCACCGGCCTGTGGTGCGGCCAGGCCTGCCTCGACAAGCCCCTGAAGGGCACCCTGACGCTCTCGGACCCCAAGACCGTGAACGGCAAGAAGGTCTTCTCGTCCTTCACCGTGAAGCTGGCCGGCGGGAACGGTTCGTACGATGTCGAGGACCTCAAGGGCAAGCAGCACCTCGCCACCACCTGAGGTACCGCCCGCCACCCTCTGACGGAGAAGACTCCCGATGAACAAGCCCACGGCCCTGCTCACCGTCTGCGTACTGGTGCTGGCGGCCGTGGGCTGCTCGGGGTGCGGCCCTTCCGAGCAGCCCCATGTCGAGGGGCCCGCCCCGAGCCCCAGCCAGGTCCGCGGCCCGGTCTATGTGTCCGACACCATGGGCCATCCGCTGACCCGCCCCACGGGGTTCGGGCTCACCGAGTTCTCCACGGTCTCGCAGCTGAGCTGGCGCTTCTGGGGGCAGGGGAAAGCCGTGGCCACCGGCAGGCTGCGCGGCATGTGGTGCATCCCCCACTGCCCCCGCAACGGCTATCCGGCCACCATCGAACTCAGCCGTCTGCAGCGCCGTGAGAACGTCTCGTACTACACCTTCGCCACCGTACGGTCCTCCCACCTCCCGCCCCCCGACACGGACGACCTCAGCGCGGTGCGGCTGCCCCTCCCCGAGCCCTAGGAACCGCCACCCATGACCGACGTGCTGCTCGTGGAGGACGACTCCCTGTTGCGGGAGGCCACCCAACTGTCCCTGGAACGCTACGGATACCGGGTGCGCGCGGCCTCCGACGGGCTGGCCGGGCTGGCGGCGTTCCGGGAGCGGGTGCCCGATGTCGCCGTGCTGGACGTGATGCTGCCGCGCCTCGACGGGGTGGGCCTGGTGCGTCTCCTCCGGGCGGAGAGCACGGTGCCGGTGCTGATGGTGTCGGCGCGCACCGACCCGGTGGACGTCGTCCTCGGCCTGGAGGCGGGCGCCGACGACTACCTCACCAAGCCGTACGACATCCCGGTGCTGGTCGCCCGGATACGCGCGGCGCTGCGGCGTGCCGCGGACGCCGCCCGGCGCGCGCCGCGCGCGGACGACCCGGTGCTGCGCTTCGGCGACCTCACGGTGGACACCGCCTCCCTGAAGGTCCGCCGGGCGGGCCGGGCGCTCGGGCTCACCCCCACCGAGCGGCGGCTGCTGCTGGAGTTCGCGGCCGAGCCCGGGGTGGTGCTCTCGCGGGTCACCCTGCTGGAGCGGGTGTGGGACTACACCTGCGGCGGCGACACCCGGGTCGTCGACGTCCATGTACTCCGCCTGCGCGCCAAGATCGGCCACGAACGCATCGTGACCGTCCGCGGGTTCGGCTACAAGCTCGTGCCCTGACCGCCATGGGACTCCGTACCAAGACCGCCCTGGTCATCGCCGCGACCGCGGCCATCGTCGCCACCCTCATCGGGCTGCTGGTGCATCAGCTCACCGCCGCGGACCAGCGGAAGAACGCGGCGCACGCGCTCGACGCCCGGCTCGTCGAGGCGGTGAGCGCCTACGCCTCCGGGGTCGACAACGGCGCCCTGGTGAATCCGCGGGGGCTGCCCGGGGCGCTCCGCCGGACCGTCACCGACCGCCCCGTGCGGGCCACCTTCCTCCAGCACGCCGACGGCTCCGCCCCGGTGCTGTGGGCGGCCACCCGCAGCGGCCGGGAGATCGTCGCGGTCCGGCGCTCCTACGCACCGCAGGTCCGGGCCCTCGCCGACCTCGACCGGGTGCTGCTCGGCTCCGGGGCGGCCGTCACCGCGCTGGGCTGTGTGCTGGGCGTGGTCGCGGCGGCGGGCGCGGGGCGGCGGATCACCGCGTCCGCGCGCACCGCGCAGCGGATCGCGGACGGCGATCTGACCGACCGGGTGCGGCCCCGGGGCAAGGACGAGATCGCCCGGCTCGGCGCCGCCGTGAACACCATGGCCGACGCGCTGAGCGCCCGCCTGGAGGCCGAGCGCCGGGTCACCGCCGACATCGCCCATGAACTCCGCACGCCGGTGGCCGGGCTGGTGACCGCCGTCGGACTGCTGCCGCCCGGCCGCCCGGCCGAGCTGGTCAGCGGTGGGGTGGACACCCTGCGCAGCGTGGTGGAGAACGTCCTGGAGGTGGCCCGGCTCGATGTGCCGGGCGTCGAGCAGGCGCAGTGCGAGGAGGTGCTGCCGAGCGCCCTGGCACGGCGGGCGGCCGCGCTGGCGGGCGGGGACGTCGAGGTGCGGGTGGACGGCGAGTCGGTGGTGACGACCGACCACCGCCGGGTCGAGCGGATTCTGGCCAACCTGGTCGCCAACGCCCGGCTGCACGGCGCCCCGCCGGTGACCCTGGAGGTGGCGGGGACCGCGGTGCGGGTGCGCGACCACGGGCCCGGCTTCCCCGGCGAGCTGCTGACGCACGGCCCCCAGCGCTTCCGCACCGGCGCCCGGGAGCGGGGTGCCGGGGTCGGTCTGGGCCTGACCATCGTCGAAGGCCAGGCGCGGGTGCTGGGCGCCCGGGTGACGTACGAGAACCCGCCGGACGGGGGCGCCCTGGCCGTCCTGGAGCTCGCGCCGGACGTCTGACGGAGCGCACGGGCCGCGGATGCCGGGCGGCCCGGGACCGCGTGCCCCGGTAGGCCGAACGGCCGTACCCGGCGCCCTACCGCGGTACGGGTGCGGGGACACCGCCGGGGAGTGACGCGGGCGGGCACGGCGCGAACCTACGGTCCCGGCATGACGAACCGATCCCCCGCCGGCGAGCGGCGTCCGGACAGCGCGTCGGGCCCCCCGCCCCGGCTGGCCGCGGCGGCCCGGCACGCCGGTCTCGCGGTGACCTTGTTCCCCGCCGGTGCCCTCGCGGTCTGCTCCACCCTCACCGGTCACCGGGAGGCCGCCCGGCGGCGCTGGCTGCGCGCCGGGCCGCTGCCGCTCGGCGCCCCCGCGCCGGGCGCCGCCCGGCTGGTGTTCCACGGCGCGCTGACCATACTTCTCGGCGTCCTCGCCCTGCTGCTGGCCGGTGCGCTCGCCCTGGCGGTCGCCCGGGGGCTGCTGTACGGCTTCGTCGACCGGGCCCCGCACGACCACTCCTGGGGCGGCCCGTCCCTGGCCGGTGCCTGGCTGGCGCACTTCGCCGTCTCGCTGCCCTGTGTCGCCCTCGCGCTGGCCATACTGACCGGCGTCACCCGGCTCAACCGCCATACGACGGCCCCGCTGCGCGGTGAACACCGTCCCGCCTGGGCGCTGCCCACCGCGGCCGTGGCCTGCGCCCTCGGCCTGCTCTTCGTCGTCGCCTTCGTGCGTCAGCTGCCGTAACCGGCGCCCGGAACACCGAAGTCCCCCGCCTCGGCCGAGACGGGGGACTTCGTGGTGTGCCGCGGCGGGGTCAGGCCTGCGGGAGGTTGAAGTAGATCATCGGGTTGTGGCGGCTCTCCCGGACCGGCTCGCTGAGGTTCAGTTCCTTCTTCACCTCGGCCAGTCGCGCCGTCACCTCGGGGGCCTTCGCCACGGACGGGGTGAAGTACTCGACGTTCTGGGCGGCCAGCCACTTGATGACCACCGAGCCCTCGCTCATGGGCTTGGGGCGGCGGCCGTGGAAGACGTCGTGGACGCTGGTCGGGGTCCCGGGGCGGACCACCGGGAAGAGGTTGTCGATGTACCAGCGCGCGAAGCGGGCGCCGTGGTCGGCGTCGATGAAGAGGTAGTCGGTCTCCGCCGGGACCTTGGCGATGGTGTCCCGCAGGTCGCCCTTGGTGAACGTCCAGCGGCCCTCGGAGAGTTCGGCCGGCACGTTCTTCACGACGTTGTCGACGATGTCGAAGGAGTGGAGGTGGCCGGTGCCGTTGTCCCGCAGCGCGCTCAGAATCCAGGTCGTGGACCAGCCGCGGAAGGTGCCCACCTCCACGACGACCTCGGGCCTGAGGTCCCGCAGCAGCAGGTAGGTGATCTCCGCCTCGTAGTCGTCGAGCTGGGCCTTCACCGTCTCCTTGTTGTCCTGGAGGAACGTCCGCTGTGCGTCGCGCACCGCCCGCAAGTCGTCCGCGTACTTCTCGTAGAGCGTGCTTATCGATTCGATCGTGAGGGTGGACATCAATCCTCCGGAGGGGAGACGAGTGCGGGTACTGCGGACGTACGGGGGCTGCTTCTACGGTCGACGCGGCGGCGAACTACCTTCTCACATCAGGTTATTGTTCGGTTATTGCTCCGTTTCGCACGCGTAGCGTCCCGGTCCCGGACGGCCGTGACCAGCACGGCGAGGACGAGAACGAACACCGGAATCCACCCGCAGCGCGCCGCGGTCCACAGCGGGGCGCCGGGGCTGGTGTGCAGGCCCGGGAGGACCTGGCCGAGGCCCAGCGGGATGACGGTGGTGACGAGCATCGCGGTCTGGTGCCAGAGGAAGACCGTGAGGGCCGCGACGTTGAGCAGGGCCACCGCCGCCCAGAGGAACTGCCGCGGGGTGGCGCGGACTTGGTGCACCGCGGGACCCGCGGGAGCCGGCGCGGTGACCGCGCGGCGCAGCGGGTTGCGCAGCAGCAGGGCCGCGCCCGACTGCGCGAGGCCGAAGGCGACCAGCGCGAGGGTGGGCGGGTGGAGGTTGGACAGGGTGGTGCCGGGGGCGCCGGCCATGCCCGCGGGGTAACCGCCCCAGAGGATCAGCGCCGCCATGGCACCGGCACCGCCGAGCAGCAGCGCCACCGCCTGCCGTCCGCGGGCGAACCCGCCGGCCGCCCAGACCGCGCCGAGGCAGTACGGGACGAGCCAGCCCGCCGGGAGGTTCAGCAGGCGGAGGGCGTCGGCCCAGCCGCTGTCCGGGAACAGCGCGTGGGCGGCGTCCAGCGCGGCCACGACGAGGCAGGCCGCCACCGCGACGCGGGCCGGGGCCCGGTGCACCAGGGGAGTCGCCGCGATCAGCAGCGCGTAGACGCCGAGGAACCACAGGGGCGAGTACGCCAGCCACATCAGCGTGTGGATCGTCTCGTGCGCGGTGCCGGCGAGCACCAGGCCCAGCCAGACGAGCCCCCAGGTGAGGGCGAAGGCCGTCGCCGGGCGCAGGAGCCGGCCCAGCCGCCGGGTCAGCCAGGCCCGGTAGCCGATGCCGCGGGCCCGCGCCACGCGGTAGCCCTGGGCGCTGACCCGGCCGCCCACCAGGAAGAACACCGCCAGTGGCTGGAGCACCCAGGTCACCGGGGCGAGTCCGGGCCGGTCCCGCAGCGGGCTGTCCCCGGCCAGGTGGCCGCCGGCCTGGAGGACGACGCCGCTCACCAGCCAGTGGCCCAGGACCACGGCCACGAGGGCCAGCGCACGCAGCACGTCCGCCGCCCGGTCCCGCTCCGCCGGGGTCGACGCGTCCAGGCGCAGGACCGCCGCGTGCAGGGCCTGCCAGGGGGTGCGCCGCGCGGGGCGGGGGCGCGGCGGGACGGGGGGCCGCGGCCGCCGGGCCGGTGCCGCCGGGCGGAGTTCCAGATCAGTCATCGGAGACCTCCGCGCCCCGGCCGAGGGCGATCAGGGATATGGCGCGCAGCGCCGGTCCGCCGGGGCGGAGGTAGTCGCTGTGGCTGCCGGGGCCCGCGGGGAAGATCCGTGCGCCGAACGCGGGGGTGACGGGGTCGGTGCCGAACCCGACCTGCTCGCCCGGCAGATCGAGGCTGACGTGCGGGACGCCCTCGATCCAGTCGGTGGCGCCGCGGCCCGCCCACACCGGGACCCGGGTGTGCAGTTCGGCCCGGGAGCCCACGCCCGTTCCCGGGCTGCCGAAGAGCACCACGTCCGCGAGGGCGGACTCCTCCCGCGCGTCCATACGGCGCAGGGCAGTGGCGCAGACCACGGAACCGTAGGAGTGGCAGAGCACCGCCACGGGGGCGGGGTTCACCGTCCGCAGGTCCCCGAGCAGCCCGGCCAGCCGGCGGCCGCCGTCCAGCGCCCGGTCGGTGGACACGATGTCCCGGCTCATGGTGCGCGGCGCCGGGTAGCCGTACCAGGCGACCACGGCGGTCCTCCGGTCCGGCTGGAGCCTGCGCATCTCGGCGTGCAGCGCGCGGGCACCGCCGTTCAACGACGCGTGGACGGTGCCCAGTTTGTCGAAGGTGTCGACGGTGGTGTCCGAGCCGGGCACCACGACCGCGATCCGGTCGGCGTGCGCGAGGTCGCCCAGGACCTCCACGGCCCGGCCGTCGCCGCGCGGGCTGAACGAGAGGAAGTGCCGGTCCTTCCGCGCCATCCGGGCGAGCACACCGGCCCGGCCGTCGTCGCCCATGGCGCGGGCCGCGCGCGCGGACTCGGTGAGGAAGCGGTGGTTCGCCGCGTACCGCGCGGGCAGTTGGTCCGCCCGTACGGCGGGGAGCCTGGGCTGCGTCGGGGTGCCCGGCACCGTGGAACGTGCCGCGGCGGCGACCGTCACCACGATGGAGCATGCGGTGAGGGCCATCGCCAGCCCACGCCTGAGACGTGCCGCGCGCATCGCCGGCCTTCCTTCCTGTCCGTTCGGGGAACTGGAAGCCGAGGTTAATGACGCGGGCGGCGGGAGGAATCACACTGCGGAACGGACTTCGCGGTAGCTCTCACGTAGGGGGTGGGCTACCCACCGCGGGGCGCACCGGCGGCCCGGAGGGCGGTGCGGACGGTCCCGTGGGACGGGCCGCGGAGGGCCAACCGGCCTGCTGTCACACCCAGTCCTGGTTTTCCCGGTGGTGCGCGGAAACCGTACGGTCCGTCAGGCGGGCGGTATCGGCGAAGGCTAAAGCGGTGCGGCGGCCGATAAGGGACCGCGGACGAACGGGAATATCACGTCGGATGGTGGCGCCGGGCAGCGCAGTCAAGATTCCCCCTAGTTCAGACGTGCACGGGCGGTGGTCGACCGTCGATGCCATGCGGCGTGAATTTATCCGGGGACGGCTTCACATCGTTATCGGCCTGCTTTTCCGGGCGGCGGACGGAAGCCGCTGAGCGTCGTTCCGGCCGGCCGCTGCGGACTGCCGGTGTCCGGTGGGTGAACGCCGGAACAACGGCGCCCCCGATGACGGAAGTTCTCTTCCCGGGGCGCCTTTCTCGCACGGGACGGTGCTGCGCTGTCAGGGCGGTACCGGCGGCCTCCGCCCTCCGGCCGGTGACCTCTCCCCGGCGCCCGGTGGACACCCTCTCCCTCCACCGCGGCACTCCGCAACGGCGGTTCCCGGCCACCGTCCCGGTGCCCCGATGCCCCGTTCGGCGACAAAAGTCACCGTGCGAAAGCCCGCAAAAGTGGTGGAGTAGACCTCTGCCCCCGGCCTCCGCAGGAGCCACCCTCAGTGATCGCGTTACGATCCCTATAGTGGCTGGATCACGGGCCTGTGGGTCGTGCTACACGGGGGGTAACACAGCCATGCCAGAAGACCGTTCCACGCCTCGCGCAATCACCTACTCCGTCCTCCGGCCGCTCCTGGTGATCACCGACGGTGGCCGGATCGTAGGGGTTCACGGCCCCCGGCAGCGCACGATTCTGACCATGCTCATCCTGGCGTGGGGGCGTGTCGTGTCGGTCGACAGCCTGGTCGACGCGGTATGGGGCGACGAACCTCCGGCCACGGCCCGTACCCAGGTGGCCATCTGCATCGGTGCGCTGCGCAAGTCCTTCAAACAGGCGGGCGTCGAGGGCGACGTCATTCTGACCACCCACCCCGGATACCGCCTGGAGACCGGCGGGAGCGACCTGGACGCCCTGCGGTTCACCTCGCTCGTCGCCGAGGCCGCCGCGCACGTCAAGCAGGGCCGCCACGAACAGGGCCGCGCCCTGTACCGGCAGGCGCTCGACCTGTGGAAGGGGCCCGCGCTGGCGGGGGTGACGGGGCGTCCGGTGGAGGACGAGGCGACCCGGCTCGACGAGCGGCGCTACGCGGCCTACGAGGCCTGGTCCGAGGTGGAACTGGCCCTGGGCCACCACCAGGACATCATCTCCGAGCTGACCTCGATCGCGAACAGCTCCCCCCTGCACGAGCAGCTCCGGTACAACCTCATGCTCGCCCAGTACCGCACCGGACTCCGGGCCGAGGCCACCGAGGGATTCCGGATGTGGCGCCGCAACTTCGTCGACGAACTGGGTCTCGAACCGAGCGTGGCCATAAAGGAATTGCACGCCTCCATTCTTCAGGACGACCCCGGTCTCACCCTTCCGGTGCAAGTCAAACCGCTGGTGGTGCCCGCCCAACTCCCCCCGGACGTGGACCTTTTCCAGGGCCGGGAGACGGAACTCGGGAAACTCGACCGGCTGCTCGGGGAGAAATCCCCGCGGATGGGTCTCATCACCGGAGTGGCCGGCGTCGGGAAGACCGGTCTCATCGTGCACTGGGCCCATAAGGTCGCCGGGGAATTCCCGGACGGCCAGCTGTACGCCGATCTGGCGCAGTACGACGGCCGGGAGCCGGGCTTTGTCGCGGGCGCCCTGCTGGGGCGTTTTCTGCGGGCGCTCGGGGTGCCCGGCGACCAGATACCCTCCGACGCCGCCGAACTCGCCTCGCTCTACCGCAGTGTGCTCGCCGACCGGAAGTCGCTCATCGTCCTCGACAACGTTCGCACGATGCACCAGATCACACCGCTGCTGCCGGGCACCGGCCGCAGCTGTGTCCTCGCGGCGAGCCGGGAACAGCTCGCCGCCGACTCCGGCACGGTGCGGGTCGACCTGGGGCTGATGGCCGCGCACGAGTCCCAGACCCTGATCACCAAGATCGCCGGCGAGGGCCGGGCCACCTCGGAGAAGGCCGCGGTCAACGAGCTGTGCCGGCTGTGCGACGGGCTGCCGCTCGCGCTGCGGATCGCGGCGGCCCGCCTGGTCGCCAAGCAGCACTGGTCCGTCCAGCACCTGGTGGACCGGCTGCGCGACGAGCACCGCAGGCTCGACGAACTCAGCACCGGCGGCCTGGAGGTGCGCGCCAGCTTCGCCCTGAGCTACCGCGGCCTGCCCGAGCAGGCGGCCCGGATGTACCGGCTGCTGGGGCTGCTCGACGTACCGGACTTCCCGGCGTGGGTGGGCGGCGCGCTGCTCGACGTCTCGCCGGCCGAGGCCGAGGACATGATCGAGCGGCTGGTGGACGCCCATCTGCTCGCCCCGGTCGGCAGCGACGCCACCGGCACCATGCGCTACCGCTTCCACGACCTGCTGCGGCTGTACGCCCGGGAGCGGGCCGAGTCCGACGAGTCCGAGGACGGGCGCCGCGGCGCGCTGCACCGGGTGTTGCGCACCTATCTCACGCTGGCGGAGCGCGGCCACATCCGGGAGTACGGCGGCGACTTCGCGATCATCCACGGGTCGACACCGCGCCGGCACCTCGACGCCCCGCTCGTCGGCCGGCTGCTGCGCTCGCCGCTCGACTGGTTCGAGGCGGAGCGCCCGTCGCTGGTGGCCTCGATCCTCCAGGCCTGCGCGCTCGGGATGGAGGAGCCGGCCTGGGACCTGGTGATGTCGAGTGTGGTCCTCTTCGAGACCCGTAACTACTACGACGACTGGCGCACCGTCAGCGAGCGGGCGCTGGAGGCGAACCGGAACGCGGGGAACGTCCGCGGCGAGGCGGCGATGTGCTACGAACTCGCCTCCGTGGAGATGTTCCAGCAGCGCTTCGACACCGCCATGCCGCTCTTCACCCGGGCCTTCCAGCTCTTCGACAGCGTGCGGGAGGTGCACGGCCGCGCGCTGACCCTGCGGAACATGGCGATCACCGACCGGGTGCAGGGCGGCCTGCGCTCCGCGATGAGCCGGCTGGACGAGGCCCGCAACACCTTCCGGGTGGTGGGCGACGCGTCCGCCGAGGCGCACACCCTGAACCAGATGTCCCAGATCGAGCTGGAGTGGGGGAACCCGGACGCCGCGGTCCGGCTGTCCCTGGAGGCCGTGCGGATCGCCACCGCGCTCGGGGAGACCCGCGGGGCCGCCCAGGCGCTCAACCGGCTGGCCGCCGCCTATGTGAAGCAGCACCGCTTCGACGCCGCCAAGCAGTCGTACGACGGGGTGCTGCGGATCGTGCGCAGCAAGGGCGACACCCGGGGTGAGGCGTACGCACTGATGGGCATCGGGGAGACGCTGGTGGCCTCGGGCCAGTGCGTCGAGGCCGAGCGCATCCTGACCGACGCGCTGGAGATCGCGGAGCGGGTCGACGACCTCTTCCTGCTGGCCAAGGTCCATCTGGCGCTGGGCAGTTGCAGTCAGCTGCTGAACCAGCTCAGCCGGGCGAGCCAGCATCTGCTGATCGCGCGCAACACCTTCCACGAGATCGGCTCCGTGTGGGGGGAGCTGCAGGCGAGCGCGGACATCAGCCGGCTGTCGGCGGAGGAGTGCCAGGGCCGGCCGCTCCCGGGGCGCTGACGGGCGGGACGGCGCGGCGGCCGGGCGGGACGGCGGCGGCCGGGCAGGGCGGTGGTGGGCGCCGGGGCGGAGAGTGGGCGCCGGGGCGATAACGCACGGAAAACGGGGCCGCATAGCGTCCGCCGTCATGCGAGCCGGCCACCACCGACAGAGGTTTTGATGACTGTGCGCGACGAGATCGCCGTCCCGGACGCCGACGGCGGCGACGAGCTGTTCGACTGGCTCCGCGGGATGCGGTCCGGCCACCCCGTGTGGCAGGAGGGGGACGGGCCCTACCACGTCTTCCGCTACGAGGACGTGCAGCAGGTCATCTCCGACCCGAAGACGTTCTCCAACGACTCCAGCCGGGTCATGCCGCATCTGAAGCCGCTGACCGAGGGCCACATCAACGCGATGGACCCGCCGGACCACGGCAAGCTGCGCCGGCTGGTCAACCAGGCCTTCACCCCGAAGACGGTGGCCGGGCTCGAACCCCGCATCGCGGCCGTGACGCAGGAGCTGCTGGCCGGGGTCGACGCGGAGCGGTTCGACCTGGTGGACGTGCTGACGTATCCGCTGCCGGTGATCGTCATCAGTGAGCTGCTGGGGGTGCCCGCCTCGGACCGCGACCTGTTCCGGGTGTGGGCGGACCGGTTCATCGCGCTGGGCGACCGGCCGATCCCGCCGGAGGACTTCGTCGCCACATTCCAGGCCGCGACCCGGGAGATGGACGCTTACCTGCTGGGCCACTGCCGAAGGCGCCGGACGGACCCGGAGGACGACCTGATCAGCCGGCTGGCCACCGCCGAGATCGACGGGGAGCGGCTGACCGACGACGAGGTCGTGAAATTCACCGGAATCCTCTTCCTGACCGGTCATCTCACCACGACGCTGCTGATCGGGAATGCCATGCAGTGTCTCGACAGCCATCCGGACGCGTATGCGGAACTCCGTGCCGACCGTTCGCTGATTCCGTCCGCCATTGAGGAAGTGCTGCGCTTCCGCTCGCCTTTCACCACGGTCAGCCGGGTCACCGTGACCGATGTCGAAGTGGGTGGCCATCTCATTCCGGCGGACCGGATGGTGACCCCGTGGGTGATTTCGGCGAATCATGACGAGGCGCAGTTCCCGGACGCGCACCGCTTCGACATCCGGCGCACGCCCAACCGGCACGTCGCCTTCGGCCGCGGCGGGCACTTCTGTGTGGGCGCGCCGCTGGCCCGGCTGGAGGCGGAGGTGGCGCTCAACGCCCTGCTGGACACCTTCCGTGAACTGCGCGTCGACCACGGCCCCGAGGTCGCCTATCACGCCCGTGGAATGTACGGCGCCAAGAATCTTCCGATGACGGCCCGGCGGCACTGATATAGATCGCCCGCCTCCCGATAACGAAGTAAAAAACCCGCTGTCTAACTTCTCTGCGTGAATCAGCCCATCCGCCCTTCCCAGGCCCGTTCACGAACAACAGGAGTCACAGCGTGATTAATTCAGTGGTCATTGTCGGCGGCGGCACTGCGGGATGGATGAGCGCCTCGTACCTCAAGGCGGCCTACGGTGACCGCATCAATGTCACTCTGGTGGAATCCGACCGCGTCGCGACCATCGGTGTCGGCGAGGCGACGTTCAGCACGGTCCGGCATTTCTTCGACTACCTCGGCCTGGACGAGCGCGAGTGGATGCCGGAGTGCTCCGGCTCGTACAAGCTGGGCATCCGGTTCGAGAACTGGCGCCGGCCGGGGCACCACTTCTACCACCCCTTCGAGCGGCTGCGGACGTCCGACGGCTACACCCTGGCCGACTGGTGGCTCCAGGAGGGCGACCGCAGCGAGCCGTTCGACCGGTCCTGCTTCATCACCCCGGCGCTGTGCGAGGCCAAGCGCTCGCCGCGGCTGCTGGACGGCTCGCTGTTCGCGGGCGGGCTGGACGGTTCGCTGGGCCGTTCCACGCTGGAGGAGCAGCGGGCCCAGTTCCCGTACGCGTACCACTTCGACGCGGCGCTGCTGGCGAAGTTCCTGGCCAAGTACGGCACCGACCGGGGCGTCCGGCATGTCGTCGACGACGTGACCGAGGTGGGCCGCGACGAGCGCGGCTGGATCAGCCATGTCGCCACCCGTGAGCACGGTGACCTCACCGGTGACCTGTTCATCGACTGCACCGGCTTCAAGGGCATGCTGATCAACGAGACCCTGGAGGAGCCCTTCGAGTCCTTCCAGGACGTGCTGCCGAACAACCGCGCCGTCGCGCTGCGCGTCCCGCAGGCCGACCAGGCCACCACCGGGATGAACCCGTACACCACCGCGACCGCGATGGACGCGGGCTGGATCTGGAACATCCCGCTGTTCGGGCGGAACGGCAACGGCTATGTGTACTCCGACGAGTTCTGCAGCCCGGAGGAGGCGGAGCGCACCCTGCGCAACCACGTCGCGCCCGGCCAGGACGACCTGGAGGCCAACCACATCCGGATGCGCATCGGGCGCAACCGCCGCTCGTGGGTCAACAACTGCGTGGCCATCGGCCTGTCCAGCGCCTTCGTGGAGCCGCTGGAGTCCACCGGCATCTTCTTCATCCAGCACGGCATCGAGCAGCTGGTGAAGAACTTCCCGGACGAGCGCTGGGACCCGGCGCTGGCCGACGACTACAACCACCGGGTCGCCGAGGTCCTGGACGGGGTCAAGGAGTTCCTGGTGCTGCACTACAAGGCGGCGCAGCGCGAGGACACCCCGTACTGGAAGGAGGCCAAGACCCGCGCGCTGCCCGACGGGCTCGCCGAGCGCCTCGCGATCGGCTCCTCGCACCTGCTCGACGAGCGCACCATCTACCAGCCTTACCACGGCTTCGAGCAGTACTCGTGGATCACGATGATGCTGGGTCTCGGTCACGAGCCGGAGCGGCCGCGCCCCTCGCTCGCGCACATCGATCCCACGAACGCCCGCGCCGAGCTGGCGCGGCTCCGGGCGGACGCGGACGAGCTGGTCGCCGCGCTGCCCAGCTGCTACGAGTACATCGCCTCCCTCAACAGCTGAGCCCCCGGGCTCACTTCCGCTGCCGACGCCCCTACCCCCATCCCCCGGCGGGTACGGGCGTCGGCGCTTCACCCGCCCGTGCGGCCGGGAGTCGGGGGGCGGGTCCCCGCGACGGCCCCGGCGCACCAACCGGAGGACGACCTCACATGGCTAGCCTTCCCCCGCCCCCGTCCGCGCCGGACACGGCCACCCGCCCGGTGCCGGCCGACGCCTTCCGCTCGCTGATGGGGGCCTTCCCCACCGGCGTCGCCGTGATCACCACGTACGGGACGGACGACCGGCCGCGCGGGCTGACGTGCAGTTCGCTGGCGAGCGTGACCACCGCGCCGCCGACCCTCTCGGTGTGGCTGACCACCCGCGGGGAGACCCTGCAGGCGCTGCGCGCGTACGGCGCCTTCGCGGTGAACCTGCTGCACGAGCGGGGGCAGCGGGCCGCTGAGGTGTTCGCGCACCCGGTCGCGGACCGCTTCGCCCGGGTGGGCTGGCGGCGCGCCCCGGACGCCGGGCTGCCCTGGCTGGCCGACGACGCCTTCGCGGTCGCCGAGTGCCGGGTGACGCAGCTGGTCGAGGTGAGCGACCACACCCTCGTGCTGGGCGCGGTCACCGGCGTCACCCAGGAGGCCGGGACGCCGCTGCTGTACGGGGCCCGGCGGTTCGCCTCCTGGCCGGGCGGCGGGGTCCCCGCCCCGCCGCTCGCCCTCGACACCCCCCTGACGTCATGCTGAAGGTGACCGCGGGCGTCGTCCTGCTGCTGGCGGCCGTGGGGCTGTGGTGGGGGCGGCTGGGCTCCGGGGGCCCGTCGGCCGAGGTCGACACGACGGCGCGGTTCCTGCTCGCCGTCATGGTGATCATTCTGCTCAGTCATCTGCTGGGCGCCCTGCTGGGCCGGCTCGGCCAGCCGCTGGTGATCGGTGAGATCCTCGGCGGGCTGCTGCTCGGCCCCTCGCTGCTGGGCTGGGTGTGGCCGTCCGGGCAGGCCTGGCTGCTCTCCGCCGATGTCGTCTCCGCCCTCAACACGGTGGCCCAGCTGGGGCTGATCGTCTTCATGTTCCTGCTCGGCTGCGAGCTGCGGCTGGAGAACCCCAGGAAGGCGTTCGGGACGGTCGGGGTGAGCGTGCTCGGCGCGATGGGGCTGCCCTTCGTGGCCGGGCTGGGGCTCGCGGCGGCGGTCCCCGGCATGCTGCGCGGCTCGGCGCCGCACGACCTCGGCTACCTGTGCTTCTTCGGGCTGGCGCTGTCGGTGACCGCGCTGCCGGTCCTCGCCCGCATCCTGACCGACCTGCGGCTGGACCGCACCCCCGTCGGCCAGTTCGCGCTGGCCAGTGCGGCGGTGGGCGACGGGATCGCCTGGCTCGCGCTGACCGTCATCCTCGCGGCGACCGGGTCCGGCGACGCCATGGGGATGGGCAGCACCATCGCACTGGTGGTAGCCCTGGTGGTGTTCACCGCGCTGGTGGTGCGTCCGCTGCTGGCGACCGCCGTGCGGCGGGCCGAGGAACGGCCCGGCACGGGCACCCTGCTGCCCCTGCTGCTGGTCGGCGCCATCAGCTACGCCGTGGTGACGCATCTGCTGGGGCTGCACGCGGTCATCGGGGCGTTCCTGTTCGGTACGGCGATCCCGCGGGACGCCACGGTCACCGACCGGATGAACCAGCAGCTGCAGGGCTTCACCCTGACCGTGCTGCTGCCGCTGTTCTTCGCCGGGGTGGGGCTCAATGTCTCGGTCGGGGCGCTGGGCCAGGACCCGTGGCACTGGCTGGTGCTCGCCGGGGTCGTCGTCGTGGCCACCGTGACCAAGCTCGTCGGTGCGGGCGGCGCCGCCCGGCTGATGGGGCATCCGCCGGAGGAGGCCTGGCGGTTCGGCGCGCTGATGAACTGCCGTGGGGTCACCGAGCTGGTGGTCGCCGGCATCGGCTGGCAGCGCCAGCTGATCAGCACGACGGGCCTGACGGTGCTGGTCCTCATGGCGGTCGGCACCACCGCGATGACCGGCCCGCTGCTCAAGCTGCTGGGCACGAGGCCGCCGGGGCCCGTGCCCGGGGAGAGCGCGGGGGCCCCGGCGGCCCCGCGGGGCGCGCCGGTGCGGGCGGATGTCTGAGCGGCCGGCTCCGGCCGCCGTACCGGCCCGTCCCCTACGGGGTATCGCCCCCGCTCTCCGGTGCGATATCTGGCCAATAAGCCACCGGCCTAGTTTTTCGTTCGCTCATGGACGGCACCGCGTCATGACAACCGGCTCGATCCCAAAGGAGGTTGCGGTGTGATGACTGCGGACCGCGCATTCCGGCAACGAGTTCCCGGCGGCGGATTCACCCCCCTGCCCCGGTGGTCGAGGACTCCGGCGGACCTCCCCGCCGTACACCGCACCGCGCTTCCCGGCGCCACCGCCGGGGAACTCCTGCGCCGGTCCGAAGGGCTGGGCCTGTCCCCGGACATCCTGCTGCTGGCCGCCCAGGTCCGTGTCCTGGCGGCGGTGACGGGCGACTCCTCCGTGGTGACCGGATACCTGGCCGGGGACGGGGCGGCGAACGGCCCGTTGCCGCTCTGGGTCCCGCTGCCGGACGGCTCGTGGGCGGACCTCGTCACCGAGGTCGCCCGGCGCGCGGACGAGGTCCGGGCGCACACGGGGGCGGACCTCGACGCGCCGCGGGACGGGACCGGCCGGACGGCGCCGCTGTTCGACACCGTCCTGGTCGCCGGGCGGGCGGCCGGTCCCGAGGACCTGACGGACGGCACGGTGCTCGCCGCCGGCCTCGCCCGGACCGGCGACCGCCTCGACCTGGTGATCGGCCACCGCAGGGACGCCGTGGACGAGGAGCAGGCCGCCCGGTTCGCGGGCTATCTGCTCGCCGCGCTGGACGAGCTGGCCGGGCGGCCCGGCGCTGACCACCAGGAGTGGAGCCCGGTGTCGGAGCGGGAGGCGGCGCGGCAGCTGACCGAGTTCGCCGGCCCGCACCGGGAGCTGCCCGACCGCCGGGTGCACGAACTCTTCGAGGAGCAGGTCCGGTTGCGCCCGGACGACGTCGCCGCCGTCCACGGCAGCGAGTCCTGGACCTACCGGGAGCTGAACGAGCGCGCCAACCGCGTCGCCCACGCGCTGCGCGGCGGCGGCCTGCGCGACGAGGACGCCGTCGCGGTGGTCACCGAACGCACCCTGGGGTGGCTGGCCGCCGTACTGGCGGTGCTGAAGGCCGGCGGTGTCTATCTGCCGGTGGAGCCGCACTTCCCGGCCGACCGGATCACCGGGATGCTGGAGCGCGCCGACTGCCGCCGGGTGCTGACCGAACGCGACGCCTCCCCCGGCCTGGCCGAGGCACTGGCCGGGCTGCCCGGCGTCCGCACGGAGCAGCTGGACGCCCTGCTCGCCGGGGACCACCCGGTCACCGACCCCGGGGTGCCGGTGGCCGCCGGGCAGAGCGCCTACCTCTACTTCACCTCCGGTTCGACCGGTGCGCCCAAGGGCGCGGTGTGCGAGCACGCGGGCTTCCTCAACCATCTGCTCGCCAAGATCGACGACTTGGAGATCACCGAGGGCACCGTGGTCGCGCAGACCGCGCCGCAGTGCTTCGACATCTCGCTCTGGCAGCTGGTCGCCGCCCTCGCCGTCGGCGGCCGCACGCTGCTCATCGGGCAGCCGGACATCCTCGACACCGCGCGCTTCCTCGACACCCTCGAAGGCGGCGGGGTCGAGGTCCTCCAGGCCGTGCCCTCCTACCTCGAAGTGGTGCTGACGGAGCTGGAGCGCGGCCCCCGCGCGCTGCCCCGGCTGCGCCATGTCTCGGCGACCGGTGAGGCGCTCAAGAAGGAGCTGGTGGAGCGCTGGTTCGCCACGTTCCCCGGGGTCGCGCTGGTCAACGCGTACGGCCTGACGGAGACCTCGGACGACACCAACCACGAGGTGATGCGCCGGGTGCCGGAGCAGGCCTCGGTGCCGCTGGGCCGGCCGGTCGCCAACGTCCGTATCCATGTGGTCGACGAGCGGCTCCGCCCGGTGCCGCTGGGCTCGCCGGGGGAGATCCTGTTCTCCGGTGTCTGCGTCGGGCGGGGCTACGTCAACGACCCGGAGCGCACGAAGGCCGCGTTCCTGCCCGATCCGCTGCTGCCCGGTGAACGGGCCTACCGCTCGGGCGACTTCGGCCGGTGGCTGCCGGACGGGCGGCTGGAGTTCCTCGGCCGCCGGGACGCCCAGGTCAAGATCCGCGGCTTCCGGATCGAGATCGGCGAGGTGGAGAACCAGCTGCTCCGGGTGGACGGGGTGCGCGACAGCGCGGTCGTCGTCACCGGCGAGGGCGAGGGCCGGCAGCTGGTCGCCTTCCACAGCGGCGCCGAACTCTCCGGCGAACGGCTGACGGAGGCGCTCGGCGCGACGCTGCCCGGCTACATGGTCCCCGCCCGGTTCCGCCGGCTCGACGCCCTGCCGCTCACCGCCAACGGCAAGATCGACCGCAAGGCGCTGACCCGGCTCGCCGGGCAGGAGGAGCCCGCGGGCGACGGCGTAGACCTGCGCACCGGCACCGAGCAGCGGCTCGCCGAACTCTGGTGCCGGGTCCTCAAGGTCCCGGCCGGCCGGATCGGCCGCACCTCCCACTTCTTCGACAGCGGCGGGACCTCGCTGTCCCTGCTGCGGCTGGCGATCGCGCTGGACCGTGTGGTGACGCCCGCCGAACTCCAGCAGAACCCGGTTCTCGCGGACTGCGCGGCGTTGCTCGACCGCCGGGCCGCCGAGGCCCCGCAACCAGGAAGGCAGCCAGTTGACAGCCACGTGTGACGGCCCGGCCGTCCCCGAAACCCTCGGCGAGGGCGTCGAGTTGCTCCTCTCCGAGGGCCGCACCCCGGTCCTGCGGGTGCCCGGTCCCGGCCTGCCCGGCGAGACCGTGCGCGCCCTGCTCGCCCGGCACGGCGCCCTGCTCGTCCGGGGCCTGGGGCTGGCGGCACCCGCCGACCTCGGCCGGGCCGCGCGGGAGCTGGGGGTGGTGCCGATGGCCGAGCGGGAGGGCTTCACCGGCCGGACCGACTTCGGCGACGGCGTGTACGGCGCCTCGGAGTGGCCGGCCGACGAGCCGATGTGCATGCACCACGAGCGCAGCTACGGCGACGAGGTGCCCGGCACCGCCCTGTTCGGCTGCCTGACGGCGCCCCGCTCCGGCGGCGCGACCGCCGTGGCCGACGCCCGGACGGTGCTGGCGGCGCTGCCCGCCGGCCTCGTGGAGCGCTTCGCCCGCGACGGCTGGCGGCTGGCCCGCACCTACCGTGACATCGGCGTGAGCTGGGCCGAGTCCTTCGGCACGGACGACGCCGGGCAGGTCGACGCGTACTGCCGGGCGCACGCCCTGGACCACGAGTGGCTGCCGGACGGCGCGCTGCGCACCGTCCAGCACCGGGCGGCGGTGGTGCGCCACCCCGTCACCGGCGAGCGGCTGTGGTTCAACCAGATCGCCTTCCTCAACGAACTGACCATGGACCCGGCGGTGCGCGAGTACCTGGTGTCGCTGTACGGGCCCGGCTCCCTGCCGTTCACCACCTTCCACGGCGACGGCGAGCCGGTCCCCGCGGAGACCGTCGAGACCATCAACGCGGCGTACACGGCGGCGACCGTGCGGGAGCCATGGCAGGCGGGCGACCTGCTGGTGGTCGACAACCTGCGGACGGCGCACAGCCGCGAGGCCTATGAGGGCGACCGCGAGATCGTGGCGCTCTTCGGCGACCCGGTGCGCCTCGACGGACACGTGCCGCCCGCCGCCGGCTGACCGTCCTGGCCGGTCGGCGACAGCCACCGCTCCCCTCCTCCTCTACGGTTCCACGGAGCTCTTCATGCCCCAGCAGCACGCCGCGCCTTCGTTCTCCGTCATCTCCGGAGCGCAGGTGCACCAGGTCCTCGACGCGCACCACCAGGGCGTCGTCGACCTGATCGAGACGGCCTACCGGCTGCACGGCGGAGGCGAGACGGTGAACCCGCCGTCGTACTTCCTCCGCTTCCCCGACCGCCCGTCCTCCCGGATCATCGCGCTGCCCGCCTCGATCGGCGGCGAGCTGCCCACCGACGGCCTGAAGTGGATCTCCAGCTTCCCGGAGAACGTCGAGGCGGGCCTCCCGCGCGCCTCGGCGGTGCTGATCCTCAACGACCACGACACCGGCTACCCGCTGGCCTGTCTGGAGAGTTCCATCATCAGCGCCGCGCGCACCGCGGCCTCCGCGGCGCTCGCCGCCGACCGGATCAGCGCCGCGCGCGGCACCCGCCCGGCCCGGATCGGGTTCTTCGGCACCGGGCTGATCGCCCGCTACGTCCACACCTATCTGGCGCGCACCGGCTGGGAGTTCGACGAGGTCGGGGTGCACGACCTGTCGGCGGCGCACGCGGACGGCTTCGCCGACTACCTGCGCCGGTCCGGCGGGTCCGGCACGGTCACCGTGCACGAGAGCGCCGAGGAGCTGATCCGCTCCTGCGACCTGGTGGTCTTCGCCACCGTCGCGGGCACCCCGCACGTCACCGAGCCCGGCTGGTTCGCGCACCATCCGCTGGTGCTGCATGTCTCGCTGCGCGATCTGTCGCCCGAGGTGGTGCTCGGCGCGGCCAACTTCGTGGACGACGTGGAGCACTGCCTGAAGGCCGACACCTCGGTGCACCTGGCGGAACAGCGGGTGGGCCACCGGGACTTCCTCGAC
Source organism: Streptomyces sp. NPDC048612 (assembly GCF_043199295.1). Classification (NCBI taxonomy): domain Bacteria; kingdom Bacillati; phylum Actinomycetota; class Actinomycetes; order Kitasatosporales; family Streptomycetaceae; genus Streptomyces; species Streptomyces sp. NPDC048612. The sequence goes on from NZ_JBICVV010000002.1 coordinate 144,242, forward strand.
GGCACCCTCCACGACGTCCTCACGGGGGCGGTGCGGCCGCCGGCCGACCGGACGGTGGTCTTCTCCCCGTTCGGCCTGGGGGTGCTGGACCTGGCACTCGGCAGGCATGTCTATGAGTCCGTGAAGGAGTCCGGCGAGCTGCGGGTCGTCGACGATTTCTTCCACGAGATGCGCCGATACGGCTAGGGCGGAGGACCCGTGCCGACCATCTCGGCTCCACAGGAGTTCAACGAGGAAGACCTGTACGTCGATCTCGACGCCGTCCTCGGTATCCCGCTCCATCTCAAGTGCGAGGGCTTCAACTTCACCGGGTCGGTGAAGCAGAAGGCCGCGCGGGAGATGGTCGAGGCCGCGGAGGAGGCCGGGCGGCTGTCGCCCGGTTCCGTCCTGGTGGAGTCCTCGTCCGGGAACCTGGGCGTCGCGCTGAGCGTCATCGCGGCCAGCAAGGGCTACCGCTTCCTCTGCGTCACCGACTCCCGCTGCAACCTGGCCTCCAAGCGTCTGATGGAGGCGCTCGGCGCCACCGTCCACACCATCGCCGAGCCCGCTCCCGAGGGCGGCTTCCTCGGCGCGCGGATCGCCTACGTCCGCGCGCTGTGCGCGCGGGACCCGCGGTACGTCTGGCTCAACCAGTACGTCAACCCCGCCAACTGGCGGGCGCACTACCGGTACACGGCACCGGCCATCCACCGGAGCCATCCCCGGCTGGACGTCCTCTTCGTCGGGGCGGGGACCACCGGGACCCTGATGGGCTGCGCCCGCTGGTACAAGGAGCACCGGCCCGGGGTCCGCATCGTGGCCGTGGACAGCGTCGGCTCGGTCGCCTTCGGCCACCCGCCGGCGCCCCGGATGATCCCGGGCCTGGGGTCCGGGGTCCGCCCGCCGCTGCTGGACGAGGACTACGTCGACGACGTGGTGCTCGTCCCGGAGCCGGACACCGTGCGCATGTGCCACCGGCTGGCCGGGCGCGGCTTCCTGTTCGGCGGCTCCACCGGGACGGTCGTCAGCGGCGCCGACCGGTGGCTGGCGGAGCGCGGCAGACCGGCGGGGCTGTCCGCCGTCGCCGTCTCGCCCGACATGGGCGAGCGCTATCTCGACACCGTTTACCACACCAACTGGGTGCAGGGCGTCTACGGCGAGGACACCCTCGGGCCCGCGCACCCCAGCCCTGAGACGAGAGAGGCAATACGATGACCAATCCGTTCGAGGACACCGAGGGCCGCTACCTGGCCCTGGTCAACGACGAGGGCCAGTACTCCCTGTGGCCGGCGTTCGCCGAGGTCCCGGACGGCTGGCAGGCCGCCCTGCCGGAGACCGGCCGCGCCGAGGCGCTGGAGTTCATCGCCGCGCAGTGGACCGATATGCGTCCGCTGAGCCTGGTCCGCGCGATGGAGGGCTCCGCCGACGCCCCGAAGGCGGCCTCCTGATGACCGTGACACTCGACACCGGGGCGGCGGCGCGGGTCGCGTCGCTGACCCGGGAGGAGTCCGCGGAGGCGGAGGCGGCCGCCCGCCGGGTGCTGGCGTCCGGTGCGGACCGGGTGGACAGCGCCGAGTGGGTCGGTGCCGCGCGGGCCGGCTGGCCGGAACTGCCGCTCGGGCTGCGCCGCCCGCTGCACACCTTCCGCCGCGACTCCGGGCCCAGCGGGGTGCTGCTGCTGCGCGGGCTCCCGGTGGACGAGGCCGCGCTGCCCGACACCCCGTCCGGCGCCGGTTCCGTGCAGCGTGCGGGCTCGGTCTCGGCCGCGGTGCTGACGATGGTGGCCTGCGGGCTCGGCGACCCGGCGGCGTTCCGGCCGGAGAAGACCGGCGCCCTGGTGCAGGACGTGGTGCCGGTACCGGGGAAGGAGGCGTTCCAGGGGAACGCGGGCTCGGTCCTGCTGACCTTCCACAACGAGAACGCCTTCCATCCGCACCGCCCCGACTTCGTGATGCTGCTGTGCCTGCGCTCCGACCACGAGAAGGTCGCCGCGCTGCGCACCGCCGGCATCCGCGGGGCGATGCCGCTGCTGGACGAGGAGACCCGGGAGGCGCTGTCCGCCCCGGAGTTCGTCACCGCTCCGCCGCCGTCGTTCGGCGGCTCCGAGGGCGGCACCGCGCCGCACCCGGTGCTCTCCGGCGCGCCCGAGGACCCCGATCTGCGGGTCGACTTCGCCGCCACCCGGCCGGTCACCGACCGGGCGCGCCGGGCGCTGGACGAACTCGGGGAGGCCTTCGAGCGGACCGGGCAGAGCACCGTGCTCGCCCCGGGCGACCTGGCGATCGTCGACAACCGGGTCACCACCCACGGGCGCAGCGCCTTCCGGCCGCGCTACGACGGCCGCGACCGCTGGCTCCAGCGCACCTTCGTCCTCACCGATCTGCGCCGCTCCCGCGGCTCCCGGGCCGGAGACGGCTACGTCCTTGACTGACCCCCGTACCGCACTTCCCGAAAGGACCCGGAGCCGATGACCGCTGCCATCCGGATCGAGGATCTGACGAAGAACTTCGGCAGCACGGCGGCGGTCCGCGGCGTCAGCCTGGAGGTCCCGGCCGGCCGGGTCCTCGGGCTGCTGGGCCCCAACGGCGCCGGCAAGACCACGCTGGTGCGCATGGTCTCCACGCTCATCCGGCCGGACGGCGGGCGCATCCTGGTGCACGGGCACGATGTCGTGCGCGAGGCCGCCCGGGTGCGCCCGCTGATCGGGCTCACCGGCCAGTACGCCTCGGTGGACGAGGACATCTCGGGCTGGGAGAACCTCTACCTGATCGCCCGGCTGTTCAACCTGCGCGGCCGCAGGGCCCGGGCCCGCGCCGACGAGATGCTGGAGCGGTTCAGCCTGACCGAGGCCGGCAAGCGGCCGGTGGGCGGCTACTCGGGCGGTATGCGCCGACGCCTCGACCTGGCGGCCAGCCTCACCGGCGACCCCCGCGTCCTGGTCCTCGACGAGCCGACCACGGGCCTCGACCCGCACAGCCGCAACAGCCTCTGGGCGGAGGTGAACCGGCTCGCCGAGCAGGGCACCACCGTGCTCCTCACCACCCAGTACATGGAGGAGGCGGAAGCGCTCGCGGACTCCCTGGTGGTGATCGACAGCGGCCGGGTCATCGCCGCCGGCTCCACCGCCGAACTCCGCTCGCGCCTGGGCGGTCAGACGCTGCACATCCGGCCCGAGCACCCCGGCGATCTCCCCCGTGTCCACCAGGTCCTGATGGCCGCGGGCCACACCGCGGCCACCGTCGTCGCGGACGAGGGGCACCTCCGGCTGCCGCTGACCGGCGGGGGCGGACAGCTCACCGCGGTGGTACGGGCCCTCGGCGAGGCCGATGTCCCGCTCGGCGCACTGCACACCCACATTCCGAGCCTTGACGAGGTCTTCCTCAAGCTCACCGGACCCGCGGCCGGGGCCCCCGTCGCCGCCAGGAGCGCGGCATGACTTCACTGGTACGTCACTCGCTGGCGCTCTCCCGCCGCAACCTGCGCAAGTCCCTCGCCAGTCCGGGCCAGGTGCTGGACACCGCCCTGATGCCGATCGTCCTCTCGGTCATCTTCATCTACGCCTTCGGCGGCGCGATCGCCGGAAACAGCGCGGACTACCGGCAGTACCTGATGCCGGGAATCATGGCCCTGAACCACACCATCGTCTCCCGCACCGCCGGCCTCGCCCTCAACACCGACTTCTCCTCCGGGGTGATGGACCGCTACCGCTCCATGCCCGTCGCCCGCTCCGCGGTCCTCATCGGCCGCGTCTCGGCGGACTCGGTACGGCTGCTGATCAGCCAGCTCGCGGTGTTCGCCTTCGCCCTGCTCATCGGCTTCCGCGCGGACAACGGCCTGTTGCCGACCGTCGCCGCCTTCGGTCTCCTCCTGCTGTACGGGATCGCCCTGTGCTGGGTGAACGCCTTCATCGGCCTGGCCGCCCGGAGCATCGACACGGTGCAGAGCGTGAGCACCCTCGCCATGCTGCCGCTCCAGTTCGGCAGTTCGGTCTTCGTCGCCCCGGACACCATGCCCGACTGGCTACGCGTCTTCGTCGAGCACAACCCCATGACCCTGGTCGTCGACGCCTCCCGCAACCTGATGATCGGCGGCCCGGTCGCGGCCTCCGCCCAGGGCGCCCTGCTGTGGATCGCCGGCCTGATCGCGGTGTTCCTGCCGCTGTCGGTGTGGAAGTACCGGGCGCGGACGTGAGTAGGGGCGGACGGGGAGTCGCCGGTCAGCGGCCGGCGGCGCCCCGCCCGCACAGGCGCTACTTGCCGTCCCCGCCCTGCGGCTGCGGCTCACGCGGGGCCTCCGGGGGCATTGGCCCGCCGTCGTGCTTGCCGCCGTCCGCCTCCATGTCCGCGGGGTGCCGGAACGGGAATCCGCGCCAGCCCTCGGCGTCAGGTGTCCGCGTCTCATAGGTCTCAACAGCCAAGGCGCTCATCCACCAGCCTCCCTTTCGCAAGGGGCCGTGCCGCCGTACCGTCGGGGGCATGACCCATAGGTCCGCAGAGGTTTTCCTCTGCGGTTGGTCACCCGTCCCGGCGCTCGCCTGTCCAGGGTTCGCACGCCGGGGCGGGAATCTCCGGGCCGCTCACCCCTCGTGCATGGGGTGGTTCCTGAGTTCGATGTTCAGGTCGACGACTTTGCTCTTGTCGCCCCGTGCCTCTGCCAACTGCCGCTCGTTTACCAGCGCCTGGCAGATATCGCACTCTGCTGCGGGCTTCGGGGCGGGCCGGGGTTCTCCGAGCTGTACGGGTGGGGTCAGACTTCCGGACATGACCACTCCTCTCCGTAGTGATTCCACTACCAGGAGTCCTCAGCGTGACCTACAGTCAGGGACCATTCAACGTGTCACTTGCGGACGGAAGGACAGTGAAGGCCTGGTGAATCGCAACGAGTTGAACCCGGAAGCCTCGCCCGAAGCGGCCTACGGAGCGCGTTTACGCAGCCTGCGAGAGGCGCGCGACTGGACTCAGGAGGAGCTGGCCGGTCGCTCGGAGTATTCCAGCGTGCATGTTTCGGCCGTCGAAAACGGTCGAAAACCTCCAACTCTCCGGTTCTCGCGTAGCGTGGACCAGGTCTTCGGCCTGGAGGGCACGTCGAACTCGTTCGAGCGCGAGTATCGGGAGATCAAGCACGGCAGCCTGCTGGAGGGGTTCCCGGAATACGTCAAGTACGAGGGCCGGGCCGCAGAGATTCGGCTGTACGAAATCGGGATCATCCCTGGGCTCCTACAGACACCGGAGTACGCCCGGGTACTGGCAGACAGCGCTCTACGGCGTGGGGTAATCGCACCCGATCAAGCAGTCGAGCGGGTCTCGTTCCTGGCTGAGCGGCAGGCCGCGCTAGAACGGCCTCGCCCTCCCATGATGCTGGTGGTGATGGACGAGAGCTGTATCCGTAGATGTGTCGGCGGACATGAGGTCATGGGGGCGCAGTTGGCGCGACTGGCCGAGTTCGCCGAGCTGCCGAACACCGTGCTCCAGATCGCGCCGTACGACATAGGGGAGCGCCGCACGTTCGACCTCCCGATGAACTTGCTGACGCTGTCGGACCTGTCCGTGATCGCGTACGCAGAGTCGCAGATGCGGGGACACCTGGAACGCGAAACGACATCCGTACTGCCTCTGTTGACGGCCTACCATCAATTGCAGGCCGAGGCGCTGTCGCAGGCGGCATCGATAGCAATGATCAACGAGGCACGAAAGGGAACCCCGTGACACCCACGACCGACTCCCCCCGCTGGTTCAAGTCCTCCTACAGCAACAACGGCGGTAACTGCATCGAGGTCGCCGACAACATCCCCGGCGCCGTCCCGGTCCGCGACAGCAAGGACCCCCACGGCCCGGCACTCACCTTCACCGCGAACGGCTGGTCGTCGTTCGTCGACGCCGTCAAGGGTGGGGAGTTCCCCGCCTGAACCCGCAGCAGACCCTGCGCAACCGGCCCTCGCCACACGGCGGGGGCCGTCGTCATGTCGGCAGCGCCCTGCCCTGCGCGGAAAACCCCAGCTCAGCAAGCGAAATGGCTTCAATAGCGCACTGAAATCCGGGCTCCTTAGCCTCCGCTCGGTTGATGTGCCGCGATTCTGCTGATGCACAAGGAGTTCCCCGATGAGTGGTCCGAAGGCCCAGGCGCAGTGGCAGGGAAAGACGCGGCCGTTCGACGCGCGGACGCTTCCCGAGCTGTTCGAGGACCAGGCGCGGCGGACTCCGGACGCCCCGGCGCTGGGCTGCGGTGACGAGCGGCTCAGCTACCGGGAGCTGAACGGGCGCGCCAACCGGCTGGCCCGGCTGCTGGTGGAGCGCGGGGTGGGGCCGGAGCGGACCGTCGCGGTGCTGGTGCCGCGATCCGTCGATCTCGTGGTGGCGCTGCTGGCGGTGGCGAAGACCGGCGCCGCCTATCTGCCGATGGACACCGACTACCCGGCGGACCGGGTGGCCTTCATGCTGTCCGATGCCCGTCCGGCCTGTCTGCTCACCACGTCGGGGACCGGTGCGGCGGCCGAATTCGCGGGGCAGAGCGTGCTGTTGGACGCGCCGGACGTGGCGCAGGCGCTGTCGCGGGCCGGGGCGGCGGACCTCGGGGACGGGGAGCGGACCGCCGCGCTGCGGCCGGCGCACCCCGCCTACGTCATCTACACCTCGGGCTCCACGGGCGTGCCCAAGGCCGTGGTGATCGAGCACCGGGCGCTCGCCGACTACCTCGGGTGGTCGCGGCAGACCTACCCGAGCGCGCGCGGCACCTCGCTGTGGCACTCGTCGGTGTCCTTCGACATGACCGTCACCTCGCTGTGGGTGCCGCTGGTCAGCGGCGGCCGGGTGCTGGCGGGTCCGCTGGCGGAGGACGGGTTCGGCGGGGTGCCGGAGTGCACGTTCCTGAAGGCCACCCCCAGCCATCTGCCGCTGCTCGGTGTGCTCCCGGCGGGCTTCTCGCCCACCGAGGAACTGATGCTGGGCGGGGAGGCGCTGATCGGTTCCGTGCTGGACGAGTGGCGGCGGCGTCATCCGGCGGCCACCGTGCTGAACGTGTACGGGCCGACCGAAGTGACCGTCAACGCGGCCGAGTTCCGGCTGGAGCCCGGGGAGCCGACGCCGGACGGGGTGCTGCCGCTGGGCCGGCTGATGGACAACGCGCGCGGCTATGTCCTCGATGCCGCCCTGCGGCCGGTCGGGGAGGGGGTCGCGGGTGAGCTCTACATCGCCGGGCCGGGGCTGGCGCGGGGGTATCTGGGGCGGCCGGGGCTGACCTCGGAGCGGTTCGTGGCCGATCCGTACGGGGCGCCGGGCAGCCGGATGTACCGCACGGGCGACCTGGCGCGGTGGCGGGCCAACGGGCAGCTGGAGTTCCTCGGCCGCACCGACCACCAGGTGAAGGTGCGCGGGCACCGGGTGGAGCCGGGGGAGATCGAGGCGGTGCTGAGGCGGCATCCGCGGGTCTCCCGGACCGTGGTGCTGGTCCGCGAGGATCGCGCGGGCGACCAGCGGATCGTCGCCTATGTGACGGGGGTGGCGGGTGCGGAAGCGCCCGAGCCGGCGGTGCTGCGGGAGCTGGTCGGGGAGTCGCTGCCCGACTACATGGTGCCGTCCGCCGTCGTCGTGCTGGAGCGGTGGCCGCTGACCCCGAACGGGAAGATCGACCGGGGGCAACTGCCCGCCCCCGACTACGCCTCGCACGCCGGGACCGGCGGCCGGGCGCCCCGCGGTGCCACCGAGGAGACCCTCGCCGCCCTCTTCGCCGAGGTGCTGGGCCTGCCCTCGGTCACCGTCGACGACAACTTCTTCCACCTGGGCGGGCACTCGCTCCTCGTCACCCGGCTCATCGGCCGGGTCCGCGCCACGCTGCGCACCGACCTCACCCTCCGCGACCTCTTCGAGCACCCCACGGTCGCCGCGCTCGCCCACCGGCTCCCCAGCGCCCCCGCCGCACAGCGCCCGCTGACGCCCGTCACCCCGCGCCCGTCACGGATACCCCTCTCCCCCGCGCAGCGCCGTCTCTGGTTCGCCTACCAGCTGGAAGGCCCCAGCCCGACGTACAACATCCCGCACGCCTTCCGGATCGGCGGCCCCCTCGACCACCCGACGCTGGCCGCCGCCCTGGCCGATGTCATCGAGCGGCACGAACCGCTCCGCACCCGGATCACCGAGCACGACGGCGAGCCCCATCAGACCGTCGTCCCCGCCGACGCCGTACGCCCCGGACTCCCGCTGCTCGACGCCACCGAGGAGCAGCTCCCCCGCCTCCTCGCCGAGCAGGCCGCGCACGCCTTCGACCTGACCCGCGAGAACCCGTTCCGCGCCGCCCTGTTCCGTCTGGGCGAGGAGGAGCACGTCCTGCTGCTCCTCACCCACCACCTCGCCAGCGACGGCTGGTCGACGGCCCCGCTCCTCCGGGACCTCGGTGCCGCCTACACCGCGCGCCGGGGCGGCGCCGCCCCGGACTGGCGGCCGCTCGCCGTCCAGTACGCCGACTACACCCTCTGGCAGCGGGAGATCCTGGGCTCCGAGGACGACCCGGCGAGTCTTGCGAGCCGCCAACTCCACTTCTGGCAGGACCAGTTGAGCGGGCTTCCGGAGCTGCTGGAGCTGCCGCTCGACCGGCCCCGGCCCGCCGTCGCCTCGCACCGCGGTGCGAGCGTCCGCTTCGCGCTGGACGCGGATCTGCACCAGGGCGTGGCGCGGCTGGCCCGGGAGTGTGACGTCACCGTCTTCATGGTCTTCCAGGCCGCGGTCGCCGCGCTGCTGTCGCGGCTCGGGGCGGGCACCGACATCCCGCTGGGCACCGCCGTCGCCGGCCGCGCCGACGACGCCCTCGACGACCTCGTCGGGTTCTTCGTCAACACGCTGGTGCTGCGCACCGACGTCTCCGGCGATCCGAGCTTCCGCGCGCTCCTCGCCCGGGTCCGGGACACCGACCTGGCCGCCTACGCCCACCAGGACGTGCCGTTCGAGCGGGTCGTCGAGGCGGTCAACCCGGCGCGGACGCTCTCCCACACCCCGCTGTTCCAGACGATGCTCACCTCGCAGAACATCCCCGACCACGGCCCCGGCCCGGCCGGTCTGGACGCCGTGCCCGAGGACGTGCCGCGGCGGACCGCGCGGTTCGACCTGTCCTTCCACACCTGGGAGCGCCAGGCCGCCGACGGCACGTGGACGGGCGTGGACGGTGTGCTGGAGTACGCCACCGACCTCTTCGACGCGGGCACGGCCGAAGCGCTGGCCGCCCGGCTGGTCCGGCTGCTCGGCGCCGCCGTCGCCGGGCCCGGACTGCCGGTCGGAGAGCTGGAGCTGCTGACCTCCGGTGAGCGGGACCGGCTGCTGCACACCTGGCAGGGCGAGCCGCGTGAGCTGTCCGGGCGGACCGTTCCCGAGCTGTTCGAGGACCGGGCCGCGCACCTCCCGGACGCCGTCGCGGTCCTGCACGAGGACAGCGCGCTGACCTACCGCGAGCTGAACGAGCGGGCCAACCGGCTGGCCCGGGTGCTGGCCGCGCACGGTGTGGGGCCGGAGAGCTATGTCGCGGTGGCGCTGCCGCGGTCGGTGGAGCTGGTGGTCGCGCTGATGGCCGTGCTGAAGACCGGCGGCGCCTACCTGCCGCTGGACCCGACGTATCCGGCGGACCGGCTCGGTTTCATGCTCGCGGACGTGGACCCGGTACTGGTGCTCACCCGGTCCGGGGTGATCGACGACGTCCCGGCGCCCTGCCCGCTGCTGCGGCTCGACGAGCCCGCCACCGCCGCCGAGGTGGCGGCGCGGTCCGCCGCCGATCTCACCGACGCGGACCGGCGCGGCCCGCTGTCGCTGGACAACGCCGCCTTCGTGATCTTCACCTCGGGCTCGACCGGGCGCCCCAAGGGCGTCACCGTCCAGCACCGCTCCCTCGACGGCTATCTGTCCTGGACCCGCTCCGCCTACCCCGGCGTCGCGGGGACCGCGCTGGTGCACTCGCCGGTCGCCTTCGACCTCACCGCGACCGGCCTGTTCGCCCCACTCACCTCGGGCGGCTGTGTGCAGCTGATCGAGCTGGACGCGTCGAGCACGGCGGACGGCGACCGGCAAAGTCCGAGCTTCGTCAAGGCGACCCCGAGCCATCTGCCGCTGCTGATCGAACTCCCCGACGTGTTCTCGCCCGACGAGCAGCTGGTGCTCGGCGGGGAGTCGCTGATGGGCGAGGTGCTGGACGAGTGGCGGGCCCGGCACCCCGGGGCGACCGTCATCAACGAGTACGGGCCCACGGAGACCACCGTCGGCTGCTCGGAGTACCGGATCGAGCCGGGCGACACCGTCCCGGCGGGCGTGGTCACCATCGGCCGGCCCGTCTGGAACACCCAGATGTTCGTGCTGGACGCGCGGCTGCGGCCGGTCCCGGCGGGCAGCCCCGGGGAGATCTACATCGCCGGTGACCTGGTGACCCGCGGCTACCACCGGCGCCCCGACCTGACCTCCACCCGCTTCGTCGCCAACCCCTTCGGCCCGCCCGGCAGCCGGATGTACCGGTCGGGCGACCTCGGCCGGTGGCGGGCCGACGGACAGCTGGAGTTCCTCGCCCGGGTCGACGACCAGGTCAAGATCCGCGGCTTCCGGATCGAACTGGGCGAGATCGAGGGCGTCCTCGGCGCCCACCCCGACCTCGCCCAGGCGGCGGTGATCGTGCGCGAGGACCGGCCCGGCGACAAGCGGCTGGTCGGCTATGTGGTCGCGGCCCCCGGGCGCTCCCCGGACCCGGCGGAGCTGCGCCGGTACGCCGCCGCGCAGCTGCCCGACTACATGGTGCCGGTGGCCTTCGTGCTGCTCGATGTGCTGCCGCTGACCGTGAACCGGAAGCTGGACCGCAGGGCGCTGCCGGTGCCCGACTACGGCGCCGCGCGCGCCCCGGGCCGGGGGCCGCGCACCGCCCACGAGGAGATCCTGAGCGGCGCGTTCGCCGAGGTGCTGGGCCTGCCGCGGGTCGGCGTGGACGACAACTTCTTCGACCTGGGCGGCCATTCGCTGCTGGCCACCCGGCTGATCGCCGGGCTGCGCGGCGCGCTGGGTGTGGAACTGTCCATCCGGGCGGTGTTCGAGACGCCGACCGTGGCGGGGCTCGCGGCCCGGCTCGACGGGGCGGAGCGGGCGCGTCCCGCGCTGGTGGCGGCGGACCGCCCGGAGCGGGTGCCGCTGTCGTTCGCCCAGCGGCGGCTGTGGTTCATCCACCGCCTCCAGGGCTCCAGCGTCACCTACAACATCCCCACCTGGATACGGCTGACCGGCCCGCTGGACCACGACGCGCTGCGGGCCGCGGTCGCCGACCTGGTGGCGCGGCACGAGGTGCTGCGCACCGTCTACCCGGAGGAGGCCGGTGAGCCGTACCAGCAGGTTCTGCCCGCCGGTGCGCTGACGCCGGACGTGACCTTCGTACGGGTCGCGGGGGAAGCGGAGCTGACCGAGGCGCTGGCGCAGGCGGCGCTCCACCCCTTCGGGCTGGTCGGTGAACTCCCGCTGCAGGTAAGGGTGTTCTCGCTGAACGAGCGGGAGCACGTACTGGCGGTGGTGATGCACCACATCGCCAGCGACGGCTGGTCGATGGCGCCGCTGGCCCGCGACCTGTCGGAGGCGTACGGCGCGCGCCTGGCGGGCGGGGACCCGGTGCGGGAGGCGCTGCCCGTCCAGTACGCCGACTACGCGCTGTGGCAGCGGGAGCTGCTGGGGTCGGAGGACACCCCGGGCAGCGTGATCGCGCAGCAGCTGGCGTTCTGGGAACGGGAGCTGGCCGGCGCCCCCGAGCTGCTCGCGCTGCCGCTGGACCGGCCCCGCCCCGCGGTGGCCAGTCACCACGGCGGCAGTGTGCGGCTGGAGCTGGACCCCGCGCTGCACCGGCAGCTGGTCGCGCTGGCGCAGGGCTCCGGCGCCACGCTGTTCATGGTGCTGCACGCGGCGATCGCCGCGCTGCTGTCGCGCCTGGGCGCCGGCACCGACATCCCGGTCGGCACCGCCGTGGCGGGCCGTACCGACGAGGCGCTGGACGACCTCGTCGGGTTCTTCATCAACACCCTGGTGCTGCGCACCGACCTGTCCGGCGACCCAACCTTCCGGGAGCTGCTGGCCCGCGCCCGGAGGACCGACCTCGCGGCCTACGCCCACCAGGACGTGCCGTTCGAGCGGGTCGTGGAGGCGGTCAACCCGGACCGGGTGCTGTCCCATTCGCCGCTCGTCCAGGTCGTGACGACGCTGCAGAGCTACCAGCAGGGCGCCCTGGACTTCCCCGGCACGGAGGCGACCGCGCCGAAGGTCACCAACGAGATCGCCAAGTTCGACCTGATCTTCTTCTGGGAGGAGCGGCAGGACGCCGAGCTGGTCCCGGACGGGATCGGGCTGGAGGTGAAGTACGCGACCGACCTGTTCGACCACAAGACCGTGGTGGGCGTCGCGGACCGGCTGCTGCGGGTGCTGCGGGAGGCCGTCGCCGACCCGGACCGCAGGGTCGGCGCGATCGAGATCCTCGCGCCGGAGGAGCGCGACCGGCTGCTCCCCGGCCGGCACGACACCGCCCGCGACACGGCTCCGGCGCCCCTGCCCGCGCTCTTCGAGGAGCGGGTGGCGCAGGCACCGGACGCCCCGGCGCTGGTCCACGGGGACCGTACGTACCGCTACGCGGAGCTGGCGGAGCGGGTGAACCGGCTGGCCCGGCTGCTGGTGGAGCGGGGCGTGGGCCCGGAGCGGGTGGTGGCGCTGGCGCTGCCGAAGTCGGCGGACCTGATCGTGGCGATGCTGGCGGTGGTCACGGCGGGCGGTGCGTATCTGCCGGTCGACCCGGAGTACCCGGCCGAGCGGATCGCCTACATGCTCGACGACGCCCGCCCCGCCTGCCTGCTCACCCTGACGGACACTCCGCTGCCCGAAACCGACTGCCCCCGGCTCCTGTTGGACGACCCCACCGTCGTCGCCGACCTCAACGACGCGCCCACCACGCCCCTCGGCGCCCGCGCCGGTCTCCAGCACCCCGCGTACGTCATCTACACCTCCGGCTCCACCGGCCGCCCCAAGGGCGTCGAGGTCACCCACGCCGGAGTGGCCGACCTGTCCGTCTCCGTGCGGGAGAACTACCTCCTCGACGGGAACAGCCGGGTGCTCCAGCTCTCCTCGCCCAGCTTCGACGCCTCGGTGATCGAGCTGGTCATGGCGCTGACCACGGGCGGCGCCCTGGTGGTGCCGGACGGGCCGCCGCCCGCCGGTGAGGAGCTGGCCGCGGTGCTGCGGGACGCCCGGATCACCCACACCCTGATCCCGCCGGCCACCCTGGCGACCGTCCCGGACGGTGCATTCCCGGACCTGCGCACCCTGGTGACCGGCGCCGACGCGGTGAGCGTGGAGCTGGCGGGCCGCTGGGCCACCCGCCACCGCATGGTCAACTCGTACGGCCCGACCGAGTCCACCGTGGCCGCCACGATGAGCCGCCCGCTGTCCGGCGAGGGCGTGCCGCCCATCGGTGTCCCGGTCGCCAACACCCGGGTGTACGTGCTGGACACGGGGCTGCGGCCGGTGCCGGCCGGTGTCCCCGGTGAGCTCTACCTGGCCGGGCGCGGCCTGGCGCGCGGCTACCGCGACCGGGCGGCGCTGACCGCGGAGCGCTTCGTGGCGAACCCGCACGGGGCGCCCGGCGAGCGGATGTACCGCACCGGGGACCTGGTGCGGTGGCGCGCCGACGGCGAGCTGGAGTACGTCGGGCGGACGGACGCCCAGGTGAAGGTGCGCGGCTTCCGGATCGAACTCGGCGAGATCGAGGCGGTGCTGGACGCCCATCCGCGGGTCAAGCGGACGGTGGCGCTGGTCCGCGAGGACAGCCCCGGCGACAAGCGCATCGTGGCGTACACCGAGCTGCTGCCCGAGCTGTCCGGCCCGGCGCCCGCCGAGGACCTGCTGGAGCAGATCTCCGGCAGCCTGCCCCGGCACATGGTGCCCTCCGCGCTCGTCGAGGTGGAGCGCTGGCCGCTGCTGCCGAACGGCAAGGTCGACCGCAGGGCGCTGCCCGCGCCGGGCCGTCCGGCGCCGGCCGCCGAGCACCAGGCGCCGCGCACCCCGCGCGAGGAGACGCTCTGCGGGCTCTACGCCGAGCTGCTCGGGCTGCCGGAGGTCGGCATCCACGACAGCTTCTTCCGGCTGGGCGGGCACTCCCTGCTGGCGACCCGGCTGATCAGCGGCGTCCGGGCCGCGCTCGGCGCCGAGGTCACGGTCCGGACGATCTTCGAGAACCCGACGGTCGCCCAGCTCGCGCAGCAGCTCGACGGCGCCCGCAAGGCCCGCCCGTCGCTCCGCTCCATGCGCCGCCGGCCCTCCTGACCGCCGCCGTCGCAGCCCGCAGCCGGTCCCTCTTCGTTCGTTCCTGAAGGAGTCCCTTTGTTCCCCATGTCGTTCGCCCAGCGCCGGCTGTGGTTCGCGTTCCAGCTGGAGGGACCCAGTGCGACGTACAACTGCCCGCTGTACGTCCGCCTGTCGGGCGAGCTGGACCGGGACGCGCTGGTGGCCGCGGTCGCGGAGGTGACCGGCCGGCACGAGGTGCTGCGGACCCGGTTCGCGGAGGAGGACGGGGAGCCCCGCCAGGTGGTGCTGTCCCCCGAGGAGGGGCGTCCCGAGGTCCGGTGCGTGGAGCTGGCCGGGGAGGCGGCGCTGAGCGCGGAGCTGGCGGAGCAGGCGCGGCACTGCTTCGACCTCACGGCCGGGGTGCCGCTGCGGGTCACCCTCTACCGGGTCGCCGAGCGGGAGCACGTCCTGCTGCTGCTGATGCACCACATCGCGGCCGACGGCTGGTCGATGGCGCCGCTGGCCCGCGACCTGTCGGAGGCGTACGCGGCCCGCTGCGCGGACCGGGCCCCGGAGTGGGAGCCGCTGCCGGTCCAGTACGCCGACTACGCGCTGTGGCAGCAGGACGTGCTGGGTTCCGAGGACGACCCGGAGAGCCTGCTGTCCGAGCAACTCGACTACTGGCAACGGCAGTTGGCGGGCACCCCGGAGCTGCTCGCGCTGCCGCTGGACCAGCCGCGTCCGGCGGTGGCGAGCCACCGGGGCGCGACCGTGCGCTACTCCCTGGACGCCGGTCTGCACCGGCGGCTGGTGGAGCTGGCCCGGGAGTGCGACGCCACGGTCTTCATGGTCGTGCAGGCCGGGCTGGCGGTCCTGCTGTCGCGGCTGGGCGCGGGCAGCGACATCCCGGTCGGCACCGCCGTGGCGGGCCGTACCGACGAGGCGCTGGACGACCTCGTGGGCTTTTTCGTCAACACCCTGGTGCTGCGCACCGATGTCTCCGGCGATCCGACGTTCCGGGAGCTGGTGGCCCGGGTCCGGGACACCGACCTGGCCGCCTACGCCCACCAGGACGTGCCGTTCGAGCGGGTCGTGGAGGCCGTCAACCCGGACCGGTCGCTGTCCCACAGCCCGCTCTTCCAGGTGCTGCTGACCCTCCAGAGCAACGCGGAGAGCACCTTCTCGATCCCGGGCGTCGAGGCCTCGTTCGGCGATGTGGCGACCGGGGTGGCCAAGGTGGATCTGACCTTCTACCTGGAGGAGCGGTACGGACCCGAGCAGGACCCGGCGGGCATGGCGGGTGAGATCCAGTACGCCGTGGACCTGTTCCGGGAGGAGAGCGCGGAGGTCCTGGCGCAGCGGCTGGTCCGGGTGCTCGACGCGGTGACCGCGGCGCCGGACCGGGCCGTGAGCCAGGCCCCGGTCCTGGACGCGGCCGAGCACCGGCAGCTGGTCGTGGAGCGCAACGCGACCGGCCGCACGGTCCCGCAGGAGACGATGCCGGAGCTGTTCGAGACCTGGGCGGCCCGCGATCCGCGGGCGCCCGCCGTGGTGTTCGAGGACCGGGTGCTGTCGTACGGGGAGCTGTCGGAGCGGGCGAACCGGCTGGCCCGGCTGCTGGTGGAGCGGGGCGTGGGCCCGGAGCGGGTGGTGGCGCTGGCGCTGCCGCGCTCACCGGAGATGGTGGTGGCGGCGCTGGCGGTGCACAAGGCGGGCGGCGCCTACCTGCCCGTCGACCCGGAGTACCCGGCCGAGCGGATCGCCCACATGCTCGGCGACGCCCGCCCCGCCTGCCTCCTCACCCTCACCGGCGTCGCCCTGCCCGAAGCCGGCTGCCCCCGCCTCCTGTTGGACGACCCCGCCGTGGTCGCCGACCTCGACGCGCGCCCCGACACGCCCCTCGGCGCCCGCGCCGGCCTCCAGCACCCCGCGTACGTCATCTACACCTCCGGCTCCACCGGCCGCCCCAAGGGCGTCGAGGTCACCCACGCCGGAGTGGCGTCGCTGGCGGCCGCCCACGCCGAGGCCTTCGGAGTGGGGCCGCGGTCCCGGGTGCTCCAGTTCGCCTCGCTGAGCTTCGACGCCGCGGCCTGGGAACTGATCATGGCGCTCACGACCGGTGCCGCGCTCGTGGTGGCGCCCGCGCACCGGCTGGCGCCCGGCGAGCCGCTGGCCCGGCTGCTGGCGGAACAGCGCGTCACCCACGCCACGTTGCCGCCCGCCGCGCTCGGCGTCATGGCGCCGGACAGCCTGCCGGCCGGGATGACCCTGGTGGTGGCGGGCGAGGCCTGCGCCCCCGAGCTGGTGGGCCGCTGGTCGGCCGGGCGCCGGATGGTGAACGCCTACGGGCCGACCGAGGCCACGGTCTGCGCCACCCTGAGCGCCCCGCTGTCCGGCGCCCAGGCGCCGCCGATCGGCGGCCCGATCCCCAACGCCCGGGTCTACGTCCTGGACGCGTCGCTGCGCCCGGTGCCCGCGGGGGTCGCGGGCGAGCTGTACGTCACGGGGCCGGGCCTCGCGCGGGGCTATCTGGGGCGGCCGGGGCTGACCTCGGAGCGGTTCGTGGCCGATCCGTACGGGGCACCGGGCAGCCGGATGTACCGCACCGGCGACCTGGCGCGGTGGCGGGCCGACGGACAGCTGGAGTTCCTCGGCCGCACCGACCACCAGGTGAAGATCCGCGGCTTCCGCATCGAACCCGGCGAGATCGAGGCGGCATTGAGCGCCACCGGGCTGGTGGCCGAGGCGCTGGTCACGGTCCACGACGACCCGGCCGCCGGGCGGCGGCTGGTCGCCCATGTGACGGGAGCCAGGGACGCGGAAGCGCCCGACCCCGCGGTGCTGCGGGAGCGGGTCGCGGAGTCGCTGCCCGACTACATGGTGCCGTCCGCCGTGGTCGTGCTGGAGCGGTGGCCGCTGACCCCGAACGGCAAGGTCGACCGGGACCGGCTGCCCGCCCCCGACTACGCCTCCCGCGCCGGGACCGCCGGCCGGGCGCCCCGCGACGCCACCGAGGAGACCCTCACCACCCTCTTCGCCGAGGTGCTGGGCCTGCCCGCGGTCACCGTCGACGACAACTTCTTCCACCTCGGCGGCCACTCCCTCCTCGCCACCAAGCTCCTCAGCCGTATCCGCAGCGCCCTGCACGCCGAACTCCCGCTGCGCGCCCTCTTCGAGCACCCCACCGTCGCCGCGCTCGCGCCCCGCCTCGCCACCGCGCGGACGGCGCGCGGCCCGCTGACCGCCGCCGCCCCGCGCCCGCCGCACATCCCCCTCTCCCCCGCGCAGCGCCGCCTCTGGTTCGCCTACCGGCTGGAAGGCCCCAGCCCCACCTACAACATCCCGCACGCCCTGCGGCTCACCGGACCGCTCGACCACCCCGCCCTCACCGAGGCCCTCGCCGACCTCACCGCGCGCCACGAGACCCTGCGCACCCGCATCACCGAGCACGAGGGCGAGCCCCGGCAGACCGTCCTCCCCGCCGGCGAGGCGCGCCCCGCCCTCCCCCTCGTCACCACCACCGAGGACCGACTCCCCGGTCTCCTCGCCGAACAGGCCGCGTACGCCTTCGACCTCACCCGTGAGACCCCGCTGCGCGCCGCCCTCTACCGCCTCGGCGAGGACGAGCACGTACTGCTGCTCCTGCTGCACCACATCGCGGGCGACGGCTGGTCCCTCGCGCCGCTCCTCAACGACCTGTCCACCGCCTACACCGCGCGCCACGGCGGCGCCACCCCGGCCTGGGAGCCGCTCGCCGTGCAGTACGCCGACTACACCCTCTGGCAGCGGGAGACACTGGGCTCCGAGGACGACCCGGACAGCCTGATATCCGGGCAACTCGACTTCTGGCGCACGCAGTTGGCGGGTGCCCCGGAGCTGCTGGAGCTGCCGCTCGACCATCCCCGGCCGGCCGTCGCCTCGCACCGGGGCAGCACCGTCGAGGTGGCCGTCGGCGCCGAGGTCCACCAGGGGCTGGCGGACCTCGCGCAGGCCACCGACTCCACGCTGTTCATGGTGCTGCACACGGCGGTCACCGCGCTGCTGTCGCGGCTCGGGGCGGGCACCGACATCCCGCTGGGCACCGCCGTCGCCGGACGCACCGACGACGCCCTCGACGACCTCGTCGGCCTGTTCATCAACACCCTGGTGCTGCGCACCGACGTCTCCGGCGACCCCACCTTCCGCGAACTCCTCGCCCGGGTCCGGGACACCGACCTCGCCGCCTACGCCCACCAGGACGTGCCCTTCGAGCGGGTCGTCGAGGCGGCGCAGGTCTCCCGGGTGCTCTCGCACATCCCGCTCGCCCAGGTGATGCTGCACCTCCAGAACAACGCGGAGGCGCCGCGCGGACTGCACGACGAGGTGCGGATGGCGGCCGAGCCGACCGCGCTGGAGGCGGCCAAGTCCGACCTGTCCTTCGGGCTGCGCGAACGGTTCACCGACACCGGCCGCCCGGCGGGGCTGACCGGCTCCCTCGAATACGCCGAGGACCTCTTCGGCCGCGACGGGGCGCGGGCCCTCGCCGAGCGCCTGGTGCGGCTGCTGACGGCCGCCGCGGCCGCGCCGGACCGCCCGGTGAGCGCGATCGACCTGCTGGCGCCCGGTGAACGGGACCGGCTGCTGACGGAGTGGAACGGCACCGCCGACGAGGCGCCCCCGGCCACGCTTCCGCAGCTGTTCGAGGCGCAGGCGGCACGCACCCCGGACGCGGTGGCCGTGGTGCACGAGGGGACCTCGCTGACCTACCGCGACCTCAACGCGCGGGCGAACCGGCTGGCCCGGCTGCTGGTGGCGCACGGCGCCGGCCCGGAGCGCTTCGTGGCGCTCGCGCTGCCGCGGACCGCCGAGCTGGTCGTGGCGTTGCTCGCGGTGGTGAAGTCCGGTGCGGCGTATGTGCCGGTGGACCCGTCCTACCCGGCGGACCGGACCGCGTACATGCTGGCCGACTCCGGCCCCGAGCTGCTGCTCAGCACCACCGGGGCCGCGGCCGGGCTGCCGGATTCCGGGCCCCGGACCCTGCTGCTGGACGACCCGGACACGGTCCGCGCGCTGGCCGGGTACGACGGTGGCGACCTCACCGACGAGGACCGCGGCGGCCCGCTCTCGCCGTCGAACGCCGCCTACGTCATCTACACCTCGGGCTCGACGGGCCGCCCCAAGGGCGTCGTCGTACCGCACCGCAATGTCGCCCGGCTGTTCGCGGCGACCGAGGAGTGGTTCGGGTTCGGCCCGGACGACGTGTGGACGCTGTTCCACTCCTACGCCTTCGACTTCTCGGTGTGGGAGCTGTGGGGTGCGCTGCTGCACGGCGGCCGGCTGGTCGTGGTGCCGTACGCGGTGAGCCGCTCCCCGGAGGACTTCCTGCGGCTGCTGGCCGACGAGCGGGTGACCGTCCTCAACCAGACCCCGTCCGCCTTCTACCAGCTGATGCAGGCCGACGCGGAACACCCCGGCCTGAGCCGCCGGCTGGCGCTGCGCCGGGTGGTGTTCGGCGGGGAGGCGCTGGACCTGGGCCGGATGGCCGAGTGGTACCGGCGGCACGGGGACACCGCCCCGGTCCTGGTGAACATGTACGGGATCACCGAGACCACCGTGCACGTCAGCCATCTGCCGCTGGACGAACGGGCGGTGGCCGGGCAGATCCGCAGCCTGATCGGCCGGGGCATCCCCGACCTGCGGGTGTACGTGCTGGGCGACCGGCTGGAGCTGCTGCCGCCGAACGTGCCCGGCGAGATGTATGTGGCGGGCGCCGGACCGGCCCGCGGCTATCTGCACCGGCCCGCGCTGAGCGCCGCGCGGTTCGTGGCCGACCCGTACGGCCCGCCCGGTGCCCGGATGTACCGCACCGGTGACGTGGCACGCTGGACGGCCGACGGGCAGCTCGAATACCTGGGGCGCGCCGACGACCAGGTGAAGGTGCGCGGCTTCCGGATCGAACTCGGCGAGATCGAGGCGGTGTTCGAGACCCACGCGGCGGTGGCGCAGGCCCGGGTCGTCGTGCGGGAGGACACCCCCGGGGACAAGCGGCTGGTCGCCTACGCGGTGCCGGAGGCCGGGGCGGACGGGCTGCCCGACGCGGGCGTGCTGCGGGCCCATGTGTCCGCCGCGCTGCCGGAGCACATGGTCCCGGCCGCGGTCGTCGCCCTGGAGGCACTGCCGCTGACGGCCAACGGCAAGCTCGACCAGAAGGCGCTGCCCGCCCCCGAGTACACCGGCGCCCCGGCCGGGCGGGCCCCGCGCACCGCCCGCGAGGAGACGCTGTGCCGGGTCTTCGCCGAGGTGCTCGCGGTCGCCCACGTCAGCATCGACGACAGCTTCTTCGAGCTGGGCGGGGACAGCATCAGCTCCATCCGGCTGGTCTCCCAGGCGCGGGCCGCGGGGCTGGAGGTGACGGTCCGGCAGGTCTTCGAGTGCCGTACGACCGCCGCGCTCGCCGCCGTCGCCACGGAGGTCGCCGGGGACGCCGCGCCGCGCCCCGCGGACGACGGTGTGGGCGCGTTCCCCCTGACGCCGATCATGCACTGGCTGTACGCCCAGGACGGACCCACCGACGGCTTCAACCAGTCGGTGACCGTCCGGGTCCCGGCCGGGCTCGGCGAGCGGCGGCTCACCGAGGCCGTACAGCGCTGGCTCGACCACCACGACACCCTGCGGCTGCGGATGGCGCGGGCCGGGGACGGCACGCTGTCGCCGGTGGTCGGCGCGCCCGGGTCCGTGCCCGCTGACTCCGTCGTGCGCCGGGTGGAGATCGCCGGACTGCCGGACGGCGAACGGGACCTGACCCTCACCGAGCACGGGGAGAAGGCCCGGCTGCGGCTCTCCCCGCACGACGGGTCCGTGGTCCAGCTCGTCTGGTACGACGCCGGGGACACGGCACCGGGACTGCTCCAGATCCTGATCCACCACCTCGCGGTGGACGGCGTCTCCTGGCGCATCCTGCTGCCCGACCTGCGGACGGCCTGGGAGGCCACGGCGGACGGACGGGACCCGGCGTTCGCCGAGGTCCGCACCTCGTTCCGGGAGTGGGCGCGGCGGCTCACGGAGAGCGCGCAGGAACCCCGTTGGGAGGACGGCCTCGCGCAGTGGACCTCGGTGCTCAGCGATCCGGCGGCGGGCGCGCTGCCCGGCGTACGGCCGCTGGACCCGCGGACCGACACCTCGGAGACCGTGCGCCATCTGACGCTCCACCTGCCGCCGGAGCGCCTGGAGCCGCTGCTGACGTCGGTGCCGGCCGCCTTCCACGCGAACGTCAACGACGTCCTGCTGACCGGCTTCGCGCTCGCCGTCCAGGAGTGGCGCCGCCGGCGCGGCGACCGCTCGGCGGGCGGTGTCCTGGTCGACCTGGAGGGCCACGGCCGCGAGGACATCCTCGACGGCGCCGACCTGTCGGCCACCGTCGGCTGGTTCACCAGCCTCTACCCGGCGCTGCTGGCCCCCGCGGCCGTCGACCCGTCGGAGCTGCGGGCCGGCGGCCCCGGCGTGGGAGCCGCGCTGAAGACGGTCAAGGAGCAGCTGCGCGCACTGCCCGGCAACGGCGTCCCGTACGGCATGCTGCGCCACCTCAACCCGCACACCGCGCCGCAGCTCGCCGAACTCCCTTCCCCCCGACTCGGGTTCAACTACCTGGGCCGGTTCGCGGCGGCGGACGGGGACGGCGGCGGGCTGTGGACCATGGCAAACGGTCTGCCGTCCCCCGCCCCGCGCGACGCCGGGGCCGTGGTCCCGCACGCCCTGGAGGTCAACGCCCTCACCGAGGACCTGCCGGAGGGCCCGCGGCTGAACGCCACCTGGTCCTGGCCGGCCGGCCTGCTCGCGGAGCCGGACGTGCGCGAGCTGGCCGGGCTCTGGTTCGAGGCGCTGGACGCCCTGGCCGCCCACACCGCCGGCACCGGGACCGGCGGCCACACACCCTCCGATCTCTCCCTCGGCCTCTCCCAGGACGAGATCGACGCACTTGAAGCAGAACTGGGGATGCTCTGAATGAAAAAGCAGTCCGCGCTGGAAGACGTCCTTCCGCTGACGCCTCTCCAGGAAGGCATGTTCTTCCACTCCTGGTACGACGACGAGGCGGTCGACGTCTACGGCGTCCAGATGGTCCTCGCCCTCGACGGACCGCTGCGCCCCGACCTGCTCAAGGCCTCGGTGGCGGCGCTCCTGACGCGCCACCCCAACCTGCGGGCGGGCTTCCGGCAACGCGCCAACGGCCAGCCGTTCCAGGTGATCCACCGCGAGGTGCCGCTCCCCTGGGAGGAACTCGACCTCGGCGGCCGGGACGACGCGCCGCAACGGCTGGCGGAGTTCCTCACCGCCGACCGCGCCCGCCGGTTCCCGCTCGACCGTCCGCCGCTGATGCGGTTCACCCTGGTCCGCCTCGGGCCCGAGCGGCACCGGCTGGTGCTCTCCAACCACCATCTGCTGCTGGACGGCTGGTCCACCCCGATCCTCGTACGGGAGCTGTTCACCCTGTACGAGCACGGCGGCGACGACCGGGCCCTGCCGCCGGCCGTGCCGCAGCGGAACTACTTCTCCTGGCTGGCCGCGCAGGACGACGCCGGGTGTGAACGGGCCTGGCGGGAGGCGCTGGCCGGGCTGCCCGGCCCCTCGCTGGTGGCGCCCGCCGACCCGGGCCGGGCGCCGGTCGCACCGGAGCGGGTGGCGGCCTCCTTCCCCGAGGGCTTCGGCGGTGACCTCGAACGGTTCGCCCGGCAGCGCGGACTGACCGTGAACACCCTGGTCCAGGGCGCCTGGGCGGTGGTCCTGGGCCGGCTGACCGGCCGTGACGACGTGGTCTTCGGGACCCTGGTCTCCGGCCGCCCGCCGGAGGTCGCCGGGATCGAGTCGATGGTCGGGATGTTCATCAACACCGTCCCGGTCCGGGTGCGGCTCGCCCCGGACGCCCCGGTGGCGGACCACCTCGCCCGGCTCCAGGACGAGCAGACCGTGCTGCTCACCCGGCACCACCTCGGCCTCGCGCGCATCCAGCGGCTGGCCGGGGACGGCGATCTCTTCGACACCTTCCTGGTGTTCGAGAACGCCCCCGGCGACGACGGCGCCCGGCCCTCGTACGCGGGGGTGCGGGTCGAGGTCACCGAGGGCCATGACTCCGCGCACTACCCGCTGCGGGTGGTCGCCGGTCTCACCGGGGAGCGGCTGCAGACCGAGCTGGAGTACCGTCCCGACCTCTTCGACCGGGACGAGGCCGCGGCCGTGCTCGGCGCGCTGGAAGGCGTACTGCGCGAGATCGTCGCCGGTCCCGGGCAGGCCGTCGCCGACCTCGTCTGCCCGCTGCCGGCCGTCTTCCGGCACCTGGACCCCGAAGGCGCCCCGGCCGCGGAGCCCGGCGCCGACGGCGAGGCCGGGGTACTGCCCCCGGTCGAGCGCACCGCGTACTCGGCCACCGAGGACCTCCTCCGCGGCCTCTTCGAGAGCGTGCTGGGCCGCCCCTGCCCGGGGGTGGACGACAGCTTCTTCGCGCTGGGCGGGCAGTCGCTCACCGCGATCCGGCTGCTCAGCCGCATCCGGGCCGCCTTCGGGGTGGAACTGCCGGTGCGCGCCGTCTTCGAGTCGCCGACGGTGGCCGGGCTGGCCGCGCGGCTGGCGCAGGCGGACGGCACCCGCCCGGCCCTGGTGCCGGCCGTGCGCCCGGAGCGGCTGCCGATGTCGTACGCCCAGCGCGGCCTGTGGTTCGCCTTCCAGCTGGAGGGGCTGAGCCCCACGTACAACATCCCGCTGCCGCTGCGGCTGCGCGGCACCCTGGACCGGGACGCGCTGCGGGCCGCCGTGTGGGACGTGATCGAGCGGCACGAGGCGCTGCGCACCCGGTTCACGGAGGTGGCCGGCGCACCCTGCCAGATCGTGGTGCCCGCCGAGGAGGCCCGCCCGGAGCCGGAGTTCGTCACCCTCGACGGCGAGGAGCAGCTGGCCGCGGCCCTCGCCAAGCGGACCGGGCGCGGCTTCGACCTGGCCGGGGAGCTGCCGCTGCGGGTGACGCTGCTGCGGATCTCGGACCGTGAGCACGTCCTGCTGCTGCTGATGCACCACATCGTGAGCGACGGCTCCTCGCTGGGGCCGCTGGTCCGGGACCTGTCCGTGGCGTACGGGGCGCGGCGGCGGGGCGGTGCGCCGCGGTGGCGGCCGCTGCCGGTGCAGTACGCCGACTACGCGCTGTGGCAGCGGGAGCTGCTGGGCTCCGAGGACGACCCGGACAGCCTGCTGTCGCGGCAACTCACCTACTGGCGTGCGCAGTTGGCGGGCACGCCGGAGCTGCTGGACCTGCCGCTGGACCGTCCCCGCCCGGCGGTCGCCGGTCACCGTGGCGCGAGCGTGCCGTTCGCCCTGGACGCCGCGGTGCACGAGCGGCTCACCGAGCTGGCCCGGCGGTCCGACACCACGGTCTTCATGGTGCTCCAGGCCGGGCTGGCGGTCCTGCTGTCGCGGCTCGGCGCGGGCAGCGACATCCCGGTCAGCACCGTGGTGGCGGGGCGCACCGACGAGGCGCTGGAGGAGCTGGTCGGCTACTTCGTCAACAACCTGGTGCTGCGCACCGATGTGTCCGGCGACCCGACCTTCCTGGAGCTGCTGGGGCGCGTCCGGGAGACCGACCTGGCCGCGTACGCGCACCAGGAGGTGCCCTTCGAGCGGGTCGTCGAGGCGGTCAACCCCACCCGGACGCTGTCCCACGCGCCGCTCGCCCAGGTCGCGCTGATCCTCCAGAACACCGGCCGCGCCACCCTGGAACTGCCGGGCCTGGACGTCACGTTCGAGGGCGAGGCCGAGGGCGCCGCCAAGGTCGACCTCGCGTTCAACCTGAGCGAGTCCCGTACCCCCGAGGGCCGCCCGGCGGGCATCGGCGGCCTGCTGGAATGCGCCGCCGAGCTCTTCGACCCGGCGACCGCGCGGCTGCTCTGCGACCGGCTGGCGCGGCTGCTGGCCCATGCCTGTGAGGGCCCCGACCTGCCGGTCAGCCGGCTGGCGGTGCTCTCCGCCGACGAGCGGGACGCGCTGCTCCAGGACGGGCCGCACCGGCGCACCGCCCCGCAGGCCGCCACCTTCGCCGCGCTCTTCGAGCGCCAGGTGCGCCGCGCCCCGGACCGTCCCGCGCTGGAGACGGACACCGTCCTCAGCTACGCGGAACTCAACGCGCGGGCCAACCGGCTGGCGCGGCTGCTGGTCGCGCGCGGGGCGGGCCCCGAGCGGGCGGTGGCGGTCGCGCTGCCGCCGTCCGGGCACCTGGCGGAGGCCGTCCTCGCCGTGCAGAAGGCCGGTGCGGTCTATCTGCCGCTGGACCCGGGCTATCCGGCGGAGCGGCTCGCCGCGATGGTGGCGGACGCCGGTCCGGTCCTGCTGCTGACCACCGCCGCGCTCGCCGGGCGGCTGCCGGAGACCGGTGCGGTGCCGGTGCTGCTGCTGGACGACGCCGCCACCACGGGCGCGTGTGCGGAGCTGTCCGGCGCCGACCTGACCGACGCGGAGCGGACCGCCCCGCTGCGGCCGGCCCACCCGGCGTACACCATCTTCACCTCCGGCACCACGGGGCGCCCCAAGGGCGTCGTGGTCCCGCACGCCGGGCTGGCCGCGTTCGCCGCCAACCAGGCCGCGCACTACGGCGTCGGCGAGGGCAGCCGGGCGCTCCAGCTCGCCTCGCCCAGCTTCGACGTCTCGGTCGCGGAGCTGTTCTGGTCGCTGCTGTGCGGCGGGTGCCTGGTCGTGCCGGAGGGAACGCCCACCGGCGCGGAGCTGGTCGCGGTCCTCCGGGAGCGCCGGATCACCCATCTGATGATCCCGCCGTCGGTACTGGCCGAGGTGCCCCGGGCCGAGCTGCCGGAGCTGCGCGTGATGATCACCGGCGCCGAAGTACTGCCCGCCGAACTGGCCGCGTTCTGGGGCCGGGACCGGATGCTGATCAACGCGTACGGGCCCACCGAGGCCACCTGCGACGTCAGCTTCGCGGTCCGCGACCCGCGGAGCGCGGACGGCGCGGCGGACGGGGCGGCGGTCATCGGGCGGCCGATCGACGGCGCCCGGGTGTATCTGCTCGACCCGGCCCTCCAGCCGGTACCGGCCGGTGTGGTGGGCGAGTTGTACGTCGCCGGCACCGGGGTGGCACGCGGCTATCTGCACCAGCCGGCGGTGACCGCGGAGCGCTTCGTCGCCGACCCGTACGGCGGCCCCGGGGCCCGGATGTACCGCACCGGGGACCTGGCGTACTGGGACGGCGACGGGCGGCTCCGCTTCTGCGGCCGGGCCGACAGCCAGGTCAAGGTGCGCGGCTTCCGCATCGAACTCGGCGAGGTGCGGGCGGCGGTGAGCCGGTGCGCCGGGGTGGGCCGGGCCGTGGTGACGGTCCGCGAGGACCGGCCGGGCGACCGCCGCCTGGTCGCGTACGTCCAACCGGCCCCGGACGCCGCACCGTTGAGTCCGGCGGCCCTGCGGGACGAGACCGCCGCGCTGCTCCCCTCGTACATGACGCCCTCCGCGTTCGTCGTCGTCGACGGCTGGCCGCTGACGCCCAACGGCAAGCTCGACCAGCGGGCGCTGCCCGCGCCCGCCCCGGTCACCGGGCGGCACACCCGGCCGCCGTCCTCCCCGCAGGAGGAGCTGCTCTGCCGCCTCTTCGCGGAGGTCCTGGGCGCCGAACAGGTGGGCGTGGACGACAACTTCTTCGAGCTGGGCGGGCACTCGCTGCTGGCCACCCGGCTGGTGAGCCGGCTCGCCGCGCTCCTGGGCGGCGCCCCGGCGCTGCGCGACGTCTTCGCCGCGCCGACCCCGGCCCGGCTCGCCGCCCAGCTCGCCGGGGGCGGCAGCAGCGCGTTCGAGGTGATGCTGCCGCTGCGCACGGCGGGCGGCACGGCGCCGCTGTTCTGTGTGCACCCGGTCGCCGGCTTCAGCTGGCGCTACGCCGCGCTGCTCGGCGCGCTGGACCCCGACCACCCGGTGTACGCCCTGCAGTCCCGGGGCCTGGACGGCACCGAGGAACCGGCCCGCTCGCTCGACGAGATGGCCGCTGACTACGTCCGCGAGATGCGCCGGGTGCAGCCGGCCGGTCCGTACCACCTGCTGGGCTGGTCGCTCGGCGGGATCATGGCGCACGCGGTGGCCACCGCGCTCCAGGCGCAGGGCGAGGAGGTGGCGCTGCTCGCCGTGCTCGACGCCTACCCGGCCCCGGCCGACGGGCCCGGCACCGGCGGTCCTGAGGAGATCCTCACGCAGATGTACGAGGGCTACGCCGGGATCTACGGCCTGCCCGAGGGTGCCTCGCCGGAGCTGCCGGACACGGAGGTGATGCGGGCCCGGATCACCGACTGGCTGGGCCGCGGCGAGAGCGAGCTGCGCCATCTCGACGACGCCCAGCGGGCCGTGGCGCTGGACATCATGGTGAACAACGTGACGCTCACCAACGCCCGCCGCCCGGACCGGTTCCGCGGCACGATGCTGCTGGTGGTGGCCACGCAGAAGCAGCAGGAGTGGACCAGCCCGCAGGCGTGGAAGGAGTTCCTCGACGGCGAGCTGGAGATCCATGAGGTGGACTGCGAGCACGCGAAGATGCTGGAGCCGGAGCCGGCCGCCGAGATCTGCGCCGTCCTCGCGCCGCGGATCACCCGGCCGGGGAGCCCCGCGTCCGGCGCGGCGGCGGGGAGCGCCCGATGACCACTCCGGTGCTGCCCGCCTCGGCGGTGCTCGGCGTCCTGGGCGGGATGGGCCCGCTGGCCTCGGCGGAGTTCCTCCGGACGCTGTACGCGGGCGAGTGGCACGGGCCGGAGCAGTCCCGTCCGCGGGTGCTGCTGGACTCCGATCCGGCCTTCCCCGACCGGACCGAGGCCATCCGGCAGGGCCGTACCCGGGAGATGACCGAGCGGCTGTCGGACCGGCTGGCCCAGCTGCTGGAGCGGGGCGCCGACCAGGTGGTCGTGGTGTGCTTCACGGCGCACCACTTCCTGCCGCTGATCGATCCGGTGCTGCGTGCGCGGGTGGTGTCCCTGGTGGAGACCACGGCGGCGGAACTGGCCGGTGTGCCCGGCCGGTTCCTGATGCTGTCCACGGAGGGCAGCCGCCGGGCCCGGATCTTCGAGTCCGAGCCCGGCTGGGACGCCGTGGCCCACCGGGTGGTGCGCCCCGGCGAGGACGACCAGGCCCGGGTGCACCGGCTGATCTACCGGATGAAGCGCCACGGCCCGCTGCCGCAGGAGGCGTTGCCGGAGGTGGACCGCCTCCTGCGGCGGTACGACTGCACCGGTGTGGTGCTCGGCTGCACCGAATTCCACCTGGTGTCCCGGGAGTTGACAGGGCGCTACGGCCCGGACCGGACGGTGGACGCGCTGCGCACCCTCGCCGTCCGGTTCTCGGCCGGGCTGCCGGCCCGTCAGCCGCTGGTGAGCAGCCTGCCCAGCTCGGTCACCAGAGAGGGTGCCTGCTCCAGCAGGTAGAAGTGGTCCCCGGGCAGCACCCGGAGCCCGAAGTCCCCCTCGGTCACCTCGGCCCAGGCCCGCATGTCGGCCTCCCCGACATGCGGGTCACGGTCGCCGAGCAGGGCGGTCACCGGCACCGCGATCCGGGGCGACGGCTCGGCCGGCCGGTAGTCGTCGATCAGCCGGTAGTCGGCGCGGATCGTGGGCAGCAGCAGCTCCCGCAGATCGGGGTGGTCGAGGGCGGCGGAGAACGTCCCGCCCAGCTCCTGCACATCGCGCACCAGCACCTCGTCGCTCGCCCGGGAGAGCCCGGAGGGCCGCAGCCGGGACGGGGCGCTGCGGCTGGAGACCACCAGCCGGCGCAGCACCCGCCCGTGGCGCCGCTCGATCCGCATCGCCACCTCGTGCGCGACCGAGGCGCCCATGCTGTGCCCGAAGAAGGCGAGCGGCCGGTCCAGGGCGGGCACCAGCGCCTCGGCGATCCGGTCGGCCAGTTCGTCCATCACCTCGACGGCGGGCAGCCCGATCCGGTCCTCCCGGCCGGGATAGCAGACCGCGGCCAGTTCGACGTCCGCCGGCAGCCACCGCGGCCAGTCACGGAAGAAGCTGGCCGCGCCGCCCGCGTGCGGAAAGCAGACCAGCCGCAGCCGGGGCTCGGACACCGGGCGGGGCCGGCGGAACCACTCCGGGTCGAGGGCGCTGTGCGGCCCCCTCGCGGCGCGGGAAACAGTCATGTTCAACCCTTCGGGAGATACGGCACAGGAGAGGTACGACCGGGGCCGGACTCGGCCGGAGACGGTAGCGGACGCCCCTATCGACGCCGTATCAGGACACCGCCGCCTCCCCCGGAGCGGCCGGGAATAACGTCACGATGACGCCGCGATGGCCGCCCTCCCTAGCGTCCCCGAGCAGGTAGTTGGCCCGCCCGGCGGGTCACGAGCGGGTCAGGGAGTCGACTGTGTACGACGTCATCGTGGTCGGGGCGCGCTGCGCCGGTGCCTCTACGGCCATGCTCTTCGCACGCGCCGGATACCGGGTGCTGATGGTGGACCGCGCCGAGTTCCCCCGGGACACGCTCAGCACGCTCTACATCCACCAGCCCGGTGTGGCGCTGCTGCGGCGCTGGGGCGTGCTCGACAAGGTGATCGCCACCGGCTGTCCGCCGCTGGACCGGGCGGTCTACCGGACCGCGGACATCCGCATCGAGGGCTGCTCGATCCCGGTCGACGGCCACCGCGCGGCCTACGCGCCGCGCCGCCACCTGCTGGACGAGATCCTCGCGGACGCCGCGGTCGCCGCCGGCGCGGAGTTCCGCCAGGGCTGCACCGTCACCGACGTCCTCTCCGACGACGAGGGCCGGGCCACCGGGGTGCGCTGCCGTACCTCCGACGGCACCACCACGGAGGAGCACGCCCGCCTGGTGGTCGGCGCCGACGGGATGCGCTCCCGTTTCGCCACCATGGTCGACTCCCGCATCACCACCGAGCACCCGGCCGTGACCTGCGCCTACTACACGTACTGGGAAGGCGTCACGGACCGCTTCGAGCTGTACGAGGCGCCGCAGCGCTGGGTCGGCACGGTGCCCACGAACGACAACGCCACGCTGATCGCGGCGTACTTCCCGCAGTCCGAGTTCGAGCGGGTCCGCAAGGACGCGATGGGCGCCTACCTGGAGGCGGTCCGCGACACCGCCCCGGAGCTGTACGCGAAGATCGCCTCGCAGACCCCGCTGGAGCGGCTGCACGGCACCGGCGACCAGCGGAACTACTTCCGGGAGGCGGCCGGGCTCGGCTGGGCGCTGGTGGGCGACGCCGGGCACCACAAGGACTCGATCACCGCCCGCGGCATCACCGACGCCTTCCGTCAGGCGCAGCTGCTGGTGGACTGCGTCGGCACCGGCCTGCGCGACCCGGAGAAGCTGCTCGACGGGCTGGAGGAGTACGCCTACCAGCGCGACGAGATCCTCATCGACGCCTACCACTCGACGCTGTCCGTCGCCGCACTCGAAGTGCCCGAGCACCGGTTGTCCATGCTGCGCACCGTCGCCGGTGACCAGCAGCTGATGGACCGCTACTTCGCCACGCTGGCGGGCGTGCTCCGGGTGGAGGAGTTCTTCACCCCCGACCTCCACGCCCGCCAGGACCTCGCCCACCCGTGAGGCCCCCCACCTCCCGGCTTCCCTCCGGCGCGACGGCCTCACTCAGCCGCAGATAGTGGCTGAGCCGGGCGGACGCGTCGAGCATGGCCAGGCCCCGCACGGTGAGCCGGCGCCGCCAGTCGTCCAGGACCGCGGCCAGGATGCCGGTGCCGCCGGCCGTACGGATCTGCCGCACCACACCCGCGATGCGGTCCAGCGGATACCCCCCGCGCCGGAGCAGCCGCCCGTGCCCACGGTCGATGAGCGCCAGCGCGTCCCCCACCTCGCCCGCGTGCACCGCGTTCATGATCCGCCCGCTCTCCGCGTGCCCGTACCCCGCAACCAGCGCGAGGTAGGCGCGAAGCGCCGCCGCATGCACCTCGGTGTACATCCGGTATCCACTACGGCTGCGCTCAGCAGCCGGCAGAAACCCGTCCCGCTCGTAGTCCCGCACCGCCTGCGCCGAAACCCCGCACTCCCGCCCGAGATCCGCCGGCCGCATGCCCACCCCCTCTCACAGCACGAGGGAGAACCAGGGAGATCCCGGCGCAATGCGATCGATCAGCAAAGGGCTGTCCTGCATCCGCCGCAACAGGCTGTCGAGATCCTGAGGACGCTCCAGCTCAATGCCCACAAGGGCCGGACCGGTTTCCCGGTTGTTCTTCTTCACGTACTCGAAGGCGACGATGTCCTCCCCCTTGGCGAGCACATCGTCGAGGAAATGCCGCAGCGCGCCCGGCTGTTGCGGGAACGTCACCAGGAAGTAGTGCCGCAGCCCCACATGCACCAGGGACCGCTCCACCACCTCGGCGTACCGGCTCACGTCATTGTTGCCGCCGGAGACGAGGCACACCGTGGTGCCCGCCCCCGTCCCCGGCAGAACCTGCCGGGCCGCCGCGCTGGCCAGCGCCCCGGCGGGTTCGGCGATGATGCCGTCGGTCTGGTAGAGGTCGAGCATCTCGGTGCACAGCGCCCCCTCGTCCACCGCGACGACCTCATCCACCAGCTCCTTGACCAGCGGATACGCCGTCTCGCCCACCTTGCCCACGGCCGCCCCGTCGACAAAGGAATCAAGCCCGTGCAGCGCGACCGGCCCGCCGTTCTCCAGCGCGGCCCGCATACTCGCGGCACCGGCCGGTTCGGCACCGACGATCCGGGTGCCCGGCGAGTGCTCCCGCAGCCACACCGCGACCCCGCTGATCAGGCCGCCACCACCGACCGGCACCACCACGGTGTCCACGGCACCGTCCGCCTGCTCCGTGATCTCCTGCGCGACCGTGCCCTGACCCGCCATGGTCCGCACATCGTCGAAGGGATGGACGTACACCGCGCCGGTGTCCTCGCTGTCCCAGTGCGCGGCGGCGCTGGCCTCGTCATAAGTGCTGCCGACGACGACCAGCTCGACGGCGTCACCACCGAACGCCGCGATGCGCTCCCGCTTCTGCCGCGGAGTATTGGACGGCACGAACACCCGGCCCCTTATGCCCAGCCGGCTGCACGCGAAGGCGACCCCCTGGCCGTGGTTGCCCGCACTGGCGCAGACGACACCGCGCCGCCGCTCCTCATCCGTGAGCGAGGAAATCAGATTGAACGCGCCCCGCACCTTGTACGAGCGGCAGATCTGGCTGTCTTCCCGCTTCAGCAGAACCCGGCTCCCGACGAGGGCCGACAACCGCGCGTTCTCCTCCAGCGCAGTACGCCGCACCACCGCCCCGAGCCGCCGCGCCGCCTCCGCAATTCCCGCTGCTTCCAACCTGGCCGACATCTCGGGATGGTAACGCGCAATACCCCCCACCCTTTCCGCAGCCCACCATGCGGACACCCGGCGCAGCCCGGGATATTCGCCCGCGCCGGTCACGGCCCCGGCGCGAGTTCGCTGTGCACGGTGCGGCCGGCCCGGCGGGGGCGGCCTTGCGGCCGCTGTCGCGGACGGTCCGCTGCTACGGGCGAGGGCCGGTGCGGCGGGCCACCGGTCGCTCTTCTGCTGCCAGTTGCACGTCTCGGCCACCGGTCCGCTGCCGGGAAGCGACCTCGACAGCCCCGGCGCCCGCGGGGCGAACACGGCCTTGCTATCGTCAAGCCGGATTGGCTCGACCCGACCCAGGAATGTACAATTCGGGCGAATGCTTCGTGTGCGGATTAGACCGCGCGGGCCGCCTCGGCTGGGGAAGAGCGGGGAGTTTTGTCAGAGGGCGACGACTTCCCCTTGCGTCGCGTCGCTGAAAACAGCAGCCGCTAGGACGACCATGACTGAGTTGGACACCATCGCCAATCCCTCCGATCCCGCGGTGCAGCGGATCATCGATGTCACCAAGCCATCGCGATCCAACATCAAGACAACGCTGATCGAGGACAGCGAGCCGCTCCTGCAGTGCATCGCGGCCGGCGTGGAGTTCATCGAGGTCTACGGCAGCGACAGCGTTCCTTTCTCCCCCGAGTTGCTGGAGCTGTGCAGGCGGAAGAACATTCCGGTCCGCCTCATCGACTCGTCGATCGTCAATCAGCTGTTCAAGGGCGAGCGGAAGCCCAAGACGTTCGGCATCGCCCGCGTCCCCCGCCCCGCCAAGTTCAGCGATATCGCAAGCCGGAGCGGTGACGTCGTCGTTCTCGACGGGGTGAAGATCGTCGGGAATATCGGCGCGATCGTCCGGACGTCGCTCGCGCTCGGAGCGTCGGGGATCATCCTGGTCGACAGCGACATCACCAGCATCGCGGACCGGCGTCTGCAACGGGCCAGCCGGGGTTACGTCTTCTCGCTTCCCGTCGTCCTCGCCGGGCGCGAGGAGGCCGTCGCCTTCATCCGGGACAGCGGTCTGCAGATGATGACGCTCAGCGCGGGCGGCGAGCTGTCCGTGAAGGACCTCGGGGACCGTCCCGACCGGCTGGCCCTGTTGTTCGGCAGCGAGAAGACCGGGCCTTCCGCCCTGTTCCAGGAAGCGTCCGCCGCCTCGGTGTCGATCCCCATGATCAGCTCGACCGAGTCCCTCAACGTGTCCGTCTCCCTCGGCATCGCCCTGCACGAGAGGATTCACCGGAACCTCGCGGCCAACCGCTGAGCACCTCTGCGCCTCGGACCCCCGGTTCCCCGGCCTCGGTTCGTCAGTGGTGAGCACCTCACACGGCAGCGGCCACCACTGACGAACCGGGGGCAGCGGTCCTTCCCGCCAGGTCGCACCCGGCGGTGTCAGGACCGCATACGCCATTCACCGACCGGGTCGGTGGCGGACGCCTCCTCGAAGGCGCGGCCGACGCCCGCGAACGACTCGATCACGCTGACGCCTTCCGCGATCGCCTCGACCGCGAAAACGCTCGTGGTGGTCGGCGGATAGCCGATGAGCTCGATCGCCCGGCTCACCGACAGCGGGTTCTCCATGTTCACGCCGTCCCAGAGGTACACCGCCCCCCAGTACCCCTTCTCGGCGTCCGCGAACCAGGTCTTCATCCGCATCCCCTTGAGCGTGGAGTACGCGTCCACCGCGTAGTCGCGAAGGTACTCACGAAGGCTTTCGACCGTGGCGTCCGACTTCTCCAAGTTCCACAAGACGATGCTGATGTACATGCTGTGCCTCCGAACGCCCCAGTCCCGCCAACCGTTGTCTTCCCCGCCGGGCCTTCGCCTCCGCGCTCATACCTCCCAGGACGGCGAGGCCCAGCGCCTCAGCCGGTAGGGCGCCCACCAGACACCGCCGCCGATCCGGACGGCCAGGCGGTGCTTCTCGAACGCCGACATCGCCGCGGCCGGCACGGAGTCCGCTCCGCGGTCGGCCACCAGCGACTCGATCGCGGAGACATAGGCGTCGTCCGAGACCGTGAGCCGGCGCAGACCGCCGTGGCGCCGGTCCCGGATCTGCAGGAATCCCGGACCTCGGCGGAAGAAGCACCTGCCCACGTGGTACCTCGCCCGCCAGATGCCCAGTGCCTCGGCACCGCGCGGCCCCTCCAGGACCGACGGGGGGAAGAGGTGGCTGAACACCCACCACTCGGGGCCGTCCGGCTCCGTCATCTCCGCCCGCCAGTCCACTTCCACGCCGTAACTGGTGAGGTCGCGGATGAAGGAGAGCGCGGGGATGACGTGCTCCGTCCCGGCGCGTCCACCGAGGTCGACGAGGGGCTCGATCGACACGAACCGCACGCCGGACTCGTAGATCCGGCGCGCCTCGTCCGCGGTGTCCCCGCCGAGCACACCGTCGCCGAGGTGCATGTCCGGCAACGCGCGTACCGTCGCCTGACCGTGGCGCCACATACTGAACCGGACATCGAACCCGTTACCGGGAAGGGTCGCGGCATCGTTCATCGTCGGCATGGCAGCCTCGCCTCTCACACTGCTACGGACTCTGAAGACGGACGGTCGGCCTCCGACAGCGCCGCCAGTCCCTGGCCCGCCCGGATCTGCATGAACCTCTGGTTGCGGTCCCTCGTGACGACGTGGATCATGCGGCCGTCGTCCGTGAAGAGCAGCCCCAGCTCCATCCACCGGTCGATCACGGCGCCGACGTCCGTCCCCCCGAACCGCTTGGTGCACTCGCGCTCCAGGTACGTGAGCGACCTCGGCTGGTCGAGCATCTGGAAGAGCGCGATCTCGACGTCGGTGGTGAGCTGGATGACGTCCCAGTCGAAGCCCGGCCGGGTGTTGGTGAGCGTGATGCCCTCTTCGGTCTCGAAGTACGACAGCTGGCTGCGCCAGCGCGCGTCGCGCCACTCCCCCATGGCGGCCCGCAGCTTCCACGCCGTGTCGTTCCCGATACCTTTGTGCGTCGCTTTGAAGATGTACGCGATGTCGAACAGTTCCTTCTCGGGAAGGTCATAGGTGAGTCCGTACTGAGGGGCCGCCCACCGCTCCTCGAAGCCGAGCGAGGGATTCTCGAAGTACGGGGCGAACCGCTGGACCGCGAGCCGGTCGTCGCCGCCGGCCGGCTCCAGGTGGTGCAGCTTGGGGAACTGCTCGATGACCTTCGTGTAGTCCTCTGCGGTTTCCCCGGGGAAGCCGTAGAGGTAGGCCCAGGCGACGGTCAGACCCAGCGACTCGGCGTCCCGCAGCATGCGCACGTTCAGGCAGCCGGAGACACCCTTGTCCATGAGCTTCAGCACCTTGCTGTTCAGGCTCTCGATCCCGGGCTGGACGCAGACCACTCCGGCCTTCGAGATGACCTCCAGCTGCTCGTAGCGCAGGTTGGCCTTGATCTCGTACATCAGCCGGAGGTCGATCCCGGCGTCGGCGAGCGCGGGAAGCATCGAGTCCAGGTAGGCCATGTCCAGGATGTTGTCCACGAGCATCACATCGAGAATCCTGTGACGCCTGGCGAGCGTCACGAGGTCCTCGATGAACTGGTCAGGCCGCTTGCTGCGGAACATCATGCTGGCGCCGTTCAGGCCGCAGAAGGTGCAGTGGTGCTTCTCGCCCCACCAGCAGCCGCGGGAACTCTCCAGGATCAGCCTGGGCTCCAGCCAGAACCGGGCGTGTGACTTCGCGAACTGCTCGACGTACTCGTCATAGTGGGGCAGCACCATCGCGGCGGGTGGCAGCGGCTTGGTGCTCACGGCGTTGTACACCGAGGAACCGCTCTCGTCCCGCCAGCACAGCCCCGGCACGGTCTCGAAGGCCGCCTCGTCCGTGGTCAACGCGCGCAGCAGCCCCGGCCAGGCCAGTTCGCCTTCGCCGCGGACCACGTAGTCGACGAAGTCGAAGTTGCGGTGCAGCGCCTCGCCCATCGACCCTTCGCAGTTGGCACCGCCGAACACGGTCACCGTCCGGGGCGAGAGTTCCTTGAGCCGCCGGGCGACCGCCATGGATGCGGTGAGGGTCTGGAATGTGGTCGTGAAGCCGACGACATCAGGTTCGCCGGCGGCGATCCGGCGGGCGAGTTCGTCGGTGAACTCCTCGACGTGCTCGTGCAGCCAGAGCGTGGTCCGCATCTGGTTTTCCTCGGTCGTGCCGTGCGCCAGATCCTGGCCGGGCACGGACTCCGACCGGGGGCCGAACTGCTCGAGGAACTCCGGGACCCGCCACTTCGGATCGTGATAGAGGGCCGAGGAGAACACCCAGTCCCCGGTCCCGATGTAGCAGCTCTCGAGGTCGTAGTAGCGGTAGTCCTCGTAATTGAAGTCGGGGCGACGAGAGGTGATCCAGTCGACGAAGTCGAGGTTTCCGTACACCACGTCGACCTGGGCGTCGGGAAACTCCTTGAGCGTGAGGCTCTTGAGCAGGCCGAGAGCCACCGACGGAAACCCGATCGGACTCCACGGCACATTAACGAGCGTGATGCGCATGATTCTCCCCCCGCAAATCCCTAGATCTGCTTGACAATTTCTTCACCGGATCGACGGTGCGCCTGATCCCGGTGGCTCGTGGTGACAGGCTGCCGATGCGCGATTTCCCGGGCGACGGCATCGAGTCCTTGCGCCAGCTCCTCGGTAGATTTTCCCGAAACTTCCTCGTTGGCGCGCGCGAGAACATAGCAGAACAGGAACCGTTCGGTCAGGCTGAATCCCATCGTGTGGAGACAGCTGTACAGCAGGCTCGCCTGAATTCGGTACGCCAGGAAGTCCGGGCTCCGATGCAGCAGATCTGACATTTCCGCGGACAGCTTTTTCGCATGGAAGCTGCTGGGCGACATCTGATCGTCGTGGTGCTCGTGGAAGTCGTCGAGAGTGGGGCCGAAATGGGTGATGAGACCGGCCCGGCACTCTTCGCGCAGTGCTCCGAAGTGCTGCCGTACGACATCCGCCCAGGCACCTGCCGGCTCGTCGTCATCGAGGGCGGGCACCGGTGATGCCGCACAGCTCCGGATGAATTCCCGGACATGCGTGCCGAGTTTGTCGTAGTACGCCGCGCAGCGACGCTCGAAGGAATCGGGGTCCTTGGCCAGCGCGTTCTTGGCGCCCTCGTAGTGTGACCGATAGCTGAGCATGCGCAGACCGAGCAGCTCGCCGAAGCCCCGGGAGGACAGCTGCCGCTGTTCGGACTCCAGCACGGTGGCTGCCGCGTTCGCGACCATCAGGTCCAACGCCAGCAGGTACGCCTTGGCCTTGTCGTCGCCGATCGCCGACACGCTGCGGGCGAGAAGGGGTGCCACGGCGCGGTAGAGGCGCTTGGCCGCGGCGTCGAACCCGTCCCCGCCGATCCCGGAGTTCCACAGCGGTGAAGGGATCTCCTCGAAGGGGAGTTCCGCCACGGCGGGCCGTAAGGCGTGGGCGTCCGCCGCACGTCGGAGCCGGTCACGCGCCTCGTCGGCCGTGGCCGTGCCGGACTGGAGGCTGACCTGGAGGCAGTCGCGCCCGTTCCCCCGGTCCCAGGTGCGCACGAAGTAGTAGTCACCGGGCCAGGCCGGCTGCTCCGGCCCGAACAGGTCGGTGAGGAAACCGCGGATTCTCCGCGTCACCGTCGCACCCCCCTCGTCGAGGGGAACCGTCACAAAGACGTGCACACGAACCTCCACAAAAACGATGCACCTTGCCATGGGGACTTGAGGACCCCCGGTGCGTCGCTGCCGGCGGGCGCGCACTCGTCGAATGGCGCCCGGCGGCAGCGACCCGTCTAGCCGCCGGTCAGGACGACGAGGACGAACACGAACTGGTCGTGCAGCCGGTGGTCGTGGTCGACGCTGCCATGGCCTGCGACAGCGTCTCGTCGCTGTAGTTCGAGTCCTCGATCAGGTCCGAGATCTCCAGCGCGTTCAGGTCCAGCTCCTGCGTGGAATCCATTCGAAATCACCCCCCTTCCTGTATCCGGAAAGGTCACTGCCGGTGGGCGCGCATTCGGTGAACAGTGCCCGGCAGCAGAGACATTTCTCGCTTCCGGTCAGGACGACGAAGACGAACACGAACTGGTCGTGCAGCCGGTGGTCGTGGTCGAGGCTGCCATGGCCTGCGACAGCGTCTCGTCACTGTAGTTCGAATCCTCGATCAGATCCGAGATCTCCAGCGCGTTCAGGTCGAGCTCCTGCGTGGAATCCACTTGGAATCACCCCCCTCCGCGACTAGATTTTCACCGTACCAGAATCGGTCGGCAGTATGGGAAGGCCTTTCAGGAAAAAATTTCCTTCAGCCGAGCCGGCGCGACGGCAACACAAAACCACATATGCAGTTGCGCAGGGAAAAGCTCCGCAAGTGCGGTCACAGCACTGCGGTTGACTTCGCCGAGCCGGCCCATGCGGTGTCACGTCATCGCAATTCCGTCAGGGCGCGACGGATGACATAGGCCAGAAATGCCTCGGCGGACGGAAGGATTCCGAGCCGATTGTTGGTGGTGTGAATGTAGTTCGCCAGGCAGTGGACATACGGAGTTTCTTCCAGTACGAGTTCCGCGACGTCACCGCCCGTCGATTTCAACTGTGCCGCCTGAGTGGACTTCAAGGCTCTGGCATAAGTGTCGTGGAAAACGTCGGTGACCCCGTCCCGCCAGACCGTACTGCACAGGCTCACCACCCTGCTTCGCGTTTTCTCATACATCCCGGCCCATTTTTCGTCGTACCCGGGCGGCACCCATCTTCGCCAGTCCTCCTCGTAATGGCTGAGGAAGTCCTGGCTCTGCGCCATGTCCAGTCCGGAACCTTTGAGGGACATGGCCATGACGCGAATGGCCGGACCTGCCGGCGACGCCACGAGTTGGCGGTCCGTCAGGCCGGAGAGGAGATCAAGGACCGCGGTCGATGTCGAGCGGAAGAGTTCTTCGGCGATGCGGAGTCCCGTGGTGCCGCCGTACTTCGCGTACTCGGGTGAGTAGACGGCCGCTTCGACGGTGCCCGCCGCCCTGACCTCGACGGGCTTCGCCCCTTCGAGTTCGGCCAGGCCGGGTTGGTGGGAGGCCTGTTGTTCGTACTCGGCGGATTGCTCGGCGTCGAGTGCCGGCATGGCCGCGGCCAGCCTGCTGCGTACCGACGCGACGGTCCCCTCCGACGCCTCGTGGAGCCGCAGCCTGATGTGCGGACCGCCCTGCCAGTACCGCAAGTACCAGAAGCGGTTCCGGATTCCGGCCTCGCGCACGACGGGGTGGACCACATCCCGCAGGAAGCCGGGCTGCAGCGACATCGGGAGATAGATGTGGAGCGGCGACCACTCACTGGCCCGCTCAGTCCCGGTAGAGCTCAACGAAAAACTCCTCTGCTGCCGACGGTCCCGGACCGCCGTACTCGTCGGGGGCCGGTACGCACTCTCGGATGGACGCGTAGACGTCGTCCCGTGTCAGCGCGGACTTCGCGAAGCTCCGGACCAGGTACGGGTTACGGAAGTCGACGTACATGGGCTTGTGGACACTCGCCCGCGTCAGATGCCTGAAATCGGACCAGTCTCTCGGGATCTCCTCGACCAGTCCGGACAGCAGGTTGTACTCGTCCAGACGCTGCGTCAGTACGAACGCGTGCTGGGGCAGGCCCTGTTCGCGACGCCACCGGTCGAAGCGCAGCAGCGCCGGGTAGGAGTCCTTGCTCAGCTCGGACAACTCGGGGATGTCGCGTGCGGGCACCGTCCAGGTCCGCCGGCTGGCGATGACGTCGCCGACCATCAGCCGCGGCGCCGATCCGGGGTACCCGCGATGCCCCATCGCCCGGCCGATGTCGTCCATCGGCGCGTAGTTGTACCGGATCGTCGGACTCAGGACCTCCAACAGGTTGTAGAGGACCGGAACCACGATGGGGAGCATGAAGTTCATGGGGGCCAGGTGGACGGCCTCGTCCAGCTCGGGGTCCCAGAGGAGCAGCCCGCGGTTGGCGTGGTCGATCCGGATGGCGAGCTTGTCGAGGCTGTAGGCCTTCATCTCCGGTGCGGTGGGCCAGGTGCCGGGGTAATTCAGCACCCGGTCGGTGAGGGGCGGGTGCAGGTTGAAGTTGAGGCCGGCGACCATGTTCAGGTCCACCTGCCCCGGGAAGGCCTTCCGGAGGTGTTCCCGGACGGCGGACCGAAGCGTCCAGTCGTCGGCCGCAGATCCCTGTACGAACGAGCTGAAGCGCGAGAAGTAGACGCCGTATCCGGTCAGGACGCCGTTCACCACGATGTCGGGCGACGGTGCGCCGCCTGCGAACTGGACGCGGAAGGTGATCGACTTCGGGTCGGCGCAGTCCTCCACTCCCGCGCACGCGTCGTTGAGTGCTTCGGGTGCCATCCGGACGACGCCGTCGTCGGGCACGAGCTGTTCGCCGATGTTCTGCAGGGCCTGGACCCGCTGTGCGACGAAGGCCCGGGCTGCGGCGGATTCATGGCCCCAGAACACCGCGTCCTGCTCACTCTCCGACAGCGATACGAGCTTGTCGAAGAACGTCAGGAACGGCACGGTCTCGCGGTCGCCGAACGTGGTGGTCGCGAAGTGGTACACCCCCAACCGCTTCGTGTGGCCGTAGTCGAGCAGCGACGACAGCCGCCACAGACTCTCCAGCGCGGGGACGTTCGCGGCCACGGCGTCCTGGCTCCAGGTGGCGGGCCGGTCGGGTGTCCAGAGATCCTCGTACACCGGTGCCCGGGAGATCTCCGCGGGGGGCGGGTCCATCTCGCAGACCTCGGCGACGTCGGTGAGGGCCTGCTCCGCGGCGCTCAGCAGCAGCCCGCGCTTCTCCGCGGGCGCGTCGGAGAGCTTCGTCTCCAGCTCCCGGAGGGTTTCGAGATGACCGCTCAGGACGGATACGGGCCGGGTCGTCCCGGCGCGCAGGACACCGGCGACCTTCTCGGAGTACTCCGGTCCCTGCTCGTCGAAGCCGGGGCTGACGTACAGCAACTCGATCCGCATCATGGCCCGCAGGGCCTTTCTGCTGATTTCGTCGCTGCCGGTCAGCGTGGTCAGCGCCCCGAGCACCTCCGGCACCGACGCCGTGCCTCCGGCCAGGACGGTCAGGAGGCAGTCGACGACCTTGTCGCGCTTGAGCCGGACGATCGACTCCGAGACGCCGTGCTCGGAGGAGTCGGGCACGAGGCCGATGAACTCGATCTTCTTGTCATCCACGCGCAGCGACGAGTTCAGCAGCACCTTGCAGAGGTCGATGCCGCCGTCGACCCGTCGCAGTCCGGCGGCCAGCCAGTTCACCAGCACCCGGTTCAGCGTGGACGTCGAGTACGTGCGGGACTCCGGCACGGTGTGCCCGGCCTCGGGCAGATCGGGCGGGAAGGCTCCGACCTCCGTGAACCGGCCGAAGGGAGACGGCTTCAGCGCGGCGCGGTAGGCGAAGTTCACCAGCGAGGACTCAAGAACCCGGGACCGGCTCGGCTTGACCGAGCCCATCTCGCCCGAGGTGTACCGGCGCAGGCTCTCGTAGAGCTGGTCGCCCGAGAGCTGGATGCTCCTCGCCATCGAGTCGTGCTCAAGGATACGGGCGAAGCCGGCGCGTGCCGAGCGCATCCGGTCCTCGAACAGCGTCCGCGCCTCGTCCTCACACCGCCGTGTCCGCTGCACGAGGTCGAACCACTCCCGCACTCCGGCGCGGGTGTCCTCGTCGAGGTGCGGCTCCACGGCCCCGACCCGCCGAGCCGCCGGCTCGGCACGCTGGTTGTAGATGTCACGGCGCAGCCGGACGAGCTCGGCACGCACGGACGCGTCCACGTGCGGTACGAGTCCGGCCAGCCGGTCGGACACGACGCCCGCACGCCGCGCACAGTCCTCCCGAAGGAGGCGGCTCTCCTCGATCCGGACCCAGGGCTCGTCGAACCGGAGGTCCTCAAGTCCGGTCACGGGCAGCCGACTACGCCGGAACACGACGTAGGGGCTGATCCTCGCAGTGGACTCAGCCGGGGGCCGTGAAGGCTCATCCGATCGCACGAAAGGTTCTCCTCGTCTTACCGGCGGGCTAGGCAAAGGGGTGGGGCGGAACGTCCGCCGGGGTCATGTCGTCGGGCAACTGGGAGGCGTACGGGAGCGATCCGCTGTGGAGCCGCGGCAGCCCTTCGAGACGGCGAGTGCCCTGCCCGAACGTCATCGGCACACATCCGGGTACGAAGCTGCGCGTACACACCAGTCCGCGCCAGCGCAGCTCCGGCGTGGTCACATCGGCCGCGTAGGCATGCGTGCCGGTGGCCTCGATCTGTGCCCGCACGTAGTCGAGATCCTTGTCGAGGGTGTCGAACTCCGGGGCTGCCGCGGCCAATGCCGTGAGACTCAGTTCGGGCCTGTCCGGTGTCGTCAGGAACGCGAACCACTCCCGGGACGTGGGCAGGGCGCCGAGCAGACTGTGGTCATCCATGTCGACGAGCGCGTCGAAGTCCTCAGCGAGCCGCTGCCTGTGTACCGGGTCGTTGTCGAAGGCATGCCGCAGGGAGGCCACGCGCGCGGACACCTCGAAGATGGCCGACTCGGCCGCCGCCCGTGGGTACAGGCCGGCCCCGGTCGAGACGAGAGTGCAGGGGCCGGAGTCCGCGTCGCGCTGGGCGAGCGCCAGCACGACCGGGATGTCGATGTCCAGCGTCGCCCAGAAGAGGCGAACGCGGAACCCCGTCACCACCTCGACGCGTTCCATCAGCTCCCTGATGTCGC
Source organism: Streptomyces sp. NPDC048612 (assembly GCF_043199295.1). Classification (NCBI taxonomy): domain Bacteria; kingdom Bacillati; phylum Actinomycetota; class Actinomycetes; order Kitasatosporales; family Streptomycetaceae; genus Streptomyces; species Streptomyces sp. NPDC048612. Next base: position 187,472 of record NZ_JBICVV010000002.1, read on the forward strand.
TGTCGGCCGGGCCCAGCGTGAGTTCCGGCAGCAGCAGTTTGCGGTACCAGGTGAGCAGGAACGCGTCCCGCTCCACGATCTCGAACAGTCCGTGCAGCGTCGCTTCCTCGTGACTCTGGCCCAGCGCGAACCCGTTCGAGGTGTCGTAGAAGAACGGCTTCCGCGCTCCGGTGCGGCGCACCCACGACAGCGCGACTTCCGGCAGGTACCGGGCAGGGCCCTCGCCGAGCGGCGTGACCGGTACCCATTCCACCGATTCGGCCGCGTCCAAGGGCGACCAGAGAAAGCCGTCCTGCGCGTACTGGTCGGCGGAGTGATGTCCGAGGGTGCGGGGATCGAGGCCCTGTGTCCCCAGCTCCGCGAGCGAGGCCTCCACGAGGCCGTCGGCCGGCTGGTGACAGAAGCCGGTGTGGCGCTCCAGGCCCTCCAGCACCGCGGTCGTCCTGCTCTTGGCGAAGCTCCGGGTGCGCCCGACCCCGGGCTCCAGCATGCCGTTGCCCAGGGGCAGGCCCACCTGCGCCTGGGGCAGGGGGCCGTCCAGATCGACGAGCGGCTCCCGGAACAGCGAGTGCGGCCCCAGGTAGTCGGCCGTGAGCGTCGGCGGCAGCGGACGCCGGGCCCGGAGCGCCCCGTCGGACTTCGCCAGCAGCTCGGGCACGGAACCGAAGGCGATCGTGGTCGTGACCGTCGCGGGCCGACGTGCCGGACAGCCCGTTCTCGGAGGTACGTGTCCGCGTCGCACCGCGCCGCCGGCCCGGTCGACCGTGGCGAGCATGCCCCCGGCGGAGGGTTCCCGGAGGAGCTGGGCCGCGAGCCGGGTGACGGTCGCGCGCAGTGCCGGGCCGAGCTGCTGCCAGAGCGCGTGGCTGCGCCCGGCTCCCGCGGAGTCGTTCCCGGAGGCCTCCGCCGGCGGCATCTCCGCGAATTCCACGTTCCTGCTGAGGAACCATGCCAGGCACCGCGGGCATCCGCCGTCGCGGTCGTGCGCCAGGTCGTAGGCCAGGACGTGGACGCTGCCGCACCAGAACATCACCGCAAGGCCGCGCCCGGCCCCGCTTCCGCCGGTGTGTACCCGTGTGGGGTCGGTCAGCGGCCCCAGGAGCACCTCCGCCGGCTCCGGTGTGCCGGAGTCGGCCGACAGCGCGGAGATCAGGTCGGCAGCCGGCGGGGCAGCCTGCTCGTGGACACTCATATGACCTCCACCAGTCGGACCTTGCCCCGGGCGAAGGGCACCGTTCGCGCCGTCACCTCGGCACACTCCGGCCGTGCGATGTGCCGCCACACCTCTGTCCAGGTGAGGAAGTGCGGGTTGAGCGGCACCAGGGCGCCGTCGTCGTTGACCAGCCCGAGCAGCGCCATGGAGACCGCTTCCGCATAACAGGCGCCCGCGCCGTGCGCGACCGGCTTGCCGGCCGCGCGCCCGGTGACCCGGTGAATGCCGTTCGGCAGCCGGGTGCCGGTCCACCGCACCTCCTCCCCACCACGGTTGCGGGCGGCAGTCCGCTGGATGTACCGGCTGAATCCGGCGCACTCGCCGTGCCCCAGGTCGTCATCGGACAGGTGCGCCCACGCGGAAGGGTCCAGCGGCTGTGCCATCGACCACTTCAGCAGGGCGCGGTAGACCGCCTCGTCCAGCGACCATCCGGCGCCCACCGCAGGAGGCGCGAACCTCTCCAGGACGTTGAGCGCCGCCTGATAGATCGCCTCCCGGGGCGACAAGGTGGCGGTGGTGAGTTCATGGACCCGGCACTCGTCGGCAAGCCCGACGAGGGCCGTGGCCCTGGCCTGCCCGAAGGGGACCTGCGACAGATCGCCGCCGTCCAAGTAACAGAAGGGGCCAGCGAATTCGTCGGTCCAGCTGCGCAGGGTGTCGACGATCCGCTCGTGGACATCGTCCAGTCGGCCGTCGTCCTCGGGGCTGACGATGTTTCTGCGGACCAGCTCCTCGGCCGCGTCCTCGCGCTCGCCACCGGTGACCGATGGCGCCACGGCCCGGTGGCAGCGGCAACCCGCCGCCGACCACACCGGATGCGTGGTCACCGTCGGCAGGTTCGGTCCGAGAGGCATGGACACCGCCGCCGCGTGCTCGCCGAGTCCGGCGCTGCGCAGGTAGATCGCGTGGATCAGTGCCGCCGCGGTGGCGTCGTCCGGTGCCGTGGGTGCGGTGTCGGCCGGGGTGGCCGACTGTGCCGTGTGACCGTATCGGCACAGGCACTCCCAGCAGCCGGTTGCCGTGTCGTCGGACCAGAGAATCCAACGGCGCCCGCGGACCGCGCCCACGATGCCGTGCGGAACGCCGCGTTCGAGCAGTGCGTCCTGCAGTCGCACGGTGTGCTCGTACGAGAGACCGTCCGCGTCGACGACGGCCAGTCCGGCGTCCTCCCACTGCGGCACCGGTTCCTCCGCCGAGACCGCGTGAAACCCGGTCCGCAGGCCGAACAGAGGTGAAGCTTCCAGGAGTTGGCGCAACCGGTCGAGCCAGCCGGGGCGGCCGTACAGGTGGAGGGTGGTGGCGAGGACGCGGTCCAGCGCGCGCACCGGCTCCTCCGTCAGCTGCGCGAGGTACGGGATCAGCCACTCCGACGCCGGCCCTTTGGCCGCGACCTGCCGCGACATCGGCGCGTCCAGGACGGCCACGCACCGACGCGCCACCAAGGCGTCGAGCACACGCGACACCGCCGGGCGTGCCCCGGCCGGGAACTCGTCCACCACTTCACGGCCGGTACGGCTGCCGTCCGACCGGTTCAGCAGCGTCGAGACGACCTGGAAGGCGGACGCACCCCGCACGGTGAACGAAGAGGCACCGACGCCGATCCACGCGCCCTGCTTCGTCCGCAGCGGCGAGACATCAGGCCGGGCGAGAACGACGCCCGTAGCCGATGAAAGACCCCCGGAGGACATCACATCACTCACTTTCGTGCACAGCGGTCAAGACACTGGGTGGGCGTAGGTCGCGGCAAGCAACGGGTGCCTTGTCACACCGTCGCTCTGGATCAGGTTCCGGACAGCCGCGCCGATGAAGCCGCCGAAGATGGTGCCGACGAGCCCGTGGGACTGGCAGCGGAGATGGAAGTCGTAGAGAGACATGGAGGCGCGTACCGCGGACAGGCGGAATCCGTGCGCTCCGCCCCAGGAGTCCGCGGCGTCGAGATTCGCGCAGACGGTGACCATCCCGGCCGCATCGGCGAACTCGCGCTGGACTCCGAGGCGTTCGGGATCGCCGATGGCCGAGGCCGGGGCGATGAACGACGCCTCCTGCGCGGTGACCCGGTACACCCCGGCCGGCTTGCCCTCACTGCGCAGCGCGAAGACGAATGCCTCGAGCGGGCCGATGTCGTCATCGAGCGCCCAGTCGCCGGAGTCACGCGCCAACGCCTCGCGCACCGAGCTCAGGATGAGGTCCGTGCGCACGGGTGCATCCCTGTAATGCAGGGACGACCGGCGCGCCTGCAGGGTGTCGTGCAGATCGAGAGGGTGACCGGAACCCGCTGCCCGCTCATCGATGTCGACGGGCGTGGCGTCCGCGAACGGCATCGGCGACCGGTTCGCCGCGAGACCGTCGCTCGTACAGGTCCGCTCGGCGAAGGCGTCGAGCAGCGGCTCCATCATGGAGGAGTCGGTTCGCATCGTTCAGCCCACCTCCATCACGGCGGTGATGGGTTCTTCGGCGGTGGAGAGCCCCAGGTACTCGCTCAGGACCTGGTCGTCCCAGTCCGTGACCAGTGAGGAGGCCAGGTTCAGCTGGTCGGCGACCTTCCGGGCGGCGGACAGGGCAACGCCGCCGTCGCAGAAGGAGAGCCGGAGGCCGAAGGTGCCGTACTTGGCACCCATCTTCTTGAGGTTGGCGGTGACGACCAGCAGCAGCGGCCTCTCGCCCGGTAGCGCCGTGCTGGTGAGCTGGGCGAGGTCGTGGTCCCGTTCGCGGTACGCGTACCCGCCCACGGGCAGCACGGACGCGTCGCGGCTCACCACGTAGGCCGTCGCCGAGCCGATGTTTCCGCCGGCCGCGGTCCACCGCTGCACCCAGCCGTCGGACCGCTCGCGGATACCGAAGGCGACCGCGAGCATGAGGGCGACCTCGGGCCGGCCGACGCCGGCCCGATCCGCCACCGGCGGCGGAGCTCCGGCCATCCTCGACACGTCCGCTTCGGGCAGTGTCACCCGCGGGCAACTGGGCCAGTCGCGGAACTGCCACTGCAGTTTCATGTTCTTCGAGTGAAAGTGGGCCAGATGCCCGTTGGTGTCCAGGAACTTGCGTACCGGCAGGGCGATCGACGCCTCGTAGACCGCGCTGGACGGCGGTACGGACGCCGTGGTGCCCTTGCTGAACGAGCAGGTGGGACACCCGGGGCGGGTCGCACTCGGCCGGTAGCGCGTCGACAGGGTGGTCAGGTCGATGATGCCGGCGTCGAGCGGCAGGTAGGTCCGGATCGAACGCGAGGAGAGCGCGAGTACGTGGTGGGCGACGATACCTGCGACGAGGTCGTGCGCCTGCTGCGGCGGCTCGTCCGGCAGATCGTCTCCCTCGTCCGCGGCACCGCACTCCAGGCACGGGGTGAACGCGGGGTCCACGTACGGGCCCAGGGTCATCGAGGTGCCGTCGGCACGCACGCGCAGCAGGGACCGCCGCTCCAGCCAGCACCGGTTCCGCAGTTCGGCGAGCTCCGGCCGGGACCGCCGGGTCTCGAAGAAGACGACGAGGGCGTCGTCGGTGACCGGCAGTTCATCGAGGTCACCGACCACCTCGCACACTCCGTCCAGACAGCGCGCCGTGGCCTCCGCCAGGTCTTTGTCCCCCGCCACATGAACGGTGGCGCGATCGAGCCGCGCTGCGGCGTCGGTCCAGGACGGGTTCACCCCGGTGGAGTTGCCGAGTCGGGACAGCAGGCAGGCCAGCTCGGGCGACACCGCCGGGGATTCGCCGGGCCGGACGCCCTCCTCCAAGGCTCCTGACGCCCAGAGCAGCGCCAAGGACTTGAGGACGACCGCCTCGTCGAGGTTCACCGCGGCGGCGATGCCGGCACGCGTGGTGGTGCCGTCACAGGCGGCTGCCAGCCGGCCGAGGCTCTCGCGCGCGAACTTCCCGGTGAAGGCCTGCCGTTTGTCCGCGCCGTCCAGCATCACGGCGTCGCCGGACCGGCGCAGACGAACGCCCCTGCGGAGCACAGGACGTTCGGGGACGGCGATCTGCTTGTCCCGGCCCGCGGCCCGTCCAAGGGCTTCGGCCTTCAGCTCAACACCCATCGATTGCGCTCCTTCCTCACTGCGAAGACGTCAGGACAACTTCAGACAAGACCCGCCACCGCGCCGGCACCCGTCCGCCGATCGCCCCATCGGGCGCTGCACCGCGGACAGCGGTCCACGGCCACCGTCGACGCCGTCGACAGCCCGCCCGTGACCAGGTCGAAGGTCCGTACCGTGCCGCCGAGCCCGTCCGGGCCGTTGCGCAGCTCGGCCGTGGCCAGCGCCAGCAGACCGTGTGCGACCGCGAGGTGCATCCGGCCGAAGCCCTCCGGCAGGCCCCTCGTCGCCTCGGCCATGTGACCGGCCCGCGCGGGATCACGGTGCTGCTCGATCCGCCGCAGGTAGCACGCGTAGCAGGCGGTGGCTCCGGGGATCACGGCCGGACCGCACACGATCCTCGTGGGGAGCAGTTCGACCCCCACCGTCGGGACGCCCCGCTCGGCCCCGAGCCGGTCGAGCGCGTCACGCAGTTCCTCGTCCCGCCCGGAGTGCACGGCCACGACCACCGCGGCGCGCGACAGCCGGGCGTCGTCGGGAAGCTCGCTGCCGGTCACCCGGCTCAGTGCCGCCGGCCGGTACGCGTCGGCGTACTGCTCTCCGAAGGCATCCCTCACCAGGTACAGGCAATCCACCGACTTCTCAGACAGCACGTGCTGTGTCCCCCTTTACGCGACCGGCTGCGGTTCCGGATTCAGCGACTCTTCGCCGTGGCTTTCGTGGCCCATCGCCGTCGGCGCGGCGTAGAGCCTGGGCGTACCGAGGTAGCGCTCGCTGTGAATGAAGGACAGCGGCATGGCCTCGGGTACCAGCACCTTGACGGCGTGCATGCCGACTTGCCGCGCCTCGTCCGTGGTGATGTCCACGACGAGTACCTCGGCCCCCCGCGCGGCGACTTGGGACACCGCGGTCACCAGCGGGTCAGCGTCAGCGGACAGGTCGGGCAGCGCTTCGAGAGGCCGTACCTCCCGCTCGCTCTCCAGCAGGTGCCGGAAGGCGTCCCGTCGCCCGGCCGAAGCGTTGTACGCGGCCGACCCGACCACGCTGACCGTCCCGTCGTCGGGTCGCTCCACCGGCCGGCCGTCCACGCGACCGCGCAACGCCACACGCACGGAGGAGAGTTCACGGTAGATCTTGCCCACCGCCTGCTGCGGATCGACGTCGCAGGTCGCGCAGACGATCTGCGCCAGCTGCTCTTCGTGGGGTGAGAGCTGCACGGCGTACACCACGGGGACGCCGAAGTCCGTCGTCGCGTCGAAGAGCCGGACCTGGAGGTGACGTGCCGTCCCGGTCGCGTGGTAGGCGCGCACGAGCGGTTTCAGCAGCTCCGGATCGACCGACAGCTGCGGTAACCGCAGGCGCTGCAACCACGCGAGGGAGAGCGCATCCCGCTCCACGACCTCCAGCAGTCCGCCGAGGACCGCGCTGCGGAGGTCGGAGTGAACGGCCGCTCCCGTGGTGATGCCCCGGGTGAAGAGTTCCGACGGTGACTGCGGTGCCATGTGGAGGTAGACCGCGATGGCCGGCACGAGGACGGAGCACCGTCGGGTGAGTGACCAGGCCCGGACCCACCTGATCGGGACGGCCGGGTCGTACGGCACCAGACCGCAGTCCTCACGAGCGAACTCGCTTGCAGAGCACCGGGGCCACCGCGTGGGCGAAACGAACTCCTCGGTGAGTTCCTGCTCGGCGGCGACAAGGATGTCATCGTCGTGCCAGGAACAGATCGAATAGCGTTCGAGAGCCTCGGCGATCGAGACCAGCCTCGCCCGCTCGCCGGAAAGCGCCGTGCCGACACCGTCGACATTCCCCATGTCCCCGTCGTTTCTCCAGCCCTGCATGCTGTGCAGAACCTTCGAGGGGTCACCGATTCCGGAAACTCGAATGGCAAATTCCGGATCGCCGTCGGCCACGGAAAGGGCCGCGGTGCGGGATACGAGTCCATACGGCGAGACCAGAGAAGCTATTCGCTGTAACTCAGGCGTACTGAAGTCCACAGGCTCTCCCCCGTTGAGAATCCCAGACCCACGACGGCTGACCGCCGTGAGTGATCGTTGCCCAAGAGGTCCCGGCTGTCAAGCAAAATTCCTTTGATCATCTTCTCCGTCGCGCATTGTTATTCCCGCTGGTCAGAACCTCTTTCCGGGTGCGGCAAGCTGAGGCGCCGACAGCCGGCGGAAGCTCGCGGCCTCGGGTGGGACGGTGGCATTGTGCTGGTCGCGCAAGACCAGGGGCGGCCCGGCGCCCGATAAGCGGAATGGAAGAAACCGCTGGCGCGGATCGGTCACCGATCCAGCCGGTGGACATGCGGCGGAGGATGCGTCCCCACCTGCATGTACTGCTGGGTCCGGTGGGTTGTGCTGACGTACTCCCGCGTTTGAGGTGGCTCAGAACCGCCGGTGCGCACGCGGACCGGCATACGCCCCTTCGGCCCGGGACATTCCACTCGCCATCGAATCGCTATCGCCCCCGTATCAGCAGGTAAGAACGTAAGAACGTAGCCAGTGGCAAAACTTTCTGGCACAGTCTGCTGGCGCGAATCGCATCGGATCTGGTTCGCTGCCTTCATGCCGCGTCCGGTGCGGAACTCGCCGCAGTGGATTGGCTCCGGCCCGAGCGGGCACGGGGCGGATTGACAAGGGAGAACGACGTGACCGACGTGACCCAGGAGAACGAGCGGCTCCGCAAACTGTGGCAGGAATACGCGCCCCGCTACGACCGCGACATCGGACTCCTCGAACGCATGCTGCTCGATGACGGGCGTTCCTGGGTGTGCGGTCAGGCCAAAGGGGACGTCCTCGAAGTCGCCATCGGCACCGGGCGGAATCTGGAATTCTATCCGGCCGGGATATCGCTGACCGGGCTCGACCTGAGCCCGGCCATGCTGGACCAGGCCCGGGACCGTGCCGGCACCTTGGGGCTGGAGGTCGAGTTGCGGGAAGCAGAGGCCCACGCGATGCCGTTCCCGGACGACTCGTTCGACACGGCCGTCTGCACGCTCGGGCTGTGCAGCGTGCCCGACCACCGGGCGGTGATCGCCGAGATGTACCGGGTGCTGCGGCCCGGCGGACGGCTGCTGTTGCTCGACCATGTGGGCAGCCACCACCGGGTGATCCGTTTCGGGCAGCGCCTGCTGGAGAAGTCCATGCTGCGGCAGTGCGGGGACTACCAGACCCGCAGGCCGCTCCCGCTGGTCAAGCAGGCCGGATTCGTCATCGAGTACCAGAAGCGGCTCAAGGCGGGGATCGTCGAGCGGGTCGCAGCGCGCAAGCCCGGCGCATAGCGGTCACACCGCACCGCTGCGGCCGACGGACAGCCCGTTCGCCGTGCGCTTCGTGTCACCTGCCGGGTGCCACCTGCCGGCGGTGCGGGTGGGGAACATGCGGCCGTCGGCCTCCCGGAGGCCAAGGAGGCCGACGACGATCCGCACTTTCCTTCGGTCGGCCTCCCACCTGAGGGGCAATGCACGGTCCGGGTGAACACTCCGCCGCAGTAGGCGTGCTCAGGGACTTCGCCGGCAACTCCGCCCCGTACGCCGGGCTTTCCCCGGAGAGCCCGCAGCAGCGAGGACGGCTTCGCAGCAGATCAGCACGATGTTCGCGGAGGTGCTTCCAGGCTCCACCGGGCTTCCGGGCTTCCGGGCTTCCGCAAGCTGATCCGTACCCACCACCTAGCAAGGGATGACGAACGTGACGTCCATGGCCGACACCTGGGGAATCCACGAGGCCCAGTTCTGGCTACGCGGCCAGGCGCCGGAAGTCCCGGTGCGCTACGACGCGGAGGCCGGGATCTGGTGCGTCTACGGCTACCAGGAGGTCCAGCACGTCCTGGCCAACCCCGCGTTGTTCTCCTCGAACACCCAGCGCGCCGTGCCCCAGGAGATGATGGAGGGCGCGGAGCAGTTCAGCGAGGGCAACCTCATTCAGATGGACGCGCTGGAGCACAAGAAGCTCCGCGGGCTGATCAGCCATGCCTTCACCCCGAAGGTGGTGGCCGATCTGGAACCACGCATCGCCGAGCTGACCCACGAGTTGCTCGACGCGGTGCCCGACGGCAACCGGATGGAGCTGGTCAACGACCTGGCCTATCCGCTTCCGGTCATCGTCATCGCCGAACTCCTCGGAGTGCCCAGCTCGGACCGGGAGAAGTTCCGGGAGTGGGGGAGCGCGCTGATGGAGAGCACCCAGGAGTTCTCCTTCGTCGACCGGACCGAAACCCAGCGGCAGCGGCTTCAGGACGCGATGGCGCAGGTCGCGAAACTCGGCGACTACCTGCGCGAACACATGATGGACCGCAAGAAGAACCCCCGCGATGACCTGATCACCAAGCTGGTCCAGACCGAGGTGAACGGTGAACGCCTCAGCGACAACGAGGTAGTGAACTTCTCCAACGTCCTGCTGATCGCCGGGCACATCACCACCACGATGCTGCTGGGCAACTCGATCCTGTGCTTGGACACCCATCCGGAGTGGTTCGCCAGGGTGCGCGAGGACCGGAGCCTGATTCCCGCGACGATCGAGGAAGCGCTGCGGTACTACAGCCCGTTCGCGGGGACGGCCCGGGCCACCACGGCCGACACCGAACTCGGCGGCGAGCGCATCCCGGCCAACTCCTTGATGGTGACCTTCCTCGGCGTGGCGAACCGGGACCCGAAGGTGTTCACCGATCCGCACACCTTCGATCCGGCCCGGGACCCCAACCCGCATCTGGCGTTCGGCCGTGGCGCGCACTTCTGCATCGGCGCACCGCTGGCGAGGCTGGAAGGCAGGGTGGCGCTGAACATCCTGCTGGACCGCTTCCCGAACCTGCGAAGCGATCCGGACAGGCCGCCCCGGTTCCTTCCCAGCCTGAGCATGACCGGCGTCAGGGAACTACCACTGGTGTTCTGAGCACGACACCCCGAAGCCCCTCACCGGGGCACGCCGAGTGGTTCGTCCACCATGGACCGACCACTCGGCGTCCACCGGTCGCGAGCACGTCGGTCTCGCGCGGCGTCAAGCGCTCCATCCGGGCCCGGGCAGCGGCCGGGGCACCGTGCGCGCCGTGTGGTGAGGGTGCGCGATGAGTCGCCGGGCCGCAGCGGGGTGCAGCATCGCCTGGCCGTCGGCGACGACCTGGACGGCCCGGATGATCTCCCGCTGCCTACACACTGGCGTGGGCCCACTCACCGTGATGGAATCGACACGACAGCCGTAGCCCGGCGACTCGACCACCGGACTGGACTGTCGTCGGGACCGAGCCACGATCGTGAGGCACAGCCGCCTTGAGCACGATGAAGCCGTCGTCGCCCTCTGCCTCCGCGCGCATGAGTGGACAGGCGAGCAAGGACACGGCTGCCGAACTGCTGGTCCGACGCCTCCTGCATGCGGCCGGCCTGCGCTACCGCGTGGAGTACCCGGTACCGGGCATGGCGCGACGCCGGATCGACGTGGCGTTCACCTCGGTCAAAGTAGCTGTCCTGATCGACGGATGCTTCTGGCACGGCTGCCCCGAACACGCGACGCATCCGAAGTCGAACGCAGAGTGGTGGCGGCAGAAGCTGGACCGCAACATGGCGCGTGACACGGAGACCACGGAGCACCTCGTAGCAGCTGGCTGGGAGGTACTGCGCTTCTGGGAGCATGAAGCACCGGATGACGTGGCTCTCCGTATCGCGGCGGCGGTCGAGCGGCGAAAGAGCCGGCGGGGACGGGGGAGGAATCGTTGAGTGGGCTGACCTTTGTCGATGTGTGCTCGGGGGCGGGTGGACTCGCTCTGGGGCTGGAACGAGCGGGCTTCACGCCTCGACTTCTCCTGGACAACGAGTCGTCTGCCTGCGACACGCTCAAAGCCAACCGGCCGCATTGGAACGTGCTGAAAGCGGACCTCCTCGACTTCGATCCCGTGGACCACCCCGAGGTGTACGACGTCGATCTGCTGGCAGCCGGTCCCCCCAGGGTGAGGTCGAGCGCGACGGTGACGCGCCGGTCGTCGGACACCGAGTCACGCCTCATCGAGGCGACCGCCTATCTGGTCCACGCCGTCCAGCCACGTGCGCTGATCATCGAGAACGTGCCCACCCTGGTCGACGAGGACTCCCTGGCGCCGATACGGGACTTCCTCCGCGAAGAGCTGGAGCACCTCGGCTACGCGCTGACCTGGTTCATCCTGAACGCTTCCGACTTCGGAGTGCCCCAGGACCGCATGCAAGGCATCCTCGTGGCCGTCAAGCAGCAGTGGGCGAGTGCCTTCCGACCGCCCCGACCCGGCGTCCACGACCACGTGTCGGTCGGAGAGGCGCTGGCGCCGTCGATGCGTTCCTGCGGCTGGCCGGGCGCCGACCGTTGGGCGGCCCAAGCGACGAGTGTGGCACCGACCTTGGTGGGCGGCTCCAAGACGCACGGAGGCCCCGACTTCGGACCGAGCGGTACGAAGGCCAAGTGGCGACGGATGGGGGTCTACACAAAATCGTTCGGGAACGAGCCGCCCGGCCCCGATTTCACGTGGGATCCGTCACTCGGGGACGACGGACTGGTACGGATCACGGTGGACCAGACCGCCCTCCTCCAGGGCTTCCCCGCAGCGTGGGGTATCTCCGGACTCAAGACCGCCCGGTACCGCCAGATCGGGCACGCGACCCCGCCGCCTGTCGGAGAGGCGCTGGGGCGAGCCGTCGCCGAAGCGTTGAACGGGGAGCCGGGAGCCCCCGCGGCCGGCTAGACTTCCGCCACATGACCAGCTCGGCGCACCACCAGTCCGTCTTCGACAAGCCCTTTGTCCTGGACCTCTTCGCGGGTCCCGGAGGGCTGGATGTCGCTGGGCATGCGCTCGACATCCCGAGCCTCGGCATCGAGTGGGACAGAAGTGCGTGCCTCACGCGGTACGCGGCCGGGCTGGACACCCTTCACGCCGACGTGAGCGCGGTACGCAGGGATTCCTTCGAGTCCCTGCCGCCGGAGATCAACGTGCTCGCAGGTGGCCCTCCGTGCCAGACGTACTCGGTGGCCGGGCACGGCGCCGGACGCCAAGCCCTGGACCGGGTCAAGGAGTACATCGAGCGGCTGATGGCGGGCGAGTCCGACCAGGAGATCGACGAGGACCTGAAAACCCTCACCGATCCGCGCACTGCGTTGGTCCTCGAACCTCTCCGATACGCGATTCAGGCGACCAGGAGCCCGAGTCGGGAGCACCGCCCGTACGACGTCATCGTCCTGGAGCAGGTCCCCGCGGTGGCCCCGCTCTGGGAGCACTACGCCAAGGTGCTGGAGAAGACAGGGCTCCCCGACAGGACCAGGTACAAGGTCGTCGTCGACATCCTCGACACCGAGACCTACGGGGTGCCTCAGACACGATCCCGCGCGGTACTGATCGCTCGGCGTGAAGGGCTCGGCGAGCCCTCGCTGCCCGCCCCGACCCACCGTTCCTATGAAGCGAAGGAATGGAACCGGAAGAACGGAACGAGCGAAACCGACCAGGCTGCGGACCAGGTCCATCAGCCGACTCTCTGCGAGGGCACCACAGCGTCCAAGAGTGACACGGACCTGCGGTCCTGGAGATCGATGCGGGAGGCCCTCGCGAAACCGGTGGGCTCGCATCCGGGGCGTCCCACTCCCTTCCTGGTCCGCTCGAACTACGGCAGTTCCGGGAACCCGGGGAGGCGTGGAGTGCGGACCGACCAGCAGCCCGCCGCCACCGTCACCGGCCGCATCTCCCGCTTCGTGGTCTTCGAGCACCTCGACGAGAACATCGTCCACGAGGGCCCGCGGTTCAGCATGAACGAGGCCGGGATGCTGCAGAGCTTCCCGCCGGACTATCCGTGGTCCGGTACGGCGCAGGCCCAGCAGGTGGGCAACGCCGTACCGCCCCTGTTCGGTGCACACCTGCTGAGCGCCGCTCTAGGGCTCCCCAAGCCGGACCCGGAGGCGTTGAGGAAGCCGTGGCAGCCGGCCACGGAGGAACAGCGGGAAAAGCTGCGAAGCAACGGCTGCGGGGCCGTCGACGCCTGCACCGACAGGTGCCCGCGTCCCAAGGACCAGGTGCCGCCCCCCTCCTCCGTGCGCCCTCGTAAGAGCAAGAAGGCGTCGGCGAAGTAGTCCGAGCACGGCCCGCCCAGGTCAATCCCCGCTCTTCCTGCCCCTGACCGGCGCAGTCTCGAACAGCTCCGCGAAGTAGCTGGTGAGCGCGGCCACGGATTCCTCCGGGGCGGGGTCCTCGTCGGGCCCGTTCGGGAGTTCGTACCGCTCGACCGGTGGCGCCGATTCCGCTTCCGCGATCCAGTCCCGCAGATGGGCGGGGTCGCGGGGCTGGTCAGGCGCGAGGATGTCGTAGATCAAGGTCGCTCCCGCCGCGTTGATCGCGACGCTGAGGCCGTTGACTTCTCGCCCGCCGGAGACCTGGCCGCTCTTCAGAAGACGGACAAGGGCCTGAGCGGTGGGACGGTGATCGATCAACTCGCTCCGGAGAACGGTGTGGATAAGGTCCTGATTTCCGCAGGCGACCTCGACCGGCTCGTAGTCCGACCCGTTCCTGAAGAGTTCGGCCGCCCACCACAGGCGGGAGAAACACTGACGGTCCGCGGGACCACGGAAGCGCTCGGCAGCGATGCGCCTTTCCGGCCTGTTCGCCGTCGGCTCCGACAGGTGCCGCCAGACCACATAGTCCGGGGCCACAGCCAGGGCGAGGTGGTTCCACAGACGCTTGTCCGCCGCTTCTCGCCGCGTCAGGCGCAGCGTGGCATGGAGCCGTGGCGCGAGCCATGCGTCGGCTCGGGTACGGTCCTCCCGGAACTCGAACATGGCGTCTTCCACCAGGCTCCGGATCGGCTCGACCCACCACCGGGCGTCGTCCTCGGGGAGCGGCTCGACGACCTTGGCGAGATCGATGCCGCCGTGAACCTGTTCGCCTTTGAGTAGTTGCTCGGTGAGGAACGGATCGACGGCAGAGGTGGCGAGCAGCCCCAGGCGCTCAGGTACATGGTTCGGTTGGGTGATCACGTCTCACTCTCGCGGTTCATCTGTTCCAGGCTGCGGATGACAAAGGCAAGCGCCTTGGTGGCATCGGCGCGGCGGACCGCCGCGTAATGGATACGCGTCTGTAGCTCCACCCAGCCCGAGTCGCCGGTGCGCCGGCGATGTACCTGCCGTAGGGCCTCCTCGACATGGACGCCGGGAATCACGTCCGGGAGCATCTCCCGCAGCACCTCGCCCTGCCAGTCGGTGGGGAAGACCGGCCCGCCACCGGGTTCCACCTCCAGATCGCCGATGGCACCGTGAAACACCGCGGTCCAGACGTCGGTGGCCATCTGGGCGACCAGGAGGTCACGCACCTTGCTGTCCACACCCGAGCCATTGCTGTCCAACAGGTCGATGACACCTTCGACATCGGTGTTCACGAACACGGTGGGGACTCTGGCCGAGGTGTCCACGATCCAGGGCGCGTCGGCGTAGGCCTGGAGCCACTCCCGGGAGCTTTTCTTGAACGACGCTTTCTGGACGTCGAGTCGGAGCCCACGGACCGGCTCGTCGGAAACCGTGTCGATGATCCAGCTCCGGTCGGTCTCGGCGATCGACCGTCCGCGCACTCCGTCCACTGTCCCGACGGCGTACACGGCGAGGGAGGCCCGACCCAGGTGATCGTCGCGGAACACCTCCAGCGAGCCGGACCAGTCCCGGCCGTCCTCCGCGTCGAGCATGAGATGCGCAGAGGTACGGACATTGGTCTCGCCGTCCGTCAATGCGGCGAGGGCGCACAGATCCGACCAAGGCGCGTCCGGCGCGTTCGCCCCCGGCGGCAGCGTCGCCGAAAGACCGATCGTGGCGCTCACCCAGTCTGTGTGGCCCGCAATGCCGAGCGCCACAGCCTGTTGTTGGGTCGAGTACGCGGTGGTCTCCAACTGGTCGCGGGTACCGTCGGAGAGCTTGAGGGAGACCGAGGTCACTCTGAGCGTGACCGGCCGGTTGAGCCGCTTGTACGGGTAGAACTTCATGCGTCACTCCCCCTTGCCGGCACGGAGTTCGACAACGAGACGGGTGAGAGCGGTCCTGACCGGGTGGCTGGTGACGTCGGTGGTTCCTCGGAATTTCGCACGCCGCGCGCCGGATGTGAAGCGCAGTATGCCGTCCTCCGCCTCGCAGCCCTCGACGCCCACGAGTTCCGCCCAGTCCAGCCTGGGGCGGCCCCCCGAGCGCACGTCCAGCTGGGCCACCGGCACCATCGGAACGATCTCGTCGCCACGCGGGATGCTCACTTCGCCGGCGATCTGCCACTCCCCGCCGTCGCCCACCCTCGCGTCGAGCCCGTCCAGGACCGGAACCACCGGGCCGGTGGGCGCCTTGGCCTTGGGCCTCGTTCGCACTGTCAACGCCTTGCGCAGGGCCTCACCGCCTTCACCGCTGCTGCGCTTCGGCCGTGCGACAAGTTCTCTCACCGCATTGTTGGCCTCAGCGGTCAGCGCGTTGAGCCGCCGGTATGCGGACGGTGACCAACGCAGTGTCAGCTCTTCCGTCTGCCCCCAACGGTCGTGCTCGGGAGGTTCCGCCGCACGCAGGAATTCCTCGGCCTCCTTCGCGAAGGGGGCCGTCTCTCCGGCTGCCTCCCCCACCAGCAGAACGGCCTGGAATGGGTTGGTGCTGTTCGGCAGCCTCGGGACCACGGTCCTCTTGACGGTCATGCGATTGCCGCGCAGCGAGTGCATCCGGTTCTTCGCCCCGTCCCTGTCCCCCTCGGCGTCGGTGACGAGCAGAACCGCTTGGTGCGTACCGAACGTCCCATGAGCGCCTCCGGACAGCGGCAGCTTCAGCGGGACGCTCCGCGCCGCCACGTGCCCGGCCTCGGTGAGGCGATCCACCGTGGTGCCCTCGTAGTGCGCCCTCAGGGCACGGGTCCGGGAGGGCTGTTCGACAGACGGGTCCACCTGCCGCTCCGCCACGACCTCCTTGCCGTTCCGCAGGGCACGGACAGAGACCTCCAGGAGGGGGAGCTTGCTGCCCCCGCCGGTCATCGCGGCCCAGAAGTCACGCCCCAGTGCTTCGACCAGTCGAGCGTGCATCGTGGTGATGTCACGCGTGTCCTCGTCGCTCTCCTCGTCGCCGATGAACCCGTCGTCGGGATCGGAGGAGTTCGCCGCGAGGCCGGCCACATCGTGCGCACCGACGATGAGGAAGGACGTACCGGGTTCGTCGTTCTCCCGGGTCAGATGCAGGCTCTCCACGGTCTCCTCGTCCGCCCACCAGGAACGGGCGACCATGGCCGCGGGCGAGTCAGGATCAGGGCGCCCGAACCAGGCGGGGCCTGCGTACGACTCGCCGTCGACCTCACGCCAGGGCAGTTCGAGACGGCCGATCACCCGTCGCTCGGTACGTCCCTCATGCGGCACGGAGAGAGTGGAGTTGATGAGCACGAGCCCGAGGGCACTGGTGGCCCACAGGGTCGCCTTGCCCAAGCCGTACGAACCCCCGGCGCCGGGGCCGGACTTGAGGCTCTCCAGTTGGCGTCTGACCACGGCGGCGAACTTGCCGTCCGCGTAGTCGTCGCCGATGAGCCCGGAGGCGTTGTAGTCGTCGACGCGCAGCAGGACCAAGCGGCCCTTCTCGTACATGTCGCGCACCCCGGCGTCCACGACCCGACCGACCTTCTGGTTACCTGCGGTCTCCGAGACGGCGGAGTAGTGCGGAAAGAGATCCTTCCAGAGAATCGCGTCACGGAAGGCGTCCAGGGCTTCGCCGGTGATCTCGTGCAGGGTGTAGCGGACCTTGACCGGGCGGCCGTTCTCCGTCAGCCGCTCGTCCAGGCTGTTCTGACAAGTCTCTCGCGCGAGGACCTGCACGTCGGCGTCGAAGGCGAAGGCGGCGGCATTGCCCAGGTCGCGGCCGCCGTCGGGGTAGCCGGGACGGTGGTACCAGGTGACCGGGAGGCCGGCCTGGGTGTCGGTGGTGCGGGTGTGCACCGTGCCCACATCCGTGCCGAGCGCCTTGGCGATGTCCGCCATGACGGTCGGGCGAGGCGTCGACCTGCCGGTGATCCATGCGGACACAGCGGCCCGAGTCAGCTTGAGCTCGTCGGCCAGTTCAGCCTGCGTCTTCCCTGCGAGCTTGAGCTGTCGGGCCAACCAAGGTCCGAACTCATCACCTGTCTCCACGCGCCGCCTGCTCTTTCCTCGGAGTCCCATGCCGATCGCATGGTGCGCACCACGCTAATTTGACAAGCGCGGCAGTGTCAACCAACAGTTGATCGCGCCCGATCACCCAGACCGCTTCAGCTCGCTGTCCGACTTGCCTCGAATGATCAAGTTCCGCCCCACGTACGGCACTTCGGCAAGCAGGGGGGCCAACTCCCGCCATTGGAGCAGGAGTTCGGGTTGTGCGTTCGATTGAATACCGGATACGCTCGCCGACGATGGCAATCCATCTCGCTCGCGAAACCCGAAATCGGGAAGGCCGGGCGACCGGGGAAGAAGTGCGCCCAAATTCCGACCCCACGCCCAACCGGCCCCTCCACGGAGCCCCACCGGAAAAGCCTTCCGAAAGGGACTGGCTGCACGAGACCTCCATCCGCTAGCTTAATTCGGGGAAAGGGAGTATCAACCAGGGCGTCGACTTATCCATTTCGTTTCACACGGGGGACGTGTGCCCGAATACACCCCTGTGCAGCTGCAGGATGCGACCCGACAGGGGTATACCAGATGAATGAGCAGGACAGTGAATCGTTGGACTCACTTCGGGAGTCGAGCGCATTCGAGCTGGCAATTAAGACAGCGGAAAGCACGGCCGAGGTTCTGGGGATTCTTCGCGAACATGGCGTGTCCGAGGAGGCTTTCACCAACAGGTTCCCCGTCCTGGCGAAGGTGGCCCAGGGGCTGCCGAACGTTCCGGACGAGGCCGCTCCCCCGGTCTGATTCCGCACGTCACGGGCCCGAAGTCTCGGTCTCGCAACAACCGGCGACTTCACCGTGAACCCCTCGCTTCACGAAGGCACTGTGGAAAACAGCGCCCAGCGCCACGACGAACACGGGCCGGCCGACGAGCCGGTGGCCGGCCCGCCGTTCGCCCTTTCGTCCGGATCTTTACACCCAGGAGCGCAGAAGCAGTGCCGTCATCGTCCTCTTCGGTCGTTCAAACCGTTATCGAACAGTCCTCGCGCGTCCTGCAGACTTACGCCGTGGACCCCGGTCTCGTAGCCGAGCACGCCAATGGCGAGCGCCGTATCACCCAGGGCGGATATGGCGATCGTCAGCTTTTCGAGCTCGTTCAGAACGCGGCAGACGAAATGGCCGACGAGTCGAGTGGGCGAGTTCACGTAGTCCTCACGGAAACCCACTTGTACTGCGCGAACCAGGGTAATCCGGTGACCCCGGAAGGCGCAGAGGCAATTCTCCGAATGAGCATGTCGAAGAAGCGTGGCGGCCAGATCGGGCGTTTCGGGGTGGGCGTCAAATCGGTTCTCGTGGTGACCGACGCACCGGAATTCTTCAGCAGCACCGGAAGCTTCGGATTCGCCCGCGCCTGGTCGTACGAGCAGATCAGGGCCGTGCCCGGCGTGACGGCGCGCTACGGCCCGGAGTTCGACGCCCCCGTACTGCGGATGGCCCGACCTCTGGACGTGCAGGCCGAGCGCGCTTCCGATCACGTCCTGAACGAGCTGCTGAACTGGGCCACGACCGTCGTTCGTCTGCCCCTGCTCGCGAAGGCGGACGACCGGCTGGGCCGGGACATGCACGGCGGACGTGCCAAGGACCACGGCGAGCCCCGCGAGGAATTCCCTGTCGGCTTCCAGCTCTTCTCGCCGCACGTCGCGAAGGTCGTGCTGGAGGACCGCCGGCCACGGCCCATGGCCCGTCGGACACTGACCGCCCAGCAGAGCGGCGACCTGCACACCGTGGTCGAGGAGCGGACCGGGAAGGCCGTCGCCACCGATCGGTGGCGCGTGTTCACCACCACCCACGAACCCGGTCCGAGCGCTCGCGCGGACGCCGGAGAACTGCACGACCGGCTCTCGCTCGACCTCGCCTGGGGCGTCCCCGCTCTGGAGAAGGACCCGGAGAGCGGTCTGTACGTCAGCCCGCGATCGCGCGGACGCGGCAAATTCTGGTCCTTCTTCCCGACCAAGTACGAGATGTCGCTGAGCGGCATCCTCAACGGTGCCTGGAAGACGAACGAGGACCGCCAGAATCTCCTCGACTCCTCTCCCTTCAACCAGGAGATGATCCGGGTGTCGGCGAAGCTGGTCGCCGACTCCCTCCCTGCCCTGGCACCCGAGGAGGACCCTGCCGCCTATCTCCCCCTGCTGCCTGGCCGAGTCAAGGAGGCGATCAGCTGGGCCGACGAGTTCCTGACCCGAGAGATCTGGGCCCGCATCGCGGACCGTCCGTCGCTGCCCGACCAGGACGGCGTCCTGCGCATCCCGAAGGCACTGAGAATCCACCCGCGCCTGGACAGGGACCTGAAAAAACTGTCCAGTTGGCTGTGGATGTGGCACGAGTGCCCCGGGCGCCCCTCGAACTGGCTGCACCCGAGTGCCGACGCGGACGCCCTGCGCTCCGGAAAGGTCGAGCACATCATCGGCGCGGCCGGGCATGAGCGGACCGACGTCCGGGAATGGCTGGAGGCTCTGGTCGCGAGCGGCACCCCCGAGGCGTCGGCGGTGGCCGTTCGCATCCTCGCGGACATGATCGAGAACCGCTCTCCCTATGCCGAGGAGGCTCGCAAGGCCCACATCGTGCTCACCGAGGAGCACGGTCTCGTCGCACCCGTGCACGGCAAGGTGTTCCGCCGTGCCGACCAGGGCGGCCTGCGCGAGGCACTGGTGTACGTGGTCGACAAGCTCGCCCAGGACCCATCGCTGGCTCACGCGCTCAACGTCCTGGGCATCCGGGAGGCCGATGTCGAGGGCCGGTTCGTCAGCATCCTCGATCAGGGCTTCGGCCACTACAGCAACTCGGACTGGGAGCGGTTCTGGGAGCTGTTCCGTCAGGCGGGGGTGCGTCGGCTGGCCCACAGAGTCCTGGAGAGGGTGCCCACTCCGCGCTCGACGCTCCGGGTGCGGACCGCCGACGGTCGGTTCCGGCCGGTCGAGAACTGCATGCTGCCGGGTGTCGTGGCCGATGCGAAGCGCGACCCGAGCATCGCTGTCGACATGGCGTTCCACTCCGACGACACCCCCTTCTTCTCACAGATCGGCCTGCGGGAACGACCGTCCGGTGGGGTCCGCCCCCAGGAAGACGAAGCGTGGTTCGTGGAGTACCGCGAAGCCCTCCACGCCGCCTACCTGCGCGGCCTGGACAGTCGCGCCCCGCGCCCCGCACTGAACCGGATGAAGGTCGAGGGCGCCGCGATCGGCGGCCCGCTCCACCTCTTCCGCGCCCTCTCCGAGGAATCCCGCGCCGCCTTCCTGAAGGTGCTGCCCGACGACGCCGTGGTGGACAACTGGACGCGCCAGATCGGCGCACAGACCAACACCCGACAGGCCGTGCCCTCGCCGATCCGATGGATGCTGAAGAAGTTCGGCACGATCGCCACCTCCCAGGGGATCAAGTCGCTCAAGGAGGCCGTCGGACCCCAGCTCGCCGACTACCGAGATGTGCTGCCGGTCGCCGACATCTCTCCCGAGAAGGCACGCAGGCTGCGGCTCCCGACGACCGTCGACGATGTTCCCGCCGACCGATGGGACACGCTCCTCGACGAGGTGACCCGCAGCGAGGACGACTCCTTCGTGGGCGCAACCTACGTGATGCTGACCCGGTTCGGTGCGGACTTCCCCGAGGACTCCCTGACCCGTTGCAGGATCGGCGACACCTGGGGAACCCGGCCCGACGGTGAGATCACCGTCGCCGTCGGAGCCGCTCAGTACCAGGCACTGCGCGCCGAGCAGCTCCCGGCGCTGCTCGTACCGACCGCCGACGACGCCGAGCTGATGATCGAGAAGTGGGGCATGCTCCGCTACGCCGACGTGATCAGCCTGGAGACCCGCGAAGTACCGGAGGGCGACCCCGTGCCGCTGGTCGAGTTGTTCCCTGCCCTGCGGCAGCGTCTGAACAGCGGGAACCGGAACAGCATGGTGCAACGGTGCAGCGAACTGGAAGAGGTCACTCGTACGCCCAACGGCACGCGCACCTCCCCCCTGGACGCCGTGCGCCAGGACAGCACCGTCAAGGTCCGAGTTCCTCTGGCCCCCGAGCCGATGCTGCGCCTGATCGACCGCGAACTCGGCTTGGGCCTCGGCGCTGCCGGTTGCCGTGCGGTGCTGGAGCACCAGGACCGTATGGCTCGGGACAGCGAGATGAAGGCGGCGCGGAAGGCGGTGCGCGAGGCCGCCGACGTGGTGGCCAAGATCGAGCTGCTGATCGGTGCCGACGCGCTCCGGACCGGCCTCCCCGAGGGATTGATGGAGGCCGAACTGCAGGCGACCGACGGCGTCGAGCCGTCCGGGCGCCGAATCGCGCAGATGGCGTTCAACGCGCACGGAGACGGAGTGCTCCAGCAGCATGCCCGGGACATCCAGGCATGCTTCCCCAACGCCCCGGTCGCATACGGAGGTTCGTCAGCGGCCATCGCGTTCGTCTCGGAACTGAGGCTGCCTGTCGCGTTTGCCGGTTCGAGGACCCCGTCTCCGCCTCCGTTCGAGACCGTCGAGGGCCCTCGAGACTTCCCGAGCCTCCACGAGTACCAGGAGGACCTGGTACGGAACGTCTCCACCATGCTCGACCGCCTGGCGCCCCAGCGCGGCATGTTGTCGCTGCCGACCGGTGCCGGCAAGACCCGGGTCACCGCCGAGGCCGTGATCCGCTGGGTGAAACGGGTCGGTGACCTCAAGGGCCCGCTGCTATGGGTCGCGCAGACCGAGGAGTTGTGCGAACAGGCCGTCCAGAGCTGGAAGTTCGTCTGGAGCAAGGTCGGCGCCGAACGGCCACTGACGATCAGTCGACTGTGGAGCACCAACGAGGTCGGGGACGTCGTCGACCACCCGCACCTGGTGGTCGCCACCGACGCCAAGCTGGAGCGGTGCCTGGGCACCGACCAGTACACCTGGCTGTGCCAGGCCGCACTGGTGATCGTGGACGAGGCACACACCGCCATCTCCAAGCGGTACACCGAAATCCTCGGCCAGTTGGGACTCACCCAGTACGAGACCGGCCGGCATCTGCTCGGCCTGACCGCCACCCCGTTCCGGAACACCAACGAAGAGGAGACCCGCCGCCTGGTCAGCCGCTTCGGCAATCGGCGACTCGACGAAGGAGTCTTCCCGTCGGGCGATCCGTATCGCGACCTCCAGGACTGGGGGATGCTCGCCCAGGTCGACCACCGCACCCTTGAGGGCGGTCGTATCGAACTCACACGGGACGAGAAGACACATGCCGATCGCATGGCCATGCTCTCCCGCTCCGCCGAACAGCGGCTCGCCGACGACCACACACGCAGTCGACGCATCGTCAACTCGGTAGCGGAACTACCGGACGACTGGCCGACGTTGCTCTTCGCCACCTCCGTCGACCACGCCAAATACCTGGCAGCCATGCTCAACGACCAGGGCGTCCCGTCCGCCGCCGTGGACGCGACGACCAGCACGCAGGACCGTCGCAATCGCATCGAGAACTTCCGAAGCGGACGCATCAGGGTCCTCACCAACTACGGTGTGCTCACCCAGGGATTCGACGCTCCGGCCACTCGTGCCGTGGTCGTGGCCCGGCCGGTCTACAGCACCAACGTGTACCAGCAGATGATCGGTCGCGGACTGCGCGGACCACTGAACGGTGGCAAGGACAGCTGCCTGATCCTCAACGTCAGCGACAACATCGCCAACTTCGACACGCACCTCGCCTTCACGCAGTTCGAGCACCTCTGGAGCCGGAAGTGACCGACGTCTACCAGGACAGCCCCCCGCTCACCGACGAGCAACTGGCCGTGGTCGAGCAGCCCTGGGACGCCCGTGTCCTGGTCACGGCGGGCGCCGGCGCCGGAAAGACCCACACTTTGGTACGCCGGCTCGACGTGCTGTGCGGTCACGAGGACCACGAGCAGGCTCTGGAGGCCGCCGAGATCCTGGTGCTCACCTTCTCCCGGGCCGCCGCCCGGGAGCTGCGCGAACGGATCTCCCGGCACGGGGAACGAGCCCACCGAGTACGCGCCCGTACGTTCGACGCCTGGGCCTACGAGGTGCTCCTCCAGGCGCATCCGGACGACGAGTGGGGAGCGGTCGGCTTCGACGAGCGGATCTCCGCTGCGACCCGCGCGATCGAGAAGGGCGCGCTGGAGATCGGGGACGCGGTCCCGCCCTCCCATGTCGTGATCGACGAAGTGCAGGACCTGCTGGGTGGGCGACGCGAGTTGGTGGAGACGCTCCTCGACCGGTACCAGGACAGTTGCGGTTTCACCATCGTCGGCGACGCGGCCCAGTCCGTCTACGGCTTCCAGATCCAGGACCTGAGCGAACGCACCGACGAGACCGGTCGGTTCTTCGACTGGCTGCGCTGCTCCTACCCCGACGACTTGGTGGAGCTGCACCTCACCCGGAACTTCCGGGCCACGACCACCGAGGCCCGAGTCGCACTGGCGCTCGGCCCCCGCCTCCAGCAACTGAGCGATCCGGAGGAGGCAGGAACGCTCTACGACGAACTGCGCGACCTCCTCCTGGTTCCGGCGAACGGCATAGGCGGCCTGGACGATGAGCTCACCCTGACCAGCCTGCGGGATCTCTCCGACACTTGCGCCGTCCTCACCCGTGACAACCAGCAGGCGCTCGTGGTCTCCGACCTGCTGCACGCACACGGCATCGACCACCGGCTGCGGCGCCCGTTGGAGGAGCGCCCGGTGCCGTACTGGGTGGCCGAGTTGCTGCGCCGCACGGAGGCGAACATCCTCACCGAGGACCGGTTTCGCACGCTCCTCGCGGAAGTCGCTTTCCCGTACGAACCCGACGCCACGCTGTGGACGGTGCTGCGTCGAGCCGCGCGCGGAGCGGGACGCGGTGTGCTCGATCTGGATCGGTTGCGCCGGGCGATCGCCCAGGGCGGATTCCCCGACGAGGCGGCCGACCCGGAGACGGCCCGCATCGTCGTCTCGACGGTGCACCGGGCCAAGGGCCTGGAGTTCGACCGGGTGATCGTCCTGACACCACCGACCCTCGCCGAACTCCACAAGCGGTACCAGAACGAGCTGGACCTGCCTGCCGAGGCCCGCGCGCTCTACGTGGCGATGACACGTGCCCGCCAGGACCTGTACCACGTCTCCCCTCCCGAACTGCCGCTCTTCAGAAGGGCGGGGAATCGACGCAACGGCCGTCGCTACCTCGGATCGTGGCGGTCGTACGACAGGTACGGGATCGTCGCCGAGCCGGGCGACGTGAGCCGGGACGACCCGCCCGGCCGGGAGACCGACGCCGTCGCCACCCAGGCGCATCTCCTGGAACAGGTCCGTCCCGGCCAAGAGGTTCTGCTGCGCAGGCGCCACGACCTGCCGATGGGCGAGGCGGAGAGCCCGCCGTACGCCCTGGTGCACGCAGGGCGGGAGATCGGCGAGGCGTCGCGGAAGTTTCGCGAGGAGTTGTTCCAGGTACAGAAGGTGAACCGCACCTGGGTCCCTTGGTGGCCCGACGAGATCCACGGCTTGCGGATCGACACCCTGGAATCCGTGACGGGCAGCACCGCCGCCGGCGCCAACGCCGGTCTCGGGGAGCGAGGCGTGTGGATCGTCCCTCGAATCACCGGCATCGGCCGGTACCGGGGAGCCGACAACTATGAGGAGCAACACGCATGACGCAGGTGGCAGGCCGGCACTCCGAGCACTACCGGGTCCGGGACGAGGAACTCCTCGTGGGACTCCGCCGTGAGCTCCTCGGCCCCGCCGAGGACGCCGTGCCGGACGATCGGGGCGAGGTGCTCACCCAGGACGCCCCGATCGACCGGTACCTGACCGGCGTGCTGTATCCGCGTGCCGCGGACAGGGCCACGAAGGAGCAGCAGGACGACGGCGCCGGAGAACAGCAGGGCCTGGACGCCGCCCCTCTGCTCACCCGCGACGACGTCGAGGAGTCCGGCACCGCACAGGAGGTCGGCGCCTCGGGGGACAGGCGCCCCTCCTCGATGGGTCTCACCTTCGCGGTCAGCCCGGCCATAAGCAGTTCGATCGTGGTCTCGGCCCGCGCGGCCGTCTACGAGCCCACCGACACCGACGGCAGGCGCGTCCCGGCCCGCCGTGCCGAGGCCCGTACCACCGCCGACCAGCGGGAGCGGTGGCTGCGCAAGGAACTCGCCCTCCCTGACCGGACCATCGACGTGACCGAGCCGCATCCGCCGATGACGATCGAACTCGCCCCGGAAGCCTCGTTGCACGTCAACGTCCGGCGTATCGATCCGAACACCGGCACGGTCACGGTCACGGTCACGTTGATCAACACTCAGAAGGTCGGAGAATGGGATCTCCAGGACGCCTTCTCCCTGTTCCAGTGCGGTCTGACGGTGCGGGCCGCCGACGGCTCCACCGCGTTCGTCGAGCGTCCCGCCCCGGCGGCCGGCCATGACCCGGAGATCGCCACGAGTCGGTTGCTGCACCGCCACGCCCCGACCTTCGCGGTCGGCCACGGTTGCGCCGCCGAGTGGGACTGGAATCCACAGCCGATCGGCATGACCGAAGCCGAAACGCCTGCCGTCCCCGAGGTGCGGAGTCAGTTCGTGCCCAGCGTGGAGGTGCTGCTCACCGACTCCAACCCGGAGATCGACAGTTCGGCGCTGTCCATGCTGGGGCTGGCCGAGCAGTCCGACGCCGAGGTCCTGGCCGCTCTGGAAGAACTCGCCACGGGTTACGAGTACTGGATCGACAGCAAGTCGGCCGAGGCAGACGCTCTGACGGGCGGCCTCCACGAGAAGCCCGCGCGGGAGCAGGTGACGGCCTGCCGCGAGGCGCTCGACCGAATCCGTGAGGGCATCGAGTTGCTGCGGACCAAACCCGATCTCATGCACGCGTTCCGTCTCGCGAACCGCGCCATGGCAGACCAGCGTGCCCGCAGCAAGTGGGTGAAGGACGGCCGCGTCGGGGCTCCCGACCCGGCCGCCTGCCACTGGCGCCCCTTTCAGATCGCGTTCGTGCTGCTCTGCCTGGCCGGCATCGACGACCGCGAGCACCACGACCGGCAGATCTCCGACCTGCTGTGGTTCCCCACCGGTGGCGGCAAGACGGAGGCCTACCTCGGGCTGATCGCCTTCACGTCGTTCCTGCGTCGAATCCGCAAGGGTGCGGACGGTGGCGGTGTCACCGTCCTCATGCGCTACACGCTGCGGTTGCTCACCCTCCAGCAGTTCGAGCGCGCGGCGATCCTGCTCTGCGCCATGGAGCGCATGCGGCGCCGGACGCCCGAGTTGGGCCATGAGGAGTTCTCCGTCGGCATGTGGGTGGGGCGCTCGGCCACCCCCAACACGTTGGCCGTGGCAGGCCTGAAGCTCGATGAGCTGCGAAGGAATCTCGACAAGCGCCTCGCCACCGAGAATCCCGTCCAGCTACACGCCTGCCCCTGGTGCGGGACCCGACTCGACGCACGGAGCTACGAAGCCGACGAGGTGGCCAAGCGGATGCATGTCCGATGCCCCGGCGCGGACTGCGACTTCACCGACGGCCTGCCGGTCCATCTGATCGACGAGGCGGTGTACGACGCACGGCCGACCCTGGTGATCGCCACCGTCGACAAGTTCGCGTCGATGCCATGGCGCCCGGCGACCTCCGCGCTCTTCAACCGCGACGACGCCCCGGAGGGCGGCACCCCGCCCCCAGAGCTGATCGTCCAGGACGAACTCCACTTGATCTCCGGCCCGTTGGGTACGCTCACCGGCCTCTACGAGACCGCCGTGGACGCACTCGCCGACCGGCCCAAGGTGATCGCCTCCACGGCGACCATCCGTCGCGCCGCCGATCAGGGCCGCCACCTCTTCGCCCGCGAAGTGCGACAGTTCCCGCCCGCCGGTCTGGACGCTCGCGACTCGTGGTTCGCCGTGGAGACCCCGCGCGAGGAAAAGGCGAGCCGCCGCTACGTCGGCCTCCTGGCCCCCGGCACCAGCCAGTCCACCCTCCTGATCCGCACGTACGCCACCCTGCTGCACCGGGCCGAGCAGGCGAAGACGGAGGACGAGGTGCGCGACGCGTACTGGAGTCTCGTCGGCTACTTCAACAGCCTCCGACTGCTGTCCGCGGCCGAACTCCAGGTCCATGACGACGTGGTGGCCTATCTGGAGATACTCGCCGAGCGCGAGGGGGTGGAAGTCCGCTCGGTCGCCAACTATTCGGAGCTGACGAGTCGTATCGACGCCAGCGAGATCCCCACCCGCCTCAAGGGCATCGAGAAGCGGCTGCCCGGCGATGACACCGTGGACGTCCTCCTGGCCACCAACATGATCGCGGTCGGCGTGGACGTGGACCGCCTCGGCCTCATGGCCGTGATGGGCCAGCCTCAGACGACCGCCGAGTACATCCAGGCCACCAGTCGGGTCGGCCGCGCGCACCCCGGGCTGGTCGCGGTCATGCTCAACTCGTCCCGGGCCCGGGACCGTTCCCACTACGAGAGCTTCCAGCATTTCCACTCCGCCCTGTACCGCGAGGTCGAGTCCACCTCCGTCACCCCGTTCTCCGCCCGGGCCCGCGACCGGGGCCTGCACGCGGTGATCGTCGCCCTCGCCCGCATCATGATCCCGGCCGCTCGACCCAATGAGGGCGCCGGCCAGGTCGAGTCGTACGAGCACGTGCTCCGGGGGCGCATCAAGTCGATCCTCCTGGGGCGCGTGGAGGCAGTCACCAGCGAGGAGACCGGAGCCGTGTCGCAGGCCTTCGACGAGTTCGTCGAGTGGTGGTGCGCCGAGGCCGACATCCACAACGGCCTGCTGTTCGAGCCTCAGAGGGGCAGTCGTACCCCTTCGCTCCTGAAGGCGTACGACGACGAGTCACAGGACGCCGAGGCATGGTCCACGTTGTGGAGCCTGCGCGACGTCGACGCCGAGACCGCCCTGTTCATGGAGGGAACCCGATGACCCCACCCCCCGCCCGCCGCCGCCGGACCGGAGCGAACGGCGCCGCGCCCGCGCACAACCTTCCGCGGCGTGGTGCGGTCCGCCGCGCCCAGGTGATCACCACGTACGGCGTCGGGTCGCTCATCGCCGTCGACCACGAGTCCTTCATCGTCTCAGGACTCGACGAGGCCGAGCAGAGCTGGCGCCATGACGAGTCCCCAAGAATCCACGAACGGCGCCTGGCCCGAGTGCTCGACGTCGACTACTTCCGGCCGCCGCCCGCTTCCGACGACACCAGCAAAGACGGTCTCCGGGTACGACGATTCCCCTTGATGCACTTCTGCCCCGAGTGCAACGACCTGCAACGGCACCGCGACTTCAACCCGCCTGCCGGGCGAAGCGTCTGCGGCACGTGCGAGGTCGACCTCGTCCCCTCCCGCTTCGTCGTCGCCTGCGAGGCCGGTCACCTGGGCGAGTTCCCGTACCGGCAGTGGGTGCACCGCTCCACGGACCGTGGTGCCACGAGGACGCCGCAGTGCGGTGGGAAGCTCAAGATGCGCACGTCCGGGCGCACATCCTCGCTCCGCTCCATTCTCGTCTCCTGCGCCTGTGGGCAGGCTCCCGAGGTCTCGATGGAGGGTTCCTTCCGCAGGAGCGCGCTCAAGGATCTGGGCCTCAGGTGTCAAGGAACCCGCCCGTGGCTCGGTTCGTCCGTCCCCGCTCAGGAGTGCGGACTCCCTCTGCGCACACTTCAGCGAGGTTCGTCGGCATTGTGGCAGCCGGTGCTGAAGTCGGCGCTCTCCATCCCGCCGTGGAGCGACGGCCGCTCGGATCCGCTCGCCGAACACTGGGCAGCGCTCCGTGAGTACGGCGCACGCGAGCAGGTCGAGATCTATCTCAAAGGTGCTTTCAAGGGAAAGTGTCCGGTACCGCTGGACGAGGTGATGGCGCTCCTCGACGCGGAGCGCGAGGAGGACCCCGACAGCGAGACGGCCCCCACCTTCGACCACCGCTACCGCGCGCTGCGCAACAAGGAGTACGAGCGCCTCCGCGCGGGCAACGACGAGAGCGAGCACTCCCGCAACGAGCAGTTCGTCTGTGAGGCCCCGCTGGGCGACCAGAGCGCGCTCGACCCGCTCGGCGTCACCAGCCCGATGCTGGTCAAGAAGCTTCGCGAGGTGCGCGCCCTGCAGGCGTTCACCCGGCTCGTCGATGCCGAGTCGACGATCGACTCCACGGAGATGCCGCTGTCGGAACGTCCCCTTCGCTGGCTCCCGGCCATGGAGGTGCGGGGCGAGGGAGTCTTCCTCCGATTGGACGAGGACCGACTCGGCGCCTGGGAAAAGAGTGTGGCGGTGGCAGCCCGAGTCGAGCGGATGCGTACCGCCCACCAGCGGGTGCTCGAGCAGCGGGCCGATGACCCGAGCAGGGCCGTACCCTCCCCCGCGACCCCTCGCATGGTACTGCTGCACACGCTGGCCCACGTCCTCATCAACGAGTGGAGTCTGGAGGCGGGTTACCCGGCCGCGGCCCTTCGCGAGCGCCTGTACGCCGCCGACGACATGGCCGGGGTACTCGTCTACACGGCGACGAGCGACTCGGCAGGGAGCCTGGGTGGTCTGGTCGCCCAAGGTGAACCAGAGACTCTCGGTCGTACGGTGCGTTCGGCCGTCCGCCGTGCCGAGTGGTGTTCCTCGGACCCGCTCTGTATGGAGACCGAGACGTTCGGTGCCGGCGGAATCAACCTGGCGGCCTGCCACGCCTGCGTGATGCTGCCGGAGACGAGTTGCGAGCACAACAACATCCTGCTCGACCGCGCCCTGCTCGTCGGTACCCCCGACGACCCTCGACTCGGGTACTTCGAGGGCGCCCTGGGGCAGTGACGTCGAATCATCCGCAACGGCACCGAGGTGATGCGACACGTGCCGCTCTCCCGGCTTCGGAGCCAGAGAAACTGCCGCAACGGCTCCGAAGGTCGGGAGAGCGCAGCCCGGAGCGTCAGGTAGCTCACTTCGCCATACGCTCTGCGTCCGCCTCGAAGCGCAACTGGGCCCGGTCGAGGGACGTACAGGCTGCCGCACTTCGTAAGAAACCGATGACGTTTTCGCCCCTTGAGACATGCACGTTCCGGCTGTGACCGTGCGGGGTGCTCAGACTGGTCGTGAGTTCCACCCAGGTGACCTTGCGCTCGGCCTGAAGCTGAACGCCCCACCGGTCCGAGCGGGCGGCGACGAGTGCCATGCCGCGCCCCGTCTCGGGATCATCGGTAGCATGATCTCCGCCATGGCGCAGTTACGCTCACGCTCGCCGCCGGCGTCAAGGCCGTCTCCGACACCCTTGGGCACAGCGACACCCGGATCACGCGGGACATCTACCAGAGCGTCTTCCCGCAGGTCGCCAAGGACGCCGCCGAAGCGCCATGTCCCGAGCAAGACAAAACCCCAGGTCACGAGCTACGCGACCTGGGGTTTTCACGGAGCCGCCTTCGGGATTCGAACCCGAGACCTACGCATTACGAGGGGGTGCGAGATCGTGACGGGTGCTGCCGGATGATCACGTCAGATCCTGTTTTGGCTGCTCAGAGACTTGTCGACCTCGTGCGTCTGACGCCCAATCCAATGAGTGCTGCGCGGTCCGCTCACGCGTCGCTCACGCATGAGACTGGGCATCGTCTGGTCGAGGCCGTCGAGCAGTACGGCGCGGCGCCCCTGTCACGCGCGCGGTCGCTTGCTGAGCCAGTGGGCATCGAGCCAGACCCTGTGTTCTGGTCGCAGCTGCACCACCAAGGGCTGGCCATGCAGCTGCGCGTAGCACGGATAGCGGTGAAGGCTCGGGGCGACATCGAGCGTTCCGGAGGCAGTGTCCACTGCGACATGGCCAAGATCGAAGAGCCGGTGGATGTCACGTCGCAGCAGCAGTCCGCCGTAGTCGTGGTGCTCACCACTCTCGGCGTAGCTGTAGAGGTGAGCCGCTTCCAGGGCGGCAGCTGGTGTGGGGCCCGTGAAAGCGCATGTCTCGCCCTGCTCTCGCAGCAGCTGTTTGCGGAAACCCTCTTGGCCAACGCGTACTCGCATCAGCGACTCCCTGTGGCCTCCCGTTATAGCCAGGCGAGTGGCTGCGGCTATGTCCTTGACCGTGCTGGCTTGGCCGGTGACGTCAAGAAGCGCCTGCTGCAGCCGCTCCCATCGCGCAGGGCGCATGCTCAGCTGCGACCTCGGTGCATCACAAAGAGCCCGCAGCTCGGAGCCCGAGAGCAAACCGCGACCGTTCATCCATCGCTTGCCGTGCACGGACCGGTAGGTGGTCACTGGCCTAGTCTTCTGGCGCGGGGCGGAAAACAAGTGCCCACATTTGCCGCAGCGGTACGCTGGCTTCTCCCGTTGACGCCGCTTGATGTCGGCCTTCCCGCACTGCGGACAGGAGTACAGCGCCTTCTCAGCAGTCGCTGTGTCGATCGCCTCTATCACCGAGACGCCGATGAGCTCTTTCCTGTCCCACAGGGCTATCACGTCCCCCACCGCCACACGGGCGTGGTTCTGAACGGTGCTGTCCCAGCTGTAGTGCTGAGATGGTCTGTCGTCATAGCCGTCGTTCCCAGCGTGCTCCCGGCTGTTGCCCAGAGCCAGCACCAACCACGCAATGGTCATTCCGCCCCCTCGAGTCGCCTCGCCCTCAACCGGACAGCCTCTCTCTGGCCCAAGATTCGCGACTACCCAACCAGGAAAACGGAAGACACCCTCACGGCCGTGAAAGCCGATCCAGCGGGTTCGACCCCCTTCCGATCGTGATCGCTCACGCAATCCGGCTCTTCTCGCCCGGCACGCGCTGGGCTGCTGGAGAGGCCGAACCGCCCCGTCAGTGGTCGTTGACGCGCTCAAGCTCCTCTTCGAGCCCTTGAACCCAGGTTGGTTGTGGCAGGGCGTCAAAGGCTTCTCGGTGTTCCAGGATCGACTGGCCAAGAGCGTGGAAAGCGGTCACTGACTTGGCATACAGGTACCAGCGGCCCCATAGCTGACCGACTCCACAGCCCGAGCGCCTCGCAAGTTCGGCAATCCGAGCCGCGCGCTCTGCATCAGGGACGACACCTAGCGTCGGGTACTCGGCATGGTGGTTGGCGAGCCCGCTGGAGCAGGAGTAGAAGGTGGCTGTCCGAGCTGCACTGAGGGCGAGACTCACGCCGGCGACTCCGACGTCGTTCCAGTGGAAGACGGACATAAGTTCAGCGAACTCCACGTCGCCCTCTTCCTCAACCGCGTTGAGAATCTCCTCGATGCCGTCTGGCGCGCTCGAACAGGCCGCCCGCTTCAGAATCTCGGCTTCCCTATCGAGGCACTCTGCGGCTTCCTCCCAGCTGGGCAGACCGAGACACTGGTAGTCGTGGTGGTCGACGAACCCAGTGGCCACCTCCTCGGCCGTCAAGTCGGTCCGTAGATCGGCCAGTTCGTAGTCATAGCTGATCTCTACATCGAACTCGGGGATCATGTGCCCATCATGTCCGACAGGCGGCTGGCTCTGGGAGCTGTTTGACACCTCGATTCCCCAGGCTTCGGGCTGACCCGGCGCTGCGAAAGGCGGGCATCATGCAGCCCCAGGCTTGGTGCACCTGCCTCAGCTGGGAGAACGTTTGAACGTGTTCCCCTGGCGGGCCTTCTCGTTGAGCCGGTGAGGATCACGGCCTCTCGGTCGATTACGATTGGTCGCCTAAGAGCCCACCAGAGCGTCGGTTCGGACCTGGGGCCTGGAGGCCCAAGGACCGCGATACTTGGGGTCCACGGCAGGTGAGCAGCAGGTTTTCCTGGTGTCCACTTCGGCGGAATCATTGCTTCCACCAGCGCGTCTGTGATCTCCTGGTGCTCGTTCATGTCATGCGTACGAAGGGTTGTGCTGTGAAGAAGGGGCACTACGGCGTACCTCTTGAACGCAGTGACTACCTCAAGCTGGATCCGAACAAGAACAGCTGCGCCCCGGAGGGTTTCCAGGACTGGCTGGAAGGCTTCGGTAAGGGCAAGCGGCTGGCCGTGGATCTCTTCTCTGGCGCCGGCGGTCTCAGCGCCGGCGTCGAGCGGGCGGGATGGACCACTGCGGCAGCTGTGGACTTCGACGAGCGTGCGCTGGAAACTCACAGGGCGAACTTCCCGGGCCTCAGCCTGAAGATAGACCTCGGTGACCCCTCCGAGCGCGACAGGCTCGAGAAGATCCTCAAGCCCGCCAAGATTGACCTTGTGGCGGGAGGGCCTCCCTGCCAGCCCTTCAGTAGGGCTGGCCGCAACAAGATCCGTGACCTCGTCAAGCACCATGGCCGCGACCCGGAGGACCGCCGGAAGGAGCTGTGGAGCGCTTACCTGGACATGGTCAAGCGGATCAATCCGCGGGCAGTTCTCATGGAGAACGTGCCCGACATGGGGCTCCACGATGACTTCTTCGTCGTCAGGACGATCGAAGAAGAGCTGGAGGATCTCGGCTACGCGACGCAGGTGCGGCTCGTTGACGCATGGCACTACGCCGTTCCGCAGCACCGGAAGCGTCTAATCCTCCTGGCCAGGAAGGACGTCGACGACTTCACGTGGCGGAAGCCCGACCCCAAGCGCACCACCCTGCGTGATGCCATAGGCGACCTGCCCGAGCTGGAGGTGGTTCCCACAGAACGGGTCGGAGAAAGGAAACTCAAGTACCAGAAGCCTCGCAATCTGTCCGCCTTCGCCACGAAGATGCGTGAACAGGCACCTCGTGGGGTGATCTGGGACCACATGACCCGGAGGGTCCGGAAGGACGACTACCGGATCTTCGAGGTCATGGAGTCCGACACCAAGTACTCGGATCTCCAGGAGAAGCTGACCGGCGACGAGAAGAAGTACCAGCGGTACAACGCGAAGAAGTACACGGACAAGTACAAGAAGCTGGCGTGGGGCGAACTCAGCCGTACGATCACCGCCCACATCGCCAAGGACGGCTACTGGTACATCCACCCGAAGCAGCTGCGGACCCTCACCGTGCGGGAGGCGGCACGCGTTCAGACCTTTCCGGACCACTTCCGTTTCGCCGGTACCCGGAGCGATGCCTTCCGGCAGATCGGGAACGCCGTGCCCCCGCTACTGGGAGAGGCTGCTGCCGAGGTACTGAAGCCTGTTGGTGACGCCGCTATGGAGGCTGCAGGGCTTCAGCCTCGTTGGCGGGAGGTCAGGAACGGCCTCACGCAGTGGGCGAACCGCAGGCTTGATGGCGGAGACTGGTATCAGCTTCCCTGCGAGGAGCCGGTACCGCTTCACGCCGCCGTGGTCGCCATACTCTCCGGCGCGAAGATCAAGCCGGCCGCAATGGCGGAGTTGATGACCACCGTCAGAAGGTCGAAGACGCTCACCGCGACGCTGTTCGAGAAGCTGGGCAACGCGGCACCCACGGCGTCCGTCCGGGCCCGCGTGGACCGCATGGCACCACTGGTGGACAAGCCCTACGACTGGCAGTGGAAAAAGCGGTTCGACGTACCCGCCAAGCTGACCATGAAGCCAGCCGAGACGTCCCTCTATCGACTGCTGATCGGGGAGGACCTCATGCTGGTCGGCCAGAGCACGCTTCGGGTCGCGGCTCGCGTGAACGGTGTTGAAACGGATCATGCAAACCGCCTCAGCGATGGCCGCGTCAACCTGGTGAAGCTCGTGGGCGCGGGCGAGGATGCACCCCTGCGCATGGCAGCCATTCGACTCATCGGTGCGGGCCTGTGCAGGGAGGACCAACCCGTGTGTTCAGAGTGCCCGCTCGTCGCCCACTGTCTGAGCCGGGAGAACCTGTCCGACGACCTGCTAACTCTGGCCGTCACCCAGGGGTAGCGGATCGGCGAGGTTCCGCTCCGATCGCGTCCGTGATCTCCGCCACCCGCTTCGCGGCTCCCTCAACATCTCGACGGATCTCGCATTCTCAGATCAGCGCCGCGGTCCAGCCGGCGGCCGGGGCCAGCGCCGTGTTGCGCTGGTCCCGTTCCCTGCTCGTCTGGGTCTTCTCCTGCCAGAGAGCAGCGTTCGGCCCTCGGAACTCCTTGGGAGCGTGATCGGGGCAGCCGTGCCAGAAGCGACCGTCGACGAAGAGGCAACGCGGTACCGGGGAAGCACAAAGTCGGTCGTACGTCGTGGCGCCACCTTCCGCTGAGGCGGAACTTTAAGCCCAGCCCGTGCACTGCCTTCCTGAGCGCCCCCGGCCTTGGTATCCCTCACCCATCGGCCACGAAGATGCTCCCCTTCCGCGGTAGCGACCGGTCGGGGCGAGGGACCCCTGTGTCGGCAGCCCCAGCTGTTCCGGGACTGCCACGCTCACGCCGTCTCGTGGTCGAGGGCGAAGGGCACGGGGTGGAATCCTTGCTGCAGGGCACCTTCATAGACTTCCATCGCCTGCCTGGCCTGGGCCCCGATGACCCGTCGTCCCTGGGACAGACGCTGTGCGACACGGTCGGCGAGCTGCCTGTCGACGGAGCGCAGGAACCGGCCTTCGCGGGCCCAGTCCGCGAGAGCCCGCCACTCCTCGCTGGGGATGTCCTCGACGGCGGCTTCGGCCTCGTCGGACTCGGTGCTCTCGGGAGAGGCGATCTCGAAGGGCTCGGCCGTGAGCTCGGCAGCCAGCGCGTCGGGGAGTGTCCACGGGATGCGGGACACCTCATCCCAGCAGTCGGGTTTCTTCGCCCACTCCGACACGTGCCTGTCGCCGGAGATCACCGTCTCCATGACCAAGGGACAGAGTCCGTCGAGGGCGTCCCTCAGGGCGTCCGTGGTGCCCTGCTCGCTCCAGATCCTGTCGAGGTCGATCCTCTTCTCGGCTGCGAGCGAGAGCCGGGCGACTGTGTACGTTGTGATCAGCCGTTTGTGGCTGCCGGCAGAGTGCACGCGGGCAATCCGATCGGCGGCCTGGAACAGGATGGCGGTGGCTATGGCGCGCTTGCAGTACTGCACGTCAACGACGGGATCGGACTTCTCGATCCGCTCCATGAAGTGGGCGAAGTTCTTCTGGGCACCCCGACTCACCCAGTACGGGAGCTGCTCCCATGAGTGCACGAAGGTAGCCAGGTCGGACTTGCTGAATCTTTGCCCACTTGGCGTGATCAGCTTGAACTTGCGCTGGGCGGCGCGGGTCTCGTACTCGGCGGACTTGTCGGTGTACTGGCCCCGTGCCCGCTCGTAGAACCATCGCGTTTCCTGACCGCTACCGTCGGTCGAAGGAGCCCACAGGCTGCGAGAGACACGCTCAAAGGCGACGTGGAACTCGTGGTTCGAGCTGAAGTCGACCAACGTCACCTTGTTCTGGGTGTTGGAGTACCGGGAGATCCTCGGAACGATCTCGGACAGGTACGCGGGATCGACGATCGTGAGTTTCATCTGCACATGGACCCCATCCAAGTCCCGCTTGTCGCGAGTCAGGACGTGGTGCAGAGATGCGGTGGTCTGGCCGCCGTTGACGATCTGGAGGCCGGTCATGCTCCTAATGGCGACGGGACTGCCGGCCTCGTCGATCTCGAAGTCCACGTCCGAGGCGGTGGCGGTCACGCCGTTGTTGTACGCGAGGAAGCGGCCCGGAGCGTTCAGCAAGGTGTCGCGGATGCCCTTGTTCACAGCACCGCGGGTCTGGAGGAAGGAGCGGACGTTCAGTTCGAGCAACCTGGTCCGGTGCTCCTTGTACAGCTCAGCCAGCTGCCGACCGGGAATCACGGCTAGGACGACCGAGTAGTTCGGCTCGTCGCTGTGAGCCGCCAGACAGGGAAGAGGTCGCTCGAAGGTCACTTTGATGGGCTCGCCGATACTCCCGGAGGTCTCGTGCCTGTGGAGCCGAGCGAGGTCCCAGAGCTCGTGGGTGACGGTGATCCCCTCGAACTCCCTGGGCTCCGGGGCGCTAGTCGTGCTGACCCGGTTGCTGAGGAGGAAGAGGCGAATCTTCGGAACGTTCAGCAGCGCCTTCTCCACACCAACGCACATGTCGTGAACGTCGGTGTTGTCTTCCTGGTTGAGGCGGATGGCCTCGTGCTTGCCCAAGAACGCGAACAGCCTGCGGAAGAGCCTGTCGGACTCGGCCTTGGTCAACTTGCTGCTCAACGGGGTCAGGTTGAAGTCCGTGGTGTAGAGGTCGAGGCTGGACCCGTCCTCGGGCAGGCCGTAGCCGTAGATCTCCAGCCCCCGGGGGGTGGAGTGGTACGCGAGTGCGGCGTCTGTGGCGACACCGGCTTCCTCGAGGATCTCGAGTACGTGCTGGGTGAACGTGTTTGGGATCGAGCCGACCTCGGCGTCCGTCAGCGCCTGGATGTCCGCGACCAGCGCTCGTGAATACTCGTGGAGGTCGTGCTCAGCCATGGGTTCCTCGGATCAAGTCGACCAGTGTTTCGCCGGTCACGCTGTGGGTGGCGAGGGCCGACACATCGATGGTGTAGGTGCAGTTGCTGACCCCGACGGGCAGTTCGGCCTCAACGATCCGAGGGAAACCCTCCCCGACCGTCCAGAACTCACTGCGACGCAGGGTGTAGCGATCGTGGTCGTAAAGGTCCCGCTGGTTCGGCAGGTAGCCGGCCTGGACCAGCAGACCCTCGAAGCGCTGGGAGGCGGACGGCGAGGTCAGGCGGGCCCGTATCTCGTCCACCAAGGCGTTCAGAGTCATGCCGAGCCCCCGCTGCCGGTCGTCGAGGACGAATTGGGCCAGTGCGAGGGGCGTCGAGTCGGCCGTGTCCAGCTGCCGCTCGCTCACGATCTGGACCGTCCGGGGAGAGCGGGCCGTGGTCGCCTTCACCTCAACCGCGGCGCCGGGCAGCTGAAAGTCCTGGTTCGTCTGTCGTGGACCGGTCCAGGAGCTGACGGCTGAGTGCTGGTCGACAACCGTCAGCACGTACTCGAGGAGGAAGTGAAGTTCGCCGAAGAGGCCGCACCGGGCCTCTCGGGACAGTCCCGTGCGCGACACGGAACGCAGCAGCTGCTGCCACCGGACGTACCGGCGAACCGCGGCCTCCACCGCCGTCCCGGCCGTCGGCGCGTCCCGCACCACCTCTGCGATGTCGGAGACGAGCGGGGTGAACACCTCCCTGAGTTCGTCGTCGGTCAGCATGACCTGGAGCTCGTAGTGGTTGCCGGACACCGACGACATGTTCAGCTGCAGGCCACGGGTAGCCGGTAGTTCGTTGACCTCCTTACGTATGGTGTCGGCGGCCCTGGCGTCGGTGCCGAGCAGCAGCATCCGGCGGAGGGCAGGGTGCGTCACCGACACTTGGATGTCGTGCGGGGAGTCGGGGTGGAGCCGCCGGGTGGACCTACCCGGAGTCTGCTGGTGGGCCTCCAGCTCCTGCCACACGCTCTCGTCGATCACTCTTCGTCCTCGAAGTCGTCGAACTCCATGTCCTGCTTGAACCAGATGTCGTTCACCACGTACTCGGTCTTCAACTGCTGGTGCGAGAACGGGAAGCTGATGGCGAAGCCGACCAGCGGAGCGACCGGCTCGAGGTTCCCCGACGACTTGGCCACCTCGGCAGGGCTGAGGGGATAGAGCAGAAGCAATGGCTGGTCAGAGCGACGCTGGTGACGCAGAGGCCGACCGCGCGGGGTATCCGGATCGAGCGGTTCCCCCTTCCTGTTGAGCTTCCCCTTCGCGGCCTCCTTCGTTGCCTTGAGCGCACGGTCGAACTGTTCTTCGGTCAGGTCGAAGAGCTCGTCTGCGGGGCTGAGCACGCGCTTGATCGTGTGGCGGCCGGTAACGGCCTCCGATGACTTGGAGTGACTGCGTGTGATGAGGCCGACGGAATGCCCTGCGACCTCGACCGGCTCTCCCTCCGGCAGTCGGCTGGCGAGGCGGATCGTCCAGTTGCCCAGCTCACCCTGCCTGGCGCACTGACGTACGTACTCAGCGATGAAGGCCGGCCGCACCCGCTGGGCCTGCCGATCGGTAAGGTAGGAGTCAAGGAAACCCTCAGTGACGTCTGAGGCTGCGACACCACTCCAGGCGATGCTCCCGCTCCGCTCATCCACCTTCCCGGCGGAGAGCGCATCGAGGCGCGCAACGAACGACTCGAGGAGCTCGTAGTTGTTACGAACCACCTTCTCGGAGAGGTCGAAGATGGTCGTCTCGGGAAGCTCACCTGAGTAGCTGAGGCGGACACGCGTGCCCTGCCTCATCTTGTTGGAGGCCGTGATGCCGAGGCCGAGCGACGAGGTCCTGACCTTGAGACCGTACTCTCGGGGGGTGAGCCCCACCCCGGACATCTCCTCGACGTCGCGCCGGAGTTCGTCAGTGGCCGCAGTGATCTCGGCATACTGGCGCTGCAGCTTGCGTGTCGTGTACAGCCGGCACAAGTCCTCGTAGCGAGGGCGGTAGCCGAACCAGCGGCCCATCTGAAGCAGAGTGTCGTACGTCTTGGAGGCTCGCAGATAGTAGCTGACCGACAGCCCTTCGAGGGTCAGACCGCGGGATAGCTTCTCGCCCCCTACGGCAATGACCGACAGGCCGGTCTCCCGGCGCTCGTAGTACTGGAGAGCATCCTTCGCTGCACCGTTGACGGCCATGGTGGTGATCTTCGCGAGGGCAGCGTGGAGATGGCTCTCGACGTCCTCCCAGTCGAGCCTGCTCCCGGTCATCTCCTCTGTGCAGGGAACGAAGTCCTCCTCCCAGAGCTGCCGCAGCTCTTCCTCGAGTTCTTCGCGGGCACTGCTGAACCGGTCCTGGAGAACGTCGAAGAGCAGACGCACGTGAGCGTCGATCAGGTCCCGAACCTGCTGCTGCACGGCGGTGAAGCGAGTCACGTGCACCAACATGGAGTTGTGCACTGCGACCTGCCCGCGCGCTCGGCGGGCCGCACAGGTCAGGACGAAGGATCGGATGGCGCGCTGTAGCGACTCGGGCAGGAAATCGGGAACCTGATGGTAGGACTTGTGCTTGTCCGGCACCCAGAGGTCCGTGTCCTTGATGTGCCTTATGAGTGGCAGCGACTCGATGTCCTCCTCGTCGCCATCAGTCTGCAGACCGAAGAGACGCTCGGGGCCAAGGTAGTTGGACGGCGCGCGAAGGGTGCGGATGAAACTCTCGGGGAAGAGGTCGGGGCCCAGCTCGTCGTGGTCGGTATCGGGGTTTATGTAGATGTTCGCAAAGGGGGTCGCGGTGTAGCCGACGTAGGACGCCTTCGTGAAGCTGTTGACCAACCGCCTGATGGACTTGTTGATCGCTGACGGCTTGGTGTCGGGGTCCTTGGAGGTGTTCACCCCGGCGTTGTCAGCCTCGTCGTCAATAACGAACAAGGGAAGGTCGGGAACGACCATCCGGCCGGTCTCCGGATCCTCCACGCCGTGGTTGTCGATCACCCAGTCACGCAGGTTGTCGACGATCCGACGGTTCTTCTTGACCACGAGGACCACCGGAACGCTGCCCACCGGGACATTCGCGGAGACCGCAGTCTTCCGGGAGAAGTCCCCCTTCTCGTGGCTGGTGGTGAGCGACGCGGCCTTCAGACGCTTGCCGTGCGACATCGCGCCGACACCTATATGACGATGCGCGTCGTCGTCCGAGCGGAACTGGTACTGGGTGTCGAACCCGAGGAGCCCCTCGTCGATACGGAGCTGAGTCTGGCTGCGCAGGTCATTGTGGATCCCTGCGAACACCACGATGAGCCTGTAGCCGGCATCGGCTGCCTTCGCAGCGAGCCCGATGAACTGCCCAGTCTTGCCAGACTGGACCTGACCGATCACGAGCCCGGTCCGGCGCCAGGTGCCTTCCCGCTGAGGGTCTTCCAGCTCACCAAGAACGTCGTCGGTGCTCTGGTCGAGACGGCGCACGACCTGCGTCGGGAGCTTGGAGACGCTCAGGAGGTAGCGCCGGTAGCGGTCCCAGAAGTCCCATTTCCGGTCGGCCTTCGCGTCGGCGAGCCAGGGCACGTGCCCCTCGTCGTTCTTCATCGCGGAGGAATCGGCCTGGAACACGGAAGCCCGGGCCTCGAGCACCTTCCGCACCTGATCCCGCTCCACGGTGATCCCCTGGGCAGCGAGGATGCTGACCGCGGTGTTCACCGCGAAGTCCACCTCGGCCGGCGTTGCAAGGCGTTCACCTGGCAGGAGCAGCACCGCGGTCTGCTCGGCCTTCTCGAGACTGTCTTCGGGGGTGGTGCTCACAGCGACCTCCAGCGGCCGGGTCGGTTCGGAGTGGGGACTACCAGGTGGGTCAGGAGTTCCAGAAGCCTTGTTGCTCGTCGAAGGGAGGCATGGAGGTGAGTACTTCCCTGGCGTCTTCAGGGGAGCGGCCCTGCCCTAGGAGTGCTTCGTACACCTGGCGGGCGACGTCGATGGTCTCCGGAGCGGCTGGCCCCGGGCCGCCGAAGGGTTCAGGGTCATCGACCGTGTCGGTCTCGTGGAGCATGCGGAGCGCCGTGACTGGGACCGTCTCCTCAAGGAGACGGAGCATCGTGCGGACGACGTCCGGGGTGCCGCCCGGGTCGTGCAGCGCTGCCTTCACCAAAGGGTGCTTTCTGTTGATACGCAGGAGGATGCGGCCGTCCTGACGCTTCACGTTCCAGGCGAACTTCAGCGGGTCACCGTGCGCCCGCGACACCACCTGACCACGCTGTCGTGCGGAACGGGAGGCCGCCTCGCGGGTGTACCTGGCGATCCTCTCCAGGTGACGACGTAAGGAGACAGGAGGAACCACGCTCGCCTTGCGCACGTCCACGCCCCAGTCGACGTCAGCCTCCGCAGGGATGTCCACAGCGATCCGCGCGAGGTTGTACTTCTCCTCGCGCCGCAGGCCACGTATCCCCAGCCAGTCACCGGACAGGATCAGGCGGTCACGGCGGTAGACGTAGAACCCCTGCTGCCCCAGCCATCCGCTGAGGCCGGCAGCCGACTCGTACTCGTCCTCCGAGAGACGCTGTGCCGTGGGGAGGACGAAGGGCTCCACTCGCACCGACTTCGAACCAAGTGGCAGGGGCTCCCAGGGGATCCGCTGTACCGACGGGTGCGTGGACAGGAACGGGTCCCACGGGGAGACGTCGAAGCCGCGAACTCGGATCCGGCACCGGGCAGGGGGCTGCAGGAAACGGGCGAAGACCATCGAGAGGTGGGCTTCGGTACGCTCCGCCTCCGCATAGAACTCGGTCTGCGTCCTTTCGTCGTCGCTGGTCACTGGCGAGTTGTGGTAGCCAGAGAGCTGCTCCCACAGGACGACGGTTCCATGCTGCGTGCTTCCCGCAATCCGGCGTAGGAGAGCC
This sequence comes from Streptomyces sp. NPDC048612, assembly GCF_043199295.1. Classification (NCBI taxonomy): domain Bacteria; kingdom Bacillati; phylum Actinomycetota; class Actinomycetes; order Kitasatosporales; family Streptomycetaceae; genus Streptomyces; species Streptomyces sp. NPDC048612. Next base: position 229,870 of record NZ_JBICVV010000002.1, read on the forward strand.
ATGGTCGTATCGCCGGGGTCACGGAGAAGCCGCCACTCCTTGTAGTGCTCCACCACACCGAGGTCCCATGTCCGAATGTGCCAGACCCCGTCCCTGACCGTGGCAACGGTGAGCTTGCGGCACTGGGAGAAGGAGGCGGACTTCAGCCCCACTCCGAAACGGCCGAGATCCGTGGCACTCCGCTCGGCGGACGGGCCTCGCGCCGCCACCGTCATGGCGGTCACCAGATCGTGCTCCGTCATCCCCCTGCCGTCGTCCGTCACAGCGATCCAGGAGCTGTGTCCGTCCCAGGTGAAATCGACGTCGATGTTCTTGGCCTCTGCCGAGACGCTGTTGTCCACGAGATCTGCGACGGCAGCGGGAAGCGAGTAGCCGAGTGAACTGAGCGACGCCACCATGCCAGCAGGGTCGGGAGCGGCGACATCAAAGTCCATCTTCACGCTCCGTACCCGGTGCGCCCGGTCAGTCCTGTGCGGTCGATTCATCTGTGCGCTCCGCAGAGCGGCATGTGGCAGGACTTGTCGGGCCTTGTGTGATGAGTACGCTGCCACTCGTCACGCGCCAGCCGATTCCCCCCGTTTGGAGCATGGTACCGAAAGGCGCTTCTCGGGTGTAGGCGATCTCTGTGGAGGGCGTCCGCCAGCTTCGCTGCATGACGCTGAGCCAGCTGGGGTGGCCTAGAGATGCTGCTCAGATAGAACAAGCAGCAACGGGACAGCAACTGACCTGGGGTCTGATGCAGGTTCGGGTGACAGGTTCGGTCACGCGGCCTGGAGGGCCGACGTGGTCATGACGGTCTCGAATTCGAGGGTGTCAGTCGGCCGAGCGACGTTTGTCTGCGGCGTCGGTGGTAGGTCCGCTCGATCCAGGTCACGATCGCGATCCGGAGTTCTTCGCGGGTGGCCCAGAGCCGGCGATCGAGGACGTTCTTCTGCAGCAGGCTGAAGAAGGACTCCATGGCCGCGTTGTCGCCGGCAGCTCCGACCCTCCCTATCGATCCGGCCATCCGGTGGCGGTCGAGCGCCCGGACGAACTTCCGGGAGCGGAACTGCGATCCGCGATCGCTGTGCAGAATGCAGCCGTCGACGCCTCCACGCCGGGCCACGGCATTCTCCAGGGCGGCCACAGCCAGGCGGGACTTCATCCGCGCATCGATGGAGTAGCCCACGATCCTGTTGCTGAAGGCGTCCTTGATCGCGCAGAGGTAGAGCTTGCCTTCGCCAGTGGCGTGCTCGGTGATGTCGGCAAGCCACAGCCGGTTCGCACAGGTTGCGGTGAAGTCACGGCGGACGAGGTCGTCGTGCACCGGCGGGCCAGCCTTCTTGCCCCTGCCGCGCTTCTTGCCGAACACGCTCCACCAGCGGTTGTCCCGGCAGATCCGCCACGCGGTCCGGTCCGCCATCACGGCCCCGGCGCCCCGCGCTTCGTCGACCAGAAAGCGGTAGCCGAACTCCGGGTCGTCACGGTGCGCGTCGTACAGCGCGTTCGCGCGATACGCCTCCTCCAGCACGGCACCGGTCACCGGCTGGTCCAGCCAGCGGTAGTAGGGCTGCCTGGCGAGCTTCAGCACCCGGCACGCAACCGTGACGGGCACCCCGTCCCCGGCCAGCTCCTTCACGAGCGGGTAGATCCTTTTCCCGGCAGATGGGCCTGCGACAGATAGGCCGCAGCCCGCCGCAGGACCTCGTTCTCCTGCTCCAGCAGCTTGATCCGCCGACGCGCTTGCCGAAGCTCTGCGCTCTCCTGGCTGGTCGTTCCGGGCTTGCTCCCGTCGTCGATGTCCGCGCGACGCATCCACTTCCACAACGTCATCGGATGGACTCCGAAGTCAGTGGCCACCTGCTCGACCGTCACACCCGACCCGCGATTCCTCGCGACCCGCACGACGTTCTGACGGAACTCCTCCGAATAAGGCTTGGGCACAGCGACATCCTTCCCACCTGCCCCACAGGGCAAGCCAGTTCAGATGGCACCCGATCGTGCATCAGACCCAGTCCACCAGCGGCACTAGCGGCTCGGTAGTCGCCATCAGCTACGTGACGTTCGAGCCAGGTAGCCTCCCAGCTGCCCGTTCCCGTACGACGCGGTCTGTGCTCAGTGCGGCGTCGGCGAGCAGGTGGATGCGCCAGTACAGATGGAGTCGGCCTTCGGCTGTGGCGCCGGGCTGACTGGCGAGAGCGAATACGGGCGTGGGGTCGTCGAGGCCGAGACGTACGGCGAGGCGAGCAAGGTCGGACCGCTGATCGCCGAAGATGGCCAGCTCCCAGTCGATGAGCAGACGGGAACCCGCGGGTTCCCGAAGGAGGTGGCCCGGCTGCAGGTCGTGATGGAGCAGCACTGGCTGGATGGCGTTGTCGCTGGCGTCGACTTCTTGGTGGAGGAGTCGGGCCACGGCGCGTAGGGACGGGGCGGATGCCGCGTACATGCGCAGGCGGTCGTGGAGGTAGTCGGTCCAGCTGTGGTGCTGTCGAGCGCCGGCGAGGCGGCCGAAGTGTGTGCCGGGGATGCGGTGGATGGCGGCCAGCGGTTCGGTGAGGTCTACCAGGAACCGGTCGATGGGCACAGGCTTCGCGTGTAGTGCGGCCTGTGCGGTCCATGAAGGGGTGCTGCTGCCGCTGGACGCGGCGAGCAGCTGTGGGCATGGGGCACGGTGGCTGGTCAGGAGCCGGAGAGCGGCGGCTTCGTTGGCGGCGCGGCTCGGGTCGCCGTAGTGCTTGAGGATGTACTGCGTCGGTCCTTCCACCGACCAGACCCGGTTGGCCTGGCCGGTGGTGATCTCGCGGGCGCTTGGTGGGACGCGGCCGTCGATACCGTCCATAGCGCTGTCAGGCGACATCGCCGAGGTAGGTGCCGGGGGGCTTGGGCGTCTCCGTGAGGGAGGCGATTGGCTGGCGGATGGCCTGCGGCAGCAGGTTGAGGGCAGGGACCTTGCCCAGCGGTACCCACTCCAGGCCGGTCTGCACCTCGTCCTGGGCATGGCCGCCGAGCTTGCCGGGATCGCTGGTGGGGGTGCACAGGAAGATCGCTTCGATGCGGTGGGTGTCGGCTTCGCTTTCGGGGTGGTCGTGGTTGGCGCCGATGTATTCACGGAGCCACAGCAGCCGCTCGACGGTGACGCTCAGGCCGGTTTCCTCGTCGACTTCGCGGGCGACGGCGTCGCCGAGACTCTCTCCGGGGTGTTGTCCGCCTCCAGGGAGGAAGTAACACTCCTGGTCCTCCCAGACGGCACGCATGAGGAGGATCTGGTCGTCATGGAGGACAACGGCTTTGGCAGAGGTACGAATTTCGGGGGTGGCGAATTCAGTCACTTGCTGGTCCAACTTCCTGATGCGGATTGGGTGGTGCTTCAGCGCTCAGTCTTGCCGAAGGTGGTCGCGTGTCCGGTGATGCGGCGGAAGATCATCCACCAGGGGCCGACGAGACGGATGAACGGTTGGGCGGGACTGCTTGCGATCAACCCTGCTCGGCGGCCACGTGTAGGGCATGGGGCAGCAGCGATGCGACCGGTTGGGGGTACGACCGCGGCATGGAGGGCAGGGGCCAGCCCGATGAGTCGGGCGGTCAGGACGGGGCCATGCAGCATGACGCCCGTGAGGGCAAGCGCGGACCACAGCGGACCGGCCCACCAGGCGGAGACGATCGCGGCGGCGATCAGCGGGGCGCCAGCAACCCAGGCGGCCTCGTCGCTCCATTCCCGGAATACCAAGAGCGCCTTACCGATGCGAGTGAGAGCGCTTGGCAGGTGAGCGACGGCCTTCGCATGGCGGTCCGGTCGGGCTGACGTGTGGAAGGCGAGGGCGTGGAGGTTGGTCAGGCCGTGTGGCTCGGTATAGAGCTCGTCCAGGACGGCGACGGGGGCGGGTGCGATGTCGGCACCGAGGAGGGAGAGGCGGTGGCCGGTGCCGAGATCCTCCATCGGTTCGGGGAAGCCACCGAGGGTACGCACGGTCGGCAGGTGGACGGTCATGCCACAGCCGACGCCGTAGATCATGGGCCGCAGCAGCGTCCTTACGAGGCGCGGGACTTGGGTGGTGGTGAGCCAGTGCGTCAGGCGGATTCGGGCGAGTTCGATGCCGAGTGAGCGGCGGAGCTGGTACAGCCATTCCCCCGCCAGAAACAAGCCGGTGCCGCCAGACGGAAAGGGACGGCGGCCGAGCAGTGGCAGTCGCTGCTGCTGGATCAGAGCCGGCGGCCGGCCGGTGAGCGCCCTGTGGCGAGTAGCCGTCTCGGCGAAGGCGGTCAGCGTACGGACGTCCGGGATGGCGTCGGCGTCGTAAACGCAGAGAAAGGTGTTGTCCACGTCGTTCTCGTCGTGCCAGCCGAGGGGGCCGAGGATCTCGCCGAGGCGGTCGACGGCATGGTTGAGCTGTCCGGCCTTGCGGCCGCCGGTGTCAGGTTGGTGCAGGTGTACCAGACGCAGTCCGACGGCTCGCTGGTTTTGGGCAAGGGCGGCGACAGCTTCGCGTGTCGTGGGCTCTGAGTCGTACAGCTCGGCGAGAAGGGGGAGGCGCTTCTCCCTGGGCGCGGCGTTGACCTCGTCAGCGACGTCGCCGCAGCGGGCGCGGGGGAATGCCCCGCGCAGTTGCGCCTCGGTGAGGCAGCTGGTGTCCGCCAGTGCCCGAAGGCGACCACGGTCGCGCCGACGGGCGTTCTCTTCTCGTTCGGTGGTGATGGCGACGACCACTGCACGTTCTCGTGGGTAGTCGAGGGCCGTGAAGGCGGCGATCGTCTCGGGGGCAAGGGTTTGCTCGCGGAGCATGGGCAGCAGGACCACCAGCCACGGCCGGTCCTCGTCGGTCGAGACGGGGTCTCGGCGTGCGTTGCCCAGCAGCCAACGGGCGCAGAGTTCGACTGCGACGAGTGCCCAGAGCCCGCGGGCCAGCAGGAGCACGAGCAGGACGGGAACGGCGTAGTGGAGCCACAGGTCGGCCAGCATCATCGTTCGTCCTCCAGCAGGCGGTAGACGGAGCGAACTTGATCGGCGATGCGCGGCCAGGCGAAGAGCTCGGCGCGCTCCCGGGCCGCGGCACGTCGTGCAGCGTGGGCTGCGGTTCCGAGTTCGCCGATGAGGGTTTCGACGGCTTCGGCGGCGGCAGCTGCGTCACTGGGCGGTGTGAGCGAGGCGGCCGAGCCGTGGCCCGTGTAGTACGAGATGCCTCCGGTGTCGGTGGCGACTACCGGGGTTCCGCAGGCCAGGGCTTCCAGGAGGGCATTGTTGGCGGTCGCGTCCGTCAGGGGGAGGAAGACGGCCGTGGCCTGGCGGTAGAGCTGGGTGAGGGTGAGTTCGCTGATTCCTTCCAGCACGCGCACGGCCGGGTGCCAGGTGCGCCGGTCGGCCTGACGGGTGACGACGGCGAGCTCGATGTCGTTGCCGTGCCGTCGATGGAGCTGGTCGTGGACCGTGTCCAGGACGTCCCAATCGCGCAGCCACCAGCCCACAGTCAGGATCAATGGTCGGCCGCCGGGCTTCGGGACTCCTGACGGCGCGAAGGCGGCGGTGTCGATGCCGTGCGGGATCAGGTGCACGCGCTCCTCGGACAGGTGGTTGGCAAAGAAAGCCAGCTGGTCGGGGGCGAGGGCGATGATCTGGCTTGCGTGGGCGGCGAGCCGCCGCCAGTTCGTGGTCGGCATGAAGCGGGCCAGGTGTGCGGGTGGCTGGTGATAGGTGACGGCGGTCGGGCCCGGTCGGTGGCGGGAGAACCAGAACTGTTCGTCGCCGTAGAGGATGTGGGCGGGCCCGCGTCTGGCGAGGACGCGTGCATCCGTGGCGAAGTGTTCGGCTGGGTAGAACGGCAGGGGGCAGCGGCGGCGAAGCCAGTGATGGGCGGCAGTGGCGATCTTCTGGCAGGTGATTCCCCGTGGCGGGGTGATGCGCGCGGCTTCCGGCAGGTAGTCAAGGAGTCGGTCGTAGCCCCCATGGTGGCTGTGCCAGGGGACGCGGACGGCCGAGGCGATCACGGTGTGCGGCACGGTGCCAGCGCCCTCGCGGCTGGGGGCAGCAGACTCATGGCTCGGAGTGCCGGCGCAACTGCCGTGGATCTGGTGAGGTGCAGCACGGGCAGCTCATGGGGCTTGCTGGGGCCGAGGTGGTGGTGCCAGCGACGGCGGTGCTGGCGGTGATGGGCCGGGCCCCAGAGGAGAATCGAGTCCCGGGCGAACAGATGCCGGAAGGTCTCCCGGTTGCCGGCGAACAGCTCCTCACCACGGGCAGCTCGCCGTAATGAGCGCTTGAGCAGTCGGGACAGGCAGGTGCGCAGGGGGAGGTCGAGCCAGATCGCCAGCTCGGCGTGCCTCAGAAGCGTCTCGCCGACAGGCCCGCTGTAGTTGCCGTCGGCGATCCAGGTCTCTGCGCCGAGCGCTTCCCTGACCCGGTTCTGGAAGGTCACGGCGTCGACGGGTGTCCAGCCGGCTCCCCAGAACAGGTTGTCGAGGTCCAGGTGAGGCAGTCCCGTGTGACCGGCGATCTCGGCGGCGATGGTCGATTTTCCAGAGGCCACGGGACCTACAACAGCGATGCGCTTCGGGATCACGAGAGCCTCCTGGCAACGGTGTCGGCGAGGCGTTCCAGCAAGTGGGGAGTACGCACACCGGCGGTGACCCTGAACACCGGGACTTTCGTGGCCAGGTCGTCCAGCACCTGACCGGCCTGAGCGCGCAGTCCCTCCACCGACCGGCCCCGACAGACGAACCATGGGTGAAGCCAGTCCTCGTCGTCCGGGGTACAGCACGCGGCGGCCAGCTCGGCACGGGCGGTTTCGCCGTGCAGCCCCTGGATGCTGAGCGGGGTGTCATCGTCGCGAAGCCGTGGCAGAAGCACGAGGCGCAGTGGAACGCCCTCGCGGACCTGGGCTGCGAAGGCGGCGGCGAAATCCCGCGGCGTGCAGCTCGCCTTCTGATCCGTACCGAACGTGCGAGGGAGCACCCGGTGCGGTGGCAGGGCCTCGCGCGGCGTCAGAGCCGACAGTGTGCCTCCCGCGATGCGGATGGACAGTGGGACACCGATGACGTCGGCCGCGTTCTGCGTGAGCATCGCGCGATCGGAGGCCACCAGGTCCGCTCGGCGGTGGCAGGCGAGAGCGGCGAGCACGGTGGTCTTGCCGGCTGTGGTGGGTCCGGCGATGAGCACCCCGTTTCCGTCGATGGACGCCGCGGCGGCATGGAACGCGGTCCAGCCACGGTCTTCGCCGCACCGCATCACGACTTCCCGGACGATGCGCAGCAGATAGCGCTCTCCACGATGTGCATCAGGGTGGAGGACGATGTGCAGGCGCCCGGTGGAGTCGTGCGCATAGAGATGGTCCTGGGACAGGTGCGAGCGGGGATGGGGGTGCCACCAGTCCACGTCACCCACGCGCGACCGCAGGTACGGCTCGCCGCGGAACGGCTCGACGCACCGGCTTTGCACCGTCTGGAGGCGGGCGGACCGGTCTACGAACAGCTCACGGTTGTGGCGGATACGGATGCTGGTCAGCCGACCACAGGGTGGAGCCAGCGCGGCCTCGGGGACGAAGCTGTGCAGGTGAGTGCGCTGTTCGACGGCGAAGTCCTGGTCCACCTCGACATCGAAGACGTGTCCGGCGAAGGTGACCGACGTCGTCGTGGTGGTGGTCATGAGCGACTCCCCGCGGGAACCGCGTCCTGGCTGCTGAGAAGCTCCTCGGTGGCGCCCGTGACCAGGCGGCGTGCGATATCGACGCCCATCTTCACCGCGTGGTCCATGTTGCCGATCTCGTACCGCCAGGTGCCGAACCGGCCGCGAGGGTAGATCGCTTGGCCTTCCAGCCACGGCACCGTCAACGCCAGCGCCTCGTCCCGGTCCAACGTGGGGATCGGGTAGGCGTACGGGATCATCTCCACATGGGCTGTGGCCAGCTCGGCCAGCCCGGGGACCAGGCGATGTCGCCGCAGCGCAGCATCGGCGGCTTTCACCAGGGCACGCTGGTTGACACGAGGCCCGGGCATCACGGAGATCTCCGTCATCCATGAGCTGAAGGCGGTGGTGTCGGCGCCGGGGACGTTGCCAGGCGCGTACTTGCTGAAGTTGGTGGCGCGGTAGAACGGCGCGTCGTCCTCTGGGAAGTAGAACCATGACCGCTCGTCCAGGGTGGGGGCTCGATATCCGAGGCCGACCATGGCGACGGTGGTGTGCTTCAGCCGGCTGGCCGCCTCCCGTACGTCGGGTGGGCTCGTCGTCGTCATGGCGGCGAGTCGGTCCAATGGCAAGGTGGCCACGACCTGGTCGTAAGGCACCGCCTCACCGCTCTCCAGTCGCACGAGGCAGGCGCCCGGATCGATCGACGTGGCCGGGGCTCGGGTACGGACTCGGTTGCCAAGGCGGGCGCCCAGTCGTCGCCAGATCTCTCCAGTCCCCCCGACGGAGGGGAAGGCGAACGTGGAGTTCGGCCCCCACTTCGGTGCGGGGGCTTTGACGCCGTAGAAGGCTGCCAGGATCTCGTCGAGGTCGACCGGTGCCACTCGCTCCGCGACCCAGCCCGCGCTCATTCTCTCTGGTGAGATCGCCCAGACCTTGGTGTTGTACGGGGCGAAGAAGCGCTCGACGAGGCCGCTTCCGTACTGGGTCTGTAGCCACGTCGCGAAGTCGGTGTCGGTCGGCAGGGTCTGTTCGCGCTGTTGGCAGGCGTGGGTCAACGACACCAGGCATGCTTCGGCGTCGGCCTGCGGCAAGCAGTGGAGGTGCTGCTGGAAGGGGTAAGGCACCCAATGGTCGCGGAATCGGATGTACGAGGACCTGTCGTGGTGCAGCAGTTCATGCGGGGCGAAGAGCTCGCCCAGGAGCCGGTCGAACTCTCCGAAGTGGGAGAAGACCACGTGGCCACCCAGGTCCCAGGTGAAGCCGGCACGATCGACCACGGATGACGCCAGCCCCCCGACAGTGGGCGCCGCCTCCAGCAGGGTCCAGTTGCGGTGGCCGAGACGGTCCAGTTCGTTCGCGCATGCCAGTCCGCAGGGGCCGGCACCGAGGATGACGATCCGGCCGGATAAGGAATGTTGGGCTTTGGGCATGGATTCCGCCTTTCTGTATGGGCGTTCGTGATCGGTGTGAACAGGTCGCATCCCCGTCAGATCTCGCCTTTGGGCGTGCGAGGCTTGGGGGCAGTGATCTTGAAGGTGATCCAGACGGTCTTGCCGATGCCGTGCTGCTCGTCCACGCCCCACCCATCGGACAGTTCGTCCACCAGGAGCAGGCCGCGACCCGAGGTGTCATCAAGGCGCGGATGCTGCCGATGCGGCCGGTCCGCATCCTGATCGTGGACCTCCAGCCGAACCACCGATCCGCTGATGGCTAGCCGTGCCCGAAATCCGAAGCTGGGCGGGCCTGCATGTACGAGCGCATTGGTGGCGACCTCTGACAGGCACAGACACACGTCATCGAGGCGGTCCCGGACTCCCCAAGCCGACAGAGCCTCGACGGCGAACTTCCGTGCCTCACTCACGGACGAGCCGTGTGGAGAGAAGGTCCGCTCGCGCCGCAGGGGCGGGCCGCTGTCGCTCCAAGTCGCCTCCGCGCTCCGAATCCCGGTACGGGGCTCTGCCTGTCGCCACATCGCGCTGTCTCCTGCTGCTGGCATTGCCGGAACACCACCTCGTCGCTCGCCTTCAGGGCGGGCATCGAGCCTGACGTCCAAGCGGCACGCCTCACCACGACATGAGTGCCGACGTCTGATTCGGGCTTGGCGAAGTGGACGACATGGGTACCGTCACGTTGCCGCCGTCTCCACCGTCATCTCCTCGCACACGGCAGCTCTTACTCCCGTATGGCGGCATTGCGGGGCTACCGTCGAACCGACGAGCCGACCGGAACCCATCGGGGGATTGATGGCTCAAAGGCCCACTCTTCTACGGACATTGATCACCAGGCGCCACTGGCAGGTGTTCGAGACCTTCAAGCTTCACTTCGAGCGCACTGCCAACGAACTCGCCGAACAGGACCGTGATCCGATGCTTGTCGGCCTGACGGTGTCCAAGCGGCAGTTTGAGCGGTGGTACGGGGGCGAGGTGAAGACCCGCCCCTACCCGGCCTTGTGCCGGGTACTGGAGGCAATGTTCCGATATCCCGTCGACGTCCTGCTCGGTCCAGCGGGCGAGGGCGGTGCCGCAGTCGATGCCGCTCCCCAACTTCGGCTCGTCATGCCGACACCGTCGCCGTCGCCCTCGCTCGAACCCAGCGAAGGGGACAGCGGCTTCGACGGCATCGAGTTCACCAACAGACCCGTTCCAGGCGACAGCGCCGGCCGGGACACGTTAGAGAGGCAGGTCGCCATGGCAGCTCGTCGTGCATTCCGCTTCAGCGCGATGGCAGAAGGCAGCAACGTCGGCCCCGAGACCCTGGACGAGCTACACCAGGAGGTACGTCGTCTCGCCGCCGCCTATCCACGGCTGCCACTTGTCCCACTCCTAGGAGACCTCGTCGAAATCCAGGACCTCTCCTTCCGCTTCCTCGAACACGGCCATGTCCGCCCTGGCCAGGCCCGCGAGTTGTACCTGCTCTCCGCCATCACCTCCGGCATGCTCGCCAAGGCCAGCCACGACCTCGGCGACCCGCGATCGGCGATGACACAGGCCCGGACCGCCTACGTGTGCGCGGACAACGCCGACCACCACGCCATGCGCGCCTGGGTCCGCGGCCTGCAATCCCTGATCGCCTACTGGGACGGCCGACACCAGGAAGCCTCCAAATACGCTGCCCTCGGCATCTCCCAGGTGGCAGGCGTAACCGGCACCAGCGCCGTATGGCTGTCTTGCTTGCAAGCCCGTGCCGGAGCCGCACTCGGCGATGTGGCAGCCGTACGGGAATCCCTCGCAGATGCTGAACGGGCCCGCGATGCGGCGTCCCCCGACGACCTGGACGAGTTCGGCGGCATCATGACCTTCCCCGTACCACGCCAGCTCTACTACGCCGCCGACGCCACCGCCTGGCTGCCGAACACCCCCGAGGCGGAGCATCAGGCTGAAGCGGCCGTCGCCGCCTACCGCCAAGCGGAACCCGAAGAATGGGCATTCGGTGACCAGGCCGGCGCCCACACCGACCTTGCCCTCGCCCGCATCCACGCCGGAAGCCTCGACGGTGTCGATGAGGCCATGCGGCCCGTTCTCGACCTGTCCGCCGATCAGCGCATCAACGGCATCGTTGCCTCGGTGCGGCAGGTCCACACCGCGCTGCGTGATCCCCGGTGGCTCACCGCACCCGAGGCCCGCGTGGCACGGGAGGAAATCGAGGCGTTCACCGCGGCCCCCGTCGCCGCCCTGCCCAGGTAACACCGCCCACGAGTAGGGTCCCCAGCATGCACCCGGTCGACATCGCAGGCCCCCGGCTCCAATTGCGCGAACTCACCAGCGACGACGTGGACGCCGTACACGCCATCTACGGCGACGCCGAGGCCACCCGCCACCTGAGCTTCGAACCCCGAACCCGTGAACAGGTCGGGGAGATCGTCGCCCGCTCCATCGCCTCTTCCGGGGAGCAGCCCCGCACCGAATACGCCCTTGGCGTGATCCGCCAAGAGCAAAGGGATCTGGTGGGCTTCGCCCGCCTGGCGCTCGACCCACACGCCCAGAAGGCCGCCACCATCGGCTTTGCCCTGCGCCCCCACACATGGGGAGCGGGCCTGGGCACCGAAACCGTTCACCTCATGTGCGACCTCGGCTTCAATCACCTTGGCCTGCACCGCATCTGGGCCGCTCGCGCACCGCTGAACTCCGCCTCCGCCAAGACCCTGCTACGCGCCGGCATGACGGAGGAAGGCCGCATTCGGGAGCACGTGTTCGTACGAGGAGCGTGGAGGGACTCGATCACGTACTCGGTCCTGGACCACGAATGGCGGGAGTCAGACGGATCCGCGACGACCAAGGGATGACAGTCACCACGCCGTGACCAAGCGCAGAGCGCCCACCGGCTATGACCGACGCATGCGGTCATAGCCGATGCATCAGCACCGCGTTCGGTCCACCTCGTATCGGGTCAGCAGATCCACGGAGGCGCTCGGCTTCATCCCCTGGACCAAGGCATGGGCTCGGGGCGGCGATACCACCACCAAGCCTTCTGCGCCGAACCAGCTGTCGGCTCATCATGGCCATCGACGATGACGTGCTCTTCGTCGTCGACCGTCAACTCTTGATAGAGGCTGTCAACCTTGTCGAGGTAGCGCTTGTACAGCGTGGCCACGTTCTCCGGGAGTTGGCGCAGATACCCTTCGATGTCATCGCGATATCCGAGCACTTCCCGGTAGAACTCCACGGGGTACCAACCAGATGGCTCCCAGTCATTCTCGGCGCGTCGAGAAAGCTTTTCCCACGCCCCCAGGTATGACTTGGCGATGCGTGCCACCTCGGCAACCTCAGCTGTGATGGTCAAACCATCCGCTTCGCCGCCGGCCCCCTTCAGCGACTGGAGGGATTCCGCAAATGAATCGGCCAGAGGTGTAGCAATCTTCTGCTCACGCACTACTTCCGGAAGGTTCATCACAGGAACATCCGGCAAGCCATCAACAAATGCCTCAACGGCTGCGACTGTGAATGTTGGCTCGTCATCGTCTGACTCGCTCAGCCGGGCCCGTGTTGTCAGCCCCTCTGGGGTAACCAACCAGTGAGCGCTCATGGCGCTCTCCTGAGGAGGGTACAATACGGACGTGCCAAGCATGCTCGCGAGCGCTGCGGAGAATTCGGCTTCTGGAGGCTGCTGCCCCACCGAGTCCTGAGCGTAGATATCCAGGGATAGCGACACGTTGCCCAGGACGCGCGAGTATTCGCAGGACGCCAGGGCATCCCAGTTGCGGTCCTCTTGGTCGCCATCAGCGTCGGCAACATCCACTTCTCTCAATTGAACTCGGAAGATCGCAGCGAGAGCTTCAGCCATGACGCCCGGGTCACAGCTATCAACGAGGAAAAGGTTGTACGTCATGGTGTGTAAGTCCCGTTGTAGATGGCCATGGCCTTTTCGACGACTTCCGGGTTGTTGACGAAGCGAGGGTTACGCGTCAGTTGCGGAGCCGCCGAGAGATCCCCCTTAGCCTTTACGATCTGCGATAGCGCCGCATACTCATTCCGGTCCATTTCCACAAACCCTGGACCCTTGGCAGGGTATACGGTCCCGTTCTCATGGACACCGTAAGTGCGACCGTTGATCTCATAACGCTCACCGTCCGGCAGCCAGGTCGCCTTCCCTTCAGCGATGCCGGCGATATCCTTCTCGACCTCCTGAGAATATCCCGGGAGGATGATGGTGTTCTCTTCTTTGATGTTCTTACCCGCTCGACCTGCGCCACCAATGGTATGCCGATCGTTTGGCCGCTTGAGTGTTTTCCCGGCCGCAGGTCCCTTTATATTGCCTAAGGTTTCCCAGCCACTGGCCTTGGGAGTTCCGGAGGCTCCCCCACCGCTGCCCTCTGTGTTGCGCATCAAGGGGCGCCCGGTCGGGCCGACAGGGCCGACTGGCCCCTCGCCGGCCATCACGAGGCGCGGGCCACCCACATCCAGCTTCATCTTGCCGAAGGCGTTCTTGAAGCCGCCAGCGTCGCCTATAGCCTTCGCGGCGCGGCCCGCGCCGCCCAGGGCGCCCCCCAGCAAGACCCCAGTGGCTCCGGCCTGCTTGATCTCATCTAGGTTGATGCCCTTCTGGTCCCCCAGAAGGTTGCGGCCGCCCTGGGCGACGACCACGTCGACGGTGATGGCTTCGATGCCGCCGATGGCGGCAGTGGCCAGGACCGTTCCGGCGATCTCGGTGACGGTGGCAGAAACGGCGATGCCCGCCGTACTCGCTGCGGCGACGATCGCTTCGGTGGCGCCGACTGCCGCGAGCTCGGTGATACCGCCGGTGAAGACGGCCAGGGCCGTACCGACGACCAGAACCGCGCCGGCGATCTCCAGCTCGTGCTCGATCTTCTTCTTGGCCTCGGCGACCTGGTCCGCGTACTTGTCCAGGGCCTTGGCCATGTCGCGGGCGGCGCTGGCCACGTCGTCGAGGTAGCCCTTGCCGCCGCCGTGGTACTTGCGCCAGAACCCCCCGAACGCCTCGATCGACTTGCCCTTGTTGTTGTCGATGACGTCCTGGGCCTTCTTGTGGCAGGCGGCCGTGCAGTCCTCGACATCGTCCGCGTACGTACGCCAAGCGCGGGCGGCTTCTCGGAGTTCGTCCTCGTCCCCCTCCGGCCACCACATGCCGGTGAGGTCCTGGACGATCTCCTTGGCCTTGTCGGCAGCGCCCATCACTTACCGCCCTCGAAGCCGGACTTGGCCGACTGGTCAGCGTCTTCGTGGTTGGCGGCCATGTCGTTCACGGCCTTGGTGATGCTGGACAGGCCCTTGACAAGGGCTGCGGCTGCCTTCGCGATCTGTGCCTGGTGCGGGGCGTAGGCGTGCTCGAACTTCTTGCCCTGCTCGTCACCGCCCCACGGCTCCCCCAGTCCGCTCAGTGTGTGGCGAAGCTTGGTTGTCGCCCGTTCCAGGGCAACAGACTCTCGGTGGAACGTTGGAGCGGCGGACTTGAGTTGGTCGGTGTCTATGTCAAAGCCGTCGCCAGCCATACCGTGCCTCCCCGTTGGCCGTGTACTCGTAACCCGTCGCGAGCCGCCGACAATGCGTCGGCTCACAGATAGCGACCCTCGCATACGGCACTGACAATCGCCCTGGTGGGAGCGGGTTTCAGCCACGGCAGGACGCTGCCCGAGTAGTGGCAGGGCAAGACCGCAGCCCCCTACCAGGCGGGTTCCAGCAGGGGGCGATTCGCCGAGCGCACGTCCAACCGCTCGTTGCACGACCGCAGCAGAGCCACAGTCGTACAGCGGCGTGTTGGACAGCTAGCGACGCGGGCGACGCTGCTGCGCGGCCGGTGCCGTAGTTGCCACTCCTGGCTGGGCGAAGTCAGGCCCGAGGGGCGGGTGTGGAGCCGCGGTAATGGTGCGGAGGCGGGCTGCTGCGGCGCGGCGGTTGGGGATGGGGTTGCGTCCGGTGTGCTGGATGCGGGTGATCAGGACGCGGGCGGGTTGGCGGGCGGTGGCCAGTTCGCGCTGGGCGGCTGCTTCTTTGAGGAGTTGGTGGGGTTTGTGGCCGCGGGCTTCGGCGTCGGCGAGGACGGTGGCGAGGGCCGGCCAGCCGGTGTCGGTGAGGATCCGCGCGGCGTGGTCGGGGATGGCGGCTCGTACGTCGCTGGCCAGGGTGCGGCGGGTCTCCTCCTTCGGCTGGCGTTGCACGAGGTCTGTGAGTTCCGGGGTGAGAGCGCGGTCGGCGGCGGTCCGAAGGTGCTGGAGAGCTTGGCGGGCGGCATCGGCTTGGTGTGCGTGGCCCTTGGCCTCATGCCAGCGTCCCGCGACGATTGCGGCCCAGACGAGCGCTGCGACCAGGGCAGCGAGGGCGCTGCCGTCGGGGCCGGTGGCGGTGTGGGCGATGTCGCGGGCCGCGTTACGCAGAGCATGGGCAGCTCGGTCTTCTGCCCGGATCTGGGAGCGCTGGGCCCGTGCGAACGCCTTCGAGGCGGCTTGCAGTTCAGCGCGCAGGTCGGTGGGCGCTGTCTGGGCGGTGGTTTCGATCAGTTCTCCGAGGGCGGTGATGTGCGCCTGGGCTCGTGCGTCGTAGGCAAGGTCGGTGTGGAGACTGTCGAGGGCGTCAGTTGCTCGGTGCCAGGGGGTGCTGGGCTGGGCGCGGCGGGCGGTGGGGTGCTCTTCGGGCTGGCTGTATTCGAGGCGGGCCTTGATCTTGGGAAGGGAGAGGTCGGGGGCGATCTTTCCGCCGGGGTGGAAGATCTGTTCGTCGTCCTTGTTGAGGTCGCCGGGGCGGCCGACGGCGTAGCCGAGGAGGTCGCCGGAGGGTCCCCGCTTGGCCTTGACTCGGAGGCCCTCGGCTTCGAGGTAGGCGAGGAGTTCTTCGGCGCTTGTGGCGTGTGGGATGGCGGCGCGGATGCGGTCCTGGAGCCAGTCCTTGCTGGTCTGTTCCCAGCCGAGGCGCTGGGCTTTGTGCATTTCGGCCTGGGTGGGGCGTCGGGTGTTGGTGCGGTCGCCCTTCTTCAGGCGGCGCAGACCGTAGTCCTTCTCGATCTCGCGGCATGCGTCGCCGACGCGTATGCCGCTGTCGTGGAGTTTGGGGCGTCGGCCGTCTTCGCGGACGGTGGTGGCGAGGATGTGGATGTGGTCGTCGGCGTGGCGTACGGCGATCCAGCGGCAGGCCAGGTCATCACCGGCAGGGGCGATGCCGGCCGCGGCGACGACGCGCTGGGCGATCTCGCTCCATTCGGTGTCGGAGAGGTAGCGGTCTTCGGGGGCGGCGCGGACGGGGCAGTGCCAGACGTGGTCGGTGACAGGCTTGCCGAACTCGCTGTTGCGCAGGCGGACGGGCTCGTCGAGGTGGCGGGCGAGTTCGGTGAGGGTGGCCGTCTCGTCGCGGCCGGGGTCGGGCATGCCGAGCATCGCGAAGCCGGCCACGATGTGCGGGTCGAAGTGTTCGTCGTGGGTTCCTCGGCCGTAGAGGTAGGCAAGCAGGCCACGGGTGTTGGCGCCGGGCGCCTTGATGGCGGCGATCATGCGGCAAGGTCCTCCCCCGGGTCGGCAGGCTGGCACAGGGCCTCGGCTATCAGTTCCAGCAGGTGGTGGAGTTCGTCGAGGCGGTGGCGTATGTCGGGTGGGGTGAGGTCACTGTTGAGGGCGCGGGCGATCTGGTTGACGTTGACGCCGATGCGGTTGAGCTGACGCAGGACCTGGGCGCGGAACATGTGCGTGCGGCGGCGATCCTCGGACAGGGGAAGGTTGGCAGTGAACCGGCCGGTGATGAAGGCCAGGACGACATCGGCGGCGAAGCCGGACTCGCCCTTGTAGCCGTGCTCGGTGGCGGCCTCCTGAAGGCCGGCGTGCTCGTCGTCGGTGAACCGCAGTGGGCCCACGCGGACGGTGCGCTTGTTGCCGCTGAAACGACGGATCGTGGGCTGGACGCTCTTCACGGAGGGCTCGCCGGTGGCGCTCTCGGCGGCACGGGCGGGGCGGAGGGTCTCGCGTTGGATGGCGTGGAGCGTGTCCGGGTCGGGGCCACCCTCGGCCCCGACCCCTTGGCCCGGCGTCCCCTGGCGCTGGGCCGTCTCTGCCACCCCTGGGGCGGAGATCCCCGAAGGCCGGCCTTGAGTCGGACTCGGGGTACTACTGGCTCCGCCAGGGGCAATCCATCCGAATGCCCGCCGCAAAAGGCCCATCGCTCCAGGGGACTTCGTCAGCAGCCGTGGCTCGTTGTGAGTGGCCTCGGCGTGGTGTGGGTCGTGCGTCATGGGTGGCTCTCCGGAAGGTGCGAGTGGGGCAGGCGGGCTGACGAGGAAGGGCAGGCAGAGTCCAGGCGGTCCACGGCCCCCTCCACAGGTGTGGATGACCAAGCGGTGAGGGGGCGGTGACCGGTGGCGGGGTGACCGGAAGGGTTCCGGTCACCCCATGGGGCGAGCGGTCAGTCCCTATCGGGACCGGTGCCGGAAGCGGCTTCGAGCTCGCGTCGAAGGACTTCCATCACCTCGGTCAGCCGTTCCCCGCTGACCGTCAGTCCCTTGGCCCGTACAGCCTTTTGGACAATGTCTCGGGTGGCTTTGCCCTGCTCTGCAGCGGAGATCCGACCGATCTCCACGAGTTCGTCGACCGTGGCCCCAGCTGGGCGGCCCCCACGTGGCTTGCTGTCCGATTCCCGGAGCTGAGGTTCCGACGACCGGGCGGAACTGCCAGCCGGTGGCTCAGTGGCACGGACAGCAGCACTGGTCGCTGACTCCGGCCCCTCATCCAACGCCGGTCCCATTCGGCCGATCGGCCGGTCGACCAGCTGGTGGATCTGCCGCATCAGGACGCCGAAGGCCAGCAGCGCGGCGGTCGGGGGTACGGCAGCGACCACATAGTCGAGCAGGGGCTTCGCTCCGGGCCCGCCGGCCCCGCTGACCCCGGCTATGTTCAGCGCGATGGAACCGATCGATCCGGTGGCCGTGAGGGCGATGGCCCACCCATCGGTGAGCCGCCGCAGGCCCGCGCGGAGCATCAGCAACTCTCCCGCGACGATGAACGCATCCAACGTCGCGGGCCAGGCCCATTGGCGTACGGGGGAACTCTTGAGCCCGTGCTGCCCAGCGACCTCGGCAAGGTGCGCGTAGGAGAGCCAGAACCCACCGGCAGTCAGGGCGACGATGACGGTTCCCGCCGCGACGAGCGCATACTGCTCGGCGGTCTGTTTGGTCATCACCTGCTTCCCTCCTGGCCTAAAAGCGCGGCTCCCACCGGTGTCCTGATCGGTGTGGTCGGCGAGTGGTGCGAGGGTGGTCAAGCGGGGTTCTCCTGTGGTGGTGGCGTGGTCCGTCTTGGCCGTCTTGGCCGTTGAAACCGCAGGTCAGGGTGAGTACGGCACAGGTGCTGGCGTTCCGTCTCGGCGGCGGTGCCGACGTATTGCGGCACCGCCGCCCTCGGGTTGGAGCGTGGGGGCGGCAGTGGACGGGGCGGATCCGTCTTCCGTCTTGGCCGAAGCTCCTGTGACCTGCGGCGATACGGCAGGGACGCCTAGGACGGCGCAAGACGGAGGTGGGAGACGTCCTGGCGGTCAGCGCGCCGTTGGTCATCGCGTTGCCGTCTTGAGCCTGGCTGCCGTCTTACCGACATGCCGTTTGACCTGCGGGATCACGGCAGGGACGGCAAGGACGGCAACCGGAGGGGCGGGGCTCAGCCCGAGCTGGGCGTGGGACCGGCGTCGACCGGGTGCACAGTGGGGCAGTAGCGCCGCCACGCGTCGAGGAACTTGTTGCGCATGTAGCCCTTGAGCTGCCTTCCGTCGGCCATGCGCACGTTGCCGGGCCGAATGTCGAAGTCGCGCAGCATCCTGCTGAGCTCTCGGGCCGTTAGGCCGTCACGTCCCCGCTCCGCCCACGGGGCTTCGGCGTCTTGGCGCAGGTGGTGGAGGAGGTCCCCTGTGGACAGGCTGTCCACCTCACGCTGGGCGAAGAAGACCCGGCGGATGTCGGCGAGGATTCGTGCACCACTGGGGTGGTCCTCCTCGGCCGCCACTTCGGCATTGACCATCCGCACGCAGGCGACCCGCGCCAGCCGGGGCCAGCGACCGCCTGCCAGATCGGCGACGATCACCAGGGGCTCCCACGTGTCTGCGGCGCGGTCTTCGACCGGCATGTCCGGCTCCAGGTTCGCGGCCTCCTCCAGCAGCGGCCTGGCCCACGCGTGGATGCGGTCGCGTATCTCGTGCAGGGCGGGGATGTCGCGGCGGGAGCGGAAGGGCCGGACCTTCTCGCCCTCGGCCCGGCGCCGCATGCGGATCACCACCGAACGGTCCATGACCGTGTCAGGCAGGTCACCGATTCCCGCGATGGCCGCCATGGCGAAGGTGGCGAACTTGTGCGGGGTGTGGTCGTTGCCGACGACTCGGGTGACGTACCGGCCGCGCTGATGACCGGCGTTGAGCAGGCCACGCGTCTCCTCGTTCTTCTCCGCCACCTTCGGGCCGAAGATGGTGTCGGCCTCGTCCACCAGCAGCGTCGGCGGCTCCTCCTCATTGATCGAGCGGAAGATGGCCGCCGGTGTGGTGTTGATGGTCAACATCGGCTCGTGGACCGTCTCGGTCAGCACGTCCAGCAGCCGCGACTTGCCGCAGCGCTTCGCCGGGCCCACCACCGCCAGGCGCGGGGCGTGCTGCCACGCGGGCTGGAGATGCGTCGCCGCCACCCAGAGAGTGATCGCGTCCAGCGCCTCCGGTGAGGGTGGGATGACGAACTGCGATATCTGGGCGCGTAGTTCGTCCAGCAGCTTCGAGCCAGCTGTCGGCTCTGCGTCGGGTATAGCCTCCAGCCCGCTCGCCGCATCCGCATCGTCGGCGCTGCATCCGGCCGCACCCTCGCTCGGGTCCGCCGAGGCGCTGTCGGCCTCCGCAGCACGCAGGTGGGCGCCGGGCTGACCGGGGATGGCCGTGGCGGGCCAGCCCGCTCGGGCGGGGGCGGAATAGGACTCGGGGTTCTCGGGTTGCACTGGGCGGCTCCTCGTCTGGCGGTGTCGGGCTTGCACGCCCCTGTCGCCGGGTCGGTTCTCATGGGATTGCTGGGGAGCCTTGGGGCCTCCGGCGTTGCACCGCCGGAGGCTCTCCCCCTTCTCGCGGGCGTCTCGGTACCGCGAGCGACCACGGACAGTACGTCCACGCCACGCCACAGTCCAGCGTTTCTGTGTCAGCTCAGCGCAGAAGCGCCTGCTACGCACCAGCCGCTTCACGCTGCCAGCCCCAGCAGGGCCAACAGGTCCGCCGTCACCACCCGGTAGGCATTGCCGAGTCGCAGCACCTTGCACGGGTACTGATCACGCTTGGCGAGCTCGTATCCCTTGCTCCGCCCCAGCCCCAAAGCTCGGTTGCCTGTCTCCAGGTCAACGGCGGCGGGAAGCTCCAGAAGCTCCTCGCGGCTCATCCCCTTCGCTCGCCCACCAGCTTCGTTCTCGCGCATGCGCGCTCCATCCACGACTGAGCCCTCGGCGAACGCGACCATCGCGCCCGTCTCCAGGTCACGAAATCGACGTTAGGCGAGCTAATGTGTCTACATGACACAACGTCGTAGCGACCATGGATACGAGAAGGCCGACGACGAGGACGACGTCCTTGAGTGGGTGGACCAGGTCATGGCCACCGTGGCCGACGAGGTCCGTAGACGACGGAAGGAACTGGGGTGGAGCGCACAGGACTTGGCCGACAAGTGCGAGGAGATCGGCCACTCGATCCCCCGCAACGTGATCGCCAACATGGAGTCCGGACGCCGCTCCAACCTGCCCTTGGTCGACGTCATGGTGTTGGCCGAGGCGCTGAACACCCCACCCATCTGCCTCATCTATCCCGTCGGCTACGTCGACGGTGTGCAGCGGCTCCCGCTTCAGCACCCCACCTCCCCCGTGAACGCCCTGCGCTGGTTCACCGGGGAGGAGACGGACCTCGGCGTGGACGACGACATGCTCCGCTACTTCCGCGCCCACCACGCCGCCGAGGAGCAACTGCAGAGCGCGCGACGAGATGAGGAGTACGCGCGCTACCACGCCGAGACCGCCCCGAACGCCGACCGAAAGGCCGAGGCCCTCCGCGCTCAGGCTCGTGCCGCCGAGGTGGCTGACGGCGCCGCGAACCGTCTGCGCAGGATCCGCGCCTTCATCCGGGAAGAGGGCGTCACGCCTCCATTCCTGTGGCCCGACCTTGCCGCCGCAATCGATTCACCCGGGAGCGATCCCGATATCACCGAGGAGAATGATCTTTGAAGGGCTCCACCTATCGCCGCTGCTCCTGCCGCGACCCGAAGACCGGCAAGGAACTCGGCACCTCCTGCCCCAAGCGCAACAGCAGGAACCACTGCACCTACTCCATACGCCAGGAGCTCTCGCCCCGTGAGGACGGCAGCCGGCGCTCGTTCGCCCGTGGCGGGTACAGCAGCCTCAAGTCGGCCCAGGCCGACCTCGACCACGTACGCGCTCTCCTTGGACTCGCCGAGTCGGACGACCCCGAAGGCACGGAACTCATCGCCGAGATGCTGGCGGAGGTCAGCCGCGAGCGGTCGCCTCTGCCTGACGTCGAGGAGACGAGGCGGCGCCTGAACGCCGGCCAGGACCTCATCGGCAGCCTGACGGTGAGCGAGTGGCTCGACCGGTGGCTGGCCGGTAAGCGCATACGCAAGTCCGGCCTCAACCGCTACGAGACCGACATTCGCGTGCACTTGAAGCCGCGCATCGGAAACCGGCGGCTGGACCGGCTGCGCGTCAGCCACCTCAGCGAGATGTTCACGGACATCCGCGACGCCAACGCCCAGATCCTGGAGGACAACGCCCAGCGGCGAGCCGCGATCGACGAGCTGGCGGCCGTACCGTGGAAGGGCGTGGAGAACCGTGCTCGTCGCAAGGCGATGAAGGCCGCGATCGACGAGATGCCGCGCTTCCGTCGCATCACCGGCCCCGCCACGCGTCAGCATGTCAAGGCCACTCTTCGCGCGGCCTTGAACGACGCGATCGGGCAGCAGATCATCACGTTCAACCCGGCCGCCCACGTCGAGATCGATCCCGCACGCAAGCCCAAGGCGCTCGTGTGGACGGACGAGCGGGTTGCCAAGTGGGAGCAGACGGGCGAGAAGCCGTCGCCGGTGATGGTCTGGACGCCCCAGCAGACCGGCACCTTCCTCGACTTCGTCGCCGAGGACCACCTGTACGCGATGTGGCACCTGATCGCCTTCCGCGGCCTGCGCCGTGGCGAGGCGTGCGGGCAGCCGTGGT
Organism: Streptomyces sp. NPDC048612; assembly: GCF_043199295.1. NCBI lineage: Bacteria > Bacillati > Actinomycetota > Actinomycetes > Kitasatosporales > Streptomycetaceae > Streptomyces > Streptomyces sp. NPDC048612. Next base: position 252,117 of record NZ_JBICVV010000002.1, read on the forward strand.
CGGAGACGAACCTCGACACCCACTCCCTCACCGTCTCCTCCCAACTCGTGCAGGACGGATGGGAGATCGAGGCGTCCGATCCCAAGACGGACAGCGGGTATCGCGTGGTCGCGCTCGACGACGACACCGTCGATGTCCTGAAGCGGCACCGCGAGCGGCAGGAAGCGGACCGCGCGGAGTGGGGCTCGGCCTGGATCGAGACCGGCCACGTCTTCACTCAGGAAGACGGCTCCTGGCTCCACCCGGGCAAGGTGACCGACCTCTTCGAGCGCCTCGTCGCCGCCTCCGGCCTCCCGCCGATCCGTCTGCATGACCTGCGCCACGGCGCAGCAACGCTCATGCTGGCCGCCGACATCGACATCAAGATCGTGTCGGACACCCTCGGGCACAGTGACACCCGCATCACGCGGGACATCTACCAGAGCGTCCTGCCCCAGGTCGGCAAGAGCGCCGCCGAGGCGACGGCGAAGCTGGTGCCGCTTCAGCGCAAGGCCGAGGTGGAGAAGGCGGCACGCAAGGCGGCGAAGAAGGAGAAGGCCAAGAAGGCCGCGGCGAAGAACGCCGGCAAGGGCAAGGGCGGCAAGCCGAAGAACAAGGCAAAGCCCAGCCCAAGGCCGACAAGAAGACCGAGCTCCGGAAGCCCAAGAAGTAGGTCGCCGAGCGGCTCCGCTCACGCATCGCTCACGCAAGTCATCCCACGGCACCACGGCCGTGTGACGCGTCATGCCCCGAGCAACGCAAAAGGCCAGGTCACGGGCTATGTGACCTGGCCTTTTTACTGAGCCGCCTTCGGGATTCGAACCCGAGACCTACGCATTACGAGTGCGTTGCTCTGGCCAACTGAGCTAAGGCGGCTTGGTGCGCGGCCCAGTCTACACATTGTGGAGGGGTGCTCTGTAACCGGTTGAGGGGCTGGCCAGGGGGCGGCGGGGCGGGAGGGGGTGGGTGTGGTGTGGGTCACTTGCAGTGGGTGCCCTTTGGGGGGACGGTGCCCTTGAGGAGGTAGTTGTTGATGGCTCGGTCGATGCAGGTGCTGCCGCGGCCGTAGGCGGTGTGGCCGTCGCCGTCGTAGGTGAGGAGGGTGGCGCTGGAGAGCTGGGCGGCGAGGGCCTTGGCCCAGGTGTAGGGGGTGGCAGGGTCGCGGGTGGTGCCGACGACGAGGATCGGGGCGGCGCCCTCGGCCTCGATGCGGTGGGTCGTGCCGGTGGGCTTGACCGGCCAGTACGCGCAGTTCAGGGCGGCCCAGGCGAAGTTTTCGCCGAAGACCGGGGAGGCCTTGCGGAAACTGGGCAGGGCGGCGCGGACCTGGCCGGGGCCGTTGAAGGCCGAGGCGAGGTCGAGGCAGTTGACGGCGGGGTTGGCGTACATCTGGTTGGCGTAGGTGCCGTTCGGGTCGCGCTCGTAGTAGCTGTCGGAGAGGGTGAGCAGCCCGCGGCCGTTGCCGGCCTCGGCCTGGCCGAGGTAGTCGCGCAGGACGGGCCAGGCGCGCTCGTCGTACATGGCGGCGATGACGCCCGTGGTGGCGAGGGATTCGGTGAGCTTCCGCTCCTCGCCGGTGGCCGCCGGATGGGCGTCCAGCTTCTTGAAGAGGGCGGACAGCTGCCGGCCGGCGTCGTCGACGCTCTTGGTACCGAGCGGGCAGTCCTTGTGCTTGATGCAGTCCGCGGCGAACGCCCGGAAGGCGGTGTTGAAGCCGGCGGTCTGGTCGACGTTGACGGTGCGGGAGTCGAGCACCGGGTTCATGGCGCCGTCCAGGACCATGCGGCCGACGCGGGAGGGGTAGAGGCCGGCGTAGGTCGCGCCGAGGAAGGTGCCGTAGGAGGCGCCCACGAAGTTGAGCTTGTCGTCGTCCAGGACGGCGCGCAGCACGTCCATGTCGCGGGCCGCCTCGATGGTGGAGACGTGCTGGAGCAGCTTGCCGGCGCGGGAGGCGCAGCCCTTGGCGAAGCTGCGGTAGGCGCTGATGAGCTTGTTGACCTCGGCCGGTGAGTCAGGGGTCACGTCGGTCTGGGTGTAGCGGTCCATCTGCTTGTCGGTGAGGCACTCGACCGGTGCGCTGCGGGCCACACCGCGCGGGTCCATCGCCACCATGTCGTAGCGGGCGCGGACCGCGGCGGGCTGGGGCGCGTACTGCTGGAGGTAGTCGATCGCCGAGCCGCCGGGGCCGCCCGGATTGACCAGGAGGGAGCCGATCCGGCTGCCGGGGCCGGTGGCCTTCTTGCGGGCCACCGCGAGCTTGAGGTCGGTGTCCGCGCTGGGCTTGGCGTAGTCGAGGGGTGCCTTCATCGTCGCGCACTCGAAGTCCGCCACCCCACAGGAATGCCAGCTCAGCTTCTGGTCGTAATACGGACGCAGACCGGACGGGGTGGCGGCCGGCAGGGGCGCGAGGGAGGCGTCCTCGGCGGGCCGCTGGACGCCGGCCTCCGTTCCGCCGCCCGGGGACGCCTCACCGCCGGCGGACGAACTCCCCGAGGAGCAGCCGGAGATCAGCAGAGCGGTGGCCGCGAGGAGGGCGGCAGAGGTGCGGAGCAGGCGGCTGGTGGCCATGGGCGGTCCCTTGGTCTCGGTCCCTGGAACGTGGAGTGCCGTGAAGGGGAGTGGAGTGGAGCGCGGTGTCGGTCCCTGGAGGTGGAGGGCGGGGTGGGCGGTGGCCAGGCCGGGGGGGGCGACCAGTGGCCGTGGAGGGCAGGACGGCGGCGACCTGTGGTGGCGACCGGTGGCCGTAGCGGCGGGCGATGGATCGGCGGGAGGCGGTGGGGGTCGTGGAGGGCGGAAGGCGCTGGGGTCGTGGAGGGCAGGGATGGACGGAATGGGCGGCGAGTAACGACCCGCCCACGGAGAGTATCCAGCTAAGAGCGTGCTGTCTGCGGCTCCTGTGGATAACGGGCCGGTGCCGCGAAGAGCGGCGGGTCGCCCCAGGGCGGGAGGGGTCAGCCGGCCCGGAGGGCCACCGTCATCGCCTCGACCGCGAGGAGGGGGGCCACGTTGCGGTCCAGGGCCTCGCGGCAGGCGATGACGGCTTCTATGCGGCGGAGGGTGCGCTCCGGGGTGGAGGCGGTGGCGATGCGCTGGACGCTGTCGCGTACCTCGTCATTGGCGAGGGGGACGGACGCGCCCATCTGGAGGGCGAGGACGTCGCGGTAGAAGCCGGTGAGGTCGACCAGGGCCAGATCGAGGCTGTCGCGCTGGGTACGGGTCGAGCGGCGCTTCTGCTTGTCCTGGAGTTCCTTCATGGCACCGGCCGTGCCGCGCGGCAGGCGTCCGCCGGTGCCGGCCGCGGCGCCGAGCGCGGCGCGCAGTTCCTCGGTCTCCTTGGTGTCGACCTCCTCGGCGACCTGCTTGGCGTCCTCCCCCGCGGCGTCGATCAGCTCCTGGGCGGCCTTGAGGCAGCCGCCGATGTCGTCGACGCGGAGCGGGAGTTTGAGGACGGCCGCCCGGCGGGACCGGGCGCGCTCGTCGGTGGCGAGGCGGCGGGCCCGGTCGATGTGCCCCTGGGTGGCGCGGGCGGCCCTGGCGGCGGCCTCCGGCTCGATGCCGTCCCGCCGGACGAGGACGTCGGCGACCGCGTCGACCGGCGGCGTCCGCAGTGAGAGCAGCCGGCAGCGGGAGCGGATGGTGGGGAGGACGTCCTCCACGGAGGGGGTGCAGAGCAGCCAGACCGTACGGGGCGCGGGCTCCTCGACGGCCTTGAGGAGGACGTTGCCGGCGCCTTCGGTGAGGCGGTCGGCGTCCTCCAGGACGATCACCTGCCAGCGGCCGCCGGACGGGGAGAGCGAGGACCGGCGGACCAGGTCGCGGGTCTCCTTGACGCCGATGGACAGCAGGTCCGTACGGACGATCTCGACGTCGGCGTGGGTGCCGATGAGGGCCGTGTGGCAGCCGTCGCAGAAGCCGCAGCCGGGGGCGCCGCCGAGGGCCCGGTCCGGGCTGACGCACTGGAGGGCGGCGGCGAAGGCGCGGGCCGCGGTGGCACGGCCGGAGCCGGGCGGGCCCGTGAACAGCCAGGCGTGCGTCATCTGGGAGGTGCCGGCGTCGTCCGCGCGCTCACCGGGCGCCTGCTCCTGCCCCGTCTGCTGCGCGGTGACGAAGGCGTCCGCATCGCGCGCGGCCGCGGCCAGCGTCGCCGTCACCCGCTCCTGGCCGACCACGTCGTCCCATACCGCCATCGCTGTCCGCCGTTCCTTCCGTGCCGTCCTGCCCGTGCCGCCGCGGAGGGCGGGTGCGTCCGGCCCGCGCACCGCGCAGTGCTCCGCGCCCGACCCATTGTGGTGCAACCCACTGACAAACGAATCCGGACGCCGGCGCCCGGCGGCCGGACGGCCCGCTCCGACGGGCGGAAAACGGCCGTGGGGGGCGCCCGGGCGCGGGGGGCCCCCCCCCGGGGGGCGGGGGGGGGGGGGGGCCGGCGGGGCGGCCCCCCCCCCCCGCCCCCCCCGGCCCCCCCCCGGGCGGGGCCCCCCGCGCCCCCCCCCCCCCCACGGCCGGTCGTACGAGGTGTCGCGGTCTCCGCTAGCGCCGTCCCCGGCCGCCGCGACGGCCGTTCCCGCCCCGGCCGCCGTCCGCGTCCTCGTCGTCGTGCGAACCGAGGAGTTCGTCGGCGAGCGTGGGCAGATCGTCCAGCGGGGTCTCCTCCGCCCATTCGGGGCGGCGGCGCTGCGGGGGCTCCACGGGGTGGCCGGTCGCCGGGTCGATCTGCGGGAGTTCGCGGGTGCGCTCGGTGCGCGACTCCGCGGGCACGGACGCCGCGCCGTTCCTCCCGGAGGCCTCCGGGGTCTCCTTACGGAACATCCACGGCGGCACCCGGTCGGCGGGATCGCCGCTCCGCCGGTCCCCACCGCGCGCGTCCTCGCTCCGTACGGGCGGCAGCACGGCGGTCTCCTCCGGGTCAGCGCCGGTGTCCAGGCCGCGCCAGGGGTCCTGCCTGTCCTGCACCGAAGGCAGCACCGCGGTCTCGTCCGCCGCACGGGAGACCCCGTTGTCCGGCGCCGCGGGCCGCGGCAGCGACTCCTCGGTCCGCTCGCTGTCCGAGCCGGAACCGGAGGCCGGGGCCGCGTCCTCGGGCGCGCTCTCGCCGAGCCGCTTCCGCAGGTCCGCGACGTAGGTCTCCGCCGTGGGCGCGTCGGCCGCCTCCGCCGCCTCGGCCGCGGCTTTGGCCTCCGCCGCAGCAGCCGCCTCGGCCGCCGCCTTCCGCGCCTCCTCGGCGCGCACCAGTGCCGCCTCGGCCTTGCGCTGCTTCTCCAGGCGGCGCTCCTCGGCCTCCTTGCGGAGCCGCGCCTCCTCCTCGTGCTGCTGGCGCAGCCGCTCCTGCTCGGCCTGGCGGGCGCGTTCCTCCGCCTCGCGGCGGGCGCGCTCCGCTTCTGCGGCCAGTCGGGCCTCCTCGGCGCGCTTACGGGCCTCCTCGGCCTGCCGGGCCTCCTCGCGGGCCCGCGCCTCCTCTGCCTCGACGCGCTTGCGCTCCTCCTCCTCGGCGCGCAGCTTGGCGAGCTGCTCCTGGCGTTCCTGCTCCAGGCGCTCCTCCTCCGCCTTGCGCGCGGCCTCCTCCTCGGCCTTGCGGCGGGCCTCCTCCTCGGCGGCCTTACGGGCCTCGGCCTGTGCCTGCACCTCGGCCTCGGACAGCGGGAGCACCTGGTCGAGGCGGTGCCGTACGACGGTGGTGACGGCTTCCGGTTCCTGGCCGGCGTCGACGACCAGATAGCGCGCGGGGTCGGCGGCGGCCAGGGTGAGGAAGCCGGACCGTACCCGCTGGTGGAAGGCGGCGGGCTCGGACTCCAGCCGGTCCGGTGCCTCGGTGAAGCGCTCCCGTGCGGTCTCCGGGGAGATGTCGAGCAGCACCGTCAGATGCGGCACCAGGCCGTCGGTGGCCCAGCGCGAGATCCGGGCGATCTCCGTGGGGGCGAGGTTGCGCCCGGCGCCCTGGTAGGCGACGGAGGAGTCAGTGTACCGGTCGGTGATGACGACCGCGCCGCGCTCCAGGGCGGGCCGGATGACGCTGTTGACGTGCTCGGCGCGGTCGGCGGCGAACATCAGCGCCTCGGCGCGATCCGAGAGCCCGGACGTCGAGACGTCGAGGATGATCGACCGCAGCCGCTTGCCGATGGCGGTGGCGCCCGGCTCGCGGGTCACCACAACCTCGTGGCCCTTGCCGCGAATCCACTCCGCCAGCGCCTCGACCTGGGTGGACTTGCCGGCGCCGTCGCCGCCCTCCAGGGCGATGAAGAAGCCGGTGGGGGCGGGCGCCTGCACCGGGTCGCCGCCGCGCAGCGCCTCCCGCAGGTCACGCCGCAGCGGGATGCCCTGCCGGTCGTCGGCCTTGCCGAGCACCAGCGCGGCGACCGGCAGCAGCAGCGCACCGGTCAGCATCAGGGTGTAGGCGGCGCCGCCGTAGGCGAAGTTGAAGGCCCCGTCGCCGAGGTGGTGCGGGCCGATGACGGCCGCGAGCAGCGGCGCGACGATGGCGGCCAGCGCGATGGAGAGACGGACGACGGCCTGCAGATGCTCGGTCGTACGGGCGGTGCGGGACTCCTCCGACTCCTGGTCCAGCAGGACATGCCCCGTATTGGCCGCGACTCCGGCGCTGACACCGGCCAGCAGCCCGAGCACCAGCACCGTCGTCGGGTCCGGGACCAGGCCCATGGCCAGCAGCGCGAGGCCGGTGGCGGCCACCGCGAGGGCGAGCAGCCGGCGCCGGGAGAGCGTGGGCAGCACCCGCTGGGCGCCGCGGATGCCGACGGCCGTACCGCCGGTCAGCGCGAGGACCAGCAGCGCGAAGGTGGCCGGGCCGCCGGCCAGGTCGTAGCCGTGCAGGACGGCGAGCGAGACGGCCGCGGCGAGGGCTCCGGCCACCGCGGCGCAGGCCGCCACCAGCAGCGGGATCGCGCCCGTACGGCCCTTGTCGGCGGCCGGCCGGGCCGCGTCGTGCGCGTCCTTCTCGTCCTGGGGCCGGCCGGACTTCGCTGCCGCGGACTTCGGCCGGCGCAGCCCCTCCAGGGGGGAGCGCGGCCGCGGCGTCGGCACACCGGGGAACTCGATGAAGTAGAGGATCGACACGGAGGCGGCGAACAGCCCGGCGGCCACATAGGAGCCGAGGGCGGCCTGGTGGAGGTGGAACCAGTCGATGCCGGTGCCCAGCAGCTTGCTGATGAGGGTGACGACCACCAGGGCGGCGGCCGCGATCGGCAGCGAGACGAAGGCGGTGCGCAGCGAGAGGCGGCGCAGGGCGTCCATGTTGTCGGGCAGCGGGCGGACCGCGGCGCCCTCGGGGGGCGGGGCGGGCAGCAGGCCGGGGGCGGCGCTCTCCCGTGCGACGGTCCAGAAGCGCTCGGCGACACCGGTGACGAAGACCGTGACCAGCAGCCAGGCCAGCGCGTTGCCGGGCGTCCAGTCGATCCAGAGGGGCGCGATGACCAGCAGCGCGAGCCGCAGCACATCCGCGCCGATCATCGTCCAGCGCCGGTCCAGCGGGCCGGCCGGCGCCGTCAGCGCGGACAGCGGGCCCAGCAGGACGGCTCCGAAGAGCAGCATCGCCAGCATCCGGGCCGCGAAGACCACGGTGACCGCGAGGGCGGCTCCCCGATAACCGCCGCCGAAGACGGCCTCGCCGCCCAGGGGGACGTACAACGCCGCCTGGAGGGCGAGCAGTACGAGGACAAGCATGGACAGGGCATCGCCGATGCCCCCGACGAATTGGGCGCTCCACAGTCGCTTCAGTGGGGGGAAGCGGAGCAGGGCGCGCACGGCGCGCTCGCGGGAATCCGCCGCTAGGGCGCCTGATGTGGGGGTCACGACCGTTGGCTGCTCGGCACGCGTCATCTCGCCAGCCTATCGATACGGCGCGGAGCGTCGAGCGCCTGCCCGAACAAAGGGGCGGGCCCGACGGAACATGTCCGTCGGGCCCACCCCTTGACCTGCGGTTCCGCCGTGTGGCGCCGCCTTCAGTCCTCGGCCGGCGCCGCCGTCTTCTTCGCCGCCGCCTTCTTCGCGGTGGTCTTCTTGGCGGTCGTCTTCTTGGCCGTGGTCGTCTTCTTCGCCGCGGTCTTCTTGGCCGTCGTCTTCTTGGCGGCCGTCTTCTTGGCCGGCGCCTTCTTGGCCGCCTTCTTCGCGGTCTTCTTCGCCGGCCCCTTGGCGCGCTTCTCCGCCAGCAGCTCGTAGCCCCGCTCGGCGGTGACGGTCTCGACGTCGTCGTCCCGCCGCAGCGTCGCGTTGGTCTCGCCGTCGGTCACGTACGCACCGAAGCGGCCGTCCTTGACCACCACCGGCTTGCCGCTGACCGGGTCCGTGCCCAGCTCCTTCAGCGGCGGCTTGGCGGCGGCCCGCCCGCGCTGCTTGGGCTGCGCGTAGATGGCCAGCGCCTCGTCGACGGTGATCGAGAAGAGCTGCTCCTCGGTCTCCAGGGAACGCGAGTCGGTGCCCTTCTTCAGATACGGGCCGTAGCGGCCGTTCTGTGCGGTGATCTCGACGCCCTCGGGGTCCTTGCCGACGACCCGCGGCAGCGACATCAGCTTGAGCGCGTCCGCCAGGGTCACGGTGTCCAGGGACATCGACTTGAAGAGCGAGGCGGTGCGCGGCTTGACCGCGTTCTTGCCGGTCTTCGGGGTGCCCTCGGGCAGGATCTCGGTGACGTACGGGCCGTAGCGGCCGTCCTTGGCGACGATCTGGTGACCGCTGACCGGGTCCATGCCCAGCTCGAAGTCACCGCTCGGCTTGGCGAGCAGCTCCTCCGCGTACTCCAGGGTCAGCTCGTCGGGCGCCAGGTCGTCGGGGACGTCGGCGCGCTGGTGGCCCTCGGCGTCCTTCTCCCCGCGCTCCACATACGGGCCGTAGCGGCCGACCCGCAGCTTGATGTCCTCGCTGACCGGGAAGGACGAGATCTCCCGGGCGTCGATCGCCCCCAGGTCCTCGACCAGTTCCTTGAGCCCGCCGAGGTGGTCGCCGTCGCCGTTGCCGGCGTCCGCGGCACCGCCCTCGCCGTGCCCCTCGCCGAAGTAGAAGCGCCGCAGCCACGGCACGGACTGCGCCTCACCACGGGCGATGCGGTCGAGGTCGTCCTCCATCTTGGCGGTGAAGCTGTAGTCGACCAGCCGGCCGAAGTGCTTCTCCAGGAGGTTGACCACCGCGAACGACAGGAAGGACGGGACGAGCGCGGTGCCCTTCTTGAAGACGTAGCCGCGGTCGAGGATCGTGCCGATGATCGACGCGTAGGTCGACGGGCGACCGATCTCGCGCTCCTCCAGCTCCTTGACCAGGGTGGCCTCGGTGTAGCGGGCGGGCGGCTTGGTGGCGTGCCCGTCGGCGGTGATCTCCCGCGCGGCCAGCGCGTCGCCCTCGGCGACCTGCGGCAGCCGGCGCTCGCGGTCGTCGAGCTCCGCGTTGGGGTCGTCGGCGCCCTCCACATAGGCCTTCAGGAAGCCGTGGAAGGTGATGGTCTTGCCGGACGCGCTGAACTCGGCGTCCCGGCCGTCTGCGGAGCGGCCGCCGATCTTGACCGTGACGGAGTTACCGGTCGCGTCCTTCATCTGGGAGGCGACGGTCCGCTTCCAGATCAGCTCGTAGAGCCGGAACTGGTCGCCGGTCAGGCCGGTCTCGGCCGGGGTGCGGAAGCGGTCGCCGGAGGGGCGGATCGCCTCGTGCGCCTCCTGGGCGTTCTTGACCTTGCCGGCGTAGGTGCGCGGCTTGTCCGGCAGGTAGTTCGCGCCGTACAGATGGGTCACCTGCGCCCGGGCCGCGGCGACCGCGGTGTCCGAGAGCGTGGTGGAGTCCGTACGCATATAGGTGATGTAGCCGTTCTCGTACAGCTTCTGCGCCACCTGCATGGTCGCCTTGGCGCCGAAGCCGAGCTTGCGGCTGGCCTCCTGCTGGAGGGTGGTCGTACGGAACGGGGCGTACGGGGAGCGGCGGTAGGGCTTGGACTCGACCGAGCGCACCGCGAACTCGGTGTGCTCCAGGGCGGCGGCGAGCGCGCGGGCGTTCGCCTCGTCCAGATGAAGGACGTCGTTCTTGAGCTGCCCGTTGGAGCCGAAGTCCCGGCCCTGGGCGATACGGCGGCCGTCGACGGTGTTCAGCCGGGCGGTCAGCGTCGACGGGTCGCTCGCGTCCCCTGCCCGGCCGGTCGAAAAGGTGCCGGTGAGGTCCCAGTACTCGGCGGAGCGGAAGGCGATGCGCTCGCGCTCCCGCTCGACGACGAGACGGGTCGCCACGGACTGCACCCGGCCTGCCGACAGCCGCGGCATGACCTTCTTCCACAGGACCGGCGAGACCTCGTAGCCGTAGAGGCGGTCGAGGATGCGGCGGGTCTCCTGGGCGTCGACCAGCTTCTGGTTCAGATCGCGCGGATTGGCGACGGCCTCACGGATCGCGTCCTTGGTGATCTCGTGGAAGACCATCCGGTGGACGGGGACCTTGGGCTTGAGGATCTCCTGGAGGTGCCAGGCGATGGCCTCGCCCTCGCGGTCCTCATCTGTGGCCAGGTAGAGCTCGTCGGACTCGGCCAGCAGCTCCTTGAGCTTCTTGACCTGGTCCTTCTTGTCACTGTTGACGACGTAGATCGGCTGGAACTCGGCGTCGACATTCACGCCGAGGCGGGCCCAGGGCTCGCCCTTGTACTTCGCCGGGACCTCTGCGGCGCCGTTCGGCAGATCGCGGATGTGTCCGACGCTGGCCTCGACCACGTAGCCAGGGCCGAGGTAGCCCTTGATCGTCTTCGCCTTGGCAGGCGACTCGACGATGACGAGTCGGCGGCCGCCGCCGTCTGTGGTCTCGCTGGTCGGGGACAACTTCGCTCTTCTCTCCGGTCGACGCTGGGATTGCTCCCCGGCCGGACGCCGGGGCGCACTGCGGTGACGCTTGACGCTGCGGAGTGTGACGGTACCTCCCGGCCCCGTGTCAAACGGAAAAACCCCGCAACGCCACTCGAACGGTAACCCGACTACATGCCTTCATGCCGCCCGGACCGCTTCAGGCGCCCGGCACGGGCCCCGGGGGCGGCCCCATGGATCATGACGGGGCCGTTCCGCTCCCCGGTGTCCACGCCGGCCGTTCCGTGCGCGCCGCGGCCCCGGCACCTCCGGTGATCTCACACAGTGACGAATCCCTTGCACCACACCGCCCGCCCGGGTCCGGTCACCGCACCGTCCACCGGACCGGCGACTGTCACAAGGCGGCGCCGGATGCCGTCATTGCCTTGATACAGCACGTGAGCGGGCTGGCAGGATGGACACGGCACGGCTCGCCGTTGGAGCCGCATGTCGCCGTCGTCACGCACTCTCGGGGGGAACAGCACCCATGGCCCATCAGCACCCCGGACCGCCTCCGGAGCAGCCGCCCGGACCGCCCGGCCAGAACCCTTACGCCGCACCGGAGAGCGCCCCGCCCTCGGACGCCGGCTACGGCTACCCGCAGGGCGGCCGCCCCGGGGAGCCCGGATACGGCTATCCGCCCGCCGCGCAGCCCCAGCCCGGTTACGGCTATCCGCAGGACGCCGGACAGCCGGCGCCGCCGCCCGGTTTCCCGGCGGGCCCACAGATGCAGCAGCCGGGGCCCGCCGGCTTCCCGCCCGGCGCCCAGCCCGGCGGGATGTCACTGTCGCTCGGCGATATCGCGGTGACCGGCGACACGATCATGACGCCGGCCGGGCCGATGCCGCTCAAGGGCGCGGTGTGGACGGCGACCGACATGTCGCGGACGGAGGAGAAGATGCCGACGCACGCGGTCGTGCTGGCCATCGTCTTCTTCCTCTTCTGTCTGCTCGGTCTGCTCTTCCTGCTGATGAAGGAGCGGGTGACGACCGGGTTCGTGCAGGTCACGGTGAACAGCGGCGGCCGGCACCACTCCACGATGATCCCGGTGCAGTCCCGGGAGCAGGTGATGTTCCTGCTCAACCAGGTCAACTACGCGCGCTCGCTGAGCGTGTGAGCGCCGGGGAGCCCTGGGGGCCGGCCGAGCCCGCCGGCCCCACGGGGGCTTCGGTCCGGACCCGCACCCTCCGCCGGGCGGCGGTCATGCTCGGCGCCGGTACGGCGGCGGCCGCCTATCTCTGGCACACCGATCCGCACCAGCCGGGGCAGCTGCTGATCCCCTGCCCCTTCAAATGGGCCACCGGGCTGCTGTGCCCGCTGTGCGGCGGGACGCGGATGGCGTACGACCTGATGCACGGCGAGCTCGTGACGGCCTTCCACGACAACGCGGTGCTGCTCGTCCTGGGCGGGCCGGCCGTGGCGTACGCCGTGGGGCGCTGGCTGGTCGCCGGCCTCCGCGGGCGGGTGCACCGGCCCCGGCTGTCAGGCCGCGGCAATGCCGTGGTGCTCGGCATTGCCGCGGTGTGGATGCTCGCCCGCAATCTCGTCGGCTAGGAGGTCTGACGGTCCGGCGACGGTCCGGACCGTCCGGCCTCGTTGCCCCGCTGCGCCGGGGTCAGCGCACGGTGACGGTGACCACCGGGGAGACGGTGCTGCCGGTGGCCATGCGGAGCTGGTTGACGCCCTTGAGGCCGAGCTTGACCCGCACCGCGTACGCGCCGCTGGAGTTGACCGGGGTCTGCGCGGGCAGCGAGACCCACTTCGTGCCCTGCTTCTGCTGGACGGTCAGCTTGGTGCCGGCCTTGATGCCCTTGGCGATGCCGGTGATCCGGAACTGCTCCCAGGCCTTGACCGTCGTCGCACTGGCCTTGGCCGTCAGGGAGGCGGCGGCCGGTGCGGTGGCCACGACCGGCTTGGGCGAGTGGAGGTCCTGCGGGGCGGCGAAGGCCGCGGCCGAGCCGCCGGCCAGCAGGGAGACGGCGATGACGCCGACGGCGGCGGAGCGGAATGCACGGTTCATGGAGGTTCCTCACGGAAGGGGCCGGCCCGTTGGGCGACCGGACTGTTGGTGACCTTCACTGAGGAACATGCCCGGCGGCAGCGGAAAGTTCCCTCGTACCGGCACACACCGGCCATTTATGACAGAACTGGCCGGAAGTGAACGGAGCGCCCTTCGAGGGCAGTTGAGGACGACGCCTCGCCACGGGGCGGCGAACCGGCGGGCGGCCGGACAACGGCGCGACGCCCGCGGCTACAGCGCCACCAGCAGCCAGCAGCCGGTCGCCAGGAACGCCACCCCGGCCAGCAGCGTCGTCACGGCGGCGACCGGACGGCTGACACCGTCGGCGACCGGCGCACCGGTCCGTGCGCAGACGCCCGTCCACACCAGCAGTCCGGCGCCGAACAGCGCGAACACCACACCGGCGAATGCCTCGGGTCCAGTCTCCATGCGGGCAGCGTGGCACCCCGGGGCGGCATTCCGGCGAACGCCGGATGAACGGCGCCGGTATGTCGCCCGCCCTGCCCCCGTCTGCCGTACGCGTCAGTCCTGCGCGGCCACCGGCTCCAGGAACCCCTGCTCGACCAGCATCCGGATCGAGGCCGGAGTGCGGTCCCGCAGCAGGACCGGGTCCTCGCCGACGAGTTGGGCGATGGCGTCCAGAATCCGTCCGGCGGGCAGGGTGCCGTCACACACACCGGCGAAGCCCGCGCCGACCGTGTCCACCTTCGTGGCCCTCCGCACACCGCGGTTCTGACGCAGCACCACGTGCTCCGGGTCCTCCGCCCCGGGCAGCCCGACCTGCTCCTGGACCACCTCGTCGGCGAGCCGGAAGTGGCCGGAAAGCAGTGCCGCGTCGTCGGTGGTCCGCAGAAAGTCCTGGCGCTCGAAGTACCGTACGACCGACTCCCCAAGGGGCTGCTCGACCGGATGCGGCCATTCCTCGACGGTGACGGAGGGGTTGTCGGAGCCGGACTTGCGCAGGGTGATCCAGCCGAAGCCGATGGCCTTGGTCTTGCGGGCCTCGAACTCGTCGAGCCAGGCGTCGTACCGCGCGGCGTACGCCTCCTCGTCCGCCCGGTGGTCGCCCGCGTCGCGCAGCCACAGCTCGGCGTACTGGGTGACGTCCTGCACCTCGCGCTGCACGATCCAGGCGTCACAGCCCCGCGGCACCCAGGACCGCAGCCGGTCCTGCCACTCCTCGCCCGCCACGTGCTGCCAGTTGGCCAGCAGCTGGCAGTATCCGCCGTCGTTGAGGTGTGCGGCGGCCTGCTGGACGAGCGTGCGGCACAGGTCGTCGCCGCCCATCCCACCGTCCCGGTAGGTGAGCCGGGCGCCCGGGGAGATCACGAACGGCGGGTTGGACACGATCAGGTCGTACGTCTCGTCACCGACGGGCTCGAACAGCGAGCCCTCCCGCAGGTCCGCCGTGCCCGCCCCGGAGAGCGCCAGGGTCAGCGCGGTGATCCGCAGCGCCCGGGGGTTGAGGTCGGTGGCCGTGACACGGGAGGCGTGCTGCGCCGCGTGCAGCGCCTGGATGCCGGAGCCGGTGCCGAGGTCGAGCGCCCTGCCGGCCGGCCGGCGCACGGTGATCCCGGCCAGCGTCGTGGACGCCCCGCCGACGCCGAGCACCAGCTCCGCGCGGTCCGCCTCCCCGCCGCCCCGGATACCGCCGGCCCCGCCGACCGCACAGCCCAGGTCGGAGACGATCCACCAGTCCTGCCCCTCGGGGCCGCCGTAGGGACGCACGTCCACACTGGCGCGCACCTCGTCGCCGTCCTGCACCAGCCAGCCGTCGGCGAGGCAGTCCTCGACCGGCAGCGCGGCCCGCGCCCGCCGCAGCTCCACCGGGCGCTGGAGCAGGAACAGCCGCACCAGGGTCTCCAGCGGGCTGTCGCCGCGCGTCGCCCTCAGGGCGGGGACGGTCTCGCTGCGGGCGAGCGCGGCATAGGCCGGCGCGCCGAGCAGCTCCAGCAGCCCGTCGGCGGTGAAGGCGGCGGCCAGCAGCGCCTCGCGCAGCCTGGCCGTGCGGGCGTTGCTCTCGGGGTCCTGGGCATCTGCGGTGGGGAGGTGCGTACTCACACCCACCATTGTCGGCCCTGCCACCGACAATCGGCGACGGCCCGGCGGCACACCCTTCCCGGGCGCGTCGCCAGGCCGTCGGAGCCGTTGGCGGTGGTGCGGATCTCCCGGCTTCCGGGCGCGGCCCCTCGTGCGGCCGCGCCGGGAAGCTCGTGCGGACGCGGCCTAGGACTTCTTGGACTGCGTGGGCGCCGGGGAACCGGAGGCGGCCGGGCTCTGACAGCCCTTCTGGGCGGCCATCGCCGTGCCGACGTCACCGGCCTCCAGGTTCTTGAAGGCGGCCTCGCTCTGCTTGTTGAGCTTGTTGATGCCGTTGGAGAGGTCGCGCAGCCCGTCCGCGAACTTCAGCTTGTCCGAGGTGTCCAGGCCGTCGACCTGCTTCTGGAGGTCCGCGTAGCCCTTGGACAGCGAGTTGAGCTCCTTGACGGCGTTCTGCTGGGCCTGCTTGCCCTCTTCGGTCGGCGGGGGCCCGGCCTTCTCCAGGGACTTGGCCAGCGAGGCGTAGGCGCTGGAAATCTTCTGGAAGGCGGCGGAGTCCGTCTTCTGGACCTTCTTGGAGTCCGTGCTGCCGTTGTCGGCGGTCTGCATGGCGCCGTTGGCGTCCTGGATCTGCTTGAACTGAGCCTGCGCAGGGTCGCAGAAACTCTTCGCCCAGTCATTGAGCTTCTTGCTGCTGTCGTCGCTGCAACCGGTCAGCGCGAGTACCAGTGCGGCACCGCCGGACAGTGCAGCCACAAGCTTCTTGTTCACCGGATTGGTCCCTTCCATGGCTCTCGGCCCCGGAACATACACGCCGAAAGGGTCCGGCCCACCGGTCGGGCATCCCGCCCTGCCCTCATTGCAGCCATTTGCACCAAGGACCGCAGGGCCACCCGGGCACGCGGAAGGCGGGTGGCCGGCGCCTGCAAAATACGCCGTCCACCCGCCCAGTTGAGCGGTCCGCGGGCCCTTCCGGTGGTCCTTACCGGCTAGGAGGCCACCACTGTCTTGGCCGACTTGGCGATGCTTTCCGAATCCTCGGAGTTGTCTTCGTCACCCACGGCGATTCCGCGCCGCTTCGAGACATAGACCGAACCGACGATGACGGCGATCGCCAGCAACGCGACCACGAGACGGACGCCCGTGCTCTTGTCCTCGCCGTATGAGAACTTGACCACAGCGGGCGCGATCAGCAGCGCCACCAGGTTCATGACCTTCAGCAGCGGGTTGATCGCCGGGCCCGCGGTGTCCTTGAACGGGTCACCGACGGTGTCACCGATGACCGTCGCGGCATGCGCCTCGCTGCCCTTGCCGCCGTGGTGTCCGTCCTCGACCAGCTTCTTGGCGTTGTCCCACGCGCCACCGGAGTTGGCGAGGAAGACCGCCATCAGCGTGCCGGTGCCGATCGCACCCGCCAGGAACGAGCCGAGCGCGCCGACGCCGAGCGAGAAGCCGACCGCGATCGGGGTGAGCACGGCCAGCAGCCCGGGGGTGGCCAGCTCACGCAGGGCGTCCTTGGTGCAGATGTCCACGACCCGCCCGTATTCGGGCTTCTCGCTGTAGTCCATGATCCCGGGGCGCTCCCGGAACTGCCGGCGCACCTCGAAGACCACCGCGCCCGCCGACCGCGAGACCGCGTTGATCGCCAGCCCGGAGAACAGGAAGACGACCGAGGCGCCGAGGATCAGCCCGACCAGGTTGTTGGGCTGCGAGATGTCCAGGCTGAGCCCCATCCCGGTGGCGGCGTTGCCGACGCCCCGCACGGCGGTGGCGATCGCGTCCCGGTACGAGCCGAAGAGCGCGGCCGCGGCCAGTACGGCCGTCGCGATGGCGATGCCCTTGGTGATGGCCTTGGTGGTGTTGCCGACCGCGTCCAGGTCGGTCAGCACCTGCGCGCCGTCACCGGTGACATCGCCGGACATCTCGGCGATGCCCTGCGCGTTGTCGGAGACCGGGCCGAAGGTGTCCATCGCCACGATCACGCCGACGGTGGTCAGCAGGCCGGTGCCGGCCAGTGCCACCGCGAACAGCGCCAGCATGATGGAGGCACCGCCCAGCAGGAACGCGCCGTAGACGGCCAGACCGATCAGCACCGCCGAATAGACCGCCGATTCCAGGCCGATCGAGATACCGGAGAGCACGACCGTGGCCGGCCCGGTCAGCGAGGTCTTCCCGATGTCCCGCACGGGCCGCCGGGTGGTCTCGGTGAAGTAGCCGGTCAGCTGCTGGATCAGCGCGGCCAGCACGATGCCGATGGCGACCGCCACCAGCGCCAGCATCCGCGGGTCGCCGGGGGTGCTCAGGATCTCGACGTCGGTGACGCCCTTCAGGCCCTGGTAGCTGGACGGCAGGTAGGTGAACACGGCGACGGCCACCAGGACCAGCGAGATGCCCGCGGAGATGAAGAAGCCGCGGTTGATGGCCGTCATGCCGCTGCGGTCACTGCGCCGGGGCGCGACCACGAAGATGCCGATCATCGCGGTGAGCACCCCGATGGCCGGGACCAGCAGCGGGAAGGCGAGCCCGGCGTCGCCGAACGCGGCCATGCCCAGGATGAGCGCGGCGACCAGGGTCACCGCGTACGACTCGAAGAGGTCGGCGGCCATACCGGCGCAGTCACCGACGTTGTCGCCCACGTTGTCCGCGATGGTCGCGGCGTTGCGCGGGTCGTCCTCGGGGATGCCCTGCTCGACCTTGCCGACGAGGTCGGCGCCGACGTCCGCGGCCTTGGTGAAGATGCCGCCGCCGACCCTCATGAACATCGCGATCAGCGCGGCACCGAGGCCGAAGCCCTCCAGCACCTTGGGCGCGTCGACGGCGTACACGAGCACCACGCAGGAGGCACCGAGCAGCCCCAGCCCCACGGTGAACATTCCGACCACGCCGCCGGTACGGAATGCGATCTTCATCGCCTTGTGGGAGACGGCCGTGAGATCCCTTTCCCGGGGATCGCCCTCGTCCGGAGTGGCTTCCCGGGCGGCCGCCGCGACGCGCACATTGCTGCGTACGGCGAGCCACATGCCGATATAGCCGGTGGCCGCCGAGAATCCGGCGCCGATCAAGAAGAAGGCGCTGCGTCCGGCCCGCTGCGTCCAATTGTCCGCAGGCAGCAGCATGAGCAGGAAGAACACCACGACGGCGAATACCCCGAGGGTCCGCAACTGCCGTGCCAGGTAGGCATTTGCGCCTTCCTGCACCGCCGCCGCGATCTTCTTCATACTGTCGGTTCCCTCACCGGCCGCGAGCACTTGGCGGACCAGCACCGCCGCGACAGCCAGCGCCGCCAGGGCGACCACGGCGATCACCAGCACGATGCCGCGATTGCCCGCCGTGAGCGACGGCCCGGCCAGAAAAGTGGGGGTGTCAAGCAACTGAGGGGTGTAAGGCCCCGCCATTCGTCCTCCTTGACGTTTGGCACATGGGCGCGCGGAAGCACGCTCAGGCGTCCTGAGCAAGATGTGGACGGATTGTAGGGAGCCGCGGTTGATCAAAACAGTACGCGTCAAAGGGAATTCGCCGGTGGCAGCGAAGATCAAAAGGCCGGGGCGGTACGGAATTCGCCCGGACGAAGGAAAGCGTCGAATTCGCTGACCACGGCCCGATGATCTCCATGTCCTACTGATCGCCAATGGAGCACCGGCTGATCGCCGCTGCTCAAGGACGCCGCCCCGGAGCCTGAGCCGATTGAGGTACGCGTGACACCGGAGAGAATTGATCCGCCCGCCTACGGCCGAACGGGTGCCCCCTCCGGCCCGCACCGCTCCCCGCGCCCCGGTGAGGGACCGTCAGATCGAGTCCGGATCGCAACGCATGCGACGGGCACGGAGCGGGGGGCGGGCTGGGCCGGGGCGGCGAACCGTGGGGCGGTCCGGGGGCCCGTGCCGCGTCCGCACGGCCGGCGTGCGCCGGATCGGCGTCGGTACGGGGCTGAGGCCGTCACACGGCTTGGCTCTCGCGGGGCCGGGCCATCCCGCCGGAAGGGGAGCTGTTCGCCGGCTCAGAGCCCGGCAGAGGGCCGTAGGGGCGCTCTCTCCGGGATCTCGTGGCCGCGCGGCCGGGCCGGTGCCGCGCTGGTGAGCGAGGCCGCTACACCCGCTGTCACGGCCCTTGGGGCCACTGTGGGGAGATCGGGCACCCCGAGGACGTGACGGCCTCGTGCCGCGGCGCCTACGGAGGGCGTGGCCACCTACGGAGAGCAGGGTGTCGTCACCTACGGAGAACGTGGCCGGCTACGGGCAGCGCGGTTTTCGGAGACTCCCCGCTCACGGGGCCGCCGCACGCCCTACGGCAGGACCGCGGCCGTCGCGGTGGGCCAGGTCATGCGGATCAGCCCGCCGTCCTTGCCTGCGGTCACCTCGACGTCGTCGACCAGACCGCTGATCACGGCGAGGCCCATCTCGTCCTCGCCTTCGGCGTCGGTCTCCGCGGCGCTCTCGGCCTCGTCGGCGCCCCGCGCCGTGCCGGAGTCGCCGGTCACGCCGTCGCCCACCTCGATGGAGAACTTCTTCTCGTCCTCGATCAGCAGGACCCGGACGGGCGAGCTGATGTCATGGCTCTCGTGCAGGCCCACGGCGCGGCTGCACGCCTCACCGACGGCGAGCCGCACCTCGTCCAGGACGGCCTCGTCCACCCCCGCGCGCCGTGCCACCGCAGCCGCGACCAGACGCGCGGTGCGGACATGCTCGGGAAGGGCGCTGAAGCGAAGTTCGACGGTGGCCATGCCATCCCCCTAGTGATGCGGGCGTGCGACGCAGGGGGCCGGACCTCCGTCCGGTACCCCCCACTGCTTCCTCCCCCCGCGCCTGCTGGCGCGGGGGACCGGCAAAACCGTCAGTCAGTCGCCGAGACGGCTTCGTCGACCGAGGTGTGAATCGGGAACACCTTGGTCAGTCCGGTGATACGGAAGATCTTGAGAATGCGCTCCTGGTTGCAGACCAGGCGCAGCGAGCCCTCATGGGCACGCACTCGCTTGAGCCCACCGACCAGGACGCCGAGCCCAGTGGAGTCCAGGAAGTCGACACGTTCCATGTCCACCACGAGGTGGTAGCTTCCGTCGTTCACAAGCTCGACCAGCTGCTCCCGCAGCTTGGGCGCGGTGTATACATCAATCTCGCCACCGACCTCGACGACCGTACGGTCGCCAACGGTCCGGGTCGACAGGGACAGGTCCACGGATCCTCCAGCACCTTGCTATCGAGCGGTCGCCCCCCTGGGGCCTCCCCACCGTAGGTAGGGGCGGATCTGGCAGCCGCGATGGCATTCAATCACTTACCGGCAGGCGTGCACGACGCCCTTTAAGCATTGTCCGTCACTTCCGGTGACACACTCGGTGCCGATGGCCTCCAATCCAGTCCCGCCGGATGCGGGCGCGCGTACGTCCCCAGGCATGATTCTCGAACGTCTCACCAGGGGCGCGACCCGCGCTGCGCGCATCACTCATACGGAGCACTTGCCCCCGCGCATCGGCAGCCATGCCGACTGGCCGGAACAGATCCGGCCGGAAGTGATCGCCGCCATCCGCTCGGCCGGAATCGAGCGTCCCTGGGCCCACCAGGCACGGACATCCGAACACGCGCTGCGCGGCGAATCGGTCGTGGTCGCCACCGGCACCGCCTCGGGGAAGTCCCTGGCCTATCTCGCCCCGGTGCTCTCCACGCTCCTGGACGGCTCCGAGGCCCCGAACGGGAGAGGGGCCACGGCCCTCTATCTGGCCCCCACGAAGGCGCTGGCGGCTGATCAGCGGCGCGCCGTACGGGAGCTGGCCGCGCCGCTGGGCACGGCCGTCCGGCCCGCGGTCTACGACGGCGACACCCCCGTCGAGGAGCGCGAGTGGGTCCGCCAGTACGGCAACTACGTCCTGACCAACCCCGACATGCTGCACAGCGGCATCCTGCCGTCGCACCCCCGCTGGTCCTCCTTCCTGCGGGCGCTGCGCTATGTCGTCATCGACGAATGCCACAGCTACCGCGGCGTCTTCGGCTCCCATGTCGCGCAGGTCATCCGCCGACTGCGCCGTATCTGCGCCCGCTACGGCTCCGAACCGGTCTTTCTGCTCGCCTCCGCCACGGCCGCGGAGCCGGGGCAGGCCGCGACCCGGCTGACCGGTCTGCCCGTGGTGGAAATCACCGAGGACACCTCGCCGCGCGGTGAGGTGGTCTTCGCGCTGTGGGAGCCGCCGCTGACCGAACTCCACGGCGAGCAGGGCGCCCCGGTCCGCCGGACCGCCACCGCCGAGACCGCGGATCTCCTCACCGACCTCGCCGTCCAGGGCGTACGCACCGTCGCCTTCGTCCGCTCCCGGCGCGGCGCCGAACTCATCGCCCTCATCGCCCAGGAGCGGCTCGCGGAGGTGGACCGCTCGCTGCCCGGACGGGTCGCCGCCTACCGGGGCGGCTATCTGCCCGAGGAGCGCCGCGCCCTGGAACGCGCCCTGCACAGCGGTGAACTGCTCGGCCTGGCCGCCACCACCGCGCTCGAACTGGGCGTGGACGTGTCCGGTCTGGACGCCGTGGTCATCGCCGGCTATCCGGGGACCCGGGCGTCCCTGTGGCAGCAGGCCGGGCGGGCGGGCCGCTCCGGGCAGGGCGCGCTCGCCGTGCTCGTGGCCCGCGACGACCCGCTGGACACCTATCTCGTGCACCACCCCGAGGCACTCTTCGACCAGCCCGTCGAATCCACCGTCCTCGACCCCGACAACCCCTACGTGCTCACCCCGCACCTGTGCGCGGCCGCCGCCGAAATCCCGCTCACCGCCTCCGACTTCCCGCTCTTCGGGCCCGCGGCCGACGGGCTGATGCCGCAGCTGGAGGCCGCGGGCCTGCTGCGCCGGCGCGCCAAGGCCTGGCACTGGACGCGCCGTGAGCGCGCCGCCGACCTCACCGACATCCGCGGGCAGGGCGGCTCGCCGGTACAGATCGTGGAGACCGGTACCGGACGGCTGCTGGGCACCGTGGACGCCGCCGCCGCGCACATGACGGTCCACGACGGCGCGGTCCACCTCCACCAGGGCCGTACCTACCTCGTGCGGCAGCTCGACCTCGCCGACGACGTGGCGCTCGTCGAGGAGGCCGCCCCGCCCTATTCCACGACCGCCCGGGACACCACCGCGATCTCCATCCTCGACACCGAAACCGAGATCCCCTGGGGCGACGCCCGGCTGTGCTTCGGGTCCGTCGAGGTCACCAACCAGGTCGTCTCCTTCCTGCGCCGCAAGCTGATCACCGGCGAGGTGCTGGGCGAGACCAAGCTCGATCTGCCGCCCCGTACGCTGCGCACCCGCGCGGTGTGGTGGACGGTCACCGAGGACCAACTCGACGCCGCCCGGGTCAATCCCGAGCAGCTGGGCGGCGCCCTGCACGCCGCGGAACACGCCTCCATCGGCATGCTGCCGCTCTTCGCCACCTGCGACCGCTGGGACATCGGCGGTGTCTCCGTGCCGCTCCACCCGGACACCCTGCTGCCGACCGTCTTCGTCTACGACGGGCACCCGGGCGGCGCCGGATTCGCGGAACGCGCCTTCCACACCGCCGCCGCGTGGCTGGGCGCCACCCGTGAGGCGATCGCCTCCTGCGAGTGCGAGGCCGGCTGTCCTTCCTGCATCCAGTCGCCCAAGTGCGGCAACGGCAACGACCCGCTCCACAAACGGGGCGCCATCCGGCTGCTGGGAGAGCTGCTGCGCGGTGTGCCGCAGGGGGCGCAGCAGCGGGTGTAGTGGGCGTGGCGGGGACGCCGCGGCGGGCCGGGCGTGGACCGTGGTGGCCGGGGCCGGAGCGGTCCGGTCCTGAGCGGTTCGGTCCTGAGCCGGGGCACCGGGCTCCGGTGGCCCGGCCCGTGCCCGTACACGGGAGGTGAACGGGCGGCTGCCTGCCTCGGCCGAGACGTCGGCGACCTGCCCCGTCACCGCGCAGCGCACCAGGCGGGTGTGCTGCGCGACCGCCACCCGGCGGGCCGCCGCGCAGGCCACGGCCCGGCCCCGCAGCGCGTGATCCGCGGCGGCCAGCGCCGCCAGGTCCGCGGCGCCACCCGCCCGGTGCCGCGCCGCGACGGCCTGGCCCACGCCGATCAGGGCCACGAATACCGCGCAGAGCGCCGCCGTGGCGAAGACCGTGCAGACCGTCGCCGAGCCCTCATCGCCGTACCGTCTCCTCCGCAAGAGCCACCGCCTCCCCCGTGACCTGCACCGTCATCCGCCCCACCCCGGGCAGCGCGGCGGCGACCCGTACCCGCACCAGATCGCCCTCCCGTGCCACGGCGATCCGCGCGCCCCGTGGCGCCGCGCCCCGGGCCGCCGCGATCACCGCCGCCCGTGGTTCCGACCGCGCCGCGGCACGCGCCCCGGCCCGTGCGGCGTCCACACACTCGATACGGGCGCAGACCGCCATCAGCCCCCAGACGAGCGCCGCCACCACCGCCACCAGAACGGGGAGGACCACGGCCGTCTCCGCCGTCACGAATCCGGCGTCCCGGGTCCGCGGGGTGCCCCGGGCCCGCGGACCCGGGGCGGCGCAGTCAGAACTGGACATTGATCGCCCTCTCGAGCGCCGACCGCAGCAACGCCTGCACCGGTCCGCTCGTCACGACCTTGTAGAGCACCGCGGCCAACGCACACGCCGCGAGCGTCCCGACGGCGTACTCCGCCGTGGTCATCCCCCGGTCGTCCGCCCCGATGCCACGCAGCTCCGCCCACCACCGCCGCAGCCTTCCACTCCGAAACATGCGAACCCCCTTTGAACGGCCCCGATGGCGGGGCCCTGATGAATGGCCTCTGTTGAGTGGCCTCTGTTGGTTGGTCTGCTGGTTGGTCTGCTGGTTGGTCTGTTGGTTGATGCCTGCTGCTGTACGGCTTCTGCGGGCCGGGTCTTGGCGGCTTCTGGTGAGTCGGCTTCTGGCGTCTCGGCTGAGCGGATTCCGGCACGGACGGGGAACCGGTCTCGCCGGCAGGCCCGGGGGCGGCCCGGTCCGGCCCGACCCGCGTCCGGTCCGGTCCGGTGCGGCCAGGCCCCTGCCCACGAACGCGCCCCACTCGCCGCTCAGTTGTGTCCCAGCAGCCCGCTCGCCAGCCCGATCAGCACGGGTGCCACCCCGAGCGTCAGGAACGCCGACAGAAAGCACGCCGAGAGCGGCAGGGTGACCAGCACCCCGGCCCGCCGGGCCTGTGCGGTCGCCACCCGGGCCTGCTCCGCCCGGAGTTCGGCGGCGATCCGGGACGCCGACTCGACGGCCGGCACCCCGGATATCCCGGCGCGCTCCATACAGCGCGCCAGCCCTTCGGCACCGGGAAGGGACGCCAACCGTGGCCACACGACCGCCGGTTCACCGCCCAGGCGCAGTTCCGCCGCCACCTGGCGCAGCCGTTCGGCGACCGGCCCGTCGAGCGACCGGCCCACCGCCTCGGCCGATTCCCGTGGGCCCGCCCCGGCCGCGAGGCAGGCCGCCAGCAGATCGCCCGCCGGTGCCAGCTCCGCCCGTACCTCCGCGTCCGCCGACCGCGCCGCTTCCACGCCCCGTTGGCGGACCAGGCGGTGATGCACCCCGTAGCCCACGGCGAGTCCCACCAGGACGCCCGTCATGCCGCCGACGAGAACGGCCAGGAGACCGGCCGCCGCCAGGGGCCCGGTCCACTCCCGCGGCCGGGCGTTCCGCTGCCTGCCGTCGTTCACCGCCGCGGTGCGCCTCCGCCACCGGGCACGGACGGACGTTCCGGCCCGCGCCCCGCCCCTGCCGCACCGGTCCGGTCCGGCGCCCCAGACCGCCGAGGCCCGTCGCCGTACGGCGCGTCCGCGGCGTGCCTCCCGCACCAGCGCCACGGCGCACAGCATCGCCGCCATGGCGGCCAGCATCATCCCCACCCTGTGGACAACTTCCGCGCTCACACCGATCCCCCCTTTGCGCCTTCCGCGGCCGCGACGATCCGGGCCGTCCAGGCCACCCCGCCCCACTCCAGGAGCCCGCCGACCACCAGGCAGCCCCACCCGGCGGGGGTGTGCAGCAGCACCCGTAGGGGGTCGGCGCCCAGTGCGCTGCCCATCAGGAGCCCGGCGGCCGGCAGCAGCGCCAGCATCAGGGCGGTGGCCCGTGGGCCCGCCAACTGGGCGCGCAGTTCCTCGCGCTGATCCCGCTGCGCCCTGAGCCCGGCAGCGATCCGCTCCAGCCCCGAGGCCAGCCCCGCGCCGCCCTCCACGGCCACCTGCCAGCAGGCGGCCATACCGGTCAGCCCCGCGGCCCCTGGCCGGCGCGCGGCCGAGCGCAGCGCCTGGGGAACGTCGCCGCCGTACCGCGCGGCCGCCAGCACCGCCGAGCCCGCAGAGCCAAGGCCCGGCGTCCCCACGGCCAGCAGGGCCTGGGCGGGCTGCCGCCCGGCCCGCAGTTCCCCCGCCACGGCAGCGCACAGCCCGATCACCGCGGCGGCCCGCCGGTCGCGCACCCGCCCCGCGCCTCGGGTGGCCAGCCACCGGCGGACGAGGAACAGGGCGACCACGGAAGCGATCACCGGGGCCACGGACTCGCCCAGCACCGACAGCGCCAGCCCCACCGGCAGACACCAGACCTCCTGCCCGACGTCCCCCCAGCGGCCGAGGCTCCAGCGGCGCCCCGCCTCCCCCTCGACCAGCCGCCCGGCGCACCACTTCCGCACCTCCTCGCGCCGGCCCCCTGCCGGGTCCGCAGCGCCGGGGCCGGCGAGCAGCGCCCGGGCGCGCCGCCGTACGTCCTCCGGCCGGCCACCGGCCGACCGGAGGGCGGCACCCGCGCAGACCACCGCGCCCAGCAGCGCCACCCCTGCCACACTCATCGGGACACACCCCCGCCCCGCTCGCACAGCTGCCGCAGCCGCTCCCAGCCGCGCTCCTCCCGGAAGCCGGCCGGGCCCCAGACGGCGGCCGGTACGGTCACCACGAAGCCGTCGCGGTCCCGCTCCAGGACATGGAGTTCGGCGACCCGGCGCCGCCCGGCCCGGTCGCGTACGAGATGCAGGACGACCGAGAGCGCCGCCGCCAGTTGGCTGTGCAGCGCGGCGCGGTCGAGGCCGGCGGTCGATCCGAGGGCCTCCAGGCGCGCGGGGACGTCGCACGCGGCGTTGGCGTGGACCGTGCCGCAGCCGCCCTCATGGCCCGTGTTCAATGCCGCCAGCAGGTCCGTGACCTCGGCACCGCGCACCTCGCCGACCACCAGCCGGTCCGGACGCATCCGCAGGGCCTGCCGCACGAGGTCCCGCAGCGTCACCCGGCCGACGCCCTCCTGGTTGGCGGGCCGGGTCTCCAGCCGCACCACATGGGGATGATCCGGCCGCAGCTCCGCCGAGTCCTCGGCCAGGACGATCCGCTCGGCGGGTCCGACCAGGCCGAGCAGGGTGCTGAGCAGAGTGGTCTTGCCGGAGCCCGTACCGCCGCTGATCAGGAACGACAGCCGGGCCGCCAGCAGCGACCGGAGCAGCCGGTCGCCGCCCGGCGGGACCGTGCCGGCCGCCACCAGTTCGGCGAGGCCGAAGGCCCGCGGCCGCAGCACCCGCAGGGACAGACAGGTCCCGGCGACGGCCACCGGGGGCAGCACGGCATGCAGCCGGGTGCCGTCCGGCAGGCGGGCGTCCACCCAGGGCCGGGCGTCGTCCAGCCGCCGGCCGGCCACCGCCGCCAGCCGCTGGGCGAGTCTGCGCACCTCCGCCGCGTCCCGGAAGCGGACGTCCGTGCGCTCCAGCCCGCCGCCGCGGTCCACCCACACCTCGTCCGGTGCGGTGACCAGGACGTCCGTGACGTCGGGAGCGGCCAGGAGCGGTTCCAGCGGCCCACTGCCCACCATCTCGGACCGCAGGGCGGCCACCACGCCCAGCACTTCGGCGTCCCCCAGCAGCCGCCCCTGTTCGCGCAGCGCCACGGCCACCCGGGCGGGTGTCGGCTCCGCGCCGGCCTCGGCGAGCCGCCGGCGCACCCCCTCCAGCAGATCCTGTCCCTGGCTCATACCCGGCCTCCGCCCCGGCCGCCCGCACGCGAGGTCACCCGGGCGGCCACGGGCCCCCTCGCAGCGACACCAGACCCTGGCCCCGCGCCGGACGGCGGCCCGTTCCCGTCACCCCCGCTCTCCGCCAGCCGCTCCCAGAACGCCGTGCAGAACCTCGCCAGCGGCCCGCGCACCTGCGCCCCCGGTGGCGCCCCGCGCGACAGGTCCGCCAACAGGCCCGCCTCCCAGGGCACTTCACCGGCCAGGGGCAGCTCCATGAGGCGGGCGATCTCGTCCGGCGGCAGGCCGTGCCCATGGCGGCCGGGAGCGCCTCTGGCCACCACGCGCAGATCGCCGAGCGCCTGCTGCACCCCGGCGGCCACCCGCTGCGCCGCCGCGACCGCGCGCAGCTCCGAAGGGACGAGCAGCAGTCCCATGTCCACCTGGGCCAGGGCCTCCGTCACCGCCGCGTCGACCCGGCGCGGCAGGTCCACGACCACAACACCGCCTCGTCGGCGCGCCGCGGCCATCACCGCCCGCATGGCCGGGGGCGGGATGGTGACATCGGAACCCCGGTCCCAGCTGAGGACGCGCAGCGCGTGCAGCCGCGGCAGTGACTCGGCCAGCGCGCCGCAGGCCACCCGGCCCCGTGATTCGGCGAAGGCGGGCCAGCGCAGGCCCTTCTCCTTCTCGCCGCCCAGCAGGACGTCCAGGCCGCCGCCAAGCGGGTCGCCGTCGACGAGCAGGGTGCGCCGCCCCGCGCGGGCCGCGGTGACGGCCAGCGCGCCGGCCAGGGTGCTCGCTCCGGCACCGCCGCAGCCGCCGATGACGCCGACCGTCAGGGCCGGCGGTCCGACGCCCTCGACCGCATCGGCGATCCGGTCCGCCAGCCAGCGTTCGCCGTCGGGGAGCGCCAGCACCCGCTCGGCTCCGAGAGCGACGGCCAGCCGCAGGACCGATGGATCGTCGGCGTCCCGCCCGGTGACGATGACGCCCTCCCGGCGTCCGGCGCCGCGCATACGGGGCGCGCAGTCGGCACCGACGATCACCAGGGGCGGTGCTTCCCAGTCCGCTCTGCGCGCGGGCAGGCCGTGCGCCACTTCGGGCAGCGCCCCGGCTGCCGCACACAGCCGCAGAAGATCGTCGAGGAGTCTTTCGTCCTCGGTGATGATCAGCGGCGCGCCCCGCTCCTCGCCGGTGTGAACCGGCCGTTCCGATGGCGTCATTCCGGCCACGTTCCGTCCCCCTATCGCTACGCGACTCGCACGTCCCGCGAACTCGCGGACTTTTACGCTGCAACGATCGGGAAAATCTTGTGGATCTTGACGCGAAATTGTGGACAACTCCGTGGCTGTGGATATCCCTGTCACCTATTCCGGCGACAGGCCACTTCCGGGTTCGACACCTTCCACAGAGGAGCGCCTTGACTACGCCGCGTAATGGCGCGGGAGGCCTGGGTCTGCTGGCGCCGCGTGGGCGCGGGGAAGTGTGGATCAGCGTCCGATGACGGAAAATGCGTCCGGACATGCGACGACCCCCGCCGGGGGGGAGAGCGGGGGTCGTCCCCACGGCCGACTCGGGGGGGGAGGAGCCGGACCGGGTTAGCACGGTCGCGAACGATCCGTGACTTCCATGGTGTACCCGAGAGCCTTCTCAGGCAAACCCACGCGCCACACCTTACGCCGAATGGTGGGCGCCTATGCTCGCCCCGTGGAAAACCACTCCGTGCCTCACTCGACTCCCCGTACTGCCGCGTTCTTCGACTTGGACAAGACCGTCATTGCTAAGTCGAGCACGCTGACCTTCAGCAAGTCGTTCTACCAAGGCGGCCTGATCAATCGGCGGGCCGTACTGCGCACCGCGTACGCCCAGTTCGTGTTCCTGGCGGGCGGTGCCGACCACGACCAGATGGAGCGGATGCGGGAATATCTCTCCTCACTGTGCCGCGGCTGGGACGTGGCCCAGGTGCGGGAGATCGTCGCCGAGACGCTGCACGATCTGATCGACCCGATCATTTATGACGAGGCGGCCTCGCTCATCGAGGAGCATCACGCCGCGGGCCGCGACGTCGTGATCGTCTCGACCTCGGGCGCCGAGGTGGTCGAACCGATCGGTGAACTCCTGGGCGCGGACCGGGTGGTGGCCACCCGTATGGTCGTCGGCGAGGACGGCCGCTTCACCGGCGAAGTGGAGTACTACGCCTACGGCCCGACCAAGGAGGAGGCCGTACGGGAGCTCGCCGAGTCCGAGGGATACGACCTCGAGCGCTGCTACGCCTACAGCGACTCGGCCACCGACGTCCCGATGCTCTCGGCGGTCGGCCATCCCTTCGCGGTCAATCCGGACCGGGCGCTGCGCCGCGAGGCGGTCGCGCGGGGCTGGCCGGTCCTCTCCTTCAGCCGGCCGGTCCCGCTCAAGCAGCGGCTGCCGGCACTGTCGATGCCCTCGCGGCCGGCGCTCGCCGTCATGGCCGGGGTGGGCGCGGCCATGGCCACCGCGACCCTGGTCTGGTACGCGAGCCGGCGGAAAACCGCGAAGCCGCGGCTCGGCCTTATTGCCCGGAGCGGTCGCCCCGCCCGTAATGCCCGCGTCTGAAGTCGGACCCAAAGATCTGGTAGCTGGGGTTCCGCTTCCCCCGCCCGAGGAGTACAAAGGACTTAACGGCCCGCGAGACCAAGGACATCCGAGAGGAACACCTTTACGCAGGAAGTGGCCCACGGACCGATGCATGAAAGCTGGGCACCCACGCGACGCCGACCCGTCGATTACGGGCCAGCCGCACCAGGTAACCGGACGAAGATTCCGACCTGATGGGCACATATCCGAGCACGCTTGGTAACCCGGCGGACATGCCAGCGGCGGTACCACCGATTGGTACCGCCGCAACCCTTTGTTCAGGGTGAATGAAGCAAACCTTCCGGAATTCTCCGCGCGTAGCCCAAAAGGTTTCGCCCGACCGCCCGTTATGCTGCGCCGCGCTGCAGCGCCTCACAGACGGCGGTGCTCTCCCGTACGCCGAGTTCCACCGCGCGCCCGCAGTGGGCGATCCACGAGGCGACGCCCTCCGGGGTGCCCGAGACGTAGCCCTCCAGGGCCGCGACATACGCCGCGCGCCCCTGTTCGGCGTGCCCGACCTCGGCGGGACAGATCGACTTCGGATCGAGTCCGCTGCCGACCAGCACGATCCGTTCCGCGGCCCGGGCGACCAGCCCGTTGCACGTGGCGAACGGCCGCAGCGCGAGCAGCTCGCCGTGCACCACCGCCGCGGTCACCAGCGCCGGCGCCTCGCTGCCCGCGAGGAGCAGCCGCGCCAGCCCGTCCAGCCGCCCGGCGACCTCGTCGGCATCCGGCAGCGGCAGCTCGATGAGCGGTTCGTCCACCGGCTCGGCGCCCAGCCGGGGCCGGCCCACCGTCCCGTCGGCCGCATCGGCGCCCTGTCCGCTGCCTGACGCCGCCACCAGGTGGAGCCGCGCCAGGACCCGCAGCGGCGACTGCCGCCACACGCTGAGCAGCTGCCCGGCCTCGGCGGTCAGCCGCAGCGCCGCGCCGACCGTGCGCGGCTCGCCCTCGACGCCGAAGTCGGTGCGGCGCCGGACCTCTTCGAGCGCCCAGTCGGCGCCCGAGAGCGCCGCGGAACCGCGCGCTCCGCGCAGCGCCGCCTCGGACGTCACCTCGTTGCTGCGGCGCCGCATGACCCGGTGCCCGTAGACCCGGTCGACGCCCTTGCGTACGGAGTCCACGGAGTCGGCGACTCCCGGGAGCGAGGCCAGGGTCACGAGCGGGTCGCTGCTCGCCTGCGGGGGTTCGGGGGGCGTCCCCCGGGAGATTCCAGCCATGGGTACGACCCTACGCACCACCAGGCCGGACCCCTCGAAGGAGTGGTCTTCTTCACGCAGCCCTCTCACTCGGAGCGAGATCAACATTACCCTTGGTGAACATGAAGATCGCTTTCGTAGGCAAGGGCGGCAGCGGCAAAACCACGCTGTCCTCCCTGTTCATCCGGCACCTCGCCGCTTCCCGGGTCCCCGTGATCGCGGTGGACGCCGACATCAACCAGCATCTGGGCCCCGCTCTCGGCCTCGACGAGACGGAGGCCGCCGGGCTCCCCGCGATGGGTGCCCATCTGCCGCTGATCAAGGACTACTTGCGCGGCAGCAACCCCCGTATCCCGTCCTCCGAATCGATGATCAAGACCACTCCGCCCGGTGAGGGCTCGCGGCTCCTGAGGGTCGGCGAGACCAACCCCGTCTACGACGCCTGCGTCCGGACGGTGGACCTCGACGGCTCCGCCGTGCGGCTGATGGCGACCGGACCGTTCACCGAGTCCGACCTCGGCGTGGCCTGCTACCACTCCAAGGTCGGCGCGGTGGAGCTGTGCCTGAACCACCTCGTGGACGGCCGCGAGGAGTACGTCGTCGTCGACATGACGGCGGGTTCCGACTCCTTCGCCTCCGGGATGTTCACCCGATTCGACATGACCTTCCTGGTCGCCGAGCCGACCCGTAAGGGCATCGCCGTCTACCGCCAGTACAAGGAGTACGCACGGGACTTCGGCGTCCCCCTGAAGGTCGTGGGCAACAAGGTGCAGGGCCCGGAGGACCTGGCGTTCCTGCGGGAGGAGACCGGCGACGACCTGTTGGTCACCGTCGGCCACTCCGACTGGGTGCGCGCCATGGAGAAGGGCCGCCCGGCCCGCTTCGACCGCCTGGAGGAGGGCAACCGGCAGGCCCTGGCGACGCTGCACCGCACGGCCGACGCCGCCTATGGGCGCCGCGACTGGGAGCGGTACACACGGCAGATGGTGCACTTCCACCTGAAGAACGCGGAGAGCTGGGGCAATGCGAAGACCGGGGTCGACCTCGCAGCCCAGGTGGACCCGTCCTTCGTGCTGTCCGAGGGAGCGGTCGCCCCACAGCCCGCCTGACCTGGCGGAGAGCGCGGGCGGGTGCCCCCGGCGCCCGGTCCGCCGGGAGCACCCGCCCCTGATGCCGGGCGCCGGCCCGTCCGGCGCCCCTGGAACACGACAGATCAGCCGGCCGCCCCTTCCCCGGCGCCGGTGAGCGCCTTCCGGCACTCCGCCGGAAGCGCCGCCGGTGCCGGACACGCCTGGCGAAGAGCCGGAGAACCACAAGGCGAAATGCGCCGCATTCACCTGATAGAGGGGTGGATTGCGGCGAATGACCGCAAAGACTTCTCCTGCCCTTTACCTCTCATTACGGTTCATTTACCGATGCTTGAGAGTCACCGGACCGTCACCCAAAGGTGAGGACCGCCGGTCGACTCACGTCCCGCCGCAGTACACCGCCGCCCCACGCTCGCGCCCCGCGCGACCGCGTCGCCCCGGAGGAGACGGGAATGCCGCAGACCGAGAAGTTGCCGCCGCAGCCGCCGCGCACACCGCACCGCACCGAAACCGCTCCCGGGCCCCGTACACCCCCGGAACCCGGCTCCCGTTCGGAGAAGGGCCGAGCCGCGCGCCGGGACCTCTCCGCCTCGGTCGTCGTCTTCCTGCTCGCCGTCCCGCTGTCCCTCGGTCTCGCGCTGGCCACCGGTGCCCCACTACAGGCCGGTCTGGTCTCCGCGGTCGTCGGCGGGATCGTCGCCGGCCTGCTCGGCGGCGCCCCGCTCCAGGTGAGCGGCGCGGCGACCGGCCTCCTGGTGGTCACCGCCGATCTGGTCCAGCGCTACGGATGGCGCGCCACGTGCGCCATCACGGTGCTCGCCGGTCTCACCCAACTCGCCCTGGGCGCCCTGCGCGTGGCCCGCGCGGCGCTGGCCATCAGCCCGGCGATCGTGCACGGCATGCTGGCCGGCATCGGGGCCACCATCGCCCTGGGCCAGCTCCATGTGGTGCTCGGCGGGAGTCCGGACAGCTCCGCACTCGACAACGCCGCCGCACTGCCCGGCCAGTTGGCGCATCCACACGCCGTCGCGCTGCTGATCGGCACCGTCACCGTCGCCGTGCTCCTCGGCTGGGGACGGCTGCCGGGCCGCGCCGGGCGGTGGGCGCGGGTGCTGCCCGCCCCGCTGGCCGCCGTGCTCGCCGCGACGGCCGTCAGCGCGGGAACGGAGGTGGCACGGGTGGAGCTGCCGTCCTGGCGGATGCCCGAGCTGCCCGCGCTCCCGGACGCCTCCCTCCCGGCCCTGGCCGCGGCGGTGCTGACCGTCACCCTCGTCGCCAGCATGGAGTCGCTGCTGTCGGCGGTGGCCGTGGACCGGCTGGCGGCCGAACGGCCCGACGCGCCCACGGGACGCCTGCGGCTCAACCGCGAGCTGGCCGGCCAGGGCGTGGCCAACACCGTCGCCGGGCTGCTGGGCGGACTGCCGATCTCCGGGGGCGCGATCCGCGGCTCGGCGAATGTGCGGGCCGGTGCTGCCACCCGCCGCGCCACCGTGCTGCACGGCGTATGGGTGCTGCTGTGCGCGGGCCTGCTGGCCACGGCGCTGGAGCTGATTCCGCTGGCCGCGCTCGCCGCGCTGGTGATGGTCGTCGGCGTACGGATGATGAGCTTCGCGCACATCCGGCATGTGCAGCGGCACCGTGAATTCCCGGTGTACGCGGCCACGTTCGGCGGTGTCGTCCTGTTCGGGGTGCTCCAGGGCGTGGTGACGGGCATCGCGGTCGCGGCCTTCCTGGCGCTGCGCCGGCTGACGCACACCCGTGTCACGGTGACCGAGGAGCCCGACGGCCACCGGGTGCGGGTCAGCGGGCAGTTGACGTTTCTGGCGGTGCCGCGGCTGACCCGGGCGCTGGCGCAGGTACCCGCGCACACCGACGTCGTCGTCGAACTGTGCGGCTCGTTCATGGACCACGCCGCCTACGAGGCACTGCAGTCCTGGTCGGCCACCCACCGGGCGCACGGCGGCCAGGTGACGCTCGGCGGCCGTTCGGGACGGCCGCTCGCCGCGCAGGCCGGTGAACACTCCTGCCGGCCGTGGACGCCCTGGCGCAACCACCACTGCACCCGGCCCGCCCCGGACCCGGCGGCTGCCGGGGAGAGCAGCGGCAGCCAGCTTCTGGGCGGGGTGTCCGCCTTCCAGCGCCATACGGCTCCGCTGGTGCGCGAGGAACTGTCCCGGCTGGCGCGCGAGGGCCAGCGGCCCACCCAGCTCTTTCTGACCTGCGCGGACTCCCGGCTGGTCACGAGCATGATCACGTCCAGCGGGCCGGGTGACCTGTTCACCGTGCGCAATGTCGGCAACCTGGTGCCGCCGCCCGGCCCGGACACCCCCTGCGACTCGGTGGGAGCGGCGATCGAGTACGCGGTGGAGGTGCTGCGGGTCGGCTCGATCACGGTGTGCGGGCATTCCGGGTGCGGCGCCATGGGAGCGCTGCTCGGGGCCACCGCGCCGGAGGACACCGAGCCGACCCCGCTCGCCCGCTGGCTGCGGCTCGGCCGGCCGAGTCTCGCCCGTATGCAGCGCATCGGGCGGCGGGGACGGGGCGAAGTCGCGCTCAGCGGGCGGCCGGTGAGTGACGAGCAGGAGCGGCTGGCGCTCGTCAACGTCATGCAGCAGCTCGACCACCTCAGGGCGCACCCCTGTGTGGCACGCCGGGTGGCCGAGGGAACGCTCGCTCTGCACGGCATGTACTTCCATGTCGGCGAGGCCCAGACCTACGTGCTCGACGAGGCCGCCGGGCGGTTCTGCGCGGTGCGCGGCGAACCGGCGCCGGTTACGGTCTGACCTGCACGGCATCACCTCAACAGCCCCGCCGCGACCCCCGAACTGACAGGTCTAAACCAATAATTGTCCACAGCCCTTGTCAGGGCCGGGCGCGGGCTGATGAGCTATGACCTGGGGACACATCGGACGCCCTGGGAATGGGAGATGTTGTGAGCAACGAAAGCCTGGCCAACCTGCTCAAGGAGGAGCGGCGGTTCGAGCCGCCCGCCGATCTGGCCGCGCATGCCAACGTCACGGCTGCCGCGTACGAACAGGCCGCGGCAGACCGGCTGGGCTTCTGGGCCGAGCAGGCCCGGCGGCTGTCCTGGGAGACCGCTCCCACCCAGACCCTCGACTGGACCAACGCGCCCTTCGCGAAGTGGTTCGCCGACGGCAAGCTCAATGTCGCCTACAACTGCGTGGACCGGCATGTGGAGAACGGCCTGGGCGACCGGGTCGCCATCCACTTCGAGGGCGAGCCCGGCGACACCCGCGCGATCACCTACGCCGAGCTCCAGCGTGAGGTCTCCAAGGCCGCCCATGCGCTGACCGAACTGGGCGTGCGCAGCGGCGACCGGGTCGCCATCTACCTGCCGATGATCCCGGAAGCGGTCATCGCCATGCTGGCCTGCGCCCGCCTGGGCGCACCGCACTCGGTGGTCTTCGGCGGCTTCTCCGCGGACGCCCTGGCGACCCGCATCAACGACGCGGACGCCCGCGTGGTGATCACCGCCGACGGTGGCTACCGCCGCGGCAAGCCGTCCGCCCTCAAGCCCGCCGTGGACGCCGCCCTGACCAAGCCGGGCACGGAGAACGTCCGCAGCGTCCTCGTCGTGCGCCGCACCGGCCAGGAGGACGTCGACTGGCACGAGGGCCGCGACGTCTGGTGGCACGAGATCGTCGACCGGCAGAGCGACCAGCACACGCCCGAGGCCTTCGACGCCGAGCACCCGCTGTTCATCCTCTACACGTCCGGCACGACGGGTAAGCCCAAGGGCATCCTGCACACCACCGGTGGCTACCTCACCCAGGTGTCGTACACCCACCACGCGGTCTTCGACCTCAAGCCGGAGACCGACGTCTTCTGGTGCACCGCCGACGTCGGCTGGGTGACCGGCCACTCGTACATCACCTACGGCCCGCTCTCCAACGGCGCGACCGAGGTGCTCTACGAGGGCACGCCCGACACCCCGCACCAGGGCCGCTGGTGGGAGATCGTCCAGAAGTACGGCGTGACGATCCTCTACACCGCGCCGACCGCGATCCGCGCCTGCATGAAGTGGGGCGACGACATCCCGGCGAAGTTCGACCTGTCGTCGCTGCGGGTCCTCGGGTCGGTGGGCGAGCCCATCAACCCCGAGGCATGGATGTGGTACCGCAAGCACATCGGGGCCGACGCGACTCCGATCGTCGACACCTGGTGGCAGACCGAGACCGGCGGGATGATGCTCAGCCCGCTGCCGGGCGTCACGGCGACCAAGCCCGGCTCGGCCCAGATGGCGCTGCCCGGTATCGCCGCGACCGTCGTGGACGACGACGCCCGCGAGGTCCCCGACGGCGCCGGCGGCTACCTCGTGCTGACCGAGCCCTGGCCGGCCATGCTCCGCACGATCTGGGGCGACGACCAGCGCTACCTCGACACGTACTGGTCGCGCTTCGAGGGCAAGTACTTCGCCGGCGACGGCGCCAAGAAGGACGACGACGGCGACATCTGGCTGCTCGGCCGGGTGGACGACGTGATGCTGGTGTCCGGCCACAACATCTCCACCACCGAGGTCGAGTCGGCGCTGGTCTCGCATCCGAAGGTGGCCGAGGCCGCGGTCGTCGGCGCCGCCGACCCGCAGACCACCCAGGCCATCTGCGCCTTCGTCATTCTGCGCGGTGGCGCGGCGGAGGACGAGGGCCTGGTCGAGGAGCTGCGCGCGCATGTCGCCCAGCAGCTCGGCCCGATCGCCAAGCCCAAGCGGATCATGCCGGTCGCCGAGCTGCCCAAGACCCGGTCCGGCAAGATCATGCGGCGGCTGCTGCGCGATGTCGCCGAGAACCGCGCCCTCGGTGATGTCACCACCCTCACCGACTCCACGGTCATGGACCTGATCCAGGCGAAGCTGCCGAGCGCGGCCAGCGAGGACTGAGCGGGACGGAGCACCACAAGGGGGCATCGGGCCGGAGCGGCCGGGTGCCCCCTTGCCGCGGACGGCACCCCCTTGCCATGGCCGGGCATTCCGCCTGCTCAGCGGCCCCGCCCGCCCGGCGGCCGCGAACGGCGCGAAGCCACCCCAGCGGCGGCCCGCACCTCCGGCGACACGGCGGCCCCGCACGTCGGCGCCCGTGCTTCCGGCCGCCCGGCCCCAGCGGCCCGGCGCCCGAATTGACCGTAAAGTGAGACCGCCGGATAGCCGCTCGCGCCCGCCCGGTACAGTGGGACACGCGTCAATGACACGCTAAGAACTCTGGGTGCGCCGGGAAGTCTGGTCGGCAACTGCAACAGCCGTACACAGCTGCCGAAACCCGGAGGTCACCGAGTGAGCGCGCCAAGCCAGCAGACGATCAAGAAGTGTGCGCTGCGCGCATGCCGCCCCGCCGAGCGCGCCGAGGCCGGCGCATGAGCGCCCCCCGGAACCGCCGCGCCCCCTTCCTCGGACGGATGCCGCTGCCCGAGCGGAACTTCGTCGCGGATGCGCTGCGCACCGAAACCGTCGGCGGCGTCCTTCTGCTCGCCGCCGCCGTAGCCGCCCTGATCTGGGCAAACACCCTCGGCGGGAGCTACGAGGCGGTCCGCGGCTTCCACCTCGGACCGGCCGCACTGGGCCTGGACCTGTCCCTCCAGCACTGGGCCGCCAACGGGCTGCTCGCGGTCTTCTTCTTCGTCGCCGGTATCGAGCTCAAGCGCGAACTGGTCGCCGGCGAACTCCGCGACCCCAAGGCCGCCGCCCTCCCCGTGGTCGCCGCGCTCTGCGGGATGGCGATGCCGGCGGTCGTCTACTTCACCGTCAACGGCATCGGCGGCGGCTCGCTGCAGGGCTGGGCGGTCCCCACCGCCACCGACATCGCCTTCGCGCTCGCCGTCCTCGCCGTCATCGGCACGTCCCTGCCCGCCGCGCTGCGCGCCTTCCTGCTCACCCTCGCCGTCGTCGACGACCTCTTCGCCATCCTGATCATCGCGGTCTTCTTCACCTCGAAGATCGACTTTCTGGCGCTGGGGCTCGCCGCCGTGGGCCTGGTGATCTTCTATCTGCTGCTGCGCAAGGGCGTCCGCGGCTGGTACGTCTACGTCCCGCTCGCCCTGGTCATCTGGGGTCTGATGGAGAACAGCGGGGTGCACGCCACCATCGCCGGCGTCGCCATGGGCCTGATGCTGCGCTGCACCCGGCGCGACGGCGAGAAGCAGTCCCCGGGCGAGCACATCGAGCATCTGGTCCGCCCGCTCTCGGCCGGCTTCGCCGTACCGCTGTTCGCCCTCTTCTCCGCGGGGGTGTCCATATCCGGCGGTGCGGTCCACGAGGTCTTCACCCGGCCGGAGACGCTCGGCGTCGTGCTCGGCCTGGTGGTGGGCAAGGCGCTCGGCATCTTCGGCGGCACCTGGTTCACCGCCCGCTTCACCAGAGCCGAGCTCAACCCCGACCTGCGATGGCCGGATGTCTTCGCCGTCTCCGCCCTGGCCGGAATCGGCTTCACCGTCTCCCTGCTCATCGGCGAACTCGCCTTCGCCGAGGACCTGGTGCTGGCCGACGAGATCAAGGCGGCGGTGCTGATCGGCTCGCTGCTGGCGGCCGTCTTCGCGGGCATCCTCCTCAAGATCCGCAACGCCAAGTACCGCAAGCTGTGCGAGGACGAGGAGCGCGACGAGGACCAGGACGGCATCCCGGACGTCTACGAACTCGACAAGCCGGAGTACCACCTGCGGATGGCGGCGATCCACGAAGCCAAGGCCGCCGAGCACCGGCGGCTTGCCGAAGTGGCCTCCGACTCGCATGCCGGAGACGATGGTCCGGCATGATCTGAGAGGCTTTGCATCCGGGTGAAGAGAAGAGGGAGACGGCGATGAGCGCAGTCCACGACGGCACGGACCGCAGCCTCGGACAGCTGGTGGCCACGGCCACGGCCGAAATGTCCGCGCTGGTGCACGACGAGATCGCGCTGGCCAAGGCGGAGTTCCGGCAGGACGCCAAGCGCGCGGGCATCGGCAGTGCCGCGTTCATGGTGGCCGGCGCGCTGGCGCTGTTCGCGCTGCCGGTGCTGAGCTTCGCGGCGGCGTACGGCATCCACAACCTCGGCCTCGGGCTCGCCTGGTCCTTCCTGATCGTGGGCGGCGCCTTCCTGGTCCTCGCCGGACTGCTGGCCCTCATCGCGATGGCCAAGATGAAGAAGATCAAGAAGCCGGAGAAGTCCATCAACTCCGCCAAGGAGACCGCGGCCGTGCTCCAGAAGGCCAAGCCGCACCCGCGGCTGGCGCCCGTGGAGCACCCGGCCCTGGAGTCTGTGACACGCTCATCGGTATGACAGCCCCTGACAGCACCGCTTCGGTCGTGCGGATCGACGTCCCCGGCGGGAGAGAGGTGTCGCACCGCGACGTCGCGGCCAACGGCGCCCGCTTCCACATCGCGGAGATGGGCGACGGCCCGCTGGTGCTGCTGCTGCACGGCTTTCCGCAGTTCTGGTGGACCTGGCGGCACCAGATGCCGGCGCTCGCCGACGCGGGCTTCCGCGCGGTCGCCATGGACCTGCGCGGGGTCGGCGGCAGCGACCGCACCCCGCGCGGCTACGACCCGGCGAACCTCGCCCTGGACATCACCGGCGTCATCCGGTCCCTGGGAGAGGCGGACGCCGCGCTCGTCGGACACGACCTGGGCGGCTATCTCGCCTGGACGGCCGCGGTGATGCGGCCCAAGCTGGTGCGCCGGCTGGCCGTGGCGTCGATGCCGCATCCCCGGCGCTGGCGCTCGGCGATGCTGGCCGACGTCCGGCAGAGCGCGCGGAGTTCGCACATCTGGAACTTCCAGCGGCCCTGGCTGCCGGAGCGCGCGCTGACCGCGGACGACGCGGCGCTGGTGGGGCGGATGATCCGCGACTGGTCCGGCCCCCGGCTGCCGGACGACGACGCGCTGGCGGTCTACCGGCGGGCGATGGGCATCCCCTCGACGGCACACTGCTCGATCGAGCCGTACCGCTGGATGGTGCGCTCGATGGCCCGCCCCGACGGTCTCCAGTTCAACCGCCGGATGAAGATGCCCGTACGCGTCCCGACGCTGCATCTGCACGGCTCGCTCGACCCGGTGATGCGCACCCGCAGCGCGGCCGGCTCCGGGCAGTACGTCGAGGCGCCGTACCGCTGGCGGCTGTTCGACGGCCTGGGGCACTTCCCGCACGAGGAGGACCCGGTGGCGTTCTCCACGGAGCTGATCAGCTGGCTGAAGGACCCGGAACCGGACCGGTGACGGGCCGCCGCCCCGGAGGAGGGCAGGGAGCGACGGCGCCCCCGGGGCGGACCCGTTGGACCAGCCACGCACACCGGCCTGCCCCGCTGCCCGAAGACCGCTGAGCGGGCTCCCCGCACCGCTCTGCGGAGCCTCTCCCCGCCGGCCTCGAACGCGCGTATGACGAACAGCCAATTGCCCGGCGCATAGGCCAATTGGCGGTCCCCGAGGCGGTTACGGACCTTGGGCCACGGGCAGAGTCGAGGGTATGGGCTGGAC
The DNA here is from genome assembly GCF_043199295.1 of Streptomyces sp. NPDC048612. NCBI lineage: Bacteria > Bacillati > Actinomycetota > Actinomycetes > Kitasatosporales > Streptomycetaceae > Streptomyces > Streptomyces sp. NPDC048612. The sequence continues at coordinate 292,259 of NZ_JBICVV010000002.1, forward strand.
GCACGACTACCGTGACGTGGCACGCAACCGCCGCAGCAGTGCCGCTGCAGTGGGTACGCAGGAAAGGGGAACCCCGGATCTCAGGTCCGGCGCCTCCCCCGCCCCGACGCACCCGATGGGAATCCCTCGCATCCTGCGCCGCAGAGCGCGCTGGATGAGCGCGCGGCTGCGCCATCCCCGTACCTGAACTCCCGCCCCGCCGACTGGGGCGCGGGACTCCTCTCCACGCGCCCCGGCGCCGGGCCCGGCAGTGGCCCGCCGGACAAGCTCTAGATCGCGCAGCCCTGGCTGTCGACCTGCTGCTGGGCCGCACGCCCCCTGATGACGTCCTCGCGCACCTCGTCGGCGGTCAGTGCGTAGCCGGTGCGTGAGTCGTCCCGCGACTTGGCGAAGACGACGCCGTAGACCTTGCCCTGCGGAGTGAGCAGCGGGCCGCCGGAGTTGCCCTGACGCACCGTGGCGTAGAGGGAGTAGACATCGCGGCCGACCGTGCCGCGCTTGTAGATGTCCGCGCCGTTGGCCTGGACACGGCCGCGGACCCGGGCCGCGCGGACGTCGTAGCCGCCGTTCTCCGGGAAGCCGGCGACGATGGCGTTGTCGCCGCTGTCCGCGTCCGCGCCGGTGAACTGGAGCGCCGGGGCGTTCAGCGTGGGCACGTCCAGGACCGCGATATCGCGCCGCCAGTCGTAGAGCACGACCTTGGCGTCGTACGTACGGCCCTCGCCACCCACCTGGACGGTCGGTTCGCGCACCCCGCCGACGACGTGGGCGTTGGTCATCACGCGGTGCCGGCCGAAGACGAAGCCGCTGCCTTCGACGACCTTGCCGCAACTGGGAGCCGTGCCGACGACCTTGACGATGCTGCGCTTGGCCTGCGCCGCCACCGGGCTGGTGGCCAGCCGGGGATCGGGGGCCGGCACGTTGGTGATCGGTTCGTTGGAGAACGGCGTGAAGACCTGCGGGAAGCCGTTCTGCGCGAGGACCGAGGAGAAGTCCGCGAACCAGGTGCCGGCCTGCGGGGGCATCACCCGGGACACCCCGAGCAGCACCTTGGAGTTGCGGACCTCCTTGCCGAGCGTCGGCAGGGACGTCCCGGCCAGCGCCGAACCGATCAGCCAGGCGACCAGCAGCATCGCGAGGACGTTGACCAGCGCGCCGCCGGTCGCGTCCAGCGCTCTCGCCGGTGACCACGTGATGTGGAGGCGCAGCTTGTTGCCCAGATGGGTGGTGAGCGCCTGGCCCACGGACGCGCACACGATCACGATGGCGACCGCCGCGATGGCCGCGAAGCTGTTGGGGGTCGCGTCCCCGGTGATCTCGTTCCAGATCACGGGCAGCAGATAGACCGCGATCAGACCGCCCCCGAGGAAGCCGATCACGGACAGGATGCCGACGACAAAGCCTTGCCGATAGCCGATGATCGCGAACCACACGGCCGCGACCAGCAGCAAGATGTCCAGGACGTTCACGCCGGACACCGTCTCACGAGCGCCAGTCGAGCGGGACCGCCTTGTCACGGTCCCACGGAATCTCCCATCCGGCGTAATGCAGGATGCGGTCGATGACTCCGGCGGTAAACCCCCAGACCAGGGCGTTCTCGACAAGGAAGGCAGGCCCGATGTGGCCACTGGGATGGCGCGTCGTCACACGGTGGGCGGGATTGGTGAGATCCGCCACGGGAACCGTGAACACCCGGGCGGTCTCCGCCTGGTCGACCGCGCCGACCGGGCTCGGCCGGCGCCACCAGCCCAGGACGGGCGTCACCACGAAGCCGCTGACGGGGATGTAGAGCCGGGGCAGCACGGCGAAGACCTGCACACCGGAGGGGTCCAGGCCGGTCTCCTCCTGGGCCTCGCGCAGCGCGGCCCGCACCGGACCGGAGCCCTCCGGGTCGCCGTCCTCCGGATCGAGGGCGCCACCGGGGAAGGAGGGCTGGCCGGCGTGTGAGCGCAGGGTGCCGGCGCGCTCCATCAGGAGCAGCTCGGGGCCGCGGCTGCCGTGACCGAAGAGGATCAGCACGGCGGACTGCCGGCCCCCGCTCTCGGGCGGCAGAAAGCGGCTGAGCCGGTGCGGCTCGATGGTGGCGGCCACCTCGGCCACCGGGTCCAGCCACTCGGGCAGGCCCTCGGCCGTCACCGCCGCCTCCCGGCCGGCATCCGCCTCCTTGCCGTACCGCTGCTCCCGTGCACTCCGCATCCGCGCCCCCTCAGGCCTGGCTTCGATCGTCGGTCACCTCTGGGCGGCGGGCGTCATGACGCGGCCACCGGGGGCGCCATCGGCGGCGCGGGCTGCCCCGGATAGTCGGCCGGGGGCTTCAGCCGCTGCCCCGGCTGGCCGCCCAGCTCGTACTTCAGCAGCTTCCTGGCCTTCTCCGGGTCCGTCTCGCCCTCGCCGTACGCGGGGCACAGCGGGGCGATGGCGCAGGCCCCGCAGGCGGGCTTGCGGGAGTGGCAGACGCGGCGGCCGTGGAAGACGACCCGGTGCGAGAGCATCGTCCACTCGCTCTTGGGGAAGATCTCGGCGACATCCGCCTCGACCTTCTCGGCGTCCTCAGCGGTGGTCCAGCCGAAGCGGCGGGCCAGCCGGCCGAAGTGGGTGTCGACGGTGATGCCCGGGACGCCGAAGGCATTGCCCAGGACCACGTTGGCGGTCTTGCGGCCGACGCCGGGGAGGGTCACGAGGTCCTCCAGGCGGCCGGGGACCTCGCCGCCGAAGCGGTCGCGGAGCGCCGCCGACAGGCCGAGCAGCGACTTCGTCTTGGCCCGGAAGAAGCCGGTCGGCCGGATCAGCTCCTCCAGCCGCTCCGGGGGCATCGCGGCCATGTCCTCGGGCGTCGGGCAGACCGCGAAGAGGCGCGGGGTGGTCTGGTTGACCCTCAGGTCGGTGGTCTGCGCGGACAGGACCGTGGCGACCAGCAGCTCGAAGGAGTTGGTGAAGTCCAGCTCGGGGTGGGCGTACGGATAGAGCTCGGCCAGCTCGCGGTTGATCCGGCGGGCCCGGCGCACCATGGCGACCCGGGACTCGGGCTTGCGCGCGGCGGCCTTCTTGGCGGGCGCCTTCCCGGTGTCCGCCGTCTTTGCGGCCTTCTTGGCCGTCGTCTTCTTCGCCGTCGTCGTCTTGGCCGGGGCGGCCTTCCCGGCGGCTGCCTTCTTGGCAGCCGTCTTCTTGGCCGGGGCCTGCTCGTCGGCCGCGGTGGCCGTCGTGGCGACGGCCTTCTTGGGCGCCGCCCTCTTCGTCACGGCCTTCTTCGCCGCGGCCTTCCTGGCCGCCGCCGGCTTCTCGGGGGTTGCGTTCACGGGGCGGCCTTCTTCCCTGCCGAGGTCTTGTCCGCCGGAGTCTTCCTCGCGGAGGTCTGCACGGTCGTGTCCTGCGCCGAGGGGCGCGACGCGCCGGGTCTCCGGGCGGGCGGCTTCCGGCGGGGCGCCACCCCGGAGTGCGATTTGTTACGTTTATCCGACATCGGGAGGCGGGCGGACGGCTGTTCGCCCACAGCGGAATCGCGCCCTGCGCTCACTCGTCCGGCCCCCCAGTCCTCTGCTCCCACCGGCGTATTGGACACTCGGCCAGACTAAGGCCAGCCACTGACATCCGGCTTGATCACTATGATTCGTGACCCCAATCGGCCCCCTGCCTTATGGCGGGCGGCACCGGTCCGGCAAACTTGTGATTGATCGCACTGTTTTGCATTCCGGCATGATGGGGACCACAGTCCCCCGGAGCATGTCGACAAGGAGAGATCTCGTGGACGACGTTCTGCGGCGCGCACCGCTCTTCGCGGCGCTCGATGACGAGCAGGCGGCCGAGCTGCGCGCCTCTATGGGAGAGGTCACGCTCGCCCGCGGCGACGCCCTGTTCCACGAAGGGGACCCCGGCGACCGCCTCTATGTGGTCACCGAGGGCAAGGTGAAGCTGCACCGCACTTCCCCGGACGGCCGGGAGAACATGCTCGCCGTCCTCGGCCCCGGAGAGCTGATCGGTGAGCTCTCGCTCTTCGACCCCGGCCCCCGTACGGCCACGGCCTCCGCCCTCACCGAGGTCAAGCTCCTCGGCCTGGGCCACGGAGACCTCCAGCCCTGGCTGAACGCCCGCCCCGAGGTGGCCACGGCGCTGCTGCGCGCGGTCGCCCGCCGGCTGCGCAAGACCAACGACCAGATGTCCGACCTGGTCTTCTCGGACGTACCGGGCCGCGTGGCGCGCGCCCTGCTCGACCTGTCGCGCCGCTTCGGCGTGCAGTCCGAGGAGGGCATCCACGTCGTCCACGACCTGACGCAGGAAGAGCTGGCCCAGCTGGTCGGCGCCTCCCGTGAGACGGTCAACAAGGCGCTGGCGGACTTCGCGGGCCGCGGCTGGCTGCGCCTGGAGGCGCGCGCCGTGATCCTGCTGGACGTCGAGCGGCTGGCCAAGCGCTCGCGCTGACCCCCGTAGACAGCCTGGAAGGGCCCCGCTCCGGCGGGGCCCTTCGTCATGGGCCCGCGGGCGGCCCGTACGGCCCCGCGGCCCGTAAAAGGGCTCGCCGGACCGCCGCCGCGCCCGCCATAGTGACGCCATGATCCACGGCACGGGGCTGGACGGGGACGGCTGCTTTCGCCGGGAGGGGGCGCTGGACCGCGTGTCCGCGCCGTTCGCGCCCGTGGTGGCGGCGCTGGGCGCCCGGCTGGGCGACCGCTTCGGCCCCGGCCGGCTGCACAGCAGCTACCTCTACGGGAGCGTTCCGCGCGGCACCGCCGTGCCCGGCGTGTCCGATCTCGATGTGCTGCTCGCCCTGCGGGACGGGCCCACGGATGCCGACCGGGCCGCCGCCCGCGCCGTCGAGGACCGGCTCGACGCGGCCTTCCCCCAGGTCAACGGCGTCGGCATCCTGCTGTTCGGGGTGCCGCGCCTGCTGAGCGCGCCGGAGCGGTACGACCTGGGGTGGTTCGTGGCCTGTCTGTGCACCCCGCTCAGCGGTCCCGATCTCGCCGCGCGGCTGCCCCGCTACCGCCCCACCTCGCTCCTCGCCCGGGAGACCAACGGCGACCTCCACCACGACCTGCCCGGTCTGCGCGCGAAGGCCGCGGCGGCCACCACGGACGCCGAGCGCATCCGGCTGACCCGTGGTGTGGCACGCCGGCTCGTCCGCACCGGATTCACCCTGGTCATGCCGCGCTGGGGCGGCTGGACGAGTGATCTCGCTGGGTCGGCGGAAGTGTTCGGCCGCTATTACCCGGCGCACGCCGAGGAGATGCGCGCCGCGGCGCACGCTGGTCGGACGCCCGCCGCGTACCCGGAGCTGCTGGACCAGCTGCTCTCCAGCCTCGCGCCCTGGCTGGCCGGCGAATATCTCGCCGTCCACGGGGCGAAGGCTCCCCGCCCGTAGGCGCGCCGGCGGAAGGCGCCGCGGACCGCCCGGCAGGCGGTCCGCGGCGGCGTCAGCCCTCGATCAGCCCGTGCTCGCCCAGATAGTCCAGCTGTGCCCGCACCGACAGCTCGGCGGCCGGCCACAGGGAGCGGTCGACATCGGCGTACACGCTCGCGACGACCTCGGCGGCGGTGCGATGACCGGCCTCGACGGCGGTCTCCACCTGGGCGAGCCGGTTCGCCCGGTGCGCCAGATAGAACTCCACCGCCCCCTGAGCGTCGTTCAGCACCGGCCCGTGGCCCGGCAGGACCGTCGCCACCCCGTCGTCGACCGTCAGGGAGCGCAGCCGGCGCAGCGAGTCCAGGTAGTCGCCGAGCCGCCCGTCGGGGTGCGCGACCATGGTGGTGCCGCGCCCCAGGATCGTGTCCCCGGTGAGGACCGCGCGGTCGGCCGGGAGGTGGAAGGAGAGCGAGTCCGCGGTGTGGCCCGGTGTGGGCACCACCCGCAGCTCCAGGCCTCCGGTGGTGATGACATCGCCCGCTTCGAGCCCCTCGTCGCCCAGGCGCAGTGCCGGGTCCAGTGCCCGTACGGACGAGCCGGTCAGCTCGGCGAACCGGGCAGCGCCGTCGGCGTGGTCCGGGTGACCGTGTGTCAGCAGGGTCAGCGCGACGCGCTGGCCGGCCCGCTCGGCGGTGTCGATGACGGCGCGGAGGTGGCTCTCGTCGAGCGGTCCGGGGTCGATGACGACCGCGAGGCCGGAGTCCGGCTCGGCGACGATCCAGGTGTTGGTGCCGTCCAGCGTCATCGGCGACGGGTTCGGGGCCAGCACGCAGTGGGCACGCGCGGTCGCGGGCCCCGCGATCACGCCACCGCGGGGCTGACCGGGGAGGGCGGCTGCTTCGGTCATGCGGAGGTCCCTCCCGAGGGGCCGGCGCCGTCCGTGCGCCCGTCGGGCTCGCCGCCCCCGGGAGCACCGGTACCGGCGTCCGTCCGTGTGATGTGCTTGGTGAACTCCTCGTGCCCCGGCCAGCTCAGCTCGATCTCGCCGCCCACCAGGCGGGCCCGGGCCAGCACCGGCGTCAGGTCCTGGGCCTCCGCCGCGGCCAGCGCGTCGGCGGCGGTGGCGTACGGCTGGAGCCCGCGCAGGGTGGCGATGGTCGGCGGCATCATCAGCAGCTCACCGCGGTCGTAGCCGGCGGCGGCCTCCGCCGGCCGAATCCACAGCGCGAGGTCGGCCTCGGTGGAGGCGCTGGGCGTCCCCGCCGGACCGGGGCCGGGTGCCGGCCCCTGGGGAAGGGTGCGCTGGCCCTCGGGCAGTGCGGCGACGAAGAACCAGGTGTCGTAGCGCCGTGGTTCGAACTCCGGGGTGATCCAGCGGGCCCAGGCGCCCAGCAGATCGGAGCGCAGCATCAGGCCGCGGCGGTCCAGGAAGTCGGCGAAGGACACCTCATGGGCGACCAGGGCGGCGCGGTCCGCCTCCCAGTCCTCGCCCGTGGTGTCCGCGACAACGGTGTCGGCCGAGGCGCCGGCGAGCAGCACGCCGGACTCCTCGAACGTCTCGCGCACCGCCGCGCAGACGATGCTCTGCGCGGTGGCCGGATCGACCCCCATACGGACCGCCCACTGGGCGCGTGACGGGCCGGCCCAGGCCACCGGCCGCTCGTCACGGGGATCGACGGACCCGCCCGGATAGGCGTACGCGCCTCCGGCGAAGGCCATGGAGGCGCGTCTGCGCAGCATGTGGACATCGGGGCGGCCGGAGGCGGAGTCCCGCAGCAGCAGGACGGTCGCGGCCCGCCGGGGCTCGGCAGGGGTCAGCTCGCCGTTCGCGAGCGCCCGGATACGGTCCGGCCACTCCGGCGGGTACCACTGGCCATTGGTCGTGGACGACATGGCCGGATGCTATGCGCTCGCGCGCGGATGTTCGAGGGCCTCTTTCGCGCCGGAGGGCCCCACCTGCGCGGGGCCCTCCGGCGTACGGCACACACCAGGGGTGCCGGTGTCGCTGTGGGTGCCTATTCGGCGATCTCGACCTGGATCTCGACCTCGACCGGCGCGTCGAGCGGCAGCACCGCCACGCCCACCGCGGACCGGGCGTGCACGCCCTTGTCGCCGAGGACCTCGCCCAGCAGCTCGCTGGCGCCGTTGATGACACCGGGCTGGCCGGTGAAGTCCGGTGCGGAGGCCACGAAGCCGACGACCTTCACGATCCGCTGGATCTTGTCGAGGTCACCGATGACGGACTTCACGGCGGCCAGCGCGTTGAGCGCGCAGGTCGCGGCGAGTTCCTTGGCCTGCTCGGCGCCGACCTCGGCACCGACCTTGCCGGTGACCGGCAGTGCGCCGTCCACCATCGGCAGCTGGCCGGAGGTGTACACATAGGCGCCGGAGCGCACCGCGGGCTGGTAGGCCGCGAGCGGCGGCACGACCTGCGGCAGCTTGAGCCCGAGCGCCGCGATCTTGTCCTCGGCCGCGCTCACGCCTGCTTCTCCCGCTTCAGGTAGGCCACCAGCTGCTCGGGGTTGTTCGGGCCCGGAACGACCTGGACCAGCTCCCAGCCGTCCTCGCCCCAGGTGTCCAGAATCTGCTTCGTCGCGTGCACGAGGAGCGGCACGGTCGCGTATTCCCACTTGGTCATGGGGCGAGCGTAATGCCTGTCCAGGACCGCGGTGGACGCCGTCCGCCGCGGCCCGCTCCCAGCCGTCCCGCACGGCGTCCGGTGGCCTGGTCACGGCCCCGGCCGCCGCACCCCTACGGAACATCCCTGATCCGTCCCGGACGGGCCGGCGGCAGATATCCGGGGCTTCCCAGGCGTATCCCGTGCGTAGCCGGGACGAGGACTGGTTAGGCTCCTTTGCGTGAGCAGGCTCCATGTCGTCAGCGGCAAGGGCGGCACCGGCAAGACCACGGTCGCCGCCGCCCTCGCCCTCGCCCTCGCCACCGAGGGGCGCCGTACCCTCCTGGTCGAGGTCGAGGGCCGACAGGGCATTGCCCAGTTGTTCGAGACCGAAGCGCTTCCGTACGAGGAGCGCAAGATCGCGGTGGGTCCGGCGTCGGAAGGCGCCTCGCCGTGGGCGTCCGTGCGCGCCGAGTCCGGCGGCGATGGCGCGCGCGGCGGTGCCGGGAGACGGGCGGGCGGCGAGGTCCACGCCCTCGCCATCGACGCCGAACGCGCCCTCCTGGACTACCTCCAGATGTTCTACAAGCTGGGCAGCGCGGGCCGGGCGCTGAAGAAGCTCGGCGCGATCGACTTCGCCACGACCATCGCACCGGGCCTGCGGGACGTCCTGCTGACCGGCAAGGCGTGCGAAGCGGTCCGCCGCAAGGACAAGAACGGCAAGTTCGTCTACGACGCGGTGGTGATGGACGCCCCGCCGACCGGTCGCATCACCCGCTTTCTGAACGTCAACGACGAGGTGGCCGGTCTGGCGAAGATCGGCCCGATCCACAATCAGGCGCAGGCCGTGATGCGGGTCCTCAAGTCGCCCGAGACCGCGGTGCATCTGGTGACACTCCTGGAAGAGATGCCCGTCCAGGAGACCGCCGACGGGGTCGAGGAGCTGCGCGCCGCCGGTATCCCCGTGGGCGGCATCGTCATCAACATGACCCGCCCGGCGCTGCTGGACAACGGCGATCTGGACACCGCCGCCCGGAGCGCCCGCGGGGGCGTGGCCAAGGCGCTCTCCCAGGCCGGTCTGGGCGGTGCCCGCCGCGGCGGTCTGGCGGAGCGGCTGATCGACCCCCTCCTGGAGCAGGCACGCGAACACGCCGAGCGGGTCGAGCTGGAGCGCGCCGAACACGCCGAGCTGACCGCCCTCGGCCTGCCCACCTACGAGTTGGAGCTGCTCCCCGAGGGAGTGGACCTCGCCGGGCTCTACCGTCTGGCGAGAGACCTGCGGAAACAGGGGCCCATATGACCTCGGACACCACGACGCTGGACGCCTCGGCCCCACGGCTCGAGGTCGACTCGCTGCTCGACGACCCGGCCACCCGCATCGTGGTGTGCTGCGGTTCGGGGGGCGTCGGCAAGACCACGACCGCCGCGGCGCTGGGCGTGCGCGCGGCCGAGCGCGGCCGCAAGGTCGTCGTCCTCACCATCGACCCGGCCCGGCGGCTGGCGCAGTCCATGGGCATCTCGGAACTCGACAACGTCCCGCGCCAGGTCAAGGGCGTCGAGGGGACCGCGGGCGGCGAACTCCACGCGATGATGCTGGACATGAAGCGCACCTTCGACGAGATCGTCGAGGGCCATGCGGACGCCGAGCGGGCCCGCGCGATCCTGGAGAACCCCTTCTACCAGTCCCTGTCGGCCGGATTCGCGGGCACGCAGGAGTACATGGCCATGGAGAAGCTGGGCCAGCTCCGGGCGAACGACGAGTGGGACCTGATCATCGTCGACACCCCGCCGAGCCGCTCCGCGCTGGACTTCCTGGACGCGCCCAAGCGCCTGGGTTCCTTCCTGGACGGCAAGTTCATCCGGGTGCTGATGGCGCCGGCGAAGGTCGGCGGCCGGGCCGGGATGAAGTTCCTCAACGTCGGCATGTCGATGATGACCGGCACCCTCAGCAAGCTCATGGGCGGTCAACTGCTGCGCGATGTGCAGACGTTCGTGGCCGCGATGGACACCATGTTCGGCGGCTTCCGCACCCGCGCAGACGCCACCTACCGCCTGCTGCAGGCGCCCGGCACGGCGTTTCTCGTGGTGGCCGCGCCGGAGCGGGACGCGCTGCGCGAGGCGGCGTACTTCGTCGAGCGGCTGGCGGCCGAGCAGATGCCGCTGGCCGGCCTGGTGCTGAACCGCGTGCACGGCAGCGGCGCCGCCCAACTGAGCGCCGAGCGCGCCCTGGCCGCGGCGGAGGCCCTCACGGACCGCATGGCGGAGGACACCCACGCGGACGCCCCCGAGGACACCGAAGCGGAGGCCGGCGCGAGCCCGGACACCGTGGCCGGCCCCGCCCCCGACCGGGCGGAAAATAATCTTGCCGCCGACGGCATTGTGGATCTCGACGGCGGGAAGGCTGGATCACGTACCGCCGACGGCCTCTCCCCCGCCGCGGCGGAGCCCGCGACATCCACCCCGGCCTCAGCGGCTCAACTGGCCGCCGGACTGCTACGACTGCACGCCGAACGCATGCAGGTCCTCGCGCGCGAACGGCGCACACGGGACCGCTTCACCGCGCTGCACCCCGAGGTTCCGGTGACCGAGGTCGCCGCGCTGCCCGGCGATGTCCATGACCTCGCGGGGCTGCGTGCCATCGGCGACCGTCTGGCGCTGAACCCCACAGACACCGACGACTGAGCCGACTGGGCCGTACGCACGGCCGGTTCAGCCACCCGCCCACCGACGAAGCGCCCTGCACCACACACCCCGGGCGCCGTATCACGTCTTCACCGGGCGCGCCGGATCAGCGCGCCCACCCCCATCCATGCCTCCAACTCCGGTGCAGCTCACGACCACTGACGCCCAGGGCGCCCAGGTGGCCGATCAGACCGCGCCATCAACCGAACCTTCTCGGCCGACTTCTCCGGCCGTGCCCGCGGCTATCCCACCGCGGCCAACGCGTCGAAGGCTTCGTCGTCACAGTCCACCGGCAGGATGCCCGTGCTGCGCTCATATTCCGTACGCGCTGTCTCCAGCAGCCGGCGCCATGACGTCACGGTCGGGCGGCGACGCAGCAGCGCCCTCCGCTCGCGTTCGGTCATCCCGCCCCACACGCCGAACTCCACCCGGTTGTCCAGGGCATCGGCCAGGCACTCCGTGCGCACCGGACATCCGGTGCACACCGCCTTGGCGCGGTTCTGCGCCGCCCCTTGAACGAACAGCTCATCCGGATCGGTCGTGCGGCACGCTGCCTGCGTACTCCAGTCGGTTACCCAGCCCATGCTGGCGCCGTCCTCTCCCGAATCGAGGCTCCCCCACGGCGGCAAGCGGCATATTCACCGTTGCCAGTTGAGGACGTTACGGAAGGCAGGCAGGGCGCAACACCCCCTTCGGGCCCAATCTTGGATGGCCCGAACGGACTATGCGTATGCGGCAGATCACCCAACGGAGTGACCGTGCGGCATACGTCACTTTGCGTACAAGGCGGGACAGTTCACCGCCCTGACACGGGGTTTTCCTCGGCACCTGCGGGCACGTGGGGGCGCGTCCCGCGGGAAGTGGGGCTTGACGAACCGATGCGTAACCGTTCGGCTGTGGCAGCTGAGGACAGGCTAAACGAACACGTGCGCCCCTGTCCGGCGGATTGAGAACGTAGGCTGCTCTCATGCCTAAGAAGCGCGATGGCGGAGGTCTGTCCAAGACGCAGCAGGCCGCCAAGTTCCTCGGTGTCAGCGTTCTGGCCGGAGCGGTCCTCGCCGGTCTTGCGCTCCCGGCGGCCGGGGCGCTCGGCCTGACCGCCAAGGGGTCGGTCGAGGGCTTCGACGAGATCCCGGCGAACCTCAAGACGCCGCCGCTCAGCCAGCGGACCAGGATTCTGGACGCGAAGGGCGGCGAGATCGCCAAGGTCTACTCCCGGGACCGTACGGTCGTCGGCCTCGACGAGATGTCGCCGTACGTCCGGAAGGCGATCGTCGCGATCGAGGACGCGCGCTTCTACGAGCACGGCGCCGTCGACGTGAAGGGCATCCTGCGGGCGGTCAACAAGAACGCCCAGTCGGGCGGTGTCTCCGAGGGCGCCTCGACGCTGACCCAGCAGTACGTGAAGAACGTCTTCGTCGAGGAGGCCGGCGACAATCCGGACAAGGTCGCGCAGGCCACCCAGCAGACCCTCGGCCGCAAGGTCAAGGAGCTGAAGTACGCGATCCAGGTCGAGAAGGAACTCGGCAAGCGGAAGATCCTGCAGAACTACCTGAACATCACGTTCTTCGGGCAGCAGGCCTACGGCGTCGAGGCGGCCGCCCAGCGCTACTTCAGCAAGCACGCCAAGGACCTCAACCTGGAGGAGTCGGCGCTGCTGGCCGGCATCGTCCAGTCGCCCACCCGCTACGACCCGGTCAGCGCCCCGCAGGAGGCCACCAAGCGGCGCAACACCGTGCTGCAGCGGATGGCCGACCTGAAGGACGTCAGCCAGGCGCAGGCCGACGCGGCCGCCAAGAAGCCGGTCAAGCTGGCGATCAGCCGTCCCAAGAACGGCTGCATCACCGCCGCCGACGGCGCCGGCTTCTTCTGCGACTACATCCGCAAGGTCTTCCTCACCAGCAAGAACTTCGGCAAGAACCGGAAGGTCCGCCTGCAGCGCTGGAACGAGGGCGGCATGACCATCCGCACCACCCTCGACCCGCAGTCGCAGAAGTCGGTCCAGGCCTCGCTGAGCGACCACGTCTACGACGACGACCCGGTCGCCGGTGCCGCCACCCTCGTCGAGCCGGGCACCGGCAAGATCCTCGGCATGGGGCAGTCGCGCCCGTACGGCTTCGGCGAGAACCAGACCGTGATCAACCTCTCGGTCGACCACGACATGGGCGGCGGCGCCGGCTACCAGCCCGGGTCGACCTTCAAGCCGGTGATCGCGGCGGCCGCGCTGGAACAGGGGACGAATCCGGAGCAGGAGTACCCCTCGCCGTACCGGATGCCGTACCCGAGCCCGGTCCAGACCTGCGACGGCGAGTGGCAGGGCACCGACACGACGCAGAACGAGAACAAGGAAGAGGTCGGCCCGTACGCCATGAAGGAGGCGACCGCGAAGTCGGTCAACACCTACTTCGTGCAGCTGATCAGCGACATGGGTATCTGCCCCGCGGTGAAGATGGCCGAGAAGATGGGCATCGAGCGGGCGGACGGCAAGCCCCTGCAGGAGGTCCCGTCGATGACGCTGGGCGTGCAGGAGATGTCGCCGCTGACCATGGCCTCCGGTTACGCCGCCTTCGCCAACGGCGGCGAGTACTGCTCCCCCGTCGCCATCGAGTCGATCACCGACGCGCGCGGCCGGGCGCTGAAGGTCCCGCAGACCAGCTGCCGCAGCGCGATGTCCAAGAGGACCGCCGACACGATCAACACCCTCCTCAAGGGCGTCGTCGAGGACGGCACCGGCAAGGAGGCCGGCCTCCAGGGCCGGGACAGCGCCGGCAAGACCGGTACCAGCGACAGCCGCTACGCCGCCTGGTTCGTCGGCTACACCCCGAACGCGGCCGGTGCGGTCTGGGTCGGCGACCCGATGCACAAGCGCAAGATGTACGACATCAGCATCGGCGGGGTCGCGCACGACAAGGTCTACGGCGCCGACACCCCCGGCCCCATCTGGCGCGACGCGATGACCGGCGCGCTCGACGGCCGGCCCGCGCCCCAGCTGCCCACCGTCCCGATCGACGACCCGGTCAAGGACCGGCACCAGGAGGACGACAAGGGCCGCGGCAAGCACAAGCCCGGCCGGGGTCACGGCGGCGCCAACAAGCCGGGCGGCGGCTGGCACATTCCGGGCTTCCCCGACATCCTGGGCGGCGGCAACGGCGGCTGACGGCCGACCGGTTGGCCCGTACGGCAACGGCTCACGACAACGGCTGAGGGGCGCCCCCACCACGGGGGCGCCCCTCAGCCGTCCTTCGAGAACGCGGACCGGCCGCTCAGCCGGCCAGCAGCTTCTTCACCGCGGCGGCCACCCGGCCGCCGTCGGCGCGGCCCGCCACCTGAGGGTTGACGATCTTCATGACGGCGCCCATCGCCCGCGGCCCCTCGGCCCCGGCACCCTTGGCCTCCGCCACGGCCGCCGCGACCAGCTGCTCCAGCTCGTCGTCGGTCAGCGGCTTGGGCAGGTACTCGGCGAGCAGCTCGCCCTCGGCGCGCTCGCGCTCGGCCGACTCCGCGCGGCCGCCCTTCTCGAAGGCGTCCGCGGCCTCCCGGCGCTTCTTCGCCTCCCGCGCGATGATCTTCTCGACCTCGCCGTCGGACAGCTCACGCGACTCGGTGCCCGCGACCTCCTCCTTCTGGATCGCGGTCAGCGTGAGACGGAGGGTGGAGGAGCGCAGCTCGTCGCGCGCCTTGATCGCGACGGTGAGGTCGTCCTTGAGCTTGGACTTGAGCGTGGTCATGACGTTGAGTATGCCCCCACCCGCCGACAACCGGCGCGCCTTTTCCTCCCGCCCCGCCACACCCGGCCCCCCGACGGGCCGCTCGTGCGCTGCATCCACCCCCCGCTCTCTGCGACGATGGGACCCATGCGCGCGCGATACGGAGTACCCCTGACCCTGACCGCAGTCGGCGCGGCCGGCCTGGCCTACGCCGCCGGCTTCGAAGTCCGCTCCTTCCGCCTCCGGCGCGTCACCGTGCCCGTACTGCCCCGCGGTATGCGGCCGTTGCGCGTCCTGCAGGTCTCCGACATCCACATGGTCAGCGGACAGCGCAAGAAGCAGCGCTGGCTGCAGTCGCTCGCCGGGCTGCGCCCCGACTTCGTCATCAACACCGGCGACAACCTCTCCGACACCGAGGGCGTCCCCGAGACCCTGGACGCGCTCGGCCCGCTGATGGAGTTCCCCGGCGCGTACGTCTTCGGCTCCAACGACTACTACGGCCCGAAGCTGCGCAACCCCGCCCGCTATCTGATCGAGCGGGCCCAGGGCCGGCACGGCCTCAACGGCAACGCCCCCGCCGTGGGCGTCGTCCACAACCCGTGGGAAGAGCTGCGCGACGCGTTCGACGCGGCCGGCTGGGTCGGTCTGTCCAACTCCCGCGGCCGCCTGAAGCTGGAGGGCCTGGAGATCGCCCTGACCGGCCTGGACGACCCGCACATCAAGCGGGACCGGTACGCCGAGGTGGCCGGCGGCCCGGAATCCGGCGCCGACCTCTCGCTGGCCGTCGTCCACGCCCCCTACCTGCGCTCGCTGGACGCCTTCACCGCCGACGGGTACCCCCTGATCCTGGCCGGGCACACCCATGGCGGCCAGCTCTGCATCCCCTTCTACGGGGCGCTCGTCACCAACTGCGACATCGACACCGAGCGGGTGAAGGGCCTGTCCACCCACACCGCCGACGGACGCACCTCCTACCTCCATGTCTCCGCGGGCTGCGGCACCAACCGCTACACCCCGGTCCGCTTCGCCTGCCCCCCGGAGGCGACGCTGCTGACCCTGACGGCGCGGGACTGAGGCCGCGCCCCGGCGGCTCGGGTTCCTGAGAGCCGAGCCGCCGGGCCCCACGTGTGGGCCTCGGACGTGGGCCTGGTGGACGACCCGCGGTTTTGCCGGATCAGGTCTCCCCGCCCCGGCGATCATCCCCCTAACGTGGAGGAATGTCCGATCCGACCCGGACCTCGCAGTCCACGCGCCACGCCACCGACCCGGCCGCGGCCGCCGCCCGCACCCCGGCCGCCGCCGTCGCCCCCACGATCCGCCGCCCACTGGCTGCCGCCTTCCGCGCCCTCGTCGCCGCGGCCGCACTGACCGGCCTGCTCCTCGCCGCCCTCGGCTCGCCCGCCCCGGCCCAGCTGCTCACCCGCTTCACCGTGCAGGCCAACCTCGCCCTGGCGCTGGTCGCCGCCTGCTCCGCGCACCGCGCCTGGACCGGCCGCCGCCCCGTGAGCCCCCGCCTCACCGGCGCCGTCCTCCCCTCCCTCGCCCTCCCGGCCCTGAGCCACTACGGCCTCCCCGCTGCCGACGCGACCGCCTTCACCCTGCCGCGGACCGGCGCCGCCACTACTGCCGAGGCCCTCTCCGCCCTCCTCCTCACCACCCTCACCCCGCTCGCCGCCCTCGCCGACTGGCTGCTGCTCACCCCTCCCCGCCGCTTCCGCCTGCCCTACGCCTGGCAGTGGGCGGCCTGCCCCCTCCTCTCCCTCGCGTTCGCCCTCGCCTTCCCCACCACGGCGGGGGCCCCGCCGCCCACCGCCACCACCGCTCTCACCCTCGCGCTCGCCGCCTTCCTGCTCCCTTTGATCACCATCGGAGCCGACCAGGTCAGGCCCTCTCCCCCGCTCCACAAGAACCGGATTTCACCTACGGGGATCAGTCCGCTAAAGTAGAGCTCGTTGCTTCGGGGTGTAGCGCAGCTTGGCAGCGCGCTTCGTTCGGGACGAAGAGGTCGTGGGTTCAAATCCCGCCACCCCGACTGAAGAAACAACGGCTCAGGCCCGGTTTTCCGTCAAGGAAGACCGGGCCTGAGGTGTTTCCGGGGCATCACGGGAGCGGCCGGGCTCGGATCGTGGATGCGCATCTTCGGAGTCCCCATCGCCAAAGGCCCGTCTCCTGGCGCCTCTTCGGCGAGTTTTCCGCCCGGCGGGCTTCGCATCCGTTGTGATCCGGGACACAAAAGGCCCCCATGGGGCCGGTGGTCTCGGTGGGGCGGGCTCCGGGGCTCCCGTTCATGGGAGCGGCCGTCGGTCCCGTCGGGCGGTCCGGCCGGGTCGCGTTGAAGTACGGAGCCGTACGCCGGACGTCACACCGCGCCGTTCGTCACCGGTCCCTCCCCTCGTGGGGACCGGTGCCGAACGGCGCGGGCGGTGTCGATCCGCACCCCCCGTACCGGCGCGGATCTCCGGGAAGGGCCGGAACCGTGGTCGGCGTGGCAGCGTTTCCGGAGGGGACCGGTGGTGCGGTCCCTGGTGCTCGCGGTCCGGGACGTCGTCACCGGCTCTTGACTCGGGCGGAAGGTGACCGCGAACGTGCGTCTGAAGTGGTCTCCGAGTGCTGAGCCGGCGGGCTGTCCGGGTAAGCCCGGTTGCTGCGCCGCTGGTTCGAGATCCTGCCAGTTGTGGCTTCCTGCGGGGAGGTTCCGGTATCGGAGCGACCGTTTAACCACAGGTCAGACAGCTAAGGTGAGTTTTCCGGTCCGGATGTCCAAGTGCGGGGGACGTAGGGGGTGGAAGCCTTGAGTGCCGACTCAGGGGCACGTACAGCCTTCGCGGAGCGTCTCGCGCTGCTGTACAAGGAGGCGGGCAACCCTCCGCTGAAGAAGGTGGCCGAGGCGGTCGTCCGGCTGCAGCGGGTCGACGAACGAGGGCGGCCCGTGCGGGTGTCCGTGCAGCGCATCAGCGACTGGCGGCGGGCCAAGAACGTACCCGCGCAGTTCGCCGCGCTCGCGGCGGTGCTGCACGTCCTGATTCCGCAGGCGCGGCGGCAGCGGCCGACGCCGGTGTCCCCCGGTCTCTACGACCCGGCCCAGTGGCAGCGGCTGTGGGAGCGCGCGGTCGCGGACCCGGTCGGCGACCGCGCCGCGGCGTCCGCACCGAAAGAGGAGCGCGCCCCGGCCGAGGCTCCGTCCGCCGCCGGAGTGTGTCCGTACCGCGGGCTGGCCTCGTACCGGCAGCAGGACGCCGGGTGGTTCTTCGGGCGGGAGCGGAGCACGGAGGCCCTGGTCGCCCAGCTGCGCGCGGCGGAGCGGACGGGGGGCCTGGTGATGCTGGTGGGCGCCTCGGGGGCGGGGAAGTCGTCGCTGCTGAACGCCGGTCTGGTGCCCGCGTTGCGCAGCGGCGCCCCGGACGACGGGAGCGGCCCGGAGCGGGAGGTGCTGCAACTGGTGCCGGGCGGCGATCCGCTCGCGGAACTGGCCGGGCGGATTCCCGAGTTCGCCCCGGTCCTGTCCGCCGGACCGTCGGCGCCGGAACCCGGCACTCCGGACTTCGCGCACGCGGTGCGAGAGGCCGCCGCGGCGTGGGCGGGGCAGGCGCCCGCCGCCGCCCGGCCGGTCGTGATCGTGGACCAGTTCGAGGAGGCGTTCACGCTCTGCCCGGACGAGGCGGCCCGGCGCACCTTCATCCAGCTCCTGCACGCCGTGTGCACGCCCTCCCCCACGTCCTCGGCCCCGCTCGAAAAGGGGGGACCCCCCTCTCCGGGTGACCCGGCCCCCGTGCTCGTCGTCCTCGGCATACGGGCCGACTTCTACGAGCAGTGTCTGGGGCATCCCGAGCTGGCCGACGCGCTCCAGCACCGGCACATGGTGCTCGGTCCGCTGACCACCGCCGAGTTGCGGGAAGCGGTGACCGGCCCGGCCAAGGCGGTGGGCCTGGAACTCGAACCGGGGCTGGCGGAGCTGATCGTCCGGGAGGTGAGCGCCGACGGCTCCAGCGGGGCGCACGACGCGGGCATGCTGCCGCTCCTCTCCCACGCGCTGCTCGCCACCTGGCAGCGGCGGAAGGCGGGCCGGCTGACGCTGTCCGGCTACCGCGCGACGGGCGGCATCCAGGGCGCGGTGGCGGCGACCGCCGAGCGGGCCTGGTCCGGTCTCGACCCGACGGCACGCACCGCCGCGCGGCTGCTCCTCCTCCGGCTGGTCCGGCTCGGCGAGGACACCCAGGCCACCCGTCGGCGGGGCAAGCGGAACCAACTGGCCGACGAGTCAACGGACCCGGGCAAAACGGAGGAATCGCTCGAAGCGCTGGTGCACGCCCGGCTGGTGACGCTCGACTCGGAGGCGGTGGAGATCACCCATGAGGCGCTGCTGCACGCCTGGCCGCGGCTGCGCGACTGGATCGACGAGGACCGGAACGGCAATCTGCTGCGCCAGCGCCTGGAGGAGGACGGCCGGGCCTGGGAGAGCTCGGACCGTGACGCGTCCCTGCTCTACCGGGGGTCCCGTCTGGAGCAGGCCCGCAGCTGGGCGGACTCCTCCGACGACACCTTCCTGACCCGCAGCGCGGTGGAGTTCCTGGCCGCCTCGGTCCGGCTGCGGCGGCGCACCGTACTGCTCAGCCGGGGCGCGGTGGCCGCGCTGGTCGTCATGGCGCTGCTGGCCGTCGGCTCCGCGGTGGAGGCCTGGCAGCAGCGGGACGACACCGTGTTCGCGCAGGTCCTCGCCCAGGCCGACCGCGCCCAGTACACGGACCCGTCCCTGTCGGCGCAACTCGACCTGGTGGCCCATGGCCTGCGGCCCGACGACGAGGGCACCAACAACCGGCTGATCTCGATGATGAACGAGCCGCTGGCCACCCCGCTGCTGGGCCACACCGGCGCCGTCTACCTCACCTCGTTCAGCCCGGACGGGCGTCTCCTGGCCACCGCCAGCTACGACCGGACCGTGCGCCTGTGGGACGTGGCGGACCCGACGCGTCCCGAGCCCCTGGGCAAAGCGCTGACCGGTCACACGAGTTGGGTGAGCACCGCCGTCTTCAGTCCGGACGGCGACACCCTCGCCACCACTGGGGACGACGGGACGATCCGGCTGTGGGACGTGCGCGACCCCCGCCGCCCGCACCCGATCGGGGCACCGCTGGCCGCCCACAACGGCACGGTCTTCCTGCTCGCCTTCAGCCCGGACGGCCGGACGCTGGCCACCGCCGACGAGGATCACACCGTGCGCCTGTGGGACCTCACCGACCCGCGCCGGCCGACGTCACGCGCCACCCTGACCGGCGCCACCGCCCCGGTGCGTTCCGTGGCGTTCGCCCCCGATGGACGGACACTGGCCGCCGGGGGCAACGACGGCAGGATCAGGCTGTGGGAGGTGGCCGGGCGGGGCCGTCCGAAGGCCGGCGCCGTGCTGACCGGCCACTCGGACACCGTGCACTCGGTGGCCTTCAGCCCGGACGGCGACACCCTCGCCAGCGGCGGCGACGACAACACCATCCGGCTCTGGAGCGTGGACTCCCCGCGTCACGCGGCACCGATCGGCGCGCCCCTCACCGGACACACCGGCCCGCTGTGGTCGGTCGCGTTCAGCCCCGACGGCAACATGCTCGCCGCCGGCAGCGCGGACAGCACGGCGAGCCTGTGGAACGTCAGCGATCCGGCGTACCCGTCGCAGGTCGGCGAGCCCCTCGCGGGCAGCAGCGGTGACATGTTCGCGGTGGGCTTCAGCCCCGACGGGCGGACCCTCGCCACGGGCAGCGGCGACAGCAAGGTCCGGCTGTGGTCGATCCCGACGTCGAACATGGTCGGCCAGGTCGGCGCCTTCCGCCCGGACGGCCGGGTGCTCGCCACGGCCTCCGGCGACAGACGCGTGCGGCTGTGGAACGTACGGGACTTCAAGCGGCCCGTCCAGCTGGGCAAACCGTTCACCCCCGGGAAGGGCGACCTGCGCTCGCTGGCGTTCTTCCCCGACGGGCGCACCCTCGCCGTGCTGATGGGAAGCCAGACGGTGGAGCTGTGGAACGTCTCCGATCCGGCCCGTCCGGTCTCCTACGGGAAGCCGCTGAGGCTGCGGACACGCTTCGCGGGCCCCGACGCGCTGGCCATCAGCCCTGACGGCCGCACGCTGGCGAGCGCCTACGAAGACCACACCATCCAGCTGTGGAACGTCGGCGACCCGTCCCGCGCCCGTCCGCTCGGCGCACCGCTCACCCGCCACAAAGGCTACGTCAACACGCTCGCCTTCAGCCCGGACGGGCGCACCCTCGCCAGCGGCAGCGCGGACGCCACGGTGCAGCTCTGGGACACCACCGACCCGCGTCACACCACACCGCGCGGCAAGCCCCTCCGGGGCCACCTGGGTCCCGTCAACTCGCTCACCTACAGCCCCGACGGCCACACACTGGCCAGCGGCAGCGACGACGACACCGTACGGCTCTGGAACACCACCGATCCCCGTAAGGCGACCCTGCGGGGCTCCCCGCTCACGGGCCACACCGAAGCGGTCGTGTCGCTGACCTTCAGCGAAGACGGGCACACGCTGGCGAGCGGCGGCAACGACAACACGGTGCGGTTCTGGCATGTGAGCCCTTCCAGGGCCGCTCCCATCGGGCAGTCGACGAGCCCCAACGCCAAGACGGGCAATTTCCTCTCGTTCAGCCCCCGAAGCCATCTGCTCGGGGTGTCGAGCGGCGCCGGTACCGTCCGGCTGTGGAACCTGGACACCGACAAGGCCATTCGCCGTATTTGCTCGACCACCCGCGGCGTTCTGACCCGGGAGAAATGGCGCGAGTATCTGCCCCTTCTCCCGTACGAGCCGCCGTGCGCTGAGTAACCGCACGGCGACTCCGCCGCACGACGGGGTCGGGAGCGCCGCCGGACGGGAAGCCCCCGGCCGTCTTCAAGGCGCCCCGAACTCCCCGTTTTTCCCCGTCGCCGGACCTGCGCCACGTGACTCCAGCCACAACTCCGCGTTTGAATTCAGCAGTTGGCTCCCATTGAGCGGGCAGGCTTGCTACTGTTGGCCATAGCCCGATCGCTGGTGCATCCCCCGTCGCCAGCGATCGGGCGCTTTCATGCCCCGCGCCGGAATAGGGAATGGGCTCCCCCTCTTGCCCGGCGGCCCGGAACGGCCGTCTATCCCCGCCGACTTCACGGGCTCCGCAGACTTCGCGGCTCCGCCGACTTCACGCTCTTCGGCCGCTTCGCGCTCTTCGCCGACTTCACTGCCTTCGTGGTCTTCACAAAGGGAGAAACCCTGCAACAGGTCCGGTTTTCCTGGAAGGGATTCCGCGCCGCGGGCATCCCGCACTTCCCGGTCCCGCTCGTGCACGGCGTCGCGGCGCCGGTTCCGCATTCTCCCCGCGTCGGCATCTCCCAGGGGCCGTAGGGTGAGGCCATCCGCGCAGGTGAGCCGGAGCCCAGGAGGCACGCTGGAACTCCCGCCCGGCGGCCGCACGGAATGCTGTTCACCACTCGCTGGAAAGGTGTGAGTGCCGTGCGCCGGCGCATCATCATCGTCACCGCCGTCCACGCCCCCTCGGCCCCCTTCCTTTCGGAGGCCTACGCGTCGCTCCGCCGCCAGGAACTCCCCGACGGGTGGGAGTGGCACTGGGTGATCCAGGAAGACGGCACGACCGGGGACGTCGCCCCCTGCGTCCCCGATGACCCGCGGGTGACGTTCCGGCAGGGACGGCCCGGCGGCCCCGGCGTCGCCCGCACCATCGCCCTCGCGCACGCGCAGGGCGAGTACCTCAAGGTCCTGGACGCCGACGACCAGTTGCCCCCCGGGACACTGGCCCGCGACCTGGCCGCCCTCGAAGGCGACAGCAGCCTCGGCTGGGCGGCCTCACGCGCCCTCGACCTGCTGCCCGACGGCTCCACCACCGGCTTTCCCGGCGACCCGGCACCGGGCCCGATCGAGCGGGGCGCCGTGCTCGACTTCTGGAAGGCGAACGATTTCCGCGCCCAGGTCCACCCGGCCACCCTCTTCATGCGCCGCGACCTGGTCCTCGCCCTCGGCGGCTGGATGGCCCTCCCGGCCTCGGAGGACACCGGCCTGCTGCTCGCCCTCAACGCCACGAGCCGCGGCTGGTTCTCCTCCGAGGTAGGCCTCCACTACCGCAAGTGGCCCGGCCAGGCCACCAGCCACCCCTCCCACACCGACACCACCGAACGCGCCGCCCGCATGGCCGTAGTGGAGGCCAGGGCCCGGCAGCTGGCGGGGTGGGAGTGGCGTTATCCGGGTGGGGGTGTGGGGTGAGGGGTGCCGCACGCACCGGGGCGGTCGCACCGTCCGGACGCCTGCGATCGCCACCGAGCGAGCTGTCCGAAAACGGCCAATAACGCGTCACTCCGCTTTCTTCCCGCGGCAGGGGAAGTGCCCCGTATTTCCGGGCCTGTGGAGAGTGACCACTTCTCCGACGTGCACCGGATTCGGTCACTGTTCCCCCCATCCCGCTTGTCCCGGCATCCGGGGCGCGGTAGAGATCCACAAGCTGGGCACGACGGCCCACACGGAGCGCTGCCGCGCCACATCCCCCGGCAGCGTCGTCCACAGCGGTATCGGCAGTGGTGACCGAGCTGCGCAGGAGCGTCCGGTTGCCGGACGTCCTGCGGTGTGAGGGGTGGGCGGGAGTGGGACCGGTGGGTCCCGGGAGAGGGACCAGTGGGTCGGGGCAAGGGTGGAACGGGCGCGGGCGAACCGGTGTTGACGGTCAGCGGACTGCGCTACGCAGTCGCGGACCGCATGCTGCTGGACGGTGTGGACCTCCAGGTCCGTGCCGGAGAGTCCGCTGCGGTGGTGGGACCGAGCGGCAGCGGCAAGAGCACCTTGCTCGGCTGTGTGCTGGGGCTGATCCGACCCGCGCAGGGGCGCGTCGACGTGGCCGGCCAGGATGTCGTACGGATGCGGCAGCGCGCACTGGAGCGCCATCGCAGCCGGTACATGGGTGTGGTCTTCCAGTTCGGTGAGTTGTTGCCCGAGCTGACCCCGGTGGAGAACGTAGCGCTGGCGGCGCTGTTGGGCGGGACCCCGAGTGCCCGGGCCTACGAGCGCGCGGAGGGCCTCCTCCGTGATCTGGGGGTGCCGTGTGACGGGGCACCGACGGACCGTCTGTCGGGCGGTGAGCGGCAACGCACTGCTGTCGCACGGGCCTTGGTCAATGAGCCGGCCCTCCTGCTCGCGGACGAGCCGACGGGAGCGCTGGACCGCGCTACGCGGGACAGCGTCAGTGAGCTGCTGTTCGACGTTCCCCGGCGCTGGGGCTGCGCGCTGGTCGTGGTCACTCACGACGCCGAGGTGGCCGACCGGGCCGACCGTTGCCTGGAACTCACAGGGGCGGCGCTGGTGCGGCGGCGGGCCGGGGACCGCTCGTGAGACGCGATGCGCTGTCGTGGCAGCTGCTGCGGATCGGCCGTGCAGCGGGGCGGCGGGCCGGTGGCAGCCAGGTCCGGGCGGTCGCACTGCTACTGGCCACCGCCGTTCTGGCCCTTGGGCTGACAGCGGTGGCCGCGACGTACGCCGTGTACGACGGGATCGGGCAGCGGACCGCCGCCCGCGGTCTGCAGTTCCAGGATGCCTTTCCCGCCCGCCCGGTGACGGCGCTGGCCAAGGCGGATTTCGACGAGGCCGGGGGACGGCAGTTCAGCCTGGTCTACGTGCGTCCGCTGTCCTCCCGCACGGCACCGCCGCCAGGCGTCGACCGCTGGCCTGCCCCGGGCGAGGCGGTGCTCTCCCCGGAACTGACGCGTCTCCTGCGGTCGGAAGGTGCCGTGCACCGGTACGGCGAGGTCGTCGGAACCATCGGTGACACCGGCCTGGCAGGCCCTGGTGAGCGCTACGCCTACGTGAACCCCACGGACCGGCAACTCGACAGGAGGAGTGCCTACCCCGTCGTCGGCTTCGGTGCCGGCGGCATGCCTACCGGCGATGTGCGGTTCATCGCCGACCGTGGCACGTTCCTGACAGCCCTCTATCTGATCCTGCTGCCCGCTGCCGCGCTCGCCTTCGTCGCGGTACGCACGGGCGCTGCCGGACGGGACAGACGCACGGCCCTTGTCAGCGCCTTGGGCGGTGGCCGGGGCCATCGCGCCCTCCTCCATCTCGGAGAAGCCGCGGTCCCTGTGACAGCCGGTGCCGTGCTCGGCACCCTGCCCGCCGTCGCGGTGACAGCCCTCGGCGACATCCGGTTGCCGTGGATCACGTACTGGCTGTCGTCAGCAGACCTCCGGCGGTGGTGGGTCGCGATCGTCCTCAGCGGTCTCGCAGCCTGGGCCGGGATGCTCCTTCTGGTGTGCCTGGTGCACCGCCCGGCAACCCGGCGGACGTCCCGGTCGACGCGCCTCGCCGCGCACCGGGGCCGGGCGGTTCACTGGGCGGCGCTCGCCTGCCCCGTTCTGCTCTTCGCCACGGTGTGGGGGCCCGCACAACTGGACCCTTCCCACTACGCCGATCTGAGAATGAGGCTCTACAACACCGGCGTGGTCGCGGTCATGGCGACCTTCCCCTGCGCGGTCGCGGTCGCTGCCGCCGCGCTGGGGCCGCGGCTTGCCCGTTGGTCACGGCGGACGGGCGACGCGGGGGCGCTGGTATCCGGCCGGTACACCGCCGCTCACCCGGGTGCGACCGCCCGCGTGGTCGCCGGAGTCGGCATCGCTCTGGTACTGGTCTCGCAAGTACAGCTGAAGAACGCACAGTTCGGGGCGAACGCCCGAGCGGCGGAAGCCACGGCGCGCCGGGTCGGCCACAGCATCCTGCTCGTGAACCTCTCCGACCAGCTCCCCCTCAGGAGGGTGGGAGAGGTACTCGGCCGTCTTCCGGCCGGGGTGGAGAGCTTCGCCGTGTACCGGCCGAAGAACCCAACGGCTGCGGCCCCGGCCCGTGTCCAGGGCCCCTGCCACACCTTGCGTACTCTTCGGCTCCGCTGCTCGGCACGGCCTGCGACCGTCTCCGCACGGGTGGCCGACCAGCGTCTGGTGGAAGCGCTCCGTTGGGTCGGTCCGGCGGTGGACCGGTTCGAGGTGCGGCAAGGTCCCGTCCTTCCCGGCCAGGCCTCTTCCGCCCCCGCGAAGCTGGTCCTCGTCGCCACCGGGGGCATGGATCTGCCTCAGGCGGAGATCAAGCAGCGGCTGCGGGACTCACTCCCGGTCGCTTCCGCGGGTGCCGATGCGCCGGGCGCCGAATGGCTCGTCGGGGCCCGGGAGTCCGCCGCGCACGGCAGGTGGGTCATCTTCTTCGGTGTGCCGGGAGTGCTGATCGTCGCCCTGGCCGTCGCCCTCGCCAACCTGGCCGAGTTCCTGAGGTTCAGCCGCAAGGTCGCGCCACTGAGCGTGCTCACCGGCACGCGGAAGGTCTACTACTCGACGGCGGCATGGGCGCTGCTCGTGCCCTTGCTGGCGGCGATCGCGACGAGCGTGATCACCGCCGACCGGCTCGCGGCCCCCCAGGAAAGGGCCGCCGCCGGCGTCGCACTGTCGGGTGACGTCCTGGCCACCACAGCGGGGGCGCTCGCGATCCTGGCCCTCCTGACCTGGTGGTGGGGCGCACGAGCGGCCGTACGCCAGTCGGGCCGGTGGCGCCCCTACGGCGAATGACCTCTCAGGGCAGCAGCTCCGCATCCGTCCGGGAGAAGATCAGGTCGCTTTCCTCGACGACCGGCCCACGCCACCGCACCGGCGCCGCCGGAGAACCGTGCAGCGCCGCCGGATAGCTGGCCGGGGCGTAGCTGTTGGGGAGGCGGTAGGGGTGGAATCCGTGTTCCTGCATGGTTTTGAGCAGGGCGTCGGGCGATTCGCCCAGGGCTTCCATGCGGGCGGGGGTGACTTCGACGGTGAGTTCCGCGTCCGGGCGGAGCTTGTCGAGGAGGGGGGCCAGGCCGCGGATGACGGCGCCTTCCGCGCCTTCGACGTCGATCTTGATCACGCGGGCCGTGGCGGTCTCGTCCGCGTCCAGCAGGTCGGGCAGCGGATGGGCCTCGACCTCGTGGGTGGCCTCCGCCGGTCCGTCGTACGGGACGATGCTGGCCGCGCCCATGTTCTGTGAGCTGGCGAGGATGAGGGTCACTGTCCGCTGTGCGTCGGCGACGGCGGTGTGGAGGGTGCGGATGTTGGTGTGGCCGTTGAGGTCGGAGTGGCGGCGGATCTGGGCGTGATACGTCGGTGAGGCCTCGATCGCGACCACCCGGCCCTGCTCTCCGACGAGTTGGGCGGCGAGCAGGCTGAAGTAGCCGACGTTGGCGCCGACGTCGACGTAGGTGTCGCCGGGGCGGAGGCGGCGTTGCAGCCAGTGCGTCATGTGGGGCTCCCAGAGGCCGAACATGTACACATAGCGCTGGATCAGGTCCTGGGTGTCGACGGCCATGGTGGCGCCGAAGCGGGTGCGGACTACGCGGCGGCGGGGGTGTTGCCGCAGCCGCGGGTTGAGGTAGCGCGTGGCGAGTGCCGCCTTTCCCAGTAAGCCGGGGGCGTCCCGCAGGTATCCGCGCCCGAGCGTGGTCAGCGTCTCGCTCATGGTGTTGCTCATTCGGTCGTCTCTCCGTCGGCTTCTGTCGCACCGTGGCCCTCGGCCGTCCCCGTACGGCCAGTGTCTCCGGGGCCCTCGTGCCGGTGTGTGCGGGCGGTGGGATTCGGGCACCGCTCTGGTCTGTTGAGGCCGGGCGTGCCACCCTGCGCGGCACCCGTCGCCCGGCTCTGACCGTCACCGTGCCCACGGCCGGCGGGGGATACCCGTCCGCGCGGCAGTGTCGCTCTGACAGACAAGGAGACGGCGATGAGTGAGTCCGACGCAGAGGTGGTGCCGGGGGCACCGCCCTCCCCTGCCGCTCCGGCCCGGGAGGCGGTGGCGACGGGTGCCGGGGAGGCGCTCAGGGCCCGGCACACCGCGCGTGCGCGCAGTGCCGACGGGCGTACCCGGGGCGCGTGCCGTTTCGCCGGGGTGGCGGCGGACCCGGGCGAGGTGATCGCGGTGCCGGCGGAGGACGCGGCGAAGGCGGTGAACGCGGTGCGGCTGTCCGCCGGTGCGCTCGCCGCGCTGGCCGAGGGGGTGGCGGACCCCGCGGCCGACGCCCGGCAGGCCCGGAACGCCGCCGCCGCTTCCGTACTCGCCGCCCAGATCGCGCGCTCCCACGGCGCCACGGAGCTCTGCGAGGCCGCGTACCAGGCCGCCCTCAAGGCCTCGCAGGCCGCGGGGCTGGCCGCCGGGCGGGAGGGGAGGGGCCGGAGCGAGGGGCTGAACGCCGCGGCGGAGGCGGCGGAGGACGCCGCGGTCGCCGCTGCCCGGGCGGCGGGCTGGTTGTAGCGCCGCGCCGCACGCTGTCCGGCAGCGTCGGTCCGTGACAGGGACGGTGCCGGACAGGAGCGGTGTGGGGTGGGCAGGTCAGTCCCGGTCGAAGGGGAGGTCCAGCATCCGGATCGCGTTGCCGCGCAGGATCTTGTACGTCACCTCGTCGGACAGGCCCGCCACATGCTCGGCCGCCACGTCCTTGGTGTGCGGCCAGGTCGAGTCGACGTGCGGGTAGTCGGTCTCGAAGGTGGCGTTGTCGACGCCCACGGTCTCGATCGACTCGACGCCGTGCCGGTCGCGGAAGAAGCAGCAGAAGATCTGCCGGTAGTAGTAAGACGACGGCGGTTCGGGGATCAGGTCCTTCACCCCGCCCCACGCCCGGTGCTCCTCCCAGACGTCGTCGGCGCGCTCCAGGGCGTAGGGAATCCAGCCCATCTGGCCCTCGCTGTAGGCGAGTTTCAGCCGGGGGAACTTCACGAGGACGCCGCTGAACAGGAAGTCCATCATCGAGGCCATCGCGTTGTTGAAGCTCAGGGAGGCTTGTACGGCGGGCGGCGCGTCCGGTGAGGCCGCCGGCATCTGGGACGACGAGCCGATGTGCATGTTCACGACCGTGCCGGTCTCCTCGCACGCGGCGAAGAACGGGTCCCAGTAGCCGGAGTGGATGGACGGCAGCCCCAGGTAGGTCGGGATCTCGCTGAAGGTCACGGCACGGACCCCGCGGGCGGCGTTGCGGTGGATCTCGGCGACCGCCAGGTCGATGTCCCACAGCGGGATGAGGCACAGCGGAATCAGCCGGCCGCCGCTGTCCCCGCACCACTCCTCCACCATCCAGTCGTTGTAGGCCCGGACGCAGGCCAGCCCGACCTCCTTGTCCTCGGCCTCGGCGAAGGTCTGGCCGCAGAAGCGCGGGAACGTCGGGAAGCAGAGCGACGCCTCCACGTGGTTGAGGTCCATGTCGGCCAGCCGGGCCTTGGGGTCCCAGCAGCCGCGCCGCATCTGCTCCCGGGTGATGCCGTCCAGGGTCATCTCGTCACGGGAGAAGCCCACGGCGGCGATGATGCGCTTGTACGGGAAGATCAGTCCCTCGTACTCCCACCAGTCCGTGATCTGGCCCTCGGGGTCCGTCGTGAACCGGTACTTCCCCCCGACGTAGGCCAGCTCGCCGATGCCGGCGGTGAAGGGCTTCGGCCCCTTGTCCTGGTACTTCTTCGGGAGCCAGGTACGGAAGAGGTGCGCGGGCTCGATCACGTGGTCGTCCACGCTGATGACCCTGGGAAGCTCCGCCGTGCCGCTCTGGTTGCTGATCACGCTGTACCCCCAACTGCCTGCCGCTGAGTCACGCCCTCGGGCCGATATCTGACGACCCATCAGTTCGGAGGTTATGGGCTCGCCCGTGCGACGACAAGGCGAGGCAGGCAACTCCACCCCTTGCGGTATCGCCCGCCGTCCGCTGAACTGACGCATCGTCAGTTCAGCTTGCGGAGTCGAGGGGGCAGCATGCAGACGGTGTGGCTCAGCGGTGCCGAGTGGTTCGCCGTCCTCCGGATCGGGCTCGGGCTGTGGTGGCTGGAGAGCTGGCGCCACAAGGACAAGAAGTCCTGGTTCGCGGGCGGCGGCATCACCTGGGCGGCCGGTATCGCCGCCGACCACCGGTGGCCCGTGGTCCGCAGGGGCTTCGACCGCCTGGTGAAGCCCCGCCCCCGGCTGATGGCGTACGTCGTCGCCTACGCGGAACTCGCGCTCGGCCTCGGCCTGATCGTGGGCTTCCTGACGCCGATAGCCCTGGTCGCCGGGGCGGTGCTCAACCTGGTCTACCTCGTGCTGATGATCCACGACTGGGCGGAGCAGGGGCAGAACCTGATGATGACGCTGATCTCCGTCACCGCGCTGCTCGCCATGAGCTGGCAGAGCTGGTCGCTGGACGGGGCCTGGGGGCTGTTCCTTTAGGCGAGGGGCTGTTCCCTCAGCCGGATCGGCCGGCCGGTCGCGGGCGGCCGCCCGTACGCCCACCCGGGACGGGGCCGTGCCGGGTGGGCGGCGTGACGGTCAGTTCTTCTCCTTGACGGTCACCGGGCGGTCCTTGCTCAGCTCGCCGAAGAGCTGTTGCGCCTTGCGCTTGTTCCACAGCACGGCGCTGCCCTTGGAGGTCGGGAAGCCGAGGCTCGCCACGGGCACATTGAGCCGCTTGCCGTCGCCCTCGGTGACGCCCTTCATCGCCTTGAAGAGCGAGGTGAGGTTCGGCAGGCCGGTGTCCTTGTCCACGATGAGGGTGCCGAGGCCCGCGCTCATCGTCGGGTACATCGTGCCCGGGTCGAACAGGACGCCCGGGGTGGCGGCCTTGTGGGCGAGCGCGGCCAGGAACTTCTGCTGGTTCTGGCTGCGGCCCAGGTCGCCCTTGGCCTCCTGGTGGCGCTGGCGGACGAAGGCGAGTGCCGTACGGCCGTCGAGGGTGTGGCAGCCCTTCTTCAGGTCGGCGCCCGACTTCTCGTCCTTGATGTCCCGGTCCAGGCACATCGGCACCCCGCCGACCGCGTTCACGATGCCGACGAAGCCCGCGAAGCCGATCTCCGTGTAGTGGTCGATGTGCACGCCGGTGTTGTGCTCGATGGTCCGGACGAGCAGATCGGGACCGCCGAACGAGAACGCCGCGTTGAGCTTGTTCTTCGACGCGCGGTAGTGCTTGCCGGTCTCGGGGCGGATGTGCGACGGCACGGTCACCCACGAGTCACGCGGAAGACTGACCATCGTCGTCCCGTGTTCACCTGTGTGCAGCAGGATCATCGAGTCGGTACGGCGTCCCGCGTCGGCCGAGCCACCGGTGTGCAGGTTCTTCCTGGCACGGTCGGACAGGCCCACCCGGCTGTCGGAACCCACAATCAGATAGTTGGTGCCCCCGCCCTTCGACGGGCGGTCGGCGATCTTGGCGAGGTCGACGTCGCGGTTGAGCTCGGTGTCGGCCCAGACGTAGGTGCCGGCGGAGCCGAGGCCCAGCACGGTGGCCAGAACGATCAGCACCCGGACGATCCGGCGCCGCGGGCCCGCGGCACGCCTGCCGCGACCGGTGTGACCGTCGCCGTCGCCCGGACCCGCGGGTCCGG
This sequence comes from Streptomyces sp. NPDC048612, assembly GCF_043199295.1. Taxonomy (NCBI): domain Bacteria; kingdom Bacillati; phylum Actinomycetota; class Actinomycetes; order Kitasatosporales; family Streptomycetaceae; genus Streptomyces; species Streptomyces sp. NPDC048612. The sequence continues at coordinate 322,971 of NZ_JBICVV010000002.1, forward strand.
TACGGAGCGGGGGCCGCCCGTTGCCGGGGGTGCTGTGTAAACGGGGTGGCGGTGCCGGGGGCGCCGCGGGCACCGGAGCCTGGGCCGTGGCGGGCGCCTGAGGGACGCTGTCGTACGCGGCGTCGTACGGGGTGCCGTATGCGGCGTCGTACGCCGTGCCGTATGTGGCATCGTGCGCCGTGCCGTACGTGGCGTCGTGCGCCGTGCCGTACGTGGCGTCGTGCGCCGTGCCGTACGTGGCGTCGTGCGCCGTGCCGTACGTGGCGTCGTGCGCCGTGCCGTAGGCGGCGTCGTGCCCGCTGCCGTACGCGTCGTAGTCCAAGGGCCATGCCGGGGGTGCCTGGGACGGGGGCGCCTGGGGCGGGTGTGCCTGCCGCGGGTGGCCGGCCGGGTGCCAGATCTGCCCGGTGCCGATGTACTCCGCCTGCGCTTCGCCGCCGCGCCAGTTCCCGTCGAGCGGCCCCTCCAGCCATTCAGTCATGCGCGGAAGTCTGCATGCTCATGTCCACTTCGCCAACCGGTGTGTGGGGATATGCACAAACGAAAGGGCAGAATGCACTGAATGTGCGCTCCTGGAGCGGCGTCGCGGACGCGGCGGCCGCCGGGCGGCGTCCGGCCGTGCCGCCCGGGTGTCCGCCCGGTCCTGAACCGGGCGGACACCTGTGGAGCGCGAAGGGGGCCGTCATCCCGACGGCAGGCTCTCGTACGCGGGCGCCTGGCCGATGTGCTGTGCGGCGGTGCCGGAGCGGTGCATGCGCTGCCACTTCAGCCGGGTGCCGAGCAGGAAGGCCACCACGGACTGGATGACCACCAGGTACATCAGCTGCCGGTAGACGAAGAGCTGGAGTGGCATCGCCCACAGTTCCCGCACCGGCTCGCCGTCGAGCTTCAGGGCGTATCCGGCGCAGGCCAGCTGGAGGGCGAGGAAGCCGGCCCACACCCCGGCCGCCAGCACCGGCCCCTGGAAGAGCGCCCCGTAGAGGGCGAAGACGTCGACGATCGGCGCGAGCAGCGGCAGGGCGACCTGGAAGACCGTGAGGTAGCTCAGGCCGCGGCGTCCGAAGCGGCCGGCCGGGCCCACCTCGATCACGGCACGCCGGTGCTTCCACATGGCCTGGAGGGTGCCGTAGCACCAGCGGTACCGCTGCCGCCACAGCTGCCGCAGCGAGGTGGGCACCTCGGTCCAGGCGATGGCGGACTCCTCGTAGACCACCCGCCAGCCCGCCTGCCACAGGGCCATGGTGAGGTCGGTGTCCTCGGCGAGGGTGTCCTCGCTGACGCCGCCGACGCCCATCAGCGCGTCCCGGCGGAAGGCGCCGATGGCGCCGGGGACCGTCGGCATGCACTCCAGGACCTCGAACATCCGCCGGTCGAGGTTGAACCCGAAGACGTACTCCAGGTGCTGCCATCTGCCCAGCAGACGGTTGCGGTTGCCGACCTTGGTGTTACCGCTGACCGCGCCCACGGCCGGGTGGGCGAGGGGCTGGACGAGCTGGTGGACGGCATCCGGCTCGAAGACGGTGTCGGCGTCGACCATGACCACGATGGCGTGGCGCGCGTGGGCCAGACCGGTGTTCAGGGCGGCGGCCTTGCCCGAGTTGGGCTGGCGGATCACCTCCACGCGGGGGTCGTCGATCAGGGCGGCGATGTCCGCCGTGTCGTCCGTCGACCCGTCGTCGATCACGATGATCTGGAGCTGCTGGTGGGTGGAGGCGAGCAGCGAACGGACGGTGGAGTCGATGCCGGCCGACTCGTTGTAGGCGGGGACCAGGACCGTCACCGGTTCGACGACCTCGCGCAGCCAGGGGGAACCCGGCCGGATGCGCGACAGCCGCCGGACATGGGCGCGGGCGAAGAAGAGGAGCGAGGCCAGCCGCAGCACCCCCAGGGCGCCGCCGATGCCGAGAACCCAGGTCATCCCGCCGACGAACGCATGCCCGGCGATCTTGATCCCGACCAGGGCCTTGCCCACCCACTGCTCCCAGGCGGGGGCCGGGGTGTCGGCTGCGGGCATGCCCGCCCCCCAGGTCACGGTGGTGAACTTGTCGATCCTGGGGTTGCTGAGCAGCTTCTCGGTGTCGTGATAGGCGATGTCGTTCTGGCTGAACTGGCGGACCACGCCCTGGGCCGGCTTACGGAACCACCGGTCGGCGGCCACCAGGGTGTAGCCGTCCGCGGCGGCCCGCTGGGCGGCCTTCCACTCGGGGCCGCACATGGTGTCCACCGCGGTGGTCTGGGGCAGCCGCAGCAGGTCGGTGTGGATGCCCGCGGTGCCCGCCAGCGCCGACTGCGTCAGCGACAGCTCCAGCCGGGCCCGGAAATCCGAGGCCGAGCCCATGACCGCACCGGTGTAGGTGTTCGAGCCGATCTCATGGCCCTCGGCCTTGATGCGCCGTACCAGGTCCGGATGCTGGGCGGCCTGCGCGCCCTGGAGGAAGAACGTGGCCTTCGCATGGTGCTTGCGCAGCAGGTCGAGCAGGCGCGGCGTCCATACAGGGTCGGGGCCGCCGTCGTAGGTGAGCGCGACATTACGGGCGGGCATCCCGGCGGACTTCACCTTGCCGCCGTCGAGGCGCACCACCGGTCCGCCCTTGTCCACGGCCCTGGGCACCGGCGTGGTGCAGTCGCGCCGGGTCTTCGCGGCGTCGACCTCGTGGGTGGTCCAGCCCTCGAAGAGCAGGGCGCCGAAGGCGAGGGGGAGTATGAGGATCAGCAACAGCCAGTGACCGCGCGGATCACGGGACTGTGCGTGCCGGCCACCCTTCGAGCGGCGGCTCACGGCGCGACCGGGGCGCCCTCGGGCAGGGTCGGGGCGAGGAGTCTTCGGACGGCGGCGCCGGTGGCTGTCGCCGGGGGTGTCCCGGCACGGGTGCGGCACGCCGGGACGCCGCCGTCGGCCGCGGCGGGCGCCCGGCGGGAGGCGCGTCCGAGCGCGTCGACGGCGTTCCGCAGCACCTTTCCGTGCCGGACGGAAGCGTCGGCACCCCGCTGGGAAGCACGTATTTTCTGCCGTTTTGCGTTCCGGCTGCCCTCACACATGGTCGGCGAGTGTACCCATCACGGATCACGGGCAGCGGCCTGCGGCCATGCCCCTTCACCGCGATGACAAGCCCCCGGACCGGCGGCGGGGCCACGCCACCCCGGGCCCGTTTGTCCAGGTCAGGAAGATATTGCGGGCGCCGTTTGCCCGGTATTGCGGCCTCTGCAACGCGGCACCGGGCCGCCCGGCGCTGAGAGTGTTCTAACACCTGACCGCTCCGGGAGGCCGTTCCGGCCGGTGGCCGAAAACACCCTTATCCATCGGGTTCGCCGGGCCTAACTTTGACTGGGTGACCGGATTCGAAATCTGGTCACGGAGCCGGCGGGGGGAGACGGCATGGAACGGGCGCAGCGCGCCGACCGCATCCTGGACGCGGCAGGGGACCTGCTGCTCGCCTGGGGCTACGGGCGGGTGACGATCGACGAGATCGCCCGGCGCGCCAAGGTCGGCAAGGGCACGGTTTATCTGCACTGGAAGACCAAGGACTCACTGCTTCTCGCCGTCATACTGAAGGCTCAATTCCGCATTCATCACCGGCAGTTGACGCATTTGCGGAACGATCCGCTGGAGATTCTGCCGAGCCGGATGATGCGGCGGCAGTTCATCGATTTCCAGGGCGAACCGGTATTGCGCGCGCTCTACTCCGACGACACCGAAGTCCTCGGCCGGCTCAACCACACCGCCAGGAACGAGTTGGCGGAGCTGATGGTGCAGGGCGACCGGAATCTGCGCCGCCATCTGGAAGTGCTCCGCGCACACGGTCTGGTACGCGACGACACCGACGTGGCGCACCAGCAATACGCCTTGCTGGCGATGTCCACCGGCTTCTTCCTCTCCGAGTCACTGCTCGCCGACCGCGGCCCGGAGAGCCTGGAGGCACGCGCCGACATCCTGGCCCGCACCATCCGGGACGCGCTGGAGGTGCCGGACGGCGCGGGGCCGGTCCCCGGCGTCCCGGACTCCGCCGCCGCCCCTGCCCCCGGCGCTGACCTGGTGTTCGGCTCCGCGCCGGACTCCGGTTCGGGGCCGGATGCCTTCTCTGCCCGTACGCGCGCCGCGGCGGCCGCGGCCGCGCCCGACATCATCGCCGTCCACGAGCATTTCACCGAACTCTGCATACAGGAGATGCGCCGGCAGATACGTGACTGAGGTGGCGCGGCGGATTCCTCCGCGGGACGGATTCGTGCGGTGCATTCCCGTACTGCGGCGGATGTGCGCGGCGGTCCCCCGCACCGAACTCCCCACCGGGGGACGCCGGAGAGGCACCTCACGACACCACCCCCGAGCGAATCCACCCCGGCGAATCCAACCGCCCGGCTCCGCCCGACGGACACCCGGCCACGACTGCTCCCGCGCGTTCCGCGAAAGAAAAGAGCCACGTCCACGTTCTGACCCGAACGGTTCCCACCCGGACCCGTCCGGACCGACTCCCAACCCGGAGGAGATCGAAAGATGTCGGCATTATCCAACTCCCCGCTCGCCGCACATGTCGGGAAACACCCGGGCGAGCCGAACATGATGGACCCGGCGCTGCTCACCGACCCGTTCGGCGGCTACGGCGCACTGCGCGAACAAGGCCCGGTCGTGCGGGGCCGGTTCATGGACGACTCACCGGTCTGGCTCGTGACCCGCTTCGACGACGTCCGCCAAGTGCTGCGCGACCAGCGGTTCGTGAACAATCCGACCGCACCGTCCCTGGGGCACTCGCTCCAGGAGAACCCCATGGTCAGGCTGCTGGACATGATGGGGCTGCCCGAGCATTTCCGGCCGTATCTGCTGGGATCGATCCTCAACAACGACGCGCCCGACCACACCCGGCTGCGGCGCCTGGTGTCGCGCGCGTTCACCACACGCAAGATCACCGATCTGCGGCCGAGGGTCGAGCAGATCGCCGACGAGCTGTTGGCCCGGCTTCCCGAGCACGCCGAGGACGGTGTGGTCGACCTCATCAAGCACTTCGCCTATCCCCTGCCGATCACCGTCATCTGCGAACTGGTCGGCATTCCGGAAGCGGACCGTCCGCAGTGGCGGAAGTGGGGCGCCGACCTGGTCTCGCTGCAGCCGGAGCGGATGAGCGTCTCGTTCCCGGCGATGATCGAGCACATCCATGAGCTGATCCACGAGCGCCGCCGCGCCCTCACCGACGATCTGCTCAGCGAGCTGATCCGCACCCATGACGACGACGGCGGCCGGCTCAGCGACGTCGAGATGGTCACCATGATCCTCACCGTCGTGCTCGCCGGGCACGAGACCACCGCCCACCTCATAGGCAACGGCACGACGGCGCTGCTGACCCACCCCGACCAGCTCCGGCTGCTCCGGGACGACCCGGCGCTGATGCCGCGTGCCGTCCACGAGCTGCTGCGCTGGTGCGGGCCGGTCCACATCACCCAGCTGCGGTACGCCTCCGAGGACGTCGAGGTCGCCGGAACACCGATCCGCCAGGGCGACGCCGTCCAACTGGTCCTGGTGTCGGCCAACTTCGACCCCCGCCACTACACCGAACCCGAACGGCTCGACCTGACCCGGCACCCCGCGGGACACGCGGAGAACCATGTGGGGTTCGGCCACGGCATGCACTACTGCCTGGGCGCCACCCTCGCCAAGCAGGAGGGCGAGGTCGCGTTCGCCCGGCTCTTCGCGCACTACCCGGAGATGTCATTGGGCGTCGCACCGGAACAACTGGAGCGGACAGCGCTACCGGGCAGCTGGCGACTGGAGGCGCTGCCGCTGCGGCTGGGGTGACGGGCGGGTCTGGAGGGGTGCGCGGTTGGTCGCGCGGGCGGGCGCGCGGTCGGCCTCGCGGTCGGGCGAGGAGCAGTGCGGGCCGTTGAGGGGGCGGGCTCCGTGCGGGACATCTCCGTACGGGGCTCGTCCAGTGCCCCTACGGGGCCCATGGCCCGCCCCGGCGCCGCCGCCCCTTCGTCCCACCTCGCACAATGGGCCTCCCGCCCATCATCGAGGCCGATAATTCTGCACATTCGGCGAAGTTATCCACAGCCTTCCGGCCCGTGCCGACGGATTTCCCGCACCGGGCGCAGAATGGGCCCATGACTGACGAGACGACCCCAGCCCCAGGCCTCGACGCCACCGCCCCGCACCCTTCGACGACCACCACCCCGCCCCCGGCCGGGACGGGCTCGGCCGGCCCGATAGCGGCGGCGGACGGGTCGGCGAGCGGCTCGGCGGACGCCGCGATGCCGGACTGGGAGAAGCGCTTCCGCGCACCGCGGATCGGGCTGCCCGACTGGGCCGAGGACGCCCCGGCCCGTTCCCTGTTCGTCTCGAACGCCACCGGCACCTTCGAGCTCTACGCCTGGGACCGGGCCACCGGCGAGCAGCGCCAGGCCACGGACCGGCCGAACGGCACCACGGACGGGACGCTGTCGCCGGACGGCCGCTGGATCTGGTGGTTCTCGGACACCGACGGGGACGAGTTCGGCGTCTGGATGCGGCAGCCGTTCGAGGGCGGCCCCGACGAGCCGGCCACCCCCGGCATCGCCCCCTCGTATCCGGGAGGCCTGGCGATCAGCCGGGACGGGACCGCGGTCGTCGGATGCTCGACGGACGAGGAGGGCTCGACGGTCCATGTCGTGCGGCCGGGGCAGCCGCCGGTGGAGATCTACCGGCACCGCGAGTCCGCGGGCGTCGGCGACCTCTCGCACGACGGCTCGCTGATCGCCCTTGAGCACACCGAGCACGGCGACGCGATGCACTCCGCGATCCGCGTCGTACGGCCCGACGGCTCCACGGTCGCCGAGCTGGACGACACCAAGGGCGGGACCGAGGAGCTGGGCCTGTCCGTGATGGGCTTCGCGCCGGTGGACGGGGACGCCCGGCTGCTGGTCGGGCATCAGCGGCGGGGCCGCTGGGAGCCGATGATCTGGGACCCGCTGACCGGCGTGGAGACCGCCCTGGACATCGACCTCCCCGGAGATGTGGGTGCCGACTGGTACCCCGACGGTTCGGCGCTGCTGGTGGAGCACGAGTACCAGGCGCGGAGCGAACTGTGGCGCTACGAGCTGGGCGCACCGGACGGCGACGACGCCCCGGCCGGCGCCGCGGCCACCGGTTCGCTGACCCGGGTCGAGACCCCGGCCGGCACGGTCTCGGGCGCCACCGCGCGGCCGGACGGCACGGTGGAGTTCCTCTGGTCGTCGGCGGCGCAGCCCCCGGAGGTGCGGTCGACGAGCGGCGAGGTCGTGCTGGACCCGCCCGGGATGAAGGCGCCCGGTTCGGTGCCGGTGCGGGACGTCTGGGTGGAGGGCCCCGGCGGCCGTATCCACGCACTGGTGCAGCAGCCCGCGGGCGAGGGCCCGTTCCCGACGGTGTTCGACATCCACGGCGGCCCGACCTGGCACGACAGCGACGCCTTCGCCTCGTCGCCCGCGGCCTGGGTGGACCACGGCTTCGCGGTCGTACGCGTCAACTACCGCGGTTCGACCGGCTACGGCCGCGCCTGGACGGATGCGCTCAAGCACCGCGTCGGGCTGATCGAGCTGGAGGACATCGCCGCGGTGCGCGAATGGGCGGTCTCGTCCGGACTGGCAGATGCGGAACGGCTGGTGCTGTCGGGCGGCTCATGGGGCGGCTATCTGACGCTGCTGGGACTCGGCACTCAGCCGGATGCCTGGGCTGTGGGCCTGGCGGCGGTTCCGGTCGCTGACTACGTCACGGCGTACAACGACGAGATGGAAGCCCTCAAGGCGATGGACCGCACCCTCCTCGGCGGCACCCCTGAGGAGGTCCCGGAACGCTTCGAGGCCTCGTCCCCCCTGACGTACGTGGACGCGGTGCGCGCCCCCGTCTACATCTCCGCGGGCGTCAACGACCCACGCTGCCCGATCCAGCAGGTGGAGAACTACGTCCAGCGCCTGGAGGGCCGCGCCCATCCGCACGAGGTCTACCGCTACGACGCCGGACACGGCTCCCTCGTCGTGGAGGAACGCATCAAGCAGGTCCGCCTGGAACTCGATTTCGCCCAGCGCTATGTGAACGGGAGGGGCTGAGCATTTCCCCGCAGTGACGGGAGGGGCGTCGCCGCGCCTGAGCGGACAAAGTGCGCTGGAGCGGCTGGGGCGGCGCCCCCGAAGCGGTCAAGAAACGACGTGGTGGGCCAAGGCCGCATGTGGGTCCCGGCCGTTGGGGCTGTCTTCGGGGGTGTGGTCTGTGTGGACGGTGGCGGCGGTGAGGCGGGGGACGGCGTGGATGAGGGCGTGTTCGGCGGCGACGGCGAGCGCATGGGCCTGCACCACGGTCAGGCGGGAGTCGACGACGATGTCCGCCTCGGCCCGCAGGGTGTGGCCGATCCAGCGCATCCGGACCTGCCCGACGCCGTGCACGCCGTCGACCGCGCGGAGTGCGGTCTCGGCGGCCTCGATGAGTTCGGGGTCGACGGAGTCCATCAGCCGCCGGTAGACCTCCCGGGCGGCGTCGCGCAGCACCATGAGGATGGCGGCGGTGATCAGCAGGCCGATGAGGGGGTCGGCCGGCCGCCAGCCGAGCGCAGCGCCGCCCGCGCCCAGGAGAACGGCGAGGGAGGTGAAGCCGTCGGTACGGGCATGCAGGCCGTCGGCGACCAAGGCTGCCGAGCCGATCCTGCGGCCGGTGCGGATGCGGTACCGGGCGACCCACTCGTTGCCGAGGAAACCGATCACGGCGGCGACGGCCACGGCCCACAGGTGCGTGACATCGCGGGGGTGCAGGAGCCGGTCCACGGACTCGTAGGCGGCCCATGCGGAGGAGGCGGCGATCGTCAGGACGATGGCGATGCCCGCGAGGTCCTCGGCACGGCCGTAGCCGTAGGTGTAGCGGCGGTTCGCGGCCCGGCGGCCGAGCAGGAAGGCGATGCCCAGCGGCACGGCGGTCAGGGCGTCTGCGGCGTTGTGGATCGTGTCGCCGAGGAGCGCCACCGACCCCGACATCGCGACGATCACCAGTTGGATCAGGCTGGTCAGGCCCAGGATGCCGAGCGAGATCCACAGCGTGCGCAGCCCCTCGCGGGAGGTCTCCAGCGCGGCGTCGACCTTGTCCACGGCGGCGTGGCTGTGCGGGGTGACCAGGTGCGCCAGCCGGTGCCGGACCCGCGCCCGGCGTCCGGAGCGGCGCGGGTCGGGCGACGGCTCGTGTGCGTGCCCGTGTGGTCGCCCCGGCCCATGGCCCGCGACGAGGCCGTGCCCGTCCCCGTGGGGATGACCAAGCCCGTGGGGATGACCAAGCCCGTGGGGATGACCGACGCCGTCATGACCATAGCCGTGCACGGGCTCGCGCCCGTCCGGCCCGTGCCGAGGTACGCCCTTGCCTGCCATACGACCCACCGTGGCACGCCGACCCGATTGCGGCTACCACCGTCATACACCCTCTGACCAGGTGCGACCTCGTTGCAGAAGCCGCTCAGGACGAAAAGCGGGAGCGCCGCCCGTCCGTGCCTCAGCCCCGCCCGGCCCCCGCCGCCTCGCCACTCTCCGGAACTCTGTCGGCAGCCCGGTCCGCGGCCTGCTCCCCCTCATCAGCGGACTCCCGCCCGGACTCCGGACCGTCCCCCGAGCCGATCCCCAGCGCCGCGTCCTTGGCTGCCTCGGTGTCGCGGCGGAAGAGGCGGAACCACATGAAGACGACGAAGCCGGCGAAGACGAACCACTCGCCGGTGTATCCGAGGTTCTGGAAGGACTTGAGGTCCAGCCCGCTGCCCTCGGCCGCGGCCGGGGGGACGGCGCGCAGCGGCGCCTGGGTGTCGGTGAGCGTGATCCAGGCGTCGTGGACCTCGTACGGCACGATGTTGACCAGCGACGCCGCGCTGATCATGCCGAGCTGGCCGGGCGCCAGTCCGCCGCCGGCGTGGGCGCCGTCGGTGCCCTGGTTCTCGGAGGCCTGGAGCGCGCCGGTGACCGTCACCTCGCCCTTGGGCGGCGGGGGCACCTTCGCCGTGTCGGCCTTCGCCCCGGCGTCGCCGGGGAGCCAGCCCCGGACGACCGGCAGGGCCTTGCCGCCGTCCGTACGGAGCAGGCTGAGGACGTAGAAGCCCTGCCGCTCGCCGTGCTTGTCCTTCAACGTACGGTCCGGCACGAGCAGTTGGTGCCCGGTGTCGTAGCGTCCGCGGGCGCTGGCCTGGCGGCCGGAGGTGATCTTGTCGACGGGCAGCAGCCGCTCCAGCGGGCGGGCGGCCGCGGTCTTGGCCCGCGCGGAGCGGTCCTCCTGCTGCTGGTGGCTGTCGACGCGGTCCTCGAAGCGGCTCAGCTGCCAGCTGCCCATGAAGATGCAGACGGGGATCGCCAGTACGGCGAAGACGTTGATTCCCCACCACCGCGGGGTCAGCAGGAACCGGTACACGCTCCCAACGGTACGGGGCCCGGGCGGCGGGGCCGCACCGCCCCCTCCACGGCCCGGTCCCGAGGGCCGGGACCTGGGGCCGTCGGCCCCTATCGGGCCGCCAGCGCCTCGGTGCGGTAGACCGTCCCGGCACACGCGTCCTTGACCTTGGCGTCGGCCGCGGCGGGTTCGCCGGCCTCCGGTGTGTGGCTGAGCACGATGTTCCCGGACGCGTTCCCGCCGTCGCCGGGCCCTTCGTCGCCGCCTCCCTGGCCGCCGCCGTCGCCGCCGGGCGTCGTTCCGGCGTCCGGGGACTGGCCCGGGTCCTTGGAGGCCTCGGGGGTCGGCGTCGGGCCCGGGGTGGCGCATCCCGTGGTGCCGCCGCCGGACTCCGGAATCCAGGCGAACTTGACCTCGTACGCCTCCCCCGGCTTGAGAACCAGCTGGTCAGGGGTGGTGGCCGGGTCGGGCAGCCCGGTGGCCTCGTCGCCCGAGGTGTGGTCGACGACGTGGATGCGGCCGGCGTTCGCGGCGCCCTGGGCGACCAGGCCGACGGTGCCGCCGCCCTCGACGGAGCAGGCGGCGCCGGACGTGTTGACCACCCGGAACGCGCCGTAGACGCGACCCACGGAGTCCGCCGCACCGACCGTGCTGGTGCCCCGGCCGAGCTGTTCACGCCCGCAGACCGGCGAGGTGACGTCCATGGTCTCGTCCGGGGCGGGTGCGCTGCCGGCCCCGCCATGGCCGGCGCCGTTCTTCTCCGTGGCCTTGCCGTGGGCCTCGGGTTCGCCCTCGTCGCCCGGCTCGCCGTCCTTGCCGGCCGGCAGGGGACCGGCCTGCTCGGTGCCCTCGCCGTGGGCGCCCTGGGTGCCGCCCTGGGGGTGCGGCGTGCCCGCCGCGTTGGCGGGCCGCTCCTCGGAGCTGCCGGCGAGGTTGGCGACATGGACCATGGCGGGGATGGACGTCCCGCCGAGCAGCAGCGCGGCCGCGGCGCCGACGACGGCGTGCCGGCGGCGCTGGCGGCGGGCGGGCACCGCACGGCGCAGCTGATCCAGGGCGTCCGGTGCGGGTTCGAGGTCGGCGACGCGGGCGTGCAGCAGCCGCCGCAGGTCGTCCTCGCCGCCGAAGTCGCCGCCGGTGGGGTGGCTCCGGCCGGGTCCGTCGCCGCCGCCGTTGCCACCGCCGGTACCGGCGGCGGTGGGCCCGTCCGTGCCGTACGCATGGCTGTCGGCCTCGCCGGCGCCGCCCGTCACACCCTCTGTCTCACCTCGCGCACCGTCCGTGACAGCGATGTCATCGCTGCCGCCGGAAAGTTGGCCGGTTTTCGCACCCTGCCCGCAGGTGTCGCCGGGCCGACGACCGCCGCCCGGCGCACCGTCGGGAAAACCTTGCGCCTCACGCGCCACATACGACCCAAGCACCCCGTCGACGGACTGTGCACGCGCGCCCGGGCGCGCCGCGTCGAGCAGGCCGGGCCCGTGGATGCGGATACCGCCGTACTCCATGGGGTCGTTCGAAGTGGGGACGCTCGAAGCGGAGCCGCGCGACACAAGGTCGCTCGGAATGAGGTCGTTGGGCGCGCTCGGGAACATCGGGGTACTCGGGCGGATCGTGTCGTGCGAGCCGTACGCGTCGTACGGGTGGTGCCGGCCGGACGTCGTGCCACTCATGCCGGAGCCTCCATCGCGACGCGCAGCGCCGCGATGCCACGTGAGCCGTAGGCCTTCACGGAACCGAGCGATATGCCGAGCGTCTCGGCCACCTGCGCCTCGGTCATGTCGGCGAAGTAGCGCAGCACCAGCACTTCGCGCTGGCGGCGTTGCAGCCCCCGCATCGCCTTGATCAGCTGGTCCCGCTCCAGCAGGTCGTACGCGCCCTCCTCGGCGCTCGCCATGTCGGGCATCGGCTTGGACAGCAGCTTGAGCCCGAGGATGCGGCGACGCAGCGCGGAGCGCGAGAGGTTGACGACGGTCTGCCGGAGATAGGCCAGGGTCTTCTCGGGTTCGCGCACCCGTCCGCGCGCGGAGTGCACGCGGATGAAGGCCTCTTGGACGACGTCCTCGCAGGAGGCGGTGTCGTCGAGGAGCAGCGCGGCGAGACCGAGCAGCGAGCGGTAGTGCGCGCGGTAGGTCTCGGTGAGGTGGTCGACTGTGGTGCCCGCTGCCATCGCGTCGTCAGCGTCCCCACGTTGCGGGGGAATCTGCGCGGGGCGCGTGGTGGGCCAGGGAGCGATCACCGGCATGCCCCCGGACACACGGGAGCGCGGTGGGTGCACTGCCGCGCCGGCTGCGCCCGCTGGGGCGATGGTGAATCCGAGTACCTCTGCCACGCTTGTTGGACACGCTTCCCCCTGTAAGGGTTGTACGCGCAAGGCACCGCTTTTGACGATGCATCAAATGCCCTCATGCGTACCAGCTCTTCCTGAATGCCCTGATTGCCCCTACGTGAAGACCCTGACGCCCGAGGGCTCACTCGTGACCCGCGGGCATCCCCGGGGTCACCCCTGAGGGCAGCCACAAAGACGCGCCCCGCCCAACTGTCGGTTGCAGTACGGCGGGGGCGAATGGCCGAGCGGAGCATCAGCCCAGATCACACGAGGGGGCCGACGATTCACTCACAGAATCTTCACACGCTGCACGAATTATCTCCCAGGCACGGGGCACACGGGGCCGAACCCGCCAAGTCGTATACCGATCCCGCCACGTCACCTGCCGAGCCCGGCCGTCGCGGTGGCGACGGCCCTCACCAGAGCCGCCGAACAACGGAGTAACCGCGCAACGAGGCACCACCGCAGCCGAGCACCACCGCAACCAACCAGCGGCGCAACGGAAACCGCCGCCTTGCCTACCCCCGCAGTTCGGCCGCCACCAGCTCGCCGACCTGCGCCGTGTTCAGCGCCGCGCCCTTGCGCAAGTTGTCGCCGCACACGAAGAGTTCCAGCGCCCGCGGATCGTCCAGCGAACGCCGTACCCGTCCGACCCAGGTCGGGTCGGTGCCGACGACATCGGCGGGGGTGGGGTACTCGCCCTGTGCCGGGTCGTCGCTGAGGACGACGCCGGGGGCGGCGGCCAGGATCTCGTGCGCGCCGGCGACGGTGACCTCGTTCTCGAACCGGGCGTGCACGGTCAGCGAGTGGGTCGTGATCACCGGAACCCGGACACAGGTCGCGGTGACCGGCAGCTCCGGCAGCCCGAGGATCTTGCGGGACTCGTCACGGATCTTGAGTTCCTCGGAGGACCAGCCGTCCTCCTGGAGCGAGCCGGCCCAGGGCACGACGTTGAGCGCGATCGGCGCGGGAAACGGCCCCAGGGTGTCCCCGACGGCCCGCCGTACGTCGCCGGGCGCGTTCCCCAGCTCCGTACCGGACACCGCGGACAGCTGTGCCCGCAGCGTGTCGACGCCCGTTGCGCCCGCCCCGGAGACGGCCTGGTACGAGGAGACGATCAGCTCGCTCAGCCCGTACTCGGCGTGCAGCGCGCCCAGCGCGACGATCATCGAGAGCGTGGTGCAGTTCGGGTTGGCGATGATGCCGCGCGGGCGGACCCGGGCGGCGTGCGCGTTGACCTCGGGCACGACGAGGGGCACGTCCGGGTCCAGCCGGAACGTGCCCGCGTTGTCGATGACGACCGCGCCCTTGGAGACCGCGACCGGCACCCACTGTGCGGAGACCTCGTCGGGGACGTCGAACATCGCGACGTCGACACCGTCGAAGGCCTCCTCGCTCAGCGCGACGACCTCGACCTCCGCGCCCCGCACGGTGAGCTTGCGGCCGGCCGAGGGGTGGGGGTCCCCCCTGCGCATGGGGGTCCCCCCTGTTCGAGCGGAGTCGAGACCTTGGGGGAGCAGCTGAGAGCTTGGGGGAGAGGCGATCAGCCGGATCTCGCCCCAGATGTCGGCCCGCTCGGACAGGATGCCCAGGAGGACCGAGCCGACGGCACCGGTGGCACCGACGACGGCGAGCTGCGGCTTGGCGGCCGTACGGGCGTCCGTCCCCAGCGTGTCAGCGAGGGACGGACGGCCCGCCTCGGCCGGAATCATCGACCGGTGCCGCCATAGACCACTGCCTCGTCACTGTCCGTGTCGAGACCGAAGGCGGTGTGCACGGCGCACACGGCCTCGTTGACGTCGTCGGCACGGGTGACGACCGAGATGCGGATCTCGGAGGTCGAGATGAGCTCGATGTTCACGCCGGCGCCCGACAGCGCCTCGAAGAACGTCGCGGTGACGCCGGGGTTGGTCTTCATCCCCGCGCCGACCAGCGAGATCTTGGCGATCTGGTCGTCGTAGCGCAGCGAGTCGAAGCCGACCGCTGCCCGGGTCTTCTCCAGGGCGGCGACCGCCTTGCGGCCCTCGGCCTTGGGCAGCGTGAAGGAGATGTCGGTCAGACCGGTCGAGGCGGCCGACACGTTCTGCACGACCATGTCGATGTTGACCTCGGAGTCCGCGATCGCACGGAAGATGCGCGCGGCCTCGCCCGGCTTGTCCGGGACTCCGACGACCGTGACCTTCGCCTCGGAGGTGTCATGTGCGACGCCCGAGATGATTGCCTGCTCCATCGGCTGGTCCCCTTGCGGTTCGTTGCTGACCCAGGTGCCCTTCAGTCCCGAGAAGGACGAGCGGACATGGATCGGGATGTTGTAACGGCGTGCGTACTCGACGCAGCGGTGCAGCAGCACCTTGGAGCCGGAGCTGGCCAGCTCCAGCATGTCCTCGAAGGAGATCCAGTCGATCTTCCGGGCCTTCTTCACGACCCGCGGGTCGGCGGTGAAGACACCGTCCACATCGGTGTAGATCTCACAGACATCGGCGTCCAGGGCTGCCGCCAGCGCGACGGCGGTGGTGTCCGACCCACCGCGCCCCAGCGTCGTGATGTCCTTCTTGTCCTGGGACACACCCTGGAAGCCGGCGACGATGGCGATGTTGCCCTCGTCGACGGAGGTCTTGATACGGCCCGGCGTGACATCGATGATCCGTGCCTTGTTGTGCACGGAATCGGTGATGACACCGGCCTGGCTACCGGTGAAGGACTGCGCCTCGTGACCGAGGTTTTTGATCGCCATCGCCAGCAGGGCCATGGAGATCCGCTCTCCGGCGGTCAGCAGCATGTCGAACTCGCGCCCCGACGGGATCGGGGAAACTTCCTGCGCGAGATCGATCAGCTCGTCCGTCGTGTCGCCCATCGCCGAAACCACCACGACAACCTGGTTGCCGTTCTTCTTGGCTTCGACGACTCGCTTGGCAACGCGCTTGATGCCCTCGGCATCCGCAACGGATGAGCCGCCGTACTTCTGCACGACAAGGCCCACGTGCGCTCCTCGCAACTGTCTCTTCGGGAGTTTCCTCCCGGACCCCCGGAAATGGGGGTACTGCGGTCGGCTCAGTCTAACGAGCAAGCGGAATCCGCCCTGCTGATACCACATCGTGAGACATGAGACTCACCCATTGATCACGGCTGGCTCACCGTGATCACCTGACGCGTGAGTTCCACGTCCCGCAGCGGATCTTCCACAAGGCGCACCGTTGCACCTGCTCGGCGAGCACATGCCCGCTCCAGACCGGTACACACGGAAACGTAACCCAGGTCACAGGGTCAGGGCGCGGCGAGGACACCCGGGCAGCAGGAGAATTCCGCCCCGACGGCCGTCCCCCGGGCTCACCGCCCCCGCAGCCCCAGCGGCCCGGCGATCTCCGCCGCCATGACCTTGCCGGCCTCCTCGGCGAGCAGCTCCTCGTCGCCGGTGGTGACGTCGCTGTCGGTGTCCAGGCCGTCCAGCTCGACCAGCGGCTGGTCGAGGCGTACGTGGGCGACCAGCGACTGCAGGGCGCGCAGGGCGGCCGAGGCGGTCGGGCCCCAGTTGGAGAGGTAGGAGAACTGCCACCACCACAGCGCTTCGCTGACCCGGCCCGCTCGGTAGTGCGCCAGGCCGTGCCGCAGGTCGGTGATGATGTCGGCCAGGTCGTCGGAGATCCGGCTGGCGACCGGCTCGCTGCGCGGCACATACGGGTCGAAGACCTCGGAGTACACGTCGACCGGGTCGAGCAGGTTCGCGAAGCGCTCGCGCAGCTCGTCGACGTCCGGCTCCGGGCCGATGTCCGGCTCGTACCGCTCGTCGGGGACGAAGTCCTCGTGCGCGCCCAGACGGCCGCCGGTGAGCAGCAGCTGGGAGATCTCCAGCAGCAGGAAGGGCACCGCGCTGTCCGGCTCGTCGCCCTTGGCGACCTCCGTGACCGCGACGATGAAGCTCTCGATCGAATCGGAGATCGATACGGCGAAGTCGTCCGGGTCCTGTGTCGCGTTGTGCAGCGTGGCATCAGACATCGAGAAGTCTCCTCCCTTCGAAGGCCCGCCCCAGCGTGACCTCGTCCGCGTACTCCAGATCGCCGCCGACCGGCAGTCCGCTCGCCAGTCGCGTCACTCTCAGGCCCATGGGTTTGATCATGCGGGCCAGATACGTGGCCGTGGCCTCGCCCTCCAGATTCGGGTCGGTGGCCAGGATCAGCTCGGTGACGGTGCCGTCCGCGAGCCTGGCCAGCAGTTCCCTGATCCGCAGGTCGTCGGGGCCCACGCCCTCGATCGGGCTGATCGCCCCACCGAGGACGTGGTAACGACCGCGGAACTCGCGGGTCCGCTCGATCGCCACGACGTCCTTGGGCTCCTCCACGACGCAGATGACCGCCCGGTCGCGCCTCGGGTCCAGGCAGACCCGGCACTGCTCCTCCTGCGCCACATTGCCGCAGGTGCCGCAGAACCGGACCTTCGCCTTGACCTCCATCAGCGCGCTCGCGAGCCGGCGGACATCGGTCGGCTCGGCCTGAAGAATGTGGAAGGCGATCCGCTGCGCGCTCTTGGGACCGACGCCGGGCAGTCTGCCCAACTCGTCGATCAGGTCCTGGACCACGCCTTCATACACGGAACGTCTTCTTTCTCTTCTGCCGTGCTGCGTACGCTAGTTGGCTACTCCTCAGAAGGGGAGACCGGGGATTCCGCCACCGCCCAGACCCTGGGCGAGCGGGCCGAGCTTCTGCTGCTGGAGCTGCTGAGCACTGGCGTTGGCGTCCCGGACCGCCGCCAGCACGAGGTCGGCGATCGTCTCGGCCGTCTCCTCCGCGGAGTCGGTGTCGACCGCCTTGGGGTCGATGACCAGGCCCTGGAGCTCTCCCGAGCCGGTCACCGTCGCCTTGACCAAGCCGCCGCCCGCGGAACCCTCGACGGGTGTCTCCGCCAGTTCCTGCTGGGCTGCCGCGAGGTCCTGCTGCATCTTCTGAGCCTGCTGGAGCAGCTGCTGCATATTGGGCTGACCACCGGGGATCACGACGTGACTCCTGCCATACGACAACGATTGGTGCGGTAGCCCGAGCCTACGTGTTTCACGGGCCCCGCGCCCTACGCCGGAGGGAGGAGCGCGGGTGTACACCCGGCGTACGCCCGGTTACCCGCTTTCGCCCCTCCCGGCCCGCCTACGCGCTGCCGCCCGGCGCCTACTCGTTGTTGAACTCCTCCACCACCGTGGCGCCGAGTTCCCGCACGATCAGGTCGTGTCCGCTGAGCGCGGAGTCGACGAGATCGGGGTCGTCCTCGGCCGGCATGTCGTACTCGATCGACGGGGGCTCCGGCGCGCGGTACGCGGGCTCCGCCGCGGGCGCGCCCTGGCCGCCGCCCGCGGACGACGGGGAGGACACCGCCTCCCGGGCCATCCGCGCACCCTGGCTTCCACCGCCGCCGCTGCCGCCGTCCGGCCCGTACGGGCCGCCGGACGACGGGGGTGCCGGGGGGCCGCTCTGCTGGGGCGGGGGCTGGGGTGCGCCCTGCTGCGGCGCGGCGGGCGCACCGCCGCCGAAGCCGCCGCCCCCTCCGCCGCCGAAGCCGCCACCGCCGCCGCGGGGGGCGCCGCCGGCCGCCGGACCGGCGCCGCCCGACGGGTCGACGATCGCCTCGACCCGCCACTGCACCTGGAACCGCTCGGCCAGCACGTCCTTGAGGACGTCCTCGCTTCCGCCGTTGGCGAAGCTGTCGCGGGCACCGGCATTGGGGAAGCCGATCTGGAGGGTGGTGCCGTCGAAACCGGAGACCTGGGCGTTCTGGCTCAGCAGAATCCAGGTGAAACGGCGGCGGTCCTTCACCGCCTCCAGGATGTCCGGCCACATCTGCCGCACCTGGGCGGCACCCTGCGCCGCCCCCGGGGCCGCACCGGCCGCCGCCGGAGGCTGGCTCGCGGGCGCGGGTGTGGGCGCAGGTGCACCGGCCGGCGGGCCGGACGCGGCGGGCGGTGCCGCGGGGGCCCCGTCCTGTGGCGCCCGGCCGCCCTGGCCCGGCGCCACGGCCGTGGGCCAGCCCCCGGGCTGCCGTCCGGCGCCACCTCCGGCGCCACCCGCAGGACCGCCGGAGCCGGGCGCAGCACCGCCGCCGGCGCTCTTGCCCGCGCCTCCGGGCCAGGCCCCGGGCCGCGCCGCTCCCGTACCGCTCTGGCCCCCCTGGGGAGCGTCCACCGCGCCCTGGGGCACCTCGGCGCCGCTGCCGTCGCCGGGCTGCTGCCCGCCACCGGGACCGGCCGCGGGGCCGCCGGACGCCGCCGGGGCGGGCGGGGCGGGCGGGGCGACAGGTGAAGTGGGAGGCGTGGGAGCCGGCGGAGCACCGGCCCCGGCGGCCGGACCGCCGCTCGCCGCGCCCCGTACCGCGGCACGCGCCGCAGCCGGCCCGGACGGCCCCGCGGGCATCGGTGGATGCGCCTCCGGCCCCGGTACGTAACCGGCCGCGGGCCCGCCACCGGACGCCACCACGGGCGATACCCCGGGCCCGAGGTCTCCCCCGGGCCCCGCGCCGCCGCTCATTCCGCCGGCCCCGGCCGCGAGCGCCGCGCCCGCGCCCCGCTCCAGCCGGTCGAGCCGCGCCTGCACCGACCGCTCGTCGTCGTACGCCGCGGGCAGCAGCACCCGCGCACAGATCAGCTCCAGCTGCAGCCGCGGCGAGGTCGCCCCGCGCATCTCCGTCAGGCCCGCGTTGACCAGATCGGCGGCCCGGCTCAGCTCGGCCGCCCCGAAGACGGACGCCTGCGCCGTCATCCGCTCCACGACATCCACGGGGGCGTCGATCAGCCCCTTCTCCCCCGCGTCCGGCACCGCCGCCAGGATCACCAGGTCCCGCAGCCGCTCCAGCAGGTCGGCGACGAAGCGCCGCGGGTCGTTGCCGCCCTCGATGACCCGGTCCACGACCTCGAAGGCCGCCGCGCCGTCCCCCGCCGCGAACGCCTCCACGATCGAGTCCAGCAGCGACCCGTCGGTGTACCCGAGCAGCGCCGTCGCCATGGCATAGGTCACACCGTCCGCGGCGGCACCGGCGAGCAGCTGGTCCATCACGGACATCGAGTCCCGCACCGACCCGGCGCCGGCCCGCACCACCAGCGGCAGCACCCCGTCCGCGACCGGGATCTCCTCCCGCCCGCACACCTCGCCCAGGTACTCCCGCAGCGTCCCGGGCGGTACCAGCCGGAACGGGTAGTGGTGGGTACGCGACCGGATCGTCCCGATGACCTTCTCGGGCTCGGTCGTCGCGAAGATGAACTTCAGATGCTCCGGCGGCTCCTCGACGACCTTCAGCAGGGCGTTGAAGCCCGCGGAGGTCACCATGTGCGCCTCGTCGATGATGTAGATCTTGTAGCGGCTGCTGGCCGGCCCGAAGAACGCCTTCTCCCGCAGCTCACGGGCGTCGTCCACGCCACCGTGCGACGCCGCGTCGATCTCGATCACATCGATCGAGCCCCGCCCGTTCCTGGCCAGGTCCTCGCACGACCGGCACTTCCCACAGGGGGTGGGGGTGGGACCTTCCTCACAGTTGAGGCAGCGCGCCAGGATGCGCGCACTCGTCGTCTTGCCGCAGCCGCGCGGGCCACTGAACAAATAGGCGTGGTTGACCCGGTTGTTCCGCAGTGCCTGCTGCAGCGGATCGGTCACGTGCTCTTGCCCGATGACCTCGGCGAAGGTCTCGGGCCGGTAGCGGCGGTACAGCGCAAGGGACGACACGCATACGACGATATCGGCCCGCACTGACAACCGGCGGGGCCCCGCAAACGCAAGCGCCCCCCACGCACCCGCCAGAGCCGACCTACCCTTGCTGCCTTCCGGCCCTGGGGGAGTTCAGTCAGATAGCGCCACGTGAGGGGCTGCGCACCACAGTAGCGGATACCCCGCCCGACGAACGACCCGGACCCCCGGCCCGACCCACTCCCCTCCCCCTCCGACCCCCTCCTCACGATCATGGTCGCGAGCACTCCCCAACGTCTTGTATTGTTTGCGGCGGAGGATTCGCCTAGTGGCCTAGGGCGCACGCTTGGAAAGCGTGTTGGGGGCAACCCCTCACGAGTTCGAATCTCGTATCCTCCGCCAGTGCTCTCACCGGGCACGATGTCGAAGGGCCCCACCGTTCGCGGTGGGGCCCTTCGGCGTTCCGCGGACGGATCATCCCCTTGTCATGCGCAGGCCCCGGTCCCCGGGGTTCGCATCCCGAAGACGGCTCCGCCAGGCCAGAAGAGTCCTGACCTGGCTTCCTCCGGCGCGGGGCGGACGGTCGTCAGGCGGCGACGGCCAGGCGTGGCTGGTGTGCCTGTTCCTCGGCCAGGGCTACGGCGGTGTCCAGGAGCGCCTGGGCGCCCAGGACGAGTTGGTGGTCGGGGGTGTGTTCCAGGATGTTGTGGCTGACGCCGGCGGTGCTGGGCACGAAGATCATCCCGGTGGGGACATGGGCGCTCATGACGCTGGCGTCATGGCCCGCGTAGCTGGCCATCCGCGTGACCTTGTCGCTGCTCCTGAGGCAGGTCTGCTCGATGGTGCGAACGATCTCCGGGGCGAAGGAGGCGACGGGCTTGGCCGATACCCGCACGATCTCGCAGGAGCAGTTCTCCTCCTCGGCGATGCGCTCGAACCGCTCGCCCATCGCGCTTCTCGCGGCCGCCAGCAGGCTGTCGGAGGTACCGCGGACCTCCACCTGAAGGCTGGCGTGGCCGGGGACGACGTTGGCGGCGCCGGGGCTGAAGGAGCAGGAGCCGACGTTGGCGATGAGCCCTTCGCGGTCGATCTCCTGGCACAGGGGCATCAGCGCGGCGGCGGCACGGGTCGCCGCGCGTCCGGCGTCGGCGCGCAGGTGGAAGGGCGCGGCGCCGGCGTGGTTCTCCTGGCCCTTCATGACGACCTCGTAGCGTTCCACGCCCACGATGCCGGTGACGGCGGAGAGGTCCAGGCCCGCCGCTTCCATCCGCGGCCCCTGCTCGACGTGGAGTTCGAGGTAGGCGCTGATGTCGCGGAGGTGCGGGCTGTCGCACAGCGCGGTCGAGCCGCCCAGGCCGCCGTTCGATCCGGGAGTGACGCCCTCCTCGTCCCAGAAGGCCACGATCTCGATGTGCTCGGCGGCGGGGTGGCCGGCCGCGACGAGGGTGCGCAGCACTTCGATGGCCGCGACGACGCCGTACGCGCCGTCCAGGTGCCCCGCTCCGGGCACGGTGTCCGCGTGCGAACCGAGCAGCAGCCAGGGCCCCTTGCTGTCCGGGGTGCGGCCGAACACGTTGCCGATCTCGTCCCGGTGCCCGGTGAGTCCTGCCACCTGCATGGTCTTGCTCAGCCAGTCCCGTGCCGCCAGGTCGGCCCTGGAGCCCGCGACGCGGTGGATGCCGCCTTCGGGGCCCTGTCCGATCTGGGCGAGGTGGGTCAGCTCGGTGAGCAGGCGCGGGGCGGAGATGGCCGGGTTGTTCATGACTGTTCCCCCTGGGACGAGTTCGGTGAGTGAGGTGCGATGTGGTGTGGTGTGGTGCTGTGCCGGCGTTCCTGGTCGGTGGAAGCGGGCACTCCGGTGTCCGGGCGGTGAGGCGCCCGTGGTGACGGCGGTCCGTCAGGTGCGCTGCATGGCGCGGGAGCTGAGCGTGACCCCGATGATGATCAGCCCCATGCTGATCAGCTGGGCGAGGTTGAGCCCGTCGCCGAGGGTGAAGTAGGCGAGGACGGCGACGATCGCGGGTTCGAGGTAGTAGACGATGCCGGCGCGGGCGGCACCGACCGTGGCGATGGCCTTGTTCCAGGCGAAGTACGCGACGGCGGACGACAGTACGCCCACGTAGAGCAGGGCGGCGACCGTGCCGGTGTGGACCGGGAAGCTGCCGTGGGCGGTCACGTCCCAGGCGTAGGCGGGCGTGAGGAAGGCCGTGCCGAGCACGAAGGTGGACAGCAGCAGGCTGAGCCCCGAGATGCCCCGGGGCGTGCGGCGGAGCATGAGGCTGTACCCCGCGAAGGTGGTCATGGCGGCGACCATCCACAGGTCGCCGGCGGAGAAGCTGAGGCCCAGCAGCATCGCCAGGGACCCCTTCGTGATCAGTACGACGATGCCGATCAGGGACAGGGCGGCGCCCGCCCAGCCGGCGGCGCCGGGCTTCTCCCGCCACAGCAGCCGGGCGCCCACCATGATCACCAGAGGTGAGGCGGCCGCGATCAGGGCCATGTTGGTGGCCGGGCTGGTCTGTCCGGCCGTGTAGATCAGGGTGTTGAAGAGCGTGACGCCGAGCAGCGCGACGACCGACAGGAAGCCGAGGTGGCGGCGGACGACGGGCCAGTCGCGGCGGATGTGCGGTAGCGCGAAGGGCGCTACGGCCAGCATCGCGATCACCCAGCGCCAGAAGGCCAGTTGGACGGGCGGGATGGCATGGGCCATGCCGTCGGCGAGCACGAAGTTTCCCGACCAGATGACGGTGGCGACCGTGGCCAGGATCATGCCCTTGCCCGCGGCGGGCATCAGGGACCGGCGCCGGGGCCGGGCGGCGGTGGGTTCGTAGGCGGCGGACGCGGACGTGGATTCCGCGGAGAGGGTGGTCATGCGACAGTCCTTCGGAGGAACGGGGTGGGGTGGGCGAAGAGTTCGGCCTGAGGGGCCGCGGCCTGGGCGGCGTCCAGGGTCGGGTAGGGGCGTGCGGTCGTGAATGCCTCGACGGCGTGGTCCGTCAGGCCGTGGGGCAGCAGCAGCGCGGCGATGCCGCTGTGGGGGAGCGTGTTGAGCCACCGCAGCCGCACCTGCTCGACGCCGTGGCCGGTGAGACGGCCCCACAGGCGCAGCCGCGCCAGGCCGCCGGGCCCGGAGAGGTCCAGCCGTATGTGGGTGGCGGGCCGCGGCCGCCCCACGGAGAAGCGGTGCCGGCTGCCGGGCCGCAGGGCGGCCGCCTCCAGGAGCGGAAACCAGGTGTCCGGAGCGTGGGCGTCCGCGGTCGTGGCGTCCATGGCGGACACGGACGCCTGTCCGGCGGGCGGATGGCGCAGCCCGCGGGTGTCCACCTCGATGTGCTCGACGACCGCGTGGGCGGCGAGCCGCCATTGGGCCCAGGCGTTGCCGCCGCTCCAGGACGGCGACGGCGGCTCCCAGCCCGTACCGGAGGCGCCGGCCCCGGTGAGCGTCTGCGGCCCCGTCCGGTGTGGCGTCGACGGGACCGGCCCTTCCCAGGGGGCGCCCGAGTGGTCGAGCAGCACGGCGCCGGATTCCTGCGCCAGCACGTCGACGGTGCGGCCTTCCAACAGGGAAGGCGCGGGGACCACTTCTCCCAGCACCCGCACCCTGGAGACCGGCTCCGGCGGGCTGAGCAGCACGCGTACGTGGGTCCAGCGCTCCGGGGCCACGACGTCGAGCACCCCGGTGGGACGGTCCCGGAGCCGTACGCCCTGCGTCAGCGTGGACCACCGGGCGGTGCCGGCGCCGTCCGGGCCCGCCCGGTGGACGGCCGCGAGGGACGCACCCTGGGCCGTCGCCACGGCGCGGGACCCGGCCGCGTCCGCCGGCAGATCGAGGGCCACCCGGTGGACCACCCCGGCGTGGGCCAGGCGGACCGTCGTGCAGCCGTCCTGCGCGGCGGGGTCCGTTTCTCCGCTGCCGAGCGGCGCTGCGCCCAGGTCCAGCAGCGAGACAGGGGTGGCCACGGGTTCTCCTCGGTCGTGCGGCGAGTGCGGCGGGCGGTGCTGCCCGTCCGTTCGGAACGCCCTCAGCTTCGACCGAGCACAACCGTTAGGTCCATCTCATAAAGCCATCCCAATCGTTCAGTTGAATTGCACGATCTCTCACATGGCGGGATGCAGCCTGCGCCGCTCCTCGGCGACCGCACGCAGGCACCGCACGACCTCCTGAAGCCGCGGTGCCACTTCGGCGCCCCGGCGCACCGCGCCGGTCACATGCCTGCGCGGCCGGTCGGCCGCCAGGACGCGCACCCGCACACCGGGCCGTCGCACATCCACCAGACGAGGAATCAGCGCCACCCCCAGCCCCGCCTGCACCAAGGACAGGATCACCCCCCAGTCCGCCGCGTGATGGGCCGCGCGCGGCACGAAACCGGCGGTCGCGCAGACCGCCAGCGTGATCTCGCGCCAGGGGCCGGACGCTCCGTACACCCACGGCTCGTCCGCCAGGTCCGCCAGCCGGAGCCCGGTCTTGTCGGCGAGCCGGTGCCCCGCCGGCAGGGCCACGTCGAGGGGGTCGGCCAGCAGCGGGAAGTGGGTGAACCTCGCGTCGGGATCGGTGTGCGCATGCGCCGCGAGCGACAGCCCCAGGTCGATGTCCCCCTGTTCAAGCAGCGAAGAGATGTCCGCCGCCTCCGCCTCCCTGATCTCCACCCGCAGGGTGGGACGCGACTCCCGCAGCAGGTCGAGCGACGGGAGCAGCAGCGTCTCCACCCCCGTGGCGAAGGAGCCCACCCGGACGACGCCCGCCGCACCCCCGAGGTACGCCTCGACGTGGGCCTCCGCCTGCTCCAGCTGCGCGAAGACCGTACGCCCGTGCTCCAGCAGGATGTACGCCAACTCGGTCAGCCGGACCCTGCGGCCCACCGGTTCGACCACCGCTCCGCCAACTTGCCGGCCGAGCGCGGCAAGCGCCTGCGACACGGCGGAAGGAGTCATGGACAACGCCTGCGCGGCAGCGGTCACAGTCCCCTGCCGCTCCAGCTCCCGCAGCATGCGGAACTTCCGCAGATCCCAGTCAATCATTCAGTGGAATTTACGATCAGCGCTGGGAGAGATCAACGGGGCTGGGGGAACTGGGCTTTTGTGGGGCGGGGGGCTGGGGATGGTTGGGGTGGGGCGGGATGGCTTCCGGTCGGGTAAGGGGGCGGAGAACCCGTGCCGCTCAGGCACTTGAGGTGCCGCCTCAGCCGCTCGGCTCGTGGGGCCGCTTCCCGCGACTCGGACGCAACGCTTGGGCCTGAAGGCCCCAGCCCCGCAGTCGCCGCAAGGGGGTTGTTGCATCGAGGGGAGGCTTTACGGGGTGAAGAGCCAGCCACCAGCGAAGGCCACAGCGACTACCCCCAAGCCCGCCGCAAGGAGCAGTCCGTGCCGTTCCCTGCGCCACCCCACCACGGCGAGGGCCGAACAAAGGAGAAGGAAAAGGTTGATCACGATGAGCATTACCCTGGGTTCACCTCTGCTGATGCTGATGACATCAGAGGCAGTAACCATCAGCGCGATACCGCAAATTCCCACGGCGATGTGAGGGCGGTAGTGGTCCGGCACAAAGGACATGGCTCTTCCATCCTCTCCTAAACGGCCTGGTGGTCGTATCCGGAGCCAGGCCGGGGGAAATCCTTGACTTGACTGCAGAGACCGGCCGAAGCAGCGAAGACAAGACCAATAACTGCGTGGACACCCGTGACGAGCTTCTCCAGGATCATCAGCATTTCGGTGTATTTTTTCAGGGCTGCCATCACCCGTGACATGGCGAGCGCTTCCAGCACGGGTGCAGCGGCGGACCCGTAGACCGAGGCTAGCGCGGCGGCCATCGCGATGTTGAAGAGAATGGCCTGGACCGCCAGGTCGCAGATCATCACGATGACGCCCTTGGTGAGCTCGGCGGCGGAGTACACCATTCGGGCAATTTGGTCGTAGTGCTGCTGCAGCGACCTAAAGGATTCGGCAGCCCCCTTGAGCTTCTGGCCGATTTCGTGAAAATAGCGCCAGGCGGTTTCTGCTGCATTCCCGTGCCAAGACTCGTCGAGCGATCGATTTCCCCACTGGATGTTATCTGCGACATCCTCGCAGAAATTCGCAATATTCCCCCAGGCCACGGAAGCCTTAAGGTACCCTTCCCAGTCGCCACCCAGAGCCTGCACCGGCTTGTCGAAAACATCGACGATTCCCGCGAATTTGAGGGCCTCGGTGACGATTCCGGTCGGACTGCCGAAATCCAGGAGGGTGCCGCCCGCCTTGGACACCGGGTTGAGCATGAACTCACCTCCCCACTCCTGAAAATAGTTCTCGTCGACATCCGTCGACTTCAGGCGGTCGGTCGACGAGCTGCGGTCGGTAAAATCGCTCGGGTTCACCGTGCCGAGGTCGGCGTCGGCTTCGTCCCACTCGCGGGCGCTGCTGGGACTCTCATACGTGCCGTCGAGCTTGGCCGCTTCCTTTTGGTCAGTTGCGCGATAGTATTTCGCCGACCGCGTCAGCTCCTTCTCCGAGGCATCGAGGATCTCGGTAAATCCCTTGATCGTCGTCTTTGCGTCGGCCACGGTCTGGTCATGATTTCCGCCGATGATGTCCCAAGCGAAGCTCGATAACGAGCCGCCGACCTGCGTGTTGTTGTCGATATAGGAGCTGGCCGAACGCATATCATCCGCCGCGCGGCCCACCAGCTTCCCGAAACCGGCAATATGGTCCGGATCTACCTTGAAGTTCATCATTCCCCGTTGACTATGGATGCCACTCGATGCATGCCCAGGCCGCGACCCCCTGCATCATTACAGCGACCAGGAACCGCCACTGTGACGCGGCACGGTACCCTTTGGGGAACTGCGGTGCATTTTCTCTGCACGCTCCTCGTCGATTTCTCGTTGCAGCTCTTCGAGGTGAAGATCCCCGCCGGCGGCCAGCGCATCACGCTCGCGCTCCGACATTCCATCCCAGCGGTCACGGACAGAATCCGACTGCTCGGCAATCTGCTCGGTGTAGGCGGAGACGCTCAACGCCTCACGCAGCCCGATACGGCCCGTGAGGACCTCTTGCGCCATTTCCTTGAGTACGTCACCCGCGCCACCCCCGGCGACCATCTCCAATGCCTTTTTTACGGCTCGCGCTTCCGCTGGGCTCTTGGCGATTTCCGAGAACTCGGACTCATCGACATACTTATCTCGCTCTTCACCCTGCACTTTGAAATACCCCCGGTGTCGCGGCATAGCACAGACATAGCTCATTCCGCATGCTATCCTCCGGCGTTTCTGACGATCCAGCCGGTACTGCTTTTCAGTCAGGCATTTGGCTGAATCTCGTGAATGACATTGAAAGAGCGCGCGATGAAATAGGGACGTCGTGCGGTCCGGACCTTCTGCCGGCGGAGGGTAGAAGGGGCGAACTCGCGACCGCTTGCCCCGATCCACTTTGACCTTCGTCGCGTTCGGGCCCGCGGGACGGCACCTCGGCAGTCCGCACTCCGACAGTCGCAAGGTGTTCATCTGCCGGGGTGGCGCATGCCGTCATGACTTGCCTTGCCCCTCCTCGCGCGGCCACACCGCGATGGCGATCAGGACGGCCGCCCAGATGCCCAACGGCAACACCGGCCAGTAGTGCGTCAACTCCTGCTTGCGGAGGCAGTTCGCGCCCCAGATCGCCGACATGATCACCGCGCCGCCGAGCCAGTAGCGCCACTCGTCGAGCCATTCCCGTAGGTCCCTGCGGTCCCGGTCCCGTGCGGTCGGTTCGGGTGTGGGCAGGTCCCGCGTCAGCGCGGCGAGTTCCTCGCCGGTGCGTGCCTGGAGTGCCTGCCGCGAGCGCTGGGCGTGCTCGTCCGCGGTCAGTCGGCCCTCGGCGAGTGCGGCGGCCAGCAGGTCGAGCGCGGTGTCGCGTTCACGGTCGGCGATCCGCAGGGCGGGATCGAGTCGTCGATCGTGCATCGGTGTCCCCCTTCACCTCGGCCGCGGTGGCGCGGCCGCCCGACTTTTGGGATACGACTGTATCCCAAAAGGAATACGGGCGTATTCTGACAGCGAAGTACGGGGCGGGCAGTGGAGCGAGGAGCCGTAGAGCGTGCCCAAGAGGGTGGACCGTGACGAACAGCGGCGGCAGATCGGTGGGGCCGTCCTGCGCCTCGCCTCCGAGCAGGGGCTGGACGAGGTCAGCGTGCGCACGGTGGCCGCCGCGAGCGGCCGCTCGCCGGGGGCCGTGCAGAAGTACTTCCGTACCAAGGACGAGCTGCTCACGTTCGCCGCCGAGTTGGTCGGCGAGCGCGTCGAGGAGCGGATGGCCGCCGTCGACTCCGGCCTCCCGCCACGCGAGGCGCTCCGCGCACTCGTCCTCACCACCCTCCCCGTGGACGCGGAACGCCGGGCCGAGGCCGCCGCCCAACTCGCCTTCGCCACCCGCGCGGCCCACCATCCCGGCCTCGGCGCGATCCGCCGGCAGGTCGACGAGGACGTCCGTACGGCCCTCGGGGCCTGGCTGGCGTCCGCCGGGCACGGCAGCGGCCCGGACGCGGCCGCGGACTGCAGGGCCCTCGCCGACGCCGTGATCGCACTCGCCGACGGACTGGCGCTGCGGCTGCTGTACGCGCCCGGTGAGCGGGAGGCGCTCCTGCGCGCGCTGGACCGTGCCCTGGAGGCGTTGATTCCGGCGCCTTCCAGGCCATCACCATCGCCGCGCCCTTGAGGGACGGCGATTCTCCTCAGGAAGTCCGTTCCGGGGCGTCGGCACCTATGAGTCGGCGGTGTGGAGCGGAGAGGCGTGGCCAGGGACCTTGTTGCCGGCTCGTGCCGGTCCGGGGTCAGTTCTGTGGGTCGCCGTCTTGGATGGGTTCCGGGGTGACCCGGGCGCCGGTGACGGCATCGATGAAGACCGTGGAGTCGGCCCGTTGCCCGGGGCCCGGGGACATGCCAACCCTCCATACCGGCCGCCAGGCCTGGTCGACGCGCTGTGCGAGAAGCGTGCCCGGCTTCGCGACGGAGTGACCGGCGCCACGTTCCGCTTGCTTCTTCGCAGCGGCCTCGGTGACGGCGGCCTTCGGCAGCTTGGGGTCCTTCGTGCATCGTGCGGCCATGCTCGTCACACGGCCCGCGGGCGAGACGCTCAGATCCAGCCTCATCGGCATCATCACCCCGTTCACCGAGCGGCGGTAACTCAGCATGTGCGGGCCCCGCTTGCCGTGCAGGGCGGTAACGGTGAGTTCAGCGTGTGCTATCTCGCTGGAGAACCACTTCTCGGCGAACTGTTCCCCGGTCGCGCGCATCTCGGCGACGGAAAGAGAGCCGGTGTCGCTTTCTCCCGCCTTCGGAGTGAGGCGTTCGAGCTTTCGGTCCGGCCAGAGAGCGACGACGGTCCCCCGTGAGGTTTCGGCTTCCAGGCGCCAACGCCCGCCCTTCAGCTTTCTACTGGAACTCCCGGTGATCTTCGCTTCCTTCTCGTACACCTCGGATACCGTTTGCTTCAGCCAGGCATCCTGCTTGAGCAGGTCACCCATCCTCGCGCGCAGACGCTGTGTTTTCTCTTCCGAGTTCGCCGGCGTGACAGTGAACGCGAATGCCGCGGTGATCAGCAGACCTCCCAGCGCGCCCACGCACACGCCCCACAGGGCATCTTTTCGGGTGAAGGGACGACAGCGCCTGTGGACCCACAGGAGCGCCGTTCCGACAACAATACCCAGGACGCCCCCCAGCGTGTTGGCCTTGATGTCGTCATAGCTGCACGCACGGCCCATATCCGTCCATGACTGCACCCACTCAATACCGCACGTCACCATCAGAATTCCGGCAAGGGTCATCACCGGGCGCCGGAAGAGCAATACGGCGAGACAGCTCACCGGGACGAACAGCAGGACGTTGAGCCGAGCCGACTCGGAATCCAGGAATTCCCACCGGGGCAGGCCGACATCGCAGATGCCGGCCTGCCCGGAGCCTCCGCCACCTGGCATGAGAGTCACGGCGAGCACACCGGCCAGGGCCGCCGAGAACAGCAGCACCAGGCTTATGGACCTGCCCCTGAGCTTCGCCATCACGGCCGCCGGAACACCCAGCAGGAGCGTGACGACGAGAAGTGCCGGGATCAGGCCGGGCAGGGCTCTGATAGATGCTTCAATCACCAGGTCCATCTTTCAAGAGGGCGGGATAGGAGCTGCTCAGCGAAGGTGCTCGCCCAGGGTGTTTCCATCCCTCAATGCCCCGCCGACAACGATGCCTCGAAGCATCTTCCGTGAAAAGAAATCACGCACATCCCCCTTTTTCCCGGCAGTTCGACGGTCAGATCGACGTGCCGGATTCTCCGTGCTCGGCAAGCACCGCAGCGACACTTGACCGCAAGATGATCTTATGTGGCAGTGATCGACTGGACAAGTGATTCCGGGCGGTGAGCCGATAGATGAGGACATTTCCGGTGTGGAGCCGAAGCGGCTTTCGCTGACTCCTCGGCTGCCGCCCGTCGTCACGGCGGCGGGCCGTTACGGCCACGCACGGGAGGGGGGTGCACCGAGGGGGAGAAAGCGAGTGGTCGCCGATGTTGCGGAGTGGTTATCCAATCGGAGGCGTGAGCGCGGTTTCGGGGGGTGGGGGTGGGCTATCAGGGAGGCATGAATAACACCCACGAACCCATGCCCACAAACAACTCGTATGACGGCTTTGGCGCCTATGACCACAACCGGTCCGGTGTCGGTGCGCATCGGACTGCACTGATCATTCACACGATCGGGGATGTGGCCGCCGGATTCCTTGGGCTCTGGATACTGCTCTACCTGCTCGAAGCGAACCAGGGAAATGTCTTCGTCGCATTCGTCCATGGAGTGGCCGACGTGCTCGCCTGGTGGTCGCAGGACATCTTCACCATGGACGCCGAAGGGGTGCGGGTTTTCCTCAATTACGGTCTGCCTGCGGGGCTTTACCTGCTGCTGGGGCATGGGATCGCCGCGCGGGTTCGTCGTATCTGAGCGCTTCCGTCCCGGGAGGGCCGGCTCGGTCGGAGGAGCGGGATCGGTCGGAGGAGCGGGATCGGCCGGAGGCGCTCGTTGGTGGGGTCGGGCGACTGCCTAGCATGAGGGGGTGATGTCCAGCAGCCCGTACGTATCGGCACGGCCCGCCGCCCGGCGGTGGCGTGTGCTGTGTGTGCTCGGGCTGCTGGCGGGCCTGTTGGGTATGCACGGGCTCGGTCCCGGGGGCGCGATGGCGCCCACCGGGCATGAGCACCGTATGGCCGTGGTGGCCGGCGTACAGGCGCACTGTCCAGGGGACGGTGACTGCGGCGGCAGTGGGCATCTGCATCACGCGGACGCGGCCTGCGCGTCCGCCGCGCTGCACGGGCCGCCCGCGGTACCGGCGCTCGTCCCCTCCCTCGACTGCCCCGTACAGCCCGCCGGTGCGGCAGGCGTGGGCGAACCCAGCAAACGGGACGGCGGGCGGGCGCCGCCCTCTCTGGCAGAACTCCAACTGCTGCGGATCTAGGAGCACCCGACGGCACGGACGCCCGCTCAAGGGCGCGGTGCCGCCGCTCGGCACGCCCTGATACCGCTGCATTCCAGGAGTTCACCCATGAAGTCCATGACTTCCGTCCAGTCCATGAAGTCCACGGAGTCCACCAAGTCCGTGGAGTCCGTCAAGTCCGTGGAGTCCGTCCGTCCGGTCGCGCGCCGCCTCGCGTTGGGGGCCGTGGCCGCCGTTTCCGCGGTGGCGCTGGCCGCTTGTGGCGGCAAGGACAGTGAGAGCCGGTCCGATGGCCGTTCGCCGTCGGAGGCCGGCTCGTCGGCCGGTGCCTCGGCGCCGGCCGGGGCGCACAACGCGGCCGATGTGGCGTTCGCGAAGGGGATGATTCCGCACCACCGGCAGGCCGTGGAGATGGCCGAACTGGCTGCCACCCGCGCCTCGTCGAGCCAGGTGAAGGAGCTCGCCGCCAAGATCAAGAAGGCGCAGGACCCGGAGATCACGACGCTGTCCGGGTGGCTGAGGGCCTGGGGCGAGCAGGTCCCCGAGGAGATGGCGGGCATGGACCACTCCGGTCCGTCGCACCCCTCCGACCGGTCGGAGCACTCCTCCCACAGCAGCATGCCCGGCATGGAGCACTCGGCCATGCCCGGGATGATGGGCGCGGAAGAGATGGCCGCGCTGAAGGAGAAGTCGGGTAAGGGATTCGACCGGTCCTTCATGGAGATGATGGTCGGGCACCACCGGGGCGCGGTGAAGATGGCGGGCGTGGAGAAGGAGAAGGGTGCCTACGGGCCCGCGAAGACGCTCGCCGACGCCGTCATCAAGGCCCAGGAGGCGGAGATCGCGCGGATGAAGCGGTTGCTGGGTGAGGGGTGAGGGGGTGGCCCCACACAGGTGGCTCCATGCGAGCGTGGCCAGCGCCCGGCCCCGGCCCCGGCTGCTGATGGGCCTCGCCGTCGGCGGTAAGCCGTAGCGATTGGCGGGGAACCGTAGCCATCAGCCGTAAGCCTTGCTGCCGGGTGGTAGGTGATGGGTGATGGGTGGGCGCCGCCTTCGGGCGGTCGCAGCCCGCTCGCCCACCTGACGGCCTCACCCGCCTGACCGTTGTCCGTCGAGCCTTCCAGGAGACGGCGGACAGCGGTCAGGCATCGAGCCCACCCCTTACGGCGACGGTGACGGCCCGCCCGGCGGGGCGCCGCGGAGGGTGGCGAGGCGTCGGCGGTACTCCTCTTCGTCGATCTCCCCGCGGGCGTAGCGCTCCGCGAGGATCTGCTCGGCGCCAGGGCCGGCGCCCGGTCCAGGACCGGTGCCTGGGCCTGGGCCGGGGCCTGGGCGGGTGCCCGGGGGCGCGGTGGGGCCCTGGCCCGAGCGGCTCAGGGCACGGACGATCAGCAGGGCGATGACGAAGAGCAGCGCCAGGAACAGGAACAGGCTGATCGACATCGCGAGCCAGGCCCATCCGCCGCCATGGCGGCCGTACCAGCACAGCATCGGCCCTCACCTCCCGCGCGGCGCGCGGAGCGGGCCCGGTGGCCGCAGGTGACGGCGGGTCCCCTGCCCTCATGGCTTCAGGCGCTGCCGCGCCACTTCCATGGTCTCCCGTTCCGGGGCGGGCGGCCATGGGTGGGCCGGCCGGCTGCGGAGCGTCCGGCGGCCGGAGGCGTCGCGCCTCGTCAGGCAGCTCTTTTCTTGTTCATCCCCACGTCGTCCGGCCGCTGTGAGCGCTACGGTGCAATCCGTGCGCAGCGAGTACACGTTGCGTCACGGATCGACAAGTCGTGGCTGCCTGGGCGTGCCCGAGTGCCGCCGCGCGTCTGGGGGGACTGCATGCACGAGATGACCAAAGGCGCCAACATCGGCCTGGCAGCCCTGAGCGAGGACACCGGCTCGGTGATCGTGAGCCTGAGCTGGAGCAGCGCGGCGGGGGCGGGGGACGCCGATGTGTCCGTACTGCTCCTGGGCGGTGACGGCAGGGTGCGCAGCGATGCCGACTTCTTCTTCTACAACAACCCCGCCTCCCCGGACGGCAGTGTGCAGCTGCTGGGCAAGACACCGACCGGCAGCGGCAGTGAGGACCGGATCAGCCTCGATCTGACCGCGATGCCCGCCGATGTCGACCGCGCGGTGCTGGCGGCCAGTCAGTACGGTGACGCCCGCTTCGGTGAGCTGGACGATCTGCGGCTGACGCTCTCCGATCGCGCGGGCGAGGCGCTGCTGGGTTACACCATCGCCGGGGCGAGCACGGAGAGCGCGTTTCTCTTCGGTGAGCTGTACCGGCGGGGCGAGGAGTGGAAGTTCCGGGCGATCGGCCAGGGGTACGAGACCGGTCTGGCGGGGCTGGCCACGGACTTCGGCATCGATGTGGATGACGCGAACGAGGACGTGCCCGTGGAGGAGGGCGCGGGGCAGACCGAGACCACGGGGCAGGCGTCGGCGGGGCAGGCGGTTTCCGCGGCCGAGGTGGCGGAGGCGCTGGACGGCGTACCGGAGGCGGCATCGGCGGGGGCGGCGCCGTCGGCCGAGGCCACGGTGCCCCGTGCGCGGCGGCCGCGCACCGCCAAGAAGAAGGTCACGCTGCCCAGGGCGGAGAAGAAGTCGCTGGCGGAGAACGACAGTTGGCGGACCGCACGGCTCTTTCCCGCGGGCTCGCTCAAGAGTGACCGGGAGCGGGAGGGCCGGGCCACGTCCGTGCTGCTGTCGGTGATGGCCGAGGTGCCGGAGTTCGGCCGCCGGCTGACCGCGGGCTTCGGCGCACCGGCCGGCCGGATGCAGACGTTCACCGAGGTCGCGCTGCCGCACGGCGACGGTCCCAGGCGCCCGGACGGGGTGATCCGGGTGGAGCGCGCGGGAAAGCTGTGGACCGCGCTGGTCGAGACGAAGACGAACGGCAACGCGCTGCGGTCCGAGCAGGTGCAGAACTACCTGGACATCGCCGCCCGTCGTGGCTACGAGGCGGTGATCACGCTCTCCAACGACGTGGCCCTGGAAGGCCGTCCGCTGGTGCAGGTCAAGACGGACGGGCGGCGGAAGCACAAGGTCGTGCTGTGGCATCTGTCCTGGGCCGAGGTCACCTACCAGGCGCAGACCCTGATCCGGCACGAGGGCGTCGGCAACGCCGCCCACGCCTGGCTGCTCCAGGAGCTTCTGCACTACCTCCAGCACGAGAACTCCGGCTGCCACGGCTTCCAGAACATGGGCCCGGCCTGGGTTCCGGTGCGCAACGGCATCGACACGGAGACCCTCTGCCGGGGTGACGAGCGGGCGGTGGAGGTCGTGGAGAGCTGGGAGCGGCTGATCCGGCAGGTCTGTCTGCGGCTGGGCGGGGAGCTGGGCCAGAAGGCGCTGCCCGTACAGCGCGGCAGGCGCGGCACCGATCCGCATGCCCGGCGGACCGTGCTCGCCGACCGGCTGTGCGACGAGGGGCGGCTGTCCGCCGAACTGCGCGTCGACGGTGCGCCCGGGGTGCTCGCCCTCACCGCCGATCTGCGGACCGGCAAGCTCCGCACTTCCATCGACACCCCCGTGCCCGATGGAAGTTACCCGCTCACCTCCGCGAAACGCCTGATCCGGCTGCTGGCCAAGGCGCCCGCCGACCTCCATGTCGAAACCCTGGTGGAGGGGGACAACGGCCCGCGCGGCACCCTGGAACGGCTCCGTCCGGAACCGGCCGACCTGCTGCCCAAGGGAGGGGCGGCGATCACGGGTTTCCGGCTGTCGTTGTTCAAGGGCATGGGCGCCACGCGGGGCAGCGCCGCGTCCGGGTTCATCCGCAGCGTCGACGAGGCGGTGGACCAGTTCTACGCGCACGTGGTCGCGCATCTGCCGGCCTTCGAACGGCGGCCCGCCCCCACCACGTGAGGCGGTGGGCCGGCCCCCGTCCGTGCCCCCGGCCGGGCTACCCCGTCCCCCGCTCCCCCCGATACCCCCGGTATTCCAGCCCCGCGAAGACGGCGACCGCGGCGGCGCCGGTGAGGAGGAAGGCGGTTCCCAGGGTGGTCAGGGGCAGGAGGCCGGTGAGGGGGAGCAGGAGGAGGGCCAGGGCGGAGAGGGCGTTGGCGGTGATGACGGTCAGGGTGAGACGGGCGGGGATGCGGGGGTAGCCGGCGATGAGAGCGAGGGCGGCGGCGCCACCGAGCATGGCGATGCCGAACGGGACGGACCAGGTGGTGGGCAGGCCGAGCGGGCCGCTGAGGGGGCTGCCGGCGGCCAGCAGGACGACACCGAAGGCGGCGGTGCTCCAGCTGTCGATGCGGAGGGCGGTGCGCAGGGGGTCCGGGGTGGCGGTGGATGCGGCGGCAGCTGTTGCGCCAACGGTGTTAGTGGCAGGGGTGGTTGACGTGGCCATAGGGGTCTCCTCCGTAGGGGCCGGGAGCTGAGTGGCGCCGGCCGGGGGTAGACCGTGACACCGCGGGGGTGACGTACTCAATGACCTGTGAGGTCATGGCCGCGGTGATGAGCGGGTGGCTATCCTCCGGGGATGACGGTGGATCAGTCGGCCCGGGTGGGCGTCCTGTTACGGGAGTGGCGGCTGCGGCGCAGACACAGTCAGCTCGATCTCGCGCTGCGCGCGGACACCTCCACCCGGCATCTGTCCTGTGTGGAGACCGGCCGGGCGCGTCCGAGCCGGGCGATGGTGCTGCGGCTGGCCGAGGCGCTGGACGTGCCGCTGCGGGAGCGCAACGCCCTGTTGCTGGCGGCCGATTACGCCCCCGCCTACCAGGAGAGCGGTCTCGATGACGCGGGGATGGCGCAGATCCGGGCCGCGCTCGACATGATGCTGACGGCGCACGAGCCGTATCCGGCCGTCGTGGTCGACCGCTGGTGGAACGTGGTGACCGGCAACGGGGCCATGTCCCTGCTCCTGGCGGGCGTCCCGCCGCAGCTGCTGACGCCGCGGCCGAACGTGTACCGGCTGACGCTGCACCCGGACGGGCTGATCGGCCGGCTGGCGAACGCCACCGAGGTCCGCGCCCTGGTCCTGGAGCGGCTGCTGCGCCAGGTCCGCACCACGGGGGACGAGCAACTGCGCGCACTGTACGAGGAGGTGTGCCGCTACCCGGTGCCCACGGAGCCGGAGACGGTCCGGGCCGGTGACGACCCGGCGGCGCGGCCGGGGCCGATTCAGGTGCCGCTCCGCATCCGGGTGCCGGGCGGTGAACTGTCACTGTTCAGCACGATGGCCACGTTCGGCGCCCCGGCCGATGTGACGCTCTCGGAGCTGGCGATCGAACTCTTCTATCCGCTGGACGAGTTCACCGCGGAGGCGCTGCGCCAGGCGGCCGCCGGGCGGTGACCGGTCAGCGTCCGGCGGTGCCGGGCTGCGGGGGCACGGACTCGCCCTCCTCCTCGTGCTGGACGGCCGCCTCGACCGCCTCGGGGGGCATCGCGAGCCGTACCGCGGTGTAGTGCACGGCCAGGCTGAAGACGATCACGATCACCAGGTCCCACCAGTCGGGGAGCGCGCCGGTGCCGCCGTAGCGGCCGAACCGGCCGATGAGGATCATGCCTCCCAGCCAGGGCCAGACCCAGAGGGCGTTCCGGGCGCAGAGTCCGGCGCGTTCGGCGGCCGGGATGCCGCGGCGGGTGAGCGCGAGGAAGACGAAGCCGAGGGCGGCGGCGATGCCGAGCTTCCAGTCCGCCTCGTACCCGGACCAGTAGAAGATCAGGTTGGCGAAGACGAAGCCCATGGGGGCCAGCACCGGTCCGGCCGGGAGCCGGTAGGGGCGGTTCCGGGCGCCGTCGCGTACGCGGAGGGCGTGCAGCGAGACCGGCGCGAACGCGTACATGATCGCCGCGGCCGAGGTGACCAGGCCGACCAGCGCCTGCCAGCTGGGGAACGGCAGGAAGGCGAGCTCGCCGACGACGAAGGCGAGGAGGGTGGAGACGACGGGCACCCGGCTGCGGCCGACCTGGGTGAGGGTCCGGGGCAGCACCCGCTCGCGTCCCATCGCGTAGGAGAGCCGCGCGGCGCCCGCCATGTAGACCAGGCCGGTGCCGGCCGGGGAGATGACGGCGTCGACGTAGAGGATGGTCGCCAGCCAGCCGGCGCCGACGGCGGTCGCCAGGGTGGCGTACGGGCCGAAGTTGCCCGCTCCCACGGGGTTGTCCCAGCTGCGGGACAGGGCGCCGGGGTCCAGGGCGGCGATGAAGGCGACCTGGAGCAGGAGGTAGAGCGCGGTGCCGACGGCCATGGCCACGACCACCGCCCGGGAGATGTCGCGCTGCGGGTCGCGGGCCTCCCCGGCCAGCTGGATGGCCTGTTCGAAGCCCAGCAGCGCGAACACCACCCCGGCGGGCAGTGCCGCGAAGACGCCGTGCGCCCCGTGCGGGGCGAAGCCGCCGCCCGCGGTGAAGTTCGAGCTGTGGAAGGACAGCGTCATCAGGACGATGACGGTCAGCAGCGGCACGGCCGTCTTGAACACGGCGGTGACCGAGTTGATCCCGGACATCAGCCGCACCCCGAGGACGTTGATCAGCGTGAAGACCATCATGAGGACGGTCCCGATCACCAGGCCCGGGGTGGTGAGGGTGCCGTTGGGGTTGAGCATGTCCACCCGGTCGTGGACCCAGCCGACACGGTCCAGGTACGAGAGGGTGGCCTCGACCTCGATGGGTGAGATCAGCACCGAGCGCAGCCAGGACATCCAGCCCGCGGTGAAGCCGGTCAGCGGGCCGAAGGCGAAGAACGGGAAGCGGGCGGTGCCGCCCGCGATCGGGTAGGTGGCGCCCAGCTCCGCGTGGGCCAGGGCGAGCACGGCGAGCATCGCCGAGGCGAGCACCCAGGAGATCAGCGAGGCCGGGCCGGCGATGACGGCGGTGGTGAGCGCGCCGAGCAGCCAGCCGGAGCCGATGATCGATCCCAGGGAGAGGAACATCAGCCCCCAGAACCCGACCGCCCGGCGCAGATGGCGGGTCCCGCCCGCGTTCCCATTCCCCGCTACGGCTGGCTTGCTCACGCGCGCTCCTGGTTCACCGAGCCATCTAGGTCCTGGGGCGCGGACCTCGCGCTGGTGGCGCGCGGTGCGTCGCCCGTATACGGAGAGTAACGCGTGGAGTCCCGGTCAGGTTCCGGCTTGGGCGGCGAGTTCCCTCGTCGGGCCGTGCGGGTGGCGGGTGGTCGGCGCGTGTGGCCGTGCGGCTGGTTACCGCCAGTGAGTGGCCGGGGGGTGGGCGAGGGGGTGCGGGGAGCCGTTGCGGGACGGGGGGTGGGTGTGGAACAGCGTGGCGTAGAGGCCGTGGCGGGCGAGGAGTTGGGTGTGGGTGCCGGACTCCACCAGGCGTCCCTCGTCCAGGACCAGGATGCGGTCGGCGTCCGTGGCGAGGTCCAGATCGTGGGTGATCACGATGGTGGTGCGGCCCTCGGCGAGGCGCCGTAGTGGCGCGAGGATGTGCTGGGTGGCCAGGGTGTCCAGGCCGGTGGTGGGCTCGTCGAGGATGAGGACGGGGGCGTCGCGCAGCATGGCCCGCGCGATGGCGACGCGCTGCAGCTGGCCGCCGGAGAGCCGGGAGGTGCCGGGCGCGATGACGGTGTCGTAGCCGTCGGGCAGGGCGTCGATGAATACCTCGGCGTCGGCCGCCCGGGCCGCGCGGACGACATCGCCGTGGGTCACGTCGTCCCGCCCGCAGGCGATGTTCTCCTCGACGGTGTCGTGCAGGACGAGGGTCTCCTGGGGCAGCAGGGTGATGTTGCGGCGGAGCCGGGCGAGCGGCATGCGGTTCACGGGGACGCCGTCGAGCCGGATGCTGCCGGTGTCCGGGTCGTAGAACCTCAGCAGCAGGGCGGCGAGCGTCGATTTGCCCGCGCCGCTGGGGCCGGTGATGACGACCAGTTCCCCGGGCACCGCGGTGAACGAGAAGTCCTGGAGGACCTCGGTGGGGCCGCCGGGGTAGCGGAAGTGGACGCGGCTGGCCTCCACGGCGCCGACCGCGCGGCTCGGTGTGGGGACGACGACGGCGGGGTCGGGGTCGGTGACGGCGGGGCGGGCATCGAGGATCTCCAGC
The DNA here is from genome assembly GCF_043199295.1 of Streptomyces sp. NPDC048612. Taxonomy (NCBI): domain Bacteria; kingdom Bacillati; phylum Actinomycetota; class Actinomycetes; order Kitasatosporales; family Streptomycetaceae; genus Streptomyces; species Streptomyces sp. NPDC048612. The sequence continues at coordinate 362,715 of NZ_JBICVV010000002.1, forward strand.
AGCCGCTCGGAGCCGGCGGTCGCCTCGGTGACCGTCAGCCCGAGCTGGCCGAGGTCGCGGATCGGCGGGTAGAGGTAGCCGATGAAGGCGGCGAAGGCCAGCAGCTCGCCGAGCGTCATCCGCCCCGCGGAGATCTCCCACGCGCCCAGGCCGATGATCGCCAGGACACAGAGGGTTTCGAGGACCTCGACGATCTGCTCGTACAGCTCGTTGAGGCGGGCGCTGGTCACCGAGGCCCGGAACCACCTGCGCGCCTCGCGGCGGAGCCGTTCCTGCTCGTCGTACTGCCGGTTGTAGGCCTGCGTCAGGACGACGTTGACCAGCCCTTCCTCGACCACCGAGGTGATCGCGCCGTCGGCCGCGCGCTCCCGGCGGGAGACCTCCTTGACCCGGCCGGTGAAACGGCGGGTGGCGATCACGAAGAGCGGGGCGAGGGCGAAGGTGACCAGGGCCATGTCCCAGCGCAGCCAGATCGCGGCGCCGGCGTAGAAGATGATGCCGAAGACGGCGGTGGCCGCCTGGACCAGCCCGCTGACCACCAGTTCCTCGATGGCGTCGACATCGCCGGTCATCCGCTCGACGAGGTCGCCGCGGCGGTTGCGCTGGAAGAAGTGCGGCGGCAGCTTCTGGAGGTGGGCGAAGACCCGGGCGCGCAGCCGCATCACGAAGCGCTCGGCAGTCCAGGCGGCGAGCGAGTTGCCCAGGTACCCGACCACCCCGCCGGCGACGGCCACGCCCAGCCACAAGGCGGCCGGTGACCAGAAGGCGCTGACGGAGCCCTTCTGGAGAGCGTTGTCGGTGAGTTGGGCGAAGACCAGGATGGCCACGGTCTCGGCGAGCGCGGCCACGATGGCGCAGAGACAGATGAGGACGATCCAGCGCCGGTCGCCCTGGGTCAGCGGCCAGAAACGGTGTACCGATTCCTTGAACCCCACCCGCCGGGTGCCGATCGGGGCGTCGGCCACCAGGCCGGCGCGCAGGACCCGGTCGGCGCCGGGTTCCGGGGGTGGCGGGGCGGTGGGCCGTGGGCCGGGCGGGGGGAGCGGGGACGGGGCGGCGGGCTCGTGCGAGACGGACGAGCCGGGCCCCACGGGCGGTGCTTGCGGGCCTTGTTGAGGCGACGCCGCACGGCGCTCCGCGCGCCGGCGCGAGCTGCGAAGGTGCATGGTCGCTACGTCATATCGTCGCTGCTCGGGCGGATGGCCGGGGCCACAGGTGGCCCCTCAAACCAACGAGGCGGACCCGCGCGGAACGCGAGCCTGCCTCGGACTCAGGTTTTCGAGTCAGTGGCGACGACGCCTGCGCAGATACCTGCGTCCACGCCTCCTGCGACGCCGACGGCGGCCGTGGTCGTGGTCGTAATCGTCGTCGTGCCTACGCCTTCTGGGGAAGACATTGCGGAAGCTCATACTCGCCTCCTCGTTGCGTGTTCTTTATCGAACCGTTACCAGTACGACAACTCCCAAGCTACGACGCTCACCTGTCTCCAACAAGGCGGAATGCGTGAAATTTCAGATATAGACCAAGTTTCTTCGCAAACAACTCAAAGAGTGGTGAATCGTCACTCTCCGGATGCCACAGAACGGGAGCGCGGCCGGGCCGGTCCGGACTACCCCGCGGCGGCGCCCGCAGGGGCCGCACGGGCCCGTACGAGCGCCGCCGGACGGCACCGTCGCCCGGGGTCAGGTCGCGCTGAGCGCCACCGTCGGATGCAGCCGGGAGGCCCGTACGGCCGGATAGAGGCCGGCGACGACCCCGATCACCAGGGTGGCGCCCAGCCCGCCGGCCAGTGACCAGGGCGGGACGACGGCGGTCCACCCCTGGGCGCGGGCGAAGGCGACGGTGGCGGCGGCGCCCAGGGCCGCGCCCGCCAGCCCGCCGAGCGCCGACAACAGCAGCGACTCGGTGAGGAATTGCCTCCGGACCGCGCCGCGCGTCGCGCCCAGAGCACGGCGCAGCCCGATCTCCTGACGGCGCTCCAGTACGGAGATCACCATCGTGTTGGCCACGCCCACGCCGCCGACCAGCAGCGCGACCGCCCCCAGGCCGAGCATCAGCGAGGTCAGCCCCTCGTCGGTGGCCGCCTTGGCCGCGAGGGCGTCGGAGGGGCGGGAGACCTTCACCGAACCCTCGTCGCCCGGGTTGACCGTACGGGCCAGCACCCCCTGGACCGCCTCCACCGAGGCGTCCGTGGAGCGCTCGAAGAGCATGGTCGGGTGGCCGTCGAAGCCCAAGTAGCGCTCGGCGGAGGGGTATCCGACCAGGGCCGTGCGGTCCAGGTTCGGCACCAGCTCGACGGGCGCGAGGATGCCGGTGACCACGTACCAGCGGTCGTCCAGGAGGATCTTGCCGCCGGGCCCGGAGACGCCGAGACGGTCGGCGGCGACCGAGCCCAGCACGACGGTGGGCAGCCGCTCACTGGCGCGGTTCAGCCAGCTGCCCTGGCCGATACGGGCATTGAGCGCGGCGAGCAGGTCGGTGCGGGCGGCCTGGACCGTGACGCCGGCCGCCCTCTCCTCCGGTACGGCGTCGCTGCGCCGCACCCGGGCGTCGACCGCGCCGGTGGCCGTGGCGTGCTGGACCGGGCCGATCCGCTCGACCATCGCCACCGCGTTCTTGGGGAGCTTGACGGCGCCGCCCATGGGGTCCTCACCCGCCTCGGCGGTGAGCAGATTGGTGCCGAGCCGGTCGAGCCGGTTCATGAGGTCGGCGCGGCTGGAGGTGGACAGCCCGACGACCGCGACCATCGTGGCGATGCCGATCGCGATGCCGAGGGCGGACAGCACGACCCGGGCGCGGCGGCTGCGCAGGCCCTCGGCGCCGACCCGCAGTACGTCGGCCGGGGAGAGCCGGGCCGGGCGGAGCGCGGGGCCGCTCATGGGGACACCTCCTCGGCGGGCTCCACAGGGGAGCCGGGTGCGGCCGGAGCGGCACCGGAGTCGTCGACGATCTCGCCGTCGCGGAAGCGGATGCGGCGGGGCAGCGCGGCGGCGATCTCCTGGTCGTGGGTGATGACACAGACGGTCGTGCCGGCCGCGTGCAGCTCGCGGATGAGGTTCATGACCAGGGCGCCGGAGGCGGTGTCCAGCGCGCCGGTCGGTTCGTCGGCGAGCAGCAGGTCGGGGTCGCCGACCAGCGCGCGGGCGATGGCCACCCGCTGCTTCTCGCCGCCCGAGAGCTGGTGGGCGAGGTGGCCGGTGCGGTGCCCGAGCCCGACCTCCTCCAGGGCCGTACGGGCCCGTGCGCGGCGCTCGCGCAGCGCCGCGCCGCCGTACAGCAGTCCGTCGGCGACGTTGTCCTGGGCGCTGCGGCCGGGGGCGAGGTGGAAGTGCTGGAAGACGAAGCCGATGTGGCGGGCGCGCAGCGCGGAGAGCTGGGCGTCGGACAGCCGGTTCACGTCGTATCCGGCCACCCGGACCTCGCCCGAGGTGGCCCGGTCGAGGGTGCCGAGGAGGTTGAGCAGGGTGGACTTGCCGGAGCCGGACGGGCCGACGATGGCGGCCAGTTCGCCGCGCTCCACCCGCAGGTCCACACCCCGCAGGGCGTGCACCCCGCCCGGGTAGGACTTGGTGGCCGCCCGCAGTTCGATCACGGGTGGGGTCATTGCTCGGCCGCTCCGACCGTCATGCCCTCGGCCAGCCCGGACCCGCTGACCTCGATCCGGCCGTCGGCCGTCAGACCGGTCTCGACCGCCACCATGCGGGTCCTGGCGCCCTGTACGAGTTCCAGCCCGTAGCCGCCCTCGCGCAGCGCGACGACCGCCTCGACCGGAACCGTCAGGACGTCCTTGCGGCTCTCGCTGACGAACTTCACGCTCAGGGTGGCCTGCCGGTCCTCCTGCCGGAGCCCGGCGCCGCCGTCGAGCGTGATCTCCACGTCGATGCCGTCCGAGGACGAGCCACCCCCGCCCTCGGCGGACTCGGCGTCCTCGGGGGCCGCGACACCGCTGACCCTGCCGTGCCGGGTGCCTCCGCCGGGCAGCGCGATCTCCACCCTGGTGCCGTTGGCGGCCAGTGCCCGGTCGGCCTGGTCGAGCGAGGCCCGTACGACGGGCCTGGTGGAGGCGACCGTCAGGACCTTGCTGTCCGGGCCGACGCTGTCGGCGAGGGCGGCGTCGGCGGACACCACCCGGACCGGGCCGCGCTGGAAGACGACGTCCCCCTGGCCGACCTCGCCGTCGGCGGTCATGTCCAGGGACTTCTGCCACTGCCTGACGGCGGCCCCGGTCGCCCCGTCGAAGCGGGCGTCCACGTACAGGCCCGCCCCGAAGCCCAGGTCGCGGAGGTTGCGCTCCAGTTGGAGGACGTCCGGGCCGCGGGCGCCGGCCTTCATCGTGCGGAACATCGGGGTCGCACCGTAGAGGAGCGTCACCGGCCGGGCGTCGCGCTCGTACAGCCGCTGCCCGAGCGAGACGGTCTTCCCCGCTTCGGCGGCCTTGGTCACCGTGCCGTCCACGGGGGACTTCACCGCCCGCCGCTGTGCGTAGTCCAGCCGCCCGTCGACGGTCGTGCTCTGCACGAGGTCGGTGCGGGTGATCTCGGTCGTGGTGGGCGGCCCCTTCGGCTTCCCGGCCGAGGCGTCCTCCCCGGGGCCGGTGAGGATCATGACACCGGCGGTCGCCGCGGTCGCGGTGACCGCCGCCGCCAGGGCGACCAGGCCCCGGCGGCGCTTTCCCGACGGGCTCACTGCATGCCGTCCAGGCCGTCCAGGAGCTTGTCCTTGCAGGCCTGTTCGGCCTGCTTGTAGGCGGGCGAGTCCTGCGCGATCTCGGGCGAGGCGGGGTTCGGGTCACCGCCGGGGATCACATTGCCGTCCTGCAGCCGCGGGTTGGTGAACTTCGATACGCCATGGGCGCGCATGCACTTGGCGTGCGCGAGCATCGACTCGTAGTCCTTCTGGGTGTCGCGGGGCGGCTCCAGGCTCATGGCCTTCTGCATCTCGTTCTTGCAGGCGCCGCCCCGGCCGGCCTTGGCGACGTCGTCGCTGCCCCGCTGCTCCTGGAGTTCGTTGATCTTCGTCCAGTCGAGATGGCCGCTCAGCTTCGGGTCGGGGTAGTCCTTGGTGATCTTCTTGCGCATGCACTGGACGAACTTCATCTGTGCGTCGTAGAAGGCGCTCTTGCCCTGGGCCCCACCGGACCGGGACGCGTCGCCGGCGTCCTTGGTGCGGCCGGTGGAGGGCGCGTCGCTGACGGAGGCGACCCCGTCGTCGGACGACTCGGCGGCACCGCCGCAGGCCGTGGTCAGGACGAGGGCGGGGACGGCGGCCAGCAGCGCGAGGCGCGCGGCACGGGAACGTGTCTTCTGCGTCATGCCGACAATGTCGGGCCGGGAATTGGTGGCCGCTCCATGGCCGCATGATGAGAACGTAACAATGCCGCCGGCCCCCGCCTTCGCCCTGTGGATAACTCCTGAGCTGCGGAAACCCTCGCCCATAATCGCCTCATGCCGCATGTGCTGTTGATCGAGGACGACACGTCCGTACGGGACGGAATGGAGCTGGTGCTGCGTCGGCACGGCCACGAGGTCGACGCCGTCGCCACCGGTGAGGCGGGCCTGGAGCTGCTGTCCCGGCCGCGCGGCGGCGGCATCGAGATCGCGGTGGTCGACCTGATGCTGCCGGGTATCGACGGCTTCGAGGTCTGCCGCCGCATCCGTGGCCGGGGACAGCTGCCGATCATCATGCTCACCTCGCGCGGCGACGACCTGGACGTGGTCAGCGGCCTGGAGGCGGGCGCCGACGACTACGTGGTCAAGCCGATCACCGGCCGGGTGCTGGAGGCCCGCATCCGGGCGGCGCTGCGGCGGGCGGGGCCGGTCACCCGCACGGACACCGACGACTTCGACGGGCTCGTCGTCGACCGGGCCGGCCTGACCGTCACCAAGCGCGGCGAGCCCCTCCCCCTGCCGCCCACGGAGCTGCGGCTGCTGCTGGAGCTGTCGGCCTCCCCCGGCCGGGTCTTCAGCCGCGAACAGCTCCTCGAACTCGTCTGGGAGCACGACTTCCTGGGCGACTCCCGGCTGGTGGACGCGGCGGTCGGGCGGCTGCGCGCCAAGCTGGAGGACCTGCCCGCCAGGCCGCGCTACATCCAGACGGTACGCGGCTTCGGCTACCGCTTCGGGCCGCTGTGAGCGCGCCATGAGCACCACGGAAGGGAGCACGGAGACCGCGGCGCCGTCCGCTCCGCCGTCGGCCGCACGGACCGGACCGCGGGCCCGTCTGCGGCTCCCGCGCCTCGACGGGCTCCGCGGCCGGCTGATCGTCACCGTCGTCGTGGTCGCCCTGATCAGCGCCGTCACCGCCACGGCACTGGCCTACCGCGAATCCCGTGACGCGGTGCTCAAGCGGGCCCAGAACGCCGCCGTCGAGGACTTCCGCAACCGCGTCAACACCCTCGCGGCGGAGCTGGATGTCCCGACCGATCCCCGCTCCATGGCCCGGTTCGCCACCGATGTCTCGTCCGGCCTGCGCGGCGCGCTGGTCGTCGCCCAGTACCGCGACTACACCGCCTCCTCCGACCCGTCGGCGGACCGCAGCCGGATCACCGCCGAACTGCGCGCGACCGTGCGCACCCGCACCCAGGTCTCGCTCCAGCGGGTGGAGCACGGCGGGAAGCCCTGGCTGGCCCTGGGCGCCCCGGTCCTGCTGGACTCCGCGGGCCGGGCCGGCGGCTCCGGGCAGCCGTCCGGCGTCGAGATATTCGCGGTGGTCTCCCTGGCGGACGAGGAGCGCGACACCGCCGATCTGGTCCGCAGTGTGCAGAGCGGTCTGCTGCCCGTGGTGCTGCTGGCCGCCGTCCTGGCGCTGCTCGCGGCCCGTACGGTCCTGCGGCCGGTCCGCAAGCTGGCACGGGCCACCCGCCGGCTGGCCACCGGCGAGCTGAGCATCCGGGTCGAGGAGAAGGGCCGCGACGAACTGGCGGAACTCGCCCACACGTTCAACGAGACGGCCGGTGCGCTGGAGCACAGCGTCGGCGAGCTGCGCGAACAGGAGGCGCTGGCCCGCCGTTTCGTCGCCGATGTCTCCCATGAGCTGCGTACCCCGCTCGCCGCCATGACCATCGTCTCCAGCGTCCTGGAGGAGGACGCCGACCAGCTCACCCCCGACACCGCGCACGCGGCCCGCACGGTCAGCGCCGAGACGGCCAAGCTGACCCGGCTCGTCGACGACCTCATCGAGATATCCCGCTTCGACGCCCGCGCGGTGGCGCTCACGGTGCACTCGGTGGACATGGCCGAGGCGGTGCGCGGCACGCTCGCGGCCCGTGGCTGGACCGACCGGGTCGACGCCGATCTCCCGCCGGGCATACGGGCCCGGCTCGACCGCCGCCGGCTCGACGTGATCGTCGCCAATCTCGTCGGCAACGCGCTGCGGCACGGTGCGCCGCCGGTGACGGTCACCGTACGGGCGGTCGACGACCGGCTGACCGTCGAGGTCGCCGACCACGGACCGGGGCTGGCCCCCGAGGTCGCCCGCCATGTCTTCGACCGCTTCTACAAGGCCGACAGCGCCCGCAGCCGCTCGGAAGGCAGCGGCCTGGGCATGGCCATCGCCCTGGAGAACGCCCGGCTGCACGGCGGCACCATCGCACTCGCGCCCCCGGCGCCGGGCGTCGGCGCCGTCTTCACCCTCCAGATACCCCTCCGTACGGAACCCGCCTCATGAAGCGCCCCCGCACCGCCCTCACCTGCTGTGTGCTCGTGCTCCTCACCGCGGGCTGCGGCATCCGTCCCACCGGCGTCATCTCCGGCGGCACCGCGCCCTCCGGGATCTCGGACACCATGCGGATCTACTTCGCCTCCGACCGCGGACTGCGAGGGGTGTCGCGGCCCGGCATCAAGGTCGAGACCTTCATGGCCGCCTACAAGCTGTTGCTCGTCGGACCGAGCGCGGAGGAACGGGCCGACGGACTGGCCACGTTCGTGCCCTCCGACACGCGCCTCAGCATCACCTCGCACCAGGGCCATGTCACCATCCGCGCTCCCGAGTACACCTCCGGCTCCCCTCAGGACCAGAGCACCGGCCAGCTGGTCTGCACCTTCGCCCGGGCCGAGGTCCTCCTCCACGGCACCCGCCCGGACAAGGTCCAGGTGACCCTCGTCGGCGGCGACGGACGCGCCGGGCCGTACCAGTGCCAGCAGTTCCTGTCGCGCTGAGTCCCTACGGGTACCGGGCCGCGCACCACCGACGCCGCCGCCGGCGTCCAGGCGGGGGATGCGCCGCTGGGCGGCGAACGCGGCGGCCACGTACCGCGGGTCGGGCCGCAGGGCGTACTCCCGCAGGCATGCCTCGGTGAACTTGATGACGTGTTCGTCGCCGTGCTCGCCGGCGCGGGCGCCCAGTTCGCCCACCGGCGGCAGGTCGCCGGCCACCGACCGCCAGGCCGCCGTGCCCTCGTCCCGCCGGTCGGTGGTGAAGGCCAGCAGGAACGCGGCCTGCACCTGCCACAACTGGGCCAGCGTCGGCTCGTACAGCGCGGGCGGCAGATGCGGGAGCACCAGGCGTACGGCGGCGGGCGCGGTGACGCCGTGGATCAGCGGCACCGGGTACACCTCCGGGTGGCCGAGGTAGACATCGGCGAACTGGGCGGTCATCTCGGACAGCATCCGGGGCGCCTGCGCCGGATCGGGCCACTCCAGGGCGTCCTGGTAGCCGGGCAGTTCGGCGAGGGTGTCCAGCCGGTGCCGGGCGGTGCCGGGCCCCAGGCCGCCGTCCTGCGGCACCCGGGGCAGCGCGGCCACCGCGGACGGCAGGTCGTGGGTGCCGCGCAGCCGCGGCCGGCCGGGAAGTTCGGTGTAGCGGGCGGCCCAGTACGCCAGCCCGCGGGCGAGTTCGTTCAGCTGGAGCTGCGTGGGCTTGTCGGCGGCGGCATACAGCCCCCGTACGGCGTGCGCGGTGCGGATCAGGCCGTGGGTCAGGCCGGCGAACAGGCCCGGTATCAGGCGCGGCCACCACCGGACGAGCACCTCGCGCCAGTGCGCCCCGGCCAGTTCGCGGACGAAGAGCCGCTCCCAGTCCCCGGCCCGGGGGAAGTCGCCGAGCGCGGGGCGCCAGGAGGACTCGTCCGCGGCGTCCAGGGCGAAGCGCGGGGCCGGTGGCGCGTGGTGCTCCATGGCCCGCCGGTAGCGCCGCACCCACGCCGCGACCTCGTCCTCCTGCCCCAGCAGAGCGAGGGCCTCGGCGCCCATCGGGCCGTGGTTGGCGAGATCGACCCCCTGCCCGCGCTCGTACCCGAGGTCGTCCATGCGTTCCAGCGCGTCGTTGAGCGCGTCGTGATAGCTGATCGACGGCACAGGGCTCCACCTTTCGGATGTCCCAATGGTTTGGATATCCAAACCATCTACACTGCGCAGTATGCCGCACACGCACGAGGCCGGGAAGGCACCCCGGGTACCGACCCCTGACGAGACCGAAATCGTCGGCCTGGTACCGCTGTTGGAGCCGTACTTCCGGGGCGGCGTGGTGCGGGAGCTGATGCCGCCGCCACTGCTCCGGGCGATGGAGACGCACGGGCTGACGCCGCGCCACGGCGCCGTCCTGCCGCAGCTGCTGGCCGGACAGCCGCTGACCGTCAGCGAGATCGCCCGGCGGCTCCATGTGTCGCTGCCCACCGCCAGCGAACTGGTCGGCGGCCTGAGCCGGGCCGGGATCGTGGAGCGCGCCGAGGACCCGGCCAATCGCCGCCGCATTCTGGTGTCGCTCTCCGAGGACTACCGCCCCCTGCTCGAAACCTTCGTCGCCCGCCGGGGCGAGCCCCTGCTGCGCGCCCTGGACGGGCTGTCGCCGGACGAACGGGCGGGCTTCCTGGCGGGCCTGACGGGCTGGGTCCGCGAGGTACAGGGCGGGGAGCAGGCGGGCACCGCGGGCAGCGGGCGGTAGACGGACGCGCGGGAATCCGGGCCGCCGGCCGCCGGCGGAGGTACCGGCCCGGCGCCGGCGCGCACCGTGCGGAGGGGATCATTCAGCGCATGGTGCTCGCCGAATCCCTGTCCCTGGCCATGCTGCTCGTCGTGCTGGTGTGTGCCGTCGTCCGGCCGTTCCGGCTGCCGGAGGCGGTCTTCGCGGTGCCGGCCGCCGCCGTGGTCATCGCGGCCGGGGCGATCACGCCCGCCCATGTGCGTGAGGAGGCGGCGCGGCTGGGACCGGTGATCGGCTTCCTCGCCGCAGTGCTGGTGCTCGCCAAGCTCTGCGACGACGAAGGGCTCTTCCACGCCTGCGGCACCTGGATGGCGCGCTGGTCGGCGGGGCGCCCCGGCCGGCTCCTGGGCGCGGTGTTCGCCCTCGCCTCCACCATCACGGCGGTCCTGAGCCTGGACGCCACGGTGGTCCTGCTGACCCCGGTGGTGTTCGCCACCGCCGCCCACATGGGAGCCCGCCCCACCCCCCATGTGTACGCGTGCAGCCATCTGTCCAATACGGCGTCGACGCTGCTGCCCGTCTCCAATCTGACGAATCTGCTGGCCTTCGCCGCCACCGGGCTGAGCTTCACCCGGTTCGGGGCGCTGATGGCGCTGCCGTGGCTGGTCGCGATCGGCGTCGAGTACCTGGTCTTCCGCCGCTTCTTCGCCGCCCGGCTCCGGGACGTGACGCCCGGCCCGCACCCCGCCGAGCCGCCCGAACTCCCGCTGTTCGCGCTGATGACGGTGGCCGGCACGCTCGCCGGTTTCGTGCTGACCTCCGCCCTGGGCATCGACCCTGCCTGGGCCGCGGCGGCCGGTGCGCTCGTGATGGCAGTCCGCGCGCTGGCCCGGCGCCACACCACCCCCGCCGCCGTCGTCCGGGCCGCCGGGCTGCCGTTCCTCGCCTTCGTCCTGGCGCTGGGCATCGTCGTCCGTGCCGTCGTCGACAACGGGCTCGCCGATGCGCTCGGGCGGCTGCTGCCCGACGGCACCGCGCTGCCCGCGCTGCTCGGCACCGCCGCGCTGGCCGCCGTCCTCGCCAACGTGATCAACAACCTGCCGGCCGTGCTGGTGCTGGTGCCGCTGGCCGCGCCGAGCGGCCCCGGCGCCGTGCTCGCGGTGCTCCTCGGGGTGAATATCGGCCCCAACCTCACCTACGCCGGTTCACTGGCCACCCTGCTGTGGCGGCGTATCGTCCACCACCACGAACACGACGTCAGGCTGCGGGAGTTCACCGTGCTCGGGCTGCTCACGGTGCCCGCCGCGCTGGCCCTGGCGACGGTGGCGCTGTGGGTCTCGCTCCAGCTGATCGGCACCGGCACCTGACGCGAGCCGGCGCCTCACGGGCCGCCCGGCCCGCCTCACCGGCCGCCCGGCCCGCCTCAGGGCCGCCTTGTGCGCATCAGGAACAGCCCCACCGCCGACCCGATCACCACGATGCCGCTGCCCACGCTGACCAGCACCTGCTGCACCCCGTCGAAGGCGAAGCTGGTGGTGACGTTGAACGCGACGGCGACCACGAGCACGAACCAGAGCAGGGCTTTCATGGCAGTTCTTCCTTCCGAAGGGGCACGCACACCGCGGAGTTGATGCGCGTCTCGCTGGGAACGAGACTGCCCGCCGCGGGCCGCCGGTTCGAGGGAGCGGCCCCCCGGATGCGGGGTGGAGCCCGCTACACCCCGCATCCGGGGGCATACCCGACCGCGTCCGGGGAGCGGCTCGCTTAGCCTGAGCTCATGGGGGAGACGGTGCGGCGGGCGGGGCGGGCCACGGCTCAACTGATGACGGCGGCAGGGCTGGCGCTGCTGTCGTATCTGTTCCTCGCGGTGCTGCTGTTCACCGCCGTGGCGACGCTCATCGTGATCGGCGCCGGCGTACTGCCCGAGACGGTGCTGCTGCTGCGCCGGACGGCCGGGTTCAAGCGGCGGCGGGTGGCGGCCTGGACGGGTTCGGCGGTGCCCGAGGCGTATCTGCCGCTCACCGGGGAGCTGTCCGCGCGGGTGCGTACCGCGCTCGCGGACCCGGGCACCTACCGGGATCTGCGCTGGCTCGCCGTCCACTTCGGCTACGGCTGGCTCCTGGCGTATCTCGCGCTGCCGTTGTGGGCGGTCGGGCTGCTGGTCGACGGGGTGTGGTGCGGGCTGCTGCGGCGCCGCGCCGTCGTGCTGCCGCTGATCGGGCGCCTCGCCGACCTCGACGCGGCCTGGTCGCGCGCGCTGCTGCGGCCGCCGGCGGACGGCGGGCAGCGGGCCCGGCTCGCCGAGCGGGTCGAGGAACTGACCGTCACCCGGGCCGGCGCGGTCGCCGCGCACGGCGCCGAACTGCGGCGTATCGAACGGGATCTGCACGACGGCACCCAGGCCCGGCTGGTGGCGCTGTCGATGCGGGTGGGGCTGGCCCGGCGGGCCTACGACACCGACCCCGAGGCGGCCCGCAGGCTCCTCGACGACGCCCAGGACCAGGCCGAGGAGGCCCTCACCGAGCTGCGCCAGGTGGTCCGCGGCATCCATCCGCCGATCCTCACCGACCGGGGCCTCGTCGGCGCGGTGCGGGCGCTCGCGGCGAGCAGCGGCCTGGAGGTGACGGTCCACGAGGACGGGCCGACGGAGGGCCCGCGCGCCCCGGCGGCGGTCGAGGCGGCCGCGTACTTCGTCGTCGCTGAGGCCCTGACCAACGCCGCCAAGCACAGCGGGGCGGACCGGGCCCGGGTGGAACTCGCCCGCGCGCCCGGCCGTTTGACGCTGTCGGTACGGGACGAGGGGTGCGGCGGCGCGGAGGCCGCCTCCTCGGGGGCGGGCGGCAGCGGGCTGCTCGGCATCCGGCGCCGGGTCGCGGCGCTCGACGGGACCGTGCAGGTGACCAGCCCCGCCGGGGGCCCGACCGTGATCGATGTGGAGCTGCCGTGCGCGTGGTGATCGCCGAGGACAACGCCCTGCTCAGGGAGGGGCTGGTGCTCCTGCTGACCTCCGCCGGGCACGAGGTGGTGGCGGTCGCGGCCGCCGGCCCCGAGGTGCTGCCCGCGCTCCTCGCGCACCGCCCGGACGTCGCCGTGCTGGACGTCCGGATGCCGCCCGGCTTCCGCGACGAGGGGCTGCGGGCGGCGCTGGCGGCCCGGCGGGAGATCCCCGGCCTGCCGGTGCTGGTGCTGTCGCAGTACGTGGAGGAGACCTACGCCACGGAGTTGCTGGGCGGCGGTGCGAGCGGCGTCGGCTACCTGCTGAAGGACCGGGTGGGCCGGGTCGACGAGTTCCTGGACGCGCTGGAACGGGTCGCGGCGGGCGGCACCGCACTGGACCCGGAGGTGGTCACCGAACTGCTGACCCGCCGCCGCGACGACCCGCTCGCCACCCTGACCCCGCGCGAACGGGAGGTGCTGCACCTGATGGCGGAGGGCCGCGACAACACCACCATCGCCCGGCTCCTGGTGGTGTCGGACCGCGCCGTCAGCAAACACATCGGCAACGTCTTCACGAAGCTGGGCCTGCCACCCGGCGACAGCGGCCACCGCCGGGTGCTGGCGGTGCTGGCGTATGTGAACGGGGGGTAGGGGGCGGGGTGGTGGGGCGGGCCCGGAGGACGAGCGCCCCGGAACCGGCCCGGGCCCGGGCCCGAGTGAGGCACCGGCCGCCCCACAGCTCACCCGCCCGTCGCCCCGTGCCCCGGATACCGCCCCCGCAGCACCGCCCGTACCGGCAGCAGCGTCCCCGCCGCAACCGTCACGGCCACCACGGCGACGATCAGGGCGGCCGGACCCACCGGCAGCCGCGGCACCGTACGGGCCACCCCCAGGCCGAACGCCAGCAGCGGCACCGCGGCCACCGCGGCTCCGACGGCCAGGCCGGTCAGCGCCGTGGCCGCCGCCTCCAGCCGCATCATCCGCCGCAGGGTGCGCCGGCCCGCCCCCGCCAGGCGCAGCAGCCGCAGTTCGGGGCGGCGGCCGATCGCGATCAGCGACAGGGTGCTCAGCACCGAGATCACCGTGAAGCCGCCGATCGCCGACACCGCCGCCGCCGAGACCACTGCGGCGAGCGCCTGGTCCTCCGCCGTGACCCGGACCGGTGCGGCCGCGGTCGCCACCCGCGCGCCCGGCACCGCCGCCGTCAGCGCCGCCGCGACCGCCGCGCGGTCCGCTCCCGGGGCGGCCGTGACCAGCACCTGTGCGCCGTCCGGCGACGACCGGTGCCGGCGTAGCTCGTCCCGGGAGAGGAGGAAGTCCCCCAGGGCCAGCGACCGTTCGTAGAGCGCGACGACCCGCAGCCGGGCCGGGGCACCGTCGCCGAGGCGCAGCGTCGCCGTCGAGCCGGGCCGTACGCCCAGCGAACGGGCCCGGTCGGCGCCGACCGCGACCGTTCCGGGCCGCACCTCCCGTACGGTGCCCTCGCGCACCCCCGGGTCGAGGGTCCGCGTCAGCTGCCGCGCGGTGACGCCGAGCACCGGCAGCCGGTCGAGCCGTGGCTCCCCCAGGTCCTGATGGGCCAGCACCACCGTGCCGCGCACCACCTCCGTCGCGGCCCGCACCCCCGGCACCTCGCGGAGGCGCGCCACCGCCCCGGCCGGAAGCCCGCCGTCCGCCCGCACCACGAGGCCGGCCCGCAGCGCCTCACGGGCCTGCGCCGCCCCGGCGTGGGTGAGCGTCGCCCCCGCCGAGAGCTGGACGCCGATGAACGCGGTGACCAGCACGACGGGGGTCATTGCGGCTCCCGAACGGCGGGCCGCCGCCCGGACGTTGGCGGCGGCGAGGTAGCCGGCCGGGCCGCCGTACCGCCGCAGCGGCGCGCCCAGCACCCGCAGCGCCCCGTCCGCGATCCACGGCCCGAGCAGCGCACAGGCGCTCACCATGGTCACCGCCGCCGCCCCTGCCGCCGCCCCGGCGGCCTCCCCGCTCTGGAGAGTCGCGGTCCCCGCCGAGCTGACGCCCGCGAGCAGCAGCACCAGCCCGGTGACCTTGCGGGCCGTGCCGGGAGCCGGTTCGCGCAGTGCCTCCGCCGGCCGCAGCTTCCCTGCCCCGGCACCGGCGATCAGCGCGGCGAGGCGCGCCACCAGCACGGTCACCGCGGCGGAGACCAGGGGCGCGCACCACAGCCAGGGCGGGAGGGGGAGTTCGAGACCGGCCGGCAGCGCGCCACGCGCGTCCAGCACCCCGCGCAGCGCGAGGTAGCCGGGGCCCGCGCCCACGGCCCCCACCAGCGCCGCGGCGACCGCGACCCGCCCCACCTCCTTCCCCACCGCACCCCGCACCTGCCGCGGCGTCGCCCCGACGACCCGCAACAGCCCCAGTTCCGGGGCGCGTTGCCGGAGCGCCTGGACCACGGTCGACGCGACCACGAGCAGGGCGACCAGCACGACCGTGGCGGCCACCGAGCCGAGCATGTCCAGGAGACCCGCGCGGGCCGGTCCGGCGTCGAGGAACTCGGCGCCCCCGCGCGCGTTCCCGGTCAGGATGCCCAGGCCGGCCGTGTCCCCGCCGGCCCGCGGTCCCGCGCTCCGGGCCCCCGCCGCGTCCAGCGCCGCCCGCACCCGCGCGGCCAGCGCCTCCGTGTCCACACCGGGCCGGGCGACCACCCCGACCGCGTCCACGGCCCCCGGATGCCCGGCCAGCCGGCGGGCCTCACCCGCGGTGAAGTAGACGGCGTCCCGCGGGCCGTTGGCGACGCCGACGACGGTGTACGTCCTGTCGGCACCGTCCACCCGCAGCACCGCGCGCGCACCGTCCCGGGCCCCGCCGCCCACCACGACCTCGCCCGCACGCAGCGGCGCCCGGCCGTCCCGCAGGCCGTACGGCGCCAGCCGCGCCGCCGCCCAGGGCCGTCCGACGGCGGCCCGCCCGTCCCGCCCCACCGCGAACACCGCGTCGGGGACGGCCGCCCGCACCCCGGGCACCTTGCGCACCGTGCCGAGGGCGGCCTCCGGAACCCGTACCCGCTCGGTGAGCCCGGCCTCGACGGTCCGGGTTTCACTGCCCCACGGTGTGGCGGTGAAGCGGGTGTGCTGGTCGCCGGCCACGACGAGGTCCGCCGCCGCGTACCGCGCCACCCGCGGGTGTCCGAGCCCGGCCGAGGCGAGGGCGAGCGTGAGGGTGCCGAGCAGCAGGGAGGTGAGGGCGAGCGCGGCGAAGACGGCGGCCCAGGCCCTGCGGTGCGTACGGGCGGCGCGGGAGGCGAGAAAGCCGGTCACCCTCATGCGGCCCGTCCCCCTTCGGGCCCCGCGCACCGACCGCGCCCGCCGCCCCGCCCCGGGCACTCGCGGTCCCCGGCCGACGCCTGCCGAGCCTCGTACTCCGTCCACTCCTCCCGCTCCTCCCACTCCTCCCGTTCCTCCCGTTCCTCCCGCCCCAAGTCCCGCATGATGCGGCTGACTTCGGCGACATCGGGGCACACCACGCTCCCGGTCACCCGTCCCCCGGCAAGGAACAGCGCCTCGTCCGTCCAGGCGGCGGCGACCGGATCGTGGGTGACCATGACGACGGTGTGGCCGTCCCGGTCGACGGCCCGGCGCAGCAGGGCGAGTACGTCCCGCGCGGTGGCGGGATCGAGGGACCCGGTGGGCTCGTCGGCGAAGACGAGGTCGGGCCCGGTGACCAGCGCCCGCGCGACCGCGACCCGCTGACGCTGCCCGCCGGACAGCTCCGACGGCGCGGCGTCGCCCCGCTCCCCCAGCCCGACATCGACCAGCCCCCGCCGGGCCCGCTCCGTCCCGGCCGCGCCCCCGAGCAGCAGCGGCAGCGCGACGTTCTCCGCGACGGTCAGCGACGGCACGAGGTGGTGGGCCTGGAACACGAACCCGACGCGCTCCCGCCGCAGCCGGGTCAGCGCGGCCTCGTGGAGCGTGGACAGGTCCGTGCCGCCGATGCGCACCGTCCCCCTCGTCGGCCGGTCGAGCCCGGCGGCGCACTGCAACAGCGTCGACTTCCCCGAGCCGGACGGCCCCATGACCGCCAGGAACCGCCCCCGGGGCACCACGAGGTCCACGGGGTGCAGGGCGGCCTCCCCACGCCGGTACTCCCGGCCGACCCCCGCCAAGGTGAGCGCGTCGGGCACCGGGCCCTCCCGCCCTGCGCCGGCTGTCGCCGCACCGCGCCGCCGTCGGAACATTTCGCACGCCTCCCCGTTGGGTCGGATGGTTCACCGGACCACCGACGACGCTAGAAGGGGCGGAGCGCGGGGAGGAGAGAGCACGGTCCCGTCTTCAGGGTGCAGCGCACTCCACCACGGGCGGGGGGGGCGAGGGGCTGGGCGACGGGCGACGGGCGTCGGGGCGGACATCAGGCGGTTGCTTCGCCCCCGTTCAAGCCGTTGAAGCTCCTCAGGCCGTCCCCGGGCCCGAGCCGCCGGGCCCGAGGGCGCGCAGCCCCCGGAGCAGCAGCGTCAGCCCGAACTCGAAGTGGGCGGCGAAGTCCGTGCTGGTCAGCACCGGTAGTGCGGTGGCGAGATGGGGGTAACGGCCCGGCGTCACGGCCGCCCGCAGCCGTTCCGGGTCTGCCGGGCCGTGTTCGCCCGCGCCCTGGCGGGCGGCCTGTTCCTCCAGGGTGTGGCCGAGGGTGAAGTGGACGACGGTGAGGGCCGTCCGTGCCGCGTCCTCGGCGGTGAAGCCGGCCTCGCGCAGGACGCCGACGAGGGCGTCGGCGAAGCCGAGGGTGTGTGCGCCGGTGGCGTGCGTACCGGCGTAGACGCGGGCGCCGTCGCGGCGGGCGAGGAGCGCCGTCCGCATCCGCCGGGCCAGTTCGGCCAGCCGCTCGCTCCAGTCCGGTGACACCAGCGGCCGGTCGAGGCAGTCGGCCAGCAGCACTTCGGCCATCGCGGTGAGCAGGTCGTGCTTGGTCGCGAAGTAGCGGTACAGCGCACCGGCCCGTACGTCCATGGCCTCGGCCAGCCGCCGCATGGTGAGCGCGTCCAGCCCGGCCTCGTCCAGCAGCGTCAGCGCCACCTCGACGGTGCGCGCCTGGTCGAGCTTCGGGGGCCGGCCCCGCCCGGTGGTCGCGGCGGTCCGCTCGCCAGGAGGGCTGGACGGACTGGACGGGGTGGATGGGCTGGGGGTTGACGCGGCACTCATGGCGCTCACTATAGTGAACGGCGTTCACGTGAACACCGTTCACTAATTCGCCCGGACGAACCCGCGACGGACAAGCCGGAACGGGCAATGCCGGGACGGACATACGGGGAGGCAGCTGATGGACGCCGGAGCCGAGGGCGGGACCCAGAGGGCCCAGGGGCCCCAGGGGGCCCAGGTCGCCACCGAGGTCGATGTGCTCGTGGTGGGGGCGGGGCCGACCGGGCTGCTGCTCGGCGCCGAACTGGCGCTGGGCGGCGTACGGGTGGAGATCGTCGAACGGCGGGCCGGGGCACAGCGGGATTCCCGGGCGCTGACCCTGCATCCGCGCAGCGTCGAGCTGATGGACCAACGCGGCCTGGTGGACCGCTTCCTGGCCCAGGGGCGCCCCGTACCGGGCTGGCACTTCGCCGGGCTGGACACCCCGCTGGACTTCGGCGCGCTGGACACCCGGCACGGCTACACCCTGTTCCTCGCCCAGGCCCGCACCGAGCGGCTGCTGGCGGAGCGCGCCCGCGAACTCGGCGTACCGGTCCGGCGCGGCCACGAGGTGACGGGGCTGCGCCAGGACGACGGCGGGGACGGCGACGGGGCGGGCGGGGTCCTGGCCGAGGTGCGCGGGCCCGGCGGCGAGGTGCGGACCGTGCGGGCACGGTACGTGGTCGGCTGCGACGGCGGACGGAGCGTGGTGCGGCGGGCCGCCGGCATCGCGTTCCCCGGCACCGACGAGACCCTGACCGGCGTCCTGGGCGACTTCG
This sequence comes from Streptomyces sp. NPDC048612, assembly GCF_043199295.1. NCBI lineage: Bacteria > Bacillati > Actinomycetota > Actinomycetes > Kitasatosporales > Streptomycetaceae > Streptomyces > Streptomyces sp. NPDC048612. The sequence continues at coordinate 381,418 of NZ_JBICVV010000002.1, forward strand.
CGGTGACCGACCCGGCGGCCCTCGACCGCGCGCGGGCCCATGGCGTCCTCGTCGCCCCGCTGGCGGAGCCGGGCGGCCCGGCGGAGCAGCGGGCGGACGGCCGGGCCGGGAAGCCGGCGGGCGGCCTCACCCGGATCGTCTTCGTCGACCCGCGGCGGATGCGCACCCCGTCCGCCGAGCCGGTGACCCTGGACGAGTTCCGGACCTCTCTGGCGGAGATCTGCGGGACCGACTGCGGGGTGGCGGAGCCCCGCTGGCTGTCGCGGTTCGGCAATGCGACCCGGCTCGCCGCCCGTTACCGCGCCGGGCGCGTGCTGCTGGCGGGCGACGCCGCCCATATCCACTTCCCGGCCGCCGGGCAGGGCCTCAACACCGGACTCCAGGACGCGATGAACCTGGGCTGGAAGCTCGCCGCCGAGATCAACGGCTGGGCGCCGCCCGGACTGCTCGACAGCTACCACGCCGAGCGCCATCCGGTCGGACGGGCGGTCACCGAGAACACCGAGGTCCAGACGCTGCTGCTGGAGCTGACCCTGCTCCCGCCGTATCAGCGCCCGGCCGCCGCACTGCGCACCCTGCTGACCGAACTCCTGGGCATCGATGAGGTCAACCGCCGCCTGGCCGGCCGGATTTCCGCCCTCGACACCGTCTATCCGCCCACCGCCCCTGACGCCGACCCCCTGACGGGACGGCGAATGCCGGACGTCGGCCTGACGGCGGCCGGTTCAGCGGCCGTACGCGCCCATGAGCTGCTCCCACCCGGCCGCTTCGTCCTGCTGGACCTCGCGGGCGACGCACAGCTGAGCCGGACCGTCACCACGGGCTGGGGCTCCCGGGTGACCCCCTGCCACGTCACCCGGCACGACCACCGCACCGACCTCGACGGCGTACGGGAGATCCTCGTCCGCCCCGACGGCCACATCGCCTGGGCCACCCGCACCCCGGCCCTGCCCACCCGCCGCCGCGAACGCCACCGGGCCCTGACCGGCTGGGCCGGGACGCCTGCGCAGGGGTAGCCAAGGGGGCCGCTCCCCCACCAGTGGCCCGCACCCTCACCCCGGCTGCAACGCGGCCGCGAACTGCGGCAGGGCCACCAACAGCAGTGCCGTTCCCGTCTCGATCCAGCGGTACTTGGAGCGGATGATCGCGCTGGTACGGCGGACGGAGTCCAGGAGCGGGCCGGTGGGATCGTGCGCGATACGGGCGAAGGCGTGGCTGAGGCCGTCGCCGTCCTCCCCCCGTCCGATGTGCTCGAAGTAGCCGGGGCCCGTCAGTCCGGGCTTCCGTCCCCCGCGCCGCCGGGGGGCGATGGCGGAGACGAAGCAGACGATGGCCAGCAGCGCGGTGCCGACCGCGCCCCACCACAGCACGTCCGCCTTCCAGGAGGTGGCGGCCTGCTGCGTCGCCGCGCCGCGGGTCACCGTGATGAAGGCGCCGAGCACCGCACCCATGAAGCCCAGCAGCACCGCGGCCTTGGTGTCCGCCCGTGCGATCTCCACGCCGTTGGCGGCCAGGAAGCGTTCCATCGCCGCCAGGGTCTCCGGGTGCGGCGTCCCCGCAGCGGCGCCGGGCGCGCGGCGGTCACGCAGGGTCCGGTGCGGCTGCCGGTGCAGGCGCGGAGCCGGGCGCCGGCGCGCCACGGCGGTCCCGGCCCGCGCAACCCGCTGCGGCACGGGGCGCACCGAAGGACGGCGGACGGCCGCGCGCCTCACACCGACCACTCCTTCGGCGTCCCGCGCCGGTGGCCGTTCACCCCCGGGCCCCTGGGCCCCTTGTCCGCCGGTGCTTCCTGCGACGCCGACGGTCCGGGCACCCGGCGTCCCAGTCCGGCGAGGCGGTCCCGCAGCAGCCCGGAGAGTTCCTGCCGCTCCTGCTCCGTCAACTCGCCGAGCAGTCCGGCCATTTCGTCCTGCCAGGTGGTCTCCTCCTTGAGCAGACCGCGGTGGTTCACCGTCCAGTCCAGCACCTGGCCGACCTGGTCGGGGTGCCGGACCAGCCAGAGCGCCGCCAGCGACACCGGGCCGTTGCGCACGGCCTGCTCACAGAACTGGAACTCCTCACGCCGGTTGGCGGTCCAGGAGTACGGCAGTCCGGGCCCGCCGGGCTGGCCGAGCCGCAGCTCGCCCTCCGCTTCCTGCCCGCTGATGTCCGTCACGCGGTACGTGAGGCCAAAGCCGTCCAGCTCCTGCGGTGCGGCCAGATCCTGCATGATCTCGGGCGCGCCGAGGGCCTGCCCGTCGGCCGCGTGGGCGTCCTCCAGGTGACGCAGCCGCCGGTCCAGCTCCTTGCGGACCGCGTCCCAGCCGTCCGCGGTCCGCGAGCGCACCACCTCCACCGGGTCGTGCACCCACCACAGCACCCGGAGGTCCACCGACTCCGTGCCGTAGGCGGTGGGCAGTGCCACGCTCCGGGTCCCCGACTGCTCGTGAAGCTGGACGTGGAAGGCGCTGTCGTAGCCGCCCAGCAGCCTGGGCGCGGACGACGCCGGCGCGGCCGTCTCGTCCACCGTCCCGAGCGGTACCCGCTTCCGGGAGCCCAGGACCCGGTAGGCGCCGCTGTACTCCCGCAGCACCAGGGCCCGGTCCAGGCGGCCGGACCAGCGGTGCCGCAGGATCTCCCGCCAAGGGGCCTGTGCGGCGGGGGCGTAGACGGGCTGGTTGCTGTCGGTCGTCATGACGTACTCCCGTTCGGGTGGGTGCTGCCGTTCACCGGCTGCCGTGGCTGCTCGCCGTTCCGCCAGGTGTGCAGGGCGTCCCGCACGATGTCGAGTCCGGCGAGATCGGGGACATCGGCCCGGTCGATCACGACGAAGAGGCGGAGCACCCCGTGCCGGAAGTCCGCCGCGAGCGCACTGAGCAGGGTCTCCACGGCCGTCCGCGGCAGGTCGCCCCACGTGGCCATCCGGCACCACCAGAGCACCGCGTTGCAGGTCGTCGCGAAGCGCAACTCGTCGTTGAGTGTCCGGTGGACGAGGGCGATGATCTGCGCCGCGTATTCACCGTCGTCGGCCACCTGCTCCGGGCACCACGAGGTGTTCTGGAGCAGTTGCGGGAACGTCCAGAGCGCGATGTCGGCCGAGGCTCCCTCGCCGTCCGCCCATTCCGCCAGATGCCGGAAGACCGTGGCCTGGCTGCCGGAGGCGAACAGATCGCCCAGCGCGTCGCTGACCGCCCGGTCCACGGTGTGCTCGTGCTCGTCACCCCGGCCCCCGGGCACATTCCGCAACAGCCGCATGGCCACCTCGGGACGGGAGGCACCGAAGTCCGCACCGCAGGCGTAGGCGACGGTGGAGCGCACCTGCCAGCTCTGCTGCGCGCTCCACCGGCTGAGGCGGTATTTGACCTCGCGGGCCAGGACGGGATCGCCGGCCGCCATGCCCAGCGCGTACGCGGCGATGGCGCGGCTGCTCCGGCGCGAAGACCTGGCGAGGGTGCCGATGTGTTCGAGAGCCCGGCGACCCCCGCCCCAGCCGGCGGCCCGGCCCATCACCCGGCCGACCGGTTCGGTCAGCTCGTGCTCGTTCTTGAGGTCCGCCATCCACTCGGTCAGCAGACCGGAGAGGTGTCCGTACTCCCGCCAGACATGCCGCAGCACGGCCTCCGCCTGCCGGTGACGGGTGAAGCGCACCGCCTCCACGGCATAGGTGTAGCCGGAGTTGGAGCGGATCTCCCGGGGGCGGCGCTCTGCCCGGACACTCCACAGGAGTTCGTCCAGCGATCGCCGGAAGACGAACTGCGGATTGGGCCGCGGCTTCCGTTCCTGGTCCCGCCGCCCGTCCTCGTCGGAGCGGTCGGCGCCCTCGGGCAGTACGGAACTGAGCCGCCCGTCCGCCAGGCGCAGCAGCCGTTCCGCCTCCTCCCGCACGATCCGGTGGTCCAGTCCCTCGAACACGCAGGTCGCGAGGAGGAAGGCGAGCCCGTCGGCGTCGTCCCGCAACTGGGCGAGCAGGTCCGGCACCTCACCCTCCGCGAGGAAGCTCAGCCTCTTCTGGATGTCGGCGAGGTCCGGCCCGCCGTCCCCCGCTGTGGCCACCGCGCCTACCAGCTCGGCCACCTGGGCCGGCACCAGCTCCGGGGCGAGCAGCTCGTCCAGCAGGCTGGGCGCCAGCAGGCCCAGCCGCCGGGCGCGCTCCGACGGGTCCGGCACCGCGTCCGCGAAGCGGGCGTCGAACACCGCCCGCGCGGCCGGCGGCGTACACCGGACGGGGGTGACATGAAGCTCCCGCGACAGGCGCCGGACCAGCTCCGGGGCGTCCGGCAGCACCACCACCATGCGGGCGTCGGCCGTGCTCAGCAGGCTCTGGAGATGGCGGACCATCCCCGGCTTCAGGGGGTACTCGGGAAGCAGCCCGTCCACCAGATAGCCGCGGGTGTCACGGTGCCTGGGGCGCCAGGAGGCGAGGTTCATATCGCCGTCGACCGCCCGCAGGCTCATGCTGCCGCCGCTGTGCCGGTGCAGCAGGTTGAGCGCCGCGGTGCGGCGGCCGGTACCGGGCTCGCCGGTGAGGAAGAGCAGCCGGCTGTCGAGTTCGGCGAGGGCCGTGGGGAACCAGTCGGGCTCCGCGAACCCGGCCTTGGCGTCGAGGATCTCGACCGCCGAGATGGGCCCCTCGTGCGCCTCGACCCGCCGCCCGCCGGTACCGCTTCCGGTGGCGCCGCCACGGTTCTCCACCCGCTGGCCGCCGTGCACGGAGCCGGTGTTGATGTTGGCGTGCGGGGCGACGATCACCGGGTACGGCTGACGCCCGAACGGCAGACCGCTGGACTCCCCGCCGTGGAGCGCGTACTCCACCGCCGCCTCGTCGAAGTCCCCGTCGTCCAGGTCCGCGAAGCCGATGTCGCCCTCCGGCGGCTCCCCGGCCGCTGCCTGCGGTTCCGGTTCCTCGCGAGACGCCCCCTCGCTCTGCTGCGGGTTGTCCCGACGCGCTTCCTCGGCGCTCATCGGCGGCCCTCGTGCTTGTCGCCATGGACCGTGTCGCCCTGGTTGCCGTGCACCGTGCCGGCCTTGTTGCCGCCGACGTAGTCCCCACCGAAGCGGTCGCCACCGACGTAGTCGCCGCCGATGTAGTCGCCCCCGGTCTCGACGTTCTGAACGCTCTGACCGCCATACACGGTCCCGCTGTTGATGTTCCCGCGGTCGGCCCGGTTCCGGACCTGCGGGGCGGCGGCCCGGCGCGCGGCGCCCCGGGAATCCTCCGCGGGTTCGCCGCGCCCGGACTCGTGGTCCTCGACCACCCGGTCCCCGAGGATGCGGCGGTCGTAGAGATTGCCCGACGGCGCCGGGACATACAGCCAGGCCGCCTGGTCGAACTGCTTGCCCTCGACGGTGGCCGGTACCTGGAGGAAGTGGTCGGGGTGCCGCCCGGTGTAGCCGCTCACCACCGCGTCCTGGTAGCAGCGGTCGGAGAGGATGGCTGCGACCTGGGTGATGTTGGCGCTGGAGGCGGCCAGCATGGCCTTGACCGGGCGGGAGTCGAGCAGTCGGTGGGTATCGTTCCGCGGGGTGCCGTTGCCGTCGTACTCCTGCCCCGCGTCGGGCAGCGGCCCGATGTGCAGGCTCACCCTGAGCCGGATGCGCACCGCGCCCGTGGAGTGCAGATGGAACTCGGTCAGCACGTCCTGGAGGGTGCTCAGCCAGGGGTGGATGACGAACGGCATCCTCGCCGGGTCGAACCCGAAGACATACCCGTCGCCGGTGGAGTCGGGGAACCGCCGCTCCGCCCAGACCTCGGCGATGCCGGCCCGCTCGAACGAGGTCTGGAGAAGCCGCGGAATGGCCCGGCTGATCGCACCGTGCTCGATGGCCGGATATCCGGTGAAGTCCTTGGCATCGACCGCCACGATGCCCCGGTAGGGCGGCAGCGAACGGCTGCGGGAGTAGGGCTGGGCGCTGGCTTCGGGCAGGTCCGGGCGGGACGATGACATCGGAACTCCTTGGCTTTCCCGTGCGGTCTTCACCGGGTTCATGGCCGGGCGACGGGCCGTCATGAACCGGGGCTGAATCCGTCGTTCAGCTCCGGACACGAGTCTCGCGAGCAACGGTTGCCCGGTGTGCACCCGCAGTGCAGTGACGGCGTGACGCGCACCACACCAGACGGGACGTCAGCTGCCGGGAGCGGCGGCCATCCGGCGCAGGGCGGTCAGATCGCCGAGGACGATGCTTTTCCGTCCAGTCCGCACCTCGCAGGACTCCAGCTCGGCGAGCGTCGACGAGATCGTGTTACGGGAAATACCCAGGTACTGGGCCAGTTCATGACGGGTGAGCGCCAGCTCCAGCGGCTCGGCGGGGCGGCCGCCCGTCTGCCCGGCGATATCGGCGAGCCCCACCAGGGTGGCCGCCAGCCGGGTCAGGGTGTCACCACCGCCGCGGGCTTCGTCCGACTCCCGCATCCTGGTGAAGGCGTACCGCACCAGCACCGGGAACAGGTCGTGGTCCGCGACGAACCGCAGGAACTCCGCCTTGCCGACGACCCCCACGGTGCACGCCGAGATCGTCTCCACGCTCGCCGACCGTACGTCGTCGTCCAGCACCGCGACCTCGCCCAGCAACTCCCCCGGCCCCCGGAACGCCAGCAGGGTGAGGTCCCCGTTCCGCTCGCGCCGGAGGACCTTGGCGACGCCGCTCAGCACGGCCAGTACATGCGTCCCGGGCTCGCCCTGACGGAGCATCATGGTTCCGGCCGGGTGGCGGCGTTCGTAGGCCTGGTCCAGGAGGTGCCGCCAGACCGTGTCGCCCACGAAGTGCCGCAGTGTCCGGCCTGCCGCGACCGGCGCTCCCCCTTCGCGCTCACCCATGTGCCGAGCCTAGAAGAAGTCCTCCCGCCGTGTCGGCGGAAGGCGGTGGGACGGGAGCCGGCCCCCGGCCGGCTCCCGTCCCACCTCAGCCTCCTGGCCTCCTAGCCCCCCTCAGCCGCGCCTCAGCCCGCGCGGACCGGGCGCCCCTGCCGTCCCGGGCGTCCCGGGTTTCCCGCGTTCACCGGGTCCAGGGGGTGCGCGCTCGCCGGGCTCGCGGGCCGGTCCCGGCGCTCCGTGCCGTTCGTGTCCTGTGGGGTCTCCGGGTAGTCGGAGTGATCCAGGCTGTCGGACGGGTCGGCGCTGCCCGTGGTGTCCCGGGTGCCGGCTTCGTCGGCACGGCCCGGGGTGTCGGAGGCATCCGAGTCATCCGCGCGGTCCGGGCGGTCGGAGCTGTCCTGCCGGTCGGAGCTGTCCTGACCGTCGGAGGTGTCCTGACCGTCGGAACGGTCCGGGCTGTCCGAACGGTCCTGGTCGTCGCGACGATCCTGGTCGTCACCACGGTCCTGATCGTCACGACGGTCCTGATCGTCACGACGGTCCTGGTCGTCGCGGCGGTCCTGGTCCTCGCCGCGGTCCTGATCGTCACGGCGGTCCTCGTCGGCGGAGGGGACGGGTTCCCGGGGGCCGTTCGCGCTCAGCTGGAGGCTGCCGAACTTCGCGGTGCGCCAGCCACGGGCGGGCACGACGGTCACCACGGAGCCGGTGCAGTCACGGCCGTTGTAGAGGACGAGGTCGGTGGGGGTGTCGTTGTCCACCTCGCCGTAGCCGTCCCCCACTCCGTAGCAGTGGTCGTCGCCGGGGTCGAGGATCTCGTGCGGCCGGTTCTCGGGCCGGGTGTGGTACGTGATGACGCCGGTGACGGCATGCGCGCCGGAGGGAGCGAACGCGACGAGCCCCCCGGTGAGAGCCAGCGCCCCAAGGAAAGCGGTCTTGCGTCGCACAGTCGGAACTCCTGTCAGCCATGGCGGCGGGCCGGTCCAGGTCAGGCCCATACGAAAGGTCGCCATGTGGGGTTCCCGACCGCCTCACGGGATATTCCGGTCTCATCGGATATTCACCATGCAGCAGGACATTCCCTACGCCGAGTCAGTCCTCCCGGGGCGGCCGGACGCTGCCCAGCCAGAGGACGTCGCGGGCCCGGGTCATGGCGACGTAGAGCTGACTGCGGGCCAGTTCCGCGCGCTCGTGGGCGGTTTCCGCGGGGGCGCGTCCGTCCGGGGCGCCCATGGGCAGATGGGCGTCGTGCCGCGGCAGATAGACGCGCTTGAACTCCAGGCCCTTGGCACGGCGGTAGCTGCCGAGTTTGACGGCCTCGACCGGTTGCCCGTCGTAGCGGTCCAGCAGGCAGACCGGCAGGCCTGCCCGGGTGAGGAGGCGCTGGTAGTGCTCGATGGCGCGCTTCGAGGGGCACAGGACGGCGGAGCCGGCCAGCTCCTGCGGGGTCAGGCCGCGCAGCACGGTCAGCAGCGCCTCGTCGTGCGCGTCGGGGGTGGGCAGGACGGCGCGCTGCACCTCGCCGTCGTGGTAGGTCAGATCGATGTCCCGCCGCCCCGGGGTGCGCAGCCCGTCGAGGTCCTCGAAGGAGTCGTCGGCCACCACGGCGAGCGCGGTGTCCACGATCTCCTTGCTGTTGCGGTAGTTGGCGCACAGCACCTGGCCGCGGTCGCCGCGGATGTCGATACCGGCGTCCGAGAGCCGGAACCCGCCCGGGTAGACGGCCTGTTGACCGTCGCCGACCAGGAGGAGGCCGTTGGGGGCGTCGCCCACCAGGGCATGCAGCAGACGCAGGCCGACGAGGGTCAGGTCCTGGACCTCGTCCACGACGACGGCGGTGTAGGCGCTGTGGCCGGTGCGGCCGGCCGCCTCGGCGAGCGCGAGGGAGAGCACGTCGTTGAAGTCGTGGACGGCGCGCTCGGTGCGCTGCGCCTCGTACGCCTCGTAGAGGGACCAGACGGCCTGGCGGTGCGGGCGGCGCAGACCCGCGCGGCGGCGACGGCGCGGGAGCGCGGCGTACTCCTCGAAGGTGGTGAGGCCGCGGCCCTTGATGACGTAGTCGATCTCTTCCCGCCAGTACGGGTGCTGCGGATCGATCTCGGTCAGACAGCTGTTCCGGCCGACGTGCTTCCAGGCGAGGCTGAAGGCCGTCTCCGCCTTCTCCCCGTGCAGGTGGACCGGGACGCCGCGGTCGCGCAGATACTCCTGCGCCCAGGAGTGCAGGCTGCGGAAGTCGACCCGGTCGGCCACCGCCGGGGCCATGATCTTCAGGAAGGTGGCCTGGACGCGCGGCAGGTTGTTGGCGAACGTGACGTACAGGACGCGGCTGTTGGTGCGCTGGGCCAGGTAGGCGGCGCGGTGCAGGGCGATGACCGTCTTACCGGTGCCGGCCGGGCCGCTGATCCGGGCCGGACCGGCCCAGTTGCGCCGTACGAGCGCGAGCTGGTCGGGGTCGAGGAAGGTCATCCACTGCTCGATGGGGGCCCGGCGCGCCTCGTCGAGCGCGGCCTCCCGCAGCCCGTCGAGATCGAAGAGGCCGTCGGCCCCGTCCGCCCCGCCGGCCTCCGGACGGGAGGCCGCGGACGCGCTGCCGACGGACGCGGTACCGACGGACGCGCTGCCGACGGACGCGCTGCCTTCGCTGGGCGGGACCTCGGCCGCCGGCGGGGTCTCGTACTCCGGGAAGGCCCGCTCCAGGTGCTCGGCGAGGGCGCGGACGGACTGCGCCGACAGCCGGGTGCGCTCCGACAGCAGCGCCGGGCCTATCTCGCGCTCCCCCAGCAGCCGCACCCGGCCCAGCTCCGCGTCGACCCGGTGCCCCGCGAAGGCCAGCAGCGGCCGCACCGCCACCGGCGACATGCCCAGCGACGCCACCGCGCCCTCCGCGGCCTTGGTGACCGCCAGCAGCTTGCGGCGGTGCTCGTCGCGGGAGAAGCCCCCGGCCCGCAGCCGGCCGCCGGAGGTCTCCGGCGCGGCCCGCCAGTTCTTGACGTCGATGACGAAGACCCCGCCGGGGCCGATCAGCAGCATGTCCACGTTGGCGGCGCGGGTGCCCGGCCAGCGCCGGTCCACGAGCAGCCGCCAGCCCCGCTCGGTCAGCATCAGCAGCTGGGCGGCGACCCGCCGCTCCCCCTCGCCCGCCGCCTCCCAGCGCTCGGCCCGCTGCCGGGCGGCCTGCCACTGCTCCCGTAACAGGCGCTCCTGCCGACGGGCCTGCTGCGCCCGCCGCGCCGCCGAAGCCCCGGCCGACCTGCCCGCCGCACTCCCTGCCGCCATCGTCCGCCCCCTCACCGCTCGCCCCCGTAGGCATGGGCCAAGAACCCTAGGCCGAGGTCACATGACACGGAAGTGCGCACGGGAGGGGCACGGGCGCATGGCGCGGAGGTCCGCGGTGAGGCGGGTTACGCGTGGGACTTGGCGAACTCCACGAGCCCGGCGAACCCCTGACGCGACAGGGCCAGATGCGGGCCGTTCGGGTCCTTGCTGTCACGGACCAGGAACTCACCGGTGGACGCCGCATGCTCAGGCGCCCACTCGATGCACTGCCCGCCGTTGTCGCTGTACGAGGACTTGAACCAGCGGAGGGATTCGGTCACGAGATGCCCTTTCGTAAGTCATTGATCATGGTCACGGACGCCGCTTGGGAAGGGGCATCGGCCTGTAGCTGATGGTAGGCCGTCAGTATCGGCAACACCGAGCTACTTTCCCGCTCAAGATGGCCCCGTTGGGCCGACTCGGCGTAGGACATGAGCGAGCGGTCCGGCAGCGTCAGCACCGTGATCGGCAGGTGGAACGGTCGCCGCTCCCCCATCTCGAACGGGGCGACATGAACCACAGTGTTCGGCAGCTCGGCGAACTCAAGCAATCGCGCCAACTGTGCCTCCATGACGGCTTTTCCGCCGATGGGACGCCTGATGCAGCTTTCGTCGAGCACCGCGAAGACCAGCGGCGGGGGCGTACGGACCAACGCCGCCTGCCGTTCCGCTACGAGCGACACCCGTTCGTCCGCCTGTTCTGGCGTGATGGCTCCGCGCCTGACATGACTCCCCGCGAGCACCGACGCGTACTCCGGGGTCTGGAGCAGACCAGGAATGATGCCCACCTCATACAGCCGGATCTCCGCCGCACGGCCCTCGTGGCTGACGTACTCCGGGAATCCCTCCAACAGGCTGCCGTGGCGGATCTCGCGCCACTGACGCTCGAACGTGTCCACGGTGCCTTCGGTGCCGAAGGTCCGGTCGGCACTGCGCGAAAAACGCAGAGTAGGGGGTTTCCGTGCAGTTTCGACCGCCGAGACGTGCGTACTGGAATACCCCATCAGCTCGGCGAGTTCGTCCTGCGTCCAGCCGCGCGCTTCCCGTGAGCTGCGCAGGCGCGCCCCGAAGGCTGCTTGCGGACTGCTGTCCGGCGTCAACTCCTTGCGGTTCACAGAGCTTTCACCAACGCTTCCCCCTCCTTCGACAGGTTGAGTAGCTCCCGACTCTAGGTCACTCTGGCCGCCCTTGGTAGTGGAATGACTACGGAGAGGAGCGGGCGTTGAGTGGTCCAGAGGATGCATCGGTGGACGTCGGCTTACCGGAAGACGCGGACCCGGAGGGCCCCGAACGGGCCGATGGCGACGACGGCGACAGCGACAGCGACAGCGACAGCGACAGCGACAGCGACAGCGAGACCCTCACGCGTCTTCGTGTGCGGATGCACCAGGACTACGCGCGGTGGCAGCGCCACGGACACCTTGGGAGGTCGCTGTGACGTGCACGACGTGCGAGATCTTGCGGGCCGAGCTGGCGGCGGCCGAGCGGGACGGTGACCGGTCGAGGGCCGTCGACTGCCGGGTGTTGCTGCGGCGGCATCCTGAGCACGACGACGTGCGGGCGGAGGGGAAGGCCGAGGGGAAAGGGGAGCCGTGAGGCCCCCGGGCTCGGAGGAGAAGGCCGCCACGGAGCCCTACGCCGGTACGCCGTACGAGGCGAGTCCCGAGGGGTGGTGGACGAGGCACGGTGGAGCGCTGGATGTGGAATCCGGGGTGGTCTACCTCCCGCCCGGTCCCGGCCTGCCGCCGTGCCCCGTCCCGGAGTGCCGGTGCTACCCGGCCCGCACGGCCGACCGGAAGAGCCGGGCCGCCGACGTGCCCAGCCCGGTCGGCGCGCCCAGGCGGCCCGGCGATCCTGCCGGGTGGCGCAGATCGGACGGCCGGTAGCGGCGGCAGTCGCGGTGCCAGATGAGGATGCCGGCCATCCAGTGCTCCAGCTCGCGGACATAGCCGTCCAGCGCCTCGCGCTCCTCCGGCGAGAGCTGGAAGTCGTCGCAGACGACGGGGAGTTCGTGGGCCGCGACATGCTGGAACTCGCGCATCCGCGAGGTCATGAGGTCGTGGACGATGGCCTGCGCGGTCGGCTGGTCGCAGTCGAAGAAGGTCTGGACGACCAGGATGCCGTTGTGGACCTCGCCCTCGTACTCGATCTCCTTCTGGTAGGAGAAGACGTCGTTCATCAGGCCCGCGTAGTCGGCGGCGGCGTTCTCCAGTGCGCGCAGCGGGCCGGAGCGGTAGATCTCCGGCGGGATCTGCCGGGCGTGGGCGAGCCGGCTCAGGCTCATGGTGAGGTCGGCGCCGAAGGTCGCCCGGCGCATCTCGACGTAGTCGACCGGGTCGGGGACGCGGTGCTGGATCTGGTTGCCGATCTCCCAGAGCCAGCTGGCCGTCATGGTGTCGACGGAGACCCGGAACGCCTCGCGCGCCTCGGGTGCCAGACCGACCGTCGTACGCCGCCACAGGTCGGCCAGGCCGCGTTCGAGGGCGTTGACCGGCTCCGGTACGGGCGTCGCGGCGTCGAGCGGCATGCAGGCCGACAGCCGCTCGGTGCACACCTTGGCCGCGGCGAGGTCGCGGGTGCGGCCGAAGACCGCAGGGTAGTAGTCGTCGGCGTAGGTGCCCCAGGCCAGCCAGGCGGCGGTCAGGTCCAGTTGCTCCGGGGTGGCGTCCGGGTGGATGCCGGCCGCGCACAGCGCCAGGTCGTGCCGGATCATCGCGGGCTCGTCCCAGAGGTCGGAGAGCGGGACACCGGGCTGGGGGCGGAGGAGGCCCATCCGGTGCGCCCACGCGATGACGCGGCTGCGGGCGCCCTCCAGGTGCGGGCTGAGCGTGGTCGTGAACGGCATGAAGAAGTCGGGGAGTCGGGAGGGTCCGGTCTTCTGGTGCGGGACGTGGGTGCCGCTGCGGAGGCGGAGCGCACCGGCCGTGGCCGGCGCGGTCGTGAGGTCCGCCGCCGAGGTGCCGAGGCCACCGAGGGCGAACGGCGACCAGGGCTGCGCGGTGCCGGCCGCGGTGCCGCCGCCGTTCATGTAGCGGCTGGAGCGCAGGTGCCACTCGTGGCCGCCGGCCTGCCAGTCCTGGAGTCCCTTGGCGTAGGCCAGCACCTTGGCACAGGACTCCGGGTCGAGCCCCTTCTCCAGGAAGAGGGCGGGGAGTTCGGCGAGGACGGTGTTCTCGAACTGCTGGAGCCGGGAGGTGATCAGATCGTTGACGGCGTCCGCCGCCTCCTGGGTGGTGCAGTCCAGGAAGGTCTCCAGTACGAGGACGCCGTTGCTCAGCTCGCCCTCCTCCTCCGTCTCCCGCTGGTAGGAGAAGAGGTCGTTGCGCAGGTGGACGCCGTCGGAGAAGGTGTCCCGCAGCACCCGCAGCGGGCGGGAGGCGGCGACGGAAGCGGGTACCTCGGCGCCGGTCGCGTACTCCACCAGGCCCGCCGACCAGGGGGCGCCGCCGACCTTGCGGCGCATCTCGATGTACTCGACGGGGTTGGGCACCCGGTGGATGTCGATATTGGACAGTTCCCACAGCGACTCGTTGAGCAGGTGCTCGGTGCTCTCGGCGAACCGCCGCCGCCAGTCCAGGGACATCCGCGGCACGGTGCGCTTCCACAGGTCGGCGAGCCCGGCCTCGACCGGGTTGGCCGGCTCCGGGAGGGGCGTGGCCAGATCCATCGGCATGAAGGCGGGCAGCCGGTCGAGGTAGGCCTTGCCGCCCTTGCGGTCCAGTGTCCGCTTGAACGTCTCCAGGAAGTGGTCGTCGAAGAAGAAGACCCAGACGTACCAGTCGGTGACGAGGGAGAGCGCGTCGGCGTCGCAGTCCGGGTGGGTGTAGGAGCACAGCAGCGCGTAATCGTGGGCGTCGAGGTCCCGCTGCTCCCAGATGCCCGAGCCCTCCAGCATCCCCATGTCACGGGCCCACTTCCCGGAGTGCGTACGCGCCGTCTCCAGGTGCGGGTTCAACCGCGCCGGATGGGGCGTGTAGAAGTGGGGCAGTTCAAATGGCTGTGTCACCGGTGCCGGCCTCTTCCCATACGTACGGAAGGAAGGCGCCCTGAACCACGCCCCCCTTGACGGGGCAGCGCTACCCCCGGGGTCGGCGCCTTAGGCCTTCTGGAGGAGGAGCTTCCGCCTCCCCTCCGCTTCGGTCCGGAGTGGCCCGAAGCGGGCTCATTTCTCGCTTACTTGTGGCACTTTTCTTTCGCCGGGGATGTTGGTCCGGGTGTCGGTCGGGGCGCTGGTCCGGGCGTCGGTCCGGGCGTCGGTCCGGGCGTCGGTCCGGCCGTTCGCCGCGGTCCGCAGAGCGAGGGCGGCCAGCGCCTCCGGGGCACCGGCCTGGCCGCGGATGCCGGGGAAGGCGTTGATGTCGACGATGAGGGGCGCGCCGCCCCCGGCGTCGAGGACGTCCACCCCGTAGACGTCCAGGCCGAAGACCTCGCCGACACGGAGCGCCGCGGCGGTCCAGGCCGCGGGCAGTTCGGCGGACGGCAGCGGCAGGGTCGGGCCGCGGCCGTCCGGGGCCAGCTCCGAGCGGCGCAGCGCGGCGAAGAGCTGCCCGTCGACCACCCACAGCTTGTGGTCCCAGCCGCTGTTGGGGGTGAAGTCCTGGACCACCACCGGCTCTTCGGCCCAGTCGGCGGCCAGTTCCCGCAGCCGTACGGCGCTGTCGGCGCGGGCCACCAGGTCGCCGCGGCGGCTGAACCGGCTCTTGAGCACCAGCGGGCCGCCCGGTGCACCGGCCGCGGCCAGCTCCCCGACGGTGGCCACGGCGCGGGTCGCGGCGAACGGCAGCCCGGCCGCGCGGGCCACCTCGGCCATCGCCACCCGGTCCTGGCACCGGGCGGTCGCCGCCGCCGAGTTGAGCACCGGCGCGCCGTGCTCCTCCAGGAGCGCGGCGAGCGCCAGCGCCCGGGGCGTCCGCGCCTTGAGGAGATAGACATCGGCGAGCGAGGAGAGGCCGGGGCCCGGCCCCGCGGCGCCCGGGTCCAGCGTCTCGACCCGGTGCTCCGGCGTCAGCAGCCCGGTGACCGCGGCCAGCAGCGGGTGTCCGGGGTCCGCGGTGACCAGACAGACCCTCACCGGCCGCCCCCGAGCGGCGCCACGGACCGGACGGGACGGGGCACGGACGGAACGGACGGCACGGAGGGCGCGGAGGGCGCGGACGGCGCGGACGGCGCGCTGGACGGGGATGCCGGAGCGACGGGCACGGCCGCCACGCCCTCCGGCACGAGGCCCCCTACGGCTTCCCCTACGGCGCCCCCTACGGCCTCCCGTACGGGCACCTCCCCCACGGAAGCCCCCCGCCCCCTCGCTCCCCTACGGGCGAGGTCCAGCACCGCCGCGGACACCCGGGCGACGGCGTCCGGGACCTGGCGGAAGCTGGGGAAGTCGTTGATGTCGACGACCACCGGGCCGTCGGGGCCGAGCAGGATGTCGACTCCGTAGAGGTCGAGGCCGAAGACCTCGCCGATCTCGGCGGTGATCCGGGCGATCTCCGGCGTCAGCGGCACCTGCCGTTCGCGTACCGCGTGCGCGGGGTGGAGCGGGGAGCGCCGCTCGGTGGCGTACAGCTCACCGGCGACGCTGTAGACCTTCAGGTCCGTACCGGAGTTGGGCACATAGGGCTGGGCGATCAGCAGCCCGCCGGTCGCCCCGTCCTCGCCCGCCGGGCCGCCCGGCCGCTCCGGCTCCCGCAGCCGGTCCGGCGTCGCCACCAGCCGGACGGCGCGCCCGGAACTGCCGTCGGCGGGCTTGACCACGAGCGGGAACTCCGCCGCCGCGACCTCCGCGAACTCCTCGGGACGCGCCGCCGCATACGTCACGGGGACCGGCAGCCCCTTGCTGCGGGCGATCACCGCGGCCAGCGCCTTGTCCCGTACGCCGCGGATGGCCCGGACGTCGTTCACCGTGGTCAGCCCGACGGAAGCGGCCGCCTCCAGGAGCGTCAGCCCCGGGCCGCCGGAGACGGTCTTCAGGACCCAGGCGTCGTGGCTGCCCGCCCGTATCGCCTCGGATATCCGGATCAGCGAGCGGCCCGGCCACACCACGTCCACCCGGTGGCCCCAGGAGCGGAGTTGGCGGACCACCTCCAGCGGCATGCCGTCATGGCGGTACTGCTCCTCCACCAGGAAGCAGAGTCTCATCGGGGCACCCTCGTCATCGCCGCACGTCCACCGTCCGTCCGGCAGATCCTGGACCCACCAGGATTCCATGCGGCCCCCGCCGGGGGCGGAGGGCCCACGCGCCCGGCCACGCCCCGCCCACCGGCGACGGGCGGCCCGCGCCCGGTGTCGCTACCGTGAGGCGACCGCGACGGAGCGGGCCCGGGAGGACCGGGGAGCCATCGGGAGGCCCAGTGACCCACAAGGCCGTGCCCTTCGACGACCTCGACCGCAAGATCGTTGCGGCGCTGATCGACAACGGCCGGGCGAGCTTCGCGGAGATCGGTGCGGCGGTCGGACTGTCGTCGACCGCCGTCAAGCGGCGGGTGGACCGGATGCGGGAGAACAACGTGATCACGGGGTTCACCGCCACCGTCCGCCCGGCCGCGCTGGGCTGGCTGACCGAGGCGTATGTCGAGGTCTACTGCGACAGCGCGGCGCCGCCCCGGCGGCTGGCGGAAGTGGTGCGCAACCACCCGGAGATCGCCGCCGCGATGACCGTCACCGGGGGCGCCGATGCGCTGCTGCACGTACGGGCGACCGATGTGGAGCACTTCGAGGAGGTGCTCGAACGCATCCGGACCGAGCCGTTCATCCGCAAGACGATCAGCTACATGGTGCTGTCCCATCTGCTGCCCGACAGCCCGGAGGCGGGCGCCCGGCGGTCCTCGGAAGGGACCGCGGGCTGAGGCGACCCCCGACGCAGCACCTTGCGCAGCAAAGCTGCGTTTCGGGTGAAGAACACGCAGGATTGCTGCGCCGCTGAGCAGCATTTGTTTCTTGTGACCGGAATCCCCTGCTCCTTACCGTGGAACCACCCCGGGTGACGCTCTGTGACCCCGGGTGACCCCGCACCTTGGAAGCGAAGGGACCGTCCCGTGCCGATGAGTCGTGTCTCGCGCCCCCGGCGCTATCTGGTCTGCGAACCCAGACACTTCGATGTGCAGTACGCGATCAACCCCTGGATGCGCGCGGACGTGCCGGTGGACACCGCGCTCGCCGCGCGCCAGTGGGAGACGCTGATGGGCACCTACCGCGCGCACGGCCACACCGTGGAGACCGTGCCCCCGGTGGCCGGTCTGCCGGACATGGTGTTCGCGGCGAACTCCGCGCTCGTCGTGGGCGGCCGGGTCTTCGGCTCGCACTTCCACGCACCACAGCGGCGCCCGGAGTCCACCGAGTACGAGACCTGGTTCAAGGCGGCCGGATACGACGTCTACCGGCCGGAGTCGCTGTGCGAGGGCGAGGGCGACCTGGTGCCGGCCGGCCGCTTCATCCTGGCGGGCACCGGTTTCCGCACCACCCCGGCGGCGCACCGCGAGGTGCAGGAGTTCTTCGGCGTCCCGACGATCGGCCTCCAGCTGGTGGACCCGTACTTCTACCACCTGGACACCGCGCTGTTCGTCCTGGAGGAGTCGCCGAAGACCGGTGAGGCGAACGTCGCCTACTACCCCGAGGCGTTCTCGACCGGCAGCCGTGAGGTGCTGCGGCGGCTGTTCCCCGAGGCGGTGCTCGCCACCCGGGAGGACGCCATGGCCTTCGGCCTCAACTCCGTCTCCGACGGCCGCCATGTCTTCGTCGCCCCGCAGGCGACCGGCCTGATCGCGCAGCTCGGCGCGCACGGCTACGTCCCCGTCCCCGTCGACCTGTCGGAGTTCCACAAGGCCGGCGGCGGCATCAAGTGCTGCACCCAGGAGATCCGCTGATGACCGCTCCCACCCGTACCGTCCCGGCCCAGGCTCCCCGTTCGTCCGCGGAGCTGATCCAGGCCGAGAGCCCGGTCCTGGCGCACAACTACCACCCGCTGCCGGTGGTGGTGGCGCGCGCCGAAGGGGTCTGGGTCGAGGACGTCGAGGGGCGCCGCTACCTCGACATGCTGGCCGGCTACTCGGCCCTCAACTTCGGCCACCGCCACCCGGCCCTCATCGAGGCCGCGCACCGCCAGCTCGACCAGCTCACCCTCACCTCACGGGCGTTCCACAACGACCGGCTCGCCGGCTTCGCCGAAGGACTCGCCGGACTGACCGGCCTGGACATGGTCCTGCCGATGAACACCGGCGCCGAGGCGGTGGAGAGCGGCATCAAGGTCGCCCGCAAGTGGGCGTACGACGTCAAGGGCGTCCCGGCGGACCGGGCCACGATCGTGGTGGCGGGCGGCAACTTCCACGGCCGGACGACCACCATCGTCGGCTTCTCCGACGACGACACCGCCCGCGTCGGCTTCGGCCCCTTCGCCCCCGGCTTCCGCACCGTCCCCTACAACGACCTCGCCGCGCTGGAAGCGGCCCTGGACGAGACGACGGCCGCCGTGCTGATCGAGCCCATCCAGGGCGAGGCGGGCGTCCTGATCCCCGACGACGGCTACCTCACCGGCGTCCGCGAGCTGACCCGGCGCAACAACTGCCTGTTCATCGCCGACGAGATCCAGTCCGGGCTGGGCCGCACCGGCACCACCCTCGCGGTCGAGCACGAGTCCGTGGTGCCGGACATGCTGCTGCTCGGCAAGGCGCTCGGCGGCGGCATCGTCCCGGTCTCCGCGGTCGTCGCCCGCCGCGAGGTGCTCGGTGTGCTCGGCCCCGGCCAGCACGGCTCGACCTTCGGCGGCAACCCCCTGGCGGCCGCGGTCGGTTCGGCCGTGATCGAGCTGCTGGCCACCGGCGAGTTCCAGCGCCGCGCCGCCACCCTGGGCGAGCAGCTGCGCACCGGACTGGCCGCCCTGGCCGGCAAGGGCGTGACGGGCTTCCGCGCCCGCGGCCTGTGGGCCGGTGTCGACATCGACCCCGCCCTGGGCACCGGCCGCGAGATCAGCGAACGTCTGCTGAAGGAAGGCATCCTGGTCAAGGACACCCACGGCTCGACGATCCGGCTCGCCCCGCCGCTGACCATCACCGAGGAGGAACTGGCCTCGGCCCTGGGCAGCCTGGAGCGGGCGCTCGGCTAAGGACGGCGGTCCCGGAAGACAGGGCGCGGCCCCGGCGGTTCGTTCACCGCCGGGGCCGCGCGGGCGTCTCGGGATCAGCCGCGGTGCGGCGGCGCCTCCGTGGACGCGGATGCGGATGCGGACGTGGACGCCGCCGCCGTGGCCGTGGCCGTGGGCCGCCCGGCCGTCGCCGCGGCCGGCCGGTCCTCGGGGGCCGGGGCCACCGCGCCGTTGTGCTGCGCGGTCCAGCCGTCCAGGGCGGTGCGGCAGGCGTGGTCCAGGTGCCGCAGGTCCGTCAGGTCCAGCTCGACGGGCCGGTCACCGGGCAGCGCCTCCAGCGCGTCCAGGATCTTGGGCAGCCGCAGGAAGGTCGCGTTGCCGCTGAGCGCGACGAGCGTCCGTCCGCCCGTCAGCTCCCGCACGTCGATCTGGACATGGGAGGTCTCCCAGGCGGTCTTCACGACGGCCAGCAGCAGGCCGAGCAGCACGCCCTCGAACATGTTGGTGAAGACGATCGCGCCCGCGGTCACCCCGAGGATCACCGCCTCGCCCCGGTGCTCCCGCCACAGCTGCGGCAGCTGCCGTACGGGCACCAGCTTCGCCCCGGCGTGCACCAGGACGGCGGCGAGCGCGGCGAGCGGGACGACGCCGAGGGCCGCCGGGAGCAGCGCCGCGAAGACCAGCAACCAGACGCCGTGCAGCACCCGGGAGGCCTTCGTCCGCGCCCCGGCCTGCACATTGGCCGCACTGCGGACGATCACCGCGGTCATCGGCAGGGCACCGAGCAGCCCGCAGACCGTGTTGCCCGCGCCCTGCGCCATCAACTCCTTGTCGTAGTCCGTACGGGCCCCGGTCATCCGGTCCACCGCCGCGGCGCTGAACAGGCTCTCCGCGGAGGCGATGAGGGCGAAGGCGAGCACGGTGCCGAGGACGGACAGCTGGGCCAGTCCGCCGAGTTCACCGGCGCCGGGCGGCTGGATCGACGCCAGCAGGCCGTGCACCTCCACCTTGGCGATCGGCAGCGCGAACACCGCGGTGACCAGGGTGGCGACGGCGATGGCCACCAGCGGCCCCGGCACCAGGCGGACCTTCGCGGGCAGCCGCGGCCACAGCACGAGCAGGCCGAGGGTGCCCACGCCGACCGCGAACGCGGTGAGGGCCTCGGGGCTGGTCGCGATCGAGGCGGCGAGACCGGGCAGCCCGGTGATCTTGGCGAGGCCGGTGCCGGGCTGGTCGGCGTCGGCCAGGGCGTAGACCTGGCCGAGGATGAGGATCAGCCCGATCCCGGCCAGCATGCCCTGGACGACGGCGACCGAGATCGCGCGGAACCACCGGCCGCAGCGCAGCGCGCCGAGAGCCAGCTGCAGCAGTCCGGCGGCGAGCACGATCGCGCCCAGGGCGGCGAGGCCGAATTGCTGCACGGCCTCGTGGACGAGCACGGTGAGTCCGGCCGCGGGGCCGCTGACCTGGAACGAACTGCCGGGCAGACAGCCGACGACGATGCCGCCGACGATGCCGGTGATCAGCCCGAGTTCGGCCGGCACGCCGGAGGCGACGGCGACACCGACGCACAGCGGGACGGCGACGAGGAAGACGACGAGGGAAGCGAGGACATCACGGCGGAGGGTGCCGGGACTGAGCCCGGGGAGCTTGGCGGTGGTGCGTTGGAGCGCGGTGAGCATGGGTCTCTCCGAGGGGGTGCGTGGGGCGGGACGGACGGCGGGCCGGTCGGGCGACGGGTAGGGCCGGCGCCCGCTCACAGCGCCTCGAAACGCCCCGTCTCCGGCCGGTGCCGGCGCACGGCCCCCGTGTGCACCTCGTAGAACCAGACGTCCAGGGACAGCCGCCCGGCGGCGAGGCCCTCCGCCACGCACGGGTAGGACCGCAGCCGCTCCGCCTGTGCCAGCGCGTGCCGCTGGACGGCGTCGGCGAGTTCCGGCGTGCCGGCGTCCGGCCCGGCGCCGCCCGGGAGGTCCGGTGCGGCGTTCTCCAGCCAGCCCCGGACCGCGGGCACCCCGGTCAGGTCCTCCCCACGGACCAGCGCACCGACCGCCCCGCAGTGTGAGTGGCCGCACACCACGATGTGCGCCACGCCCAGGACCTGTACGGCGTACTCGATAGTGGCGGCCTCCCCCGCGGGCCGCTCGGGTCGGTACTCGGGAACGATGTTGCCCGCGGTGCGCAGTTCGAACAGATCGCCCGGTGCCGCCCCGGTGATCAGTGCGGGCACGACCCGCGAGTCGGAGCATGTGACGAACAGCGCCTGCGGCGACTGCCCGGCTCCGAGCCTGCGGAACTCCTCGCCGCGCTCGGCGCAGCGGCTCTCGAAGGAACGGGCGTGCGCGGTGAGTTGTTGCATGGTGGCCTGCCTCCTACTCGCCCCCGTGGGGCGCGTGGTGTGGTCGGGTCATGGGTGGCGCGGCCGCCGCCTCGACGGTGAGACGGCGGTGTGCCCCGGCGCGGGACGGCTCCCGTGCCGGGCGCGCTCCCTGAGCACGTGGGCCACCCTCGCGCACCCTTCCTGAAGGCAACCTGAAGCCCACCGGACGCCGGGTGTCGCGGCCCGCGGGCCGGCCCGGGGCGTCACCCGGACGTCAGGCCCCGTCGCGCGCCGCCCCGGCCCCCGCCGCGCTGCCCGCCGCCGCCATGAGCGCGGCGGCGGCCACACGGGCCTGCCGGGCGGCGGCGGGCTCACCCATGAGGGCGGCACCGGCGATCGCACCGTCGATCAGCAGCACCAACTGCCGTGCCAGGGCTTCCGGTTCGGCGACCGGCACCGTGCGCACCAGGACGGTCACATACCCCAGCAGCGCCTCCTTGTGCTCCCGCGCGACACCGCCGACCCGGTCGGAGGTCGCCCCCAGCTCCCCGTACGCGTTGAGGAAGGCGCAGCCGCGGAAGCCGTCCTCCGCGAACCACTCGCCCAGCCAGTCGAAGACCGCGAGCGGCCGGGCCGCGGGGCCGCCCGCCTGCGCGTCGACATACGCGGCGAGCGCCGCGCGCCAGCGGGTGTCGCGGCGGCGCAGATACGCCTCGACGAGGTCGTGCTTGGCGGGGAAGCACTGATAGAGCCGCTTGAGCGACACCCCGGCCGCGGTGCGGAGTTCATCCATCCCGACGGACTGGATTCCGCGCTCGTAGAAGAGCTTCTCCGCGGCGTCGAGTATCTGCGTACGGGCTTCGTCGAGGTCCATGGCACGTCCGGGGCTTTGCGGGAGAACGGTCGTTCTCTACACTAGCCGACCAGGCGAGAACGACCGTTCTCCGATCTCGGCAAAAGGAGCCCGCCATGGCGCCACGACCGCCCCTCCCGCCGTTCGACGAGCCGAGCGCACTCCAGAAGGTGCAGGCGGCCGAGGACGCCTGGAACACCCGCGACCCGGAGCGCGTCGCCCTCGCCTACACCGAGGACTCGAACTGGCGGAACCGCGACACCTTCCTCACCGGCCGCGCCGAGATCGTCGACTTCCTACGGCAGAAGTGGACCCGCGAACTGGACTACGCGCTGCGCAAGGAGCTCTGGTCGTACGACGGCAACCGCATCGCGGTGCGCTTCCAGTACGAGTGCCATGACGCGGCCGGCCAGTGGTGGCGCAGCTACGGCAACGAGCTGTGGGAGTTCGACGAGAACGGCCTGATGCGGCGCCGGGAGGCCGGCATCCACGATGTCGCGATCACCGGCGACGAACGCCGCATCTTCGGCCCCCGCCCGGAGGAGGAGCGGGGCCGCCCGCTCCCGTTCCGCTGATCGTCCGGAACCGGGAACTCCCGGACACCGGCGGACGTTTCGTCTCCCCGCGCCGTGGGAACGAAGAAACCACCGAACCACTGGGCTGCCCATCCCTCCTCGGGGATGTGCAGCCCGCCGTGCTGTTGCCACGTGTGGACTGTGGTTGTGGTGCCCCGGAGCGGGATCTGGACGGCCCCCACAGAAGGGGTCCACATGAGCTCGAATCTCCTGATGCCGGCGCAGACTCCGCCGGCATCGGCCGCCTCCCCCGTCCCGGTGCGGGCAACGGCGGCGCCCGTGACCTTCCTGGCCGTCACGACGATCCCGGTCGGCACCAACCCGGTCGGGCTGGCGTTCATCCCCAACGGCGACCTCTACGTCGCCAACTCCGGATCGAACAACGTGCAGACCATCGACACCGCCACGGACACCGTCATCGGCGCCGCGATCCCGACCGGCACCACGCCGGCCTGGCTGACCGTCGCTCCCAACGGCAGCGCCTACGTCCCCAACAACATCTCCAACAACGTGACGGTGATCGACACCGCCACCAGCACCGTCATCACCACGATCCCCCTCGGCGGCGGCCCCGCCGCGGCGGCGGTCATCCCCAGCGGCAACGTCTACGTCAGCCGCTTCGGGGCGAACAGCGTGCAGGAGATCGACACCACCACCAACATGGCCGTCGGCGCCGCGATCCCCACCGGCAGCGGCCCGGTCGGGATCGCCGTCGCCCCCAACGGCAAGGCCTATGTCGCCAACCGGAACGCGAACAGCGTGACGGTGATCGACACCGCCACCGCCGCCGTCGTCACCACGATCCCCGGCCTCAACCAGCCGAACTTCGTGGCGATCGGCCCCAGCGGCAACGCCTACGTCGCCAACATCGGGTCGAACAACGTGACCGTGATCGACACCACCACGGACACGATCATCACCACGATCCCCGTCGGCACCAACCCGTGGGGCATCACGGTCGGTCCGGACGGCAACGCCTACACGGCCAACCGGGGTTCCAACAACGTGTCGGTGATCGACACCACCACCAACATGACCGTCGGCGCCCCGATCCCGGTCGGCAACCAGCCGATCGCCCTGGTGGTCGCGCCCAACAACAAGGTCTACGTCACCAACATCGCCGGGGCCAGCGTCAGCGTCATCCAGTTCGACCCGACGATCACCAGCATCGCCCCCAACTCGGGTCCCATCACGGGCGGCACGGTGGTGACGATCACCGGCACCAACCTGACCGGGGCGAGCGTCGACATCGGCGGCAACCCCGCGACCGGCGTGACGGTCAACGCCACCGGTACGCAGCTCACCGCGACCACTCCGCCCGGGGTGGCCGGTCCCGCGGACGTCACCGTGACCACGCCCGGCGGCAGCACCACCCTGGTGGGCGGCTTCACCTACTTCGTCCCCGTCCACGCCACCTCGCTGACCGCGACCCCGGCGCTGACGAAGCTGTTCCCGCCGCACGTGTACTTCCCGTTCCTGACGGCCACGCTGACCGACCAGGTCACCGGCCTGCCGGTGCCCAACCAGCCGATCCTGTTCAAGGCCGGCAGCAACGTGCTGGGCATCGCCAACACCGACGCCCAGGGCGTCGCCCGGGTGAACGAGACGCTCACCCTGACCCTCATCCTCCTCAACCACGGCTACGAGGTCAGCTTCGCCGGGGCGGTCACCCCGACGGCCATCCTGTCCCCGTCCAGCGACACGGCACCGGTCATCGAGCCCTGACCACCGCCCGGTTCCACCGGCTGGTGACCTCGCCCGGTCACCGGTCGGCCGGTCGTGCGGCGTCCACCGGACGCCGGGCGGCCCGTCACCCGCCGCGCAGCGCCTCGCCGATGACGGCCACGCCCTGCGTGATCTCGTCCGGCGTGCGGGCGGCATAGCCGAGGACCAGGCCCGGCGGGGCCGGGCGCTGGCAGTGCCAGGACAGCGGGTGGACCTTGACGCCCTCGGTGAGGGCGGCCGCGGCCAGGTCGGTGTCGCAGCCCCGGTAGCCGTCCGGGCCGAAGGTGACGGTCAGATGGAGACCCGCCGCGGCGCCGTGCACCTGGGCGCCCGGCAGACGGTCGCGGATCGCCGCGCTCATGGCGTCCCGGCGGCGGCGGTGGCGGCGGCGCAGGAGCCGCAGCCGGCGCTCCAGTTCACCGGACTCCATCAGCCGGGCCAGGACCAGTTGCGGCAGTGCGGCACTGCCGAGATCGGCGAACCGCTTGGCGTCGGCCAGCGCGTCCCGGTACTTCGGCGGCGGCACCAGCCAGCCCACCCGCAGCGCGGGAGCCAGCAGCTTGGAGACGCTGCCGGCGTAACAGACCTGCTCGGGCAGGAGCGAACGCAGGGCGGGGACCGGTGCGCGGTCGTAGCGGTGCTCGGCGTCGTAGTCGTCCTCGACGATCAGACCGCCGTCGGCCGCCCAGCGCATCAGCTCACGACGCCGTGCGCCACCGAGCACCACCCCGGTCGGGAACTGGTGCGCCGGAGTGAGCAGCACGGCCCGCGCCCCGCTCGCCCGCAGCGCGTCGACGCGTATCCCGTCCTCGTCGACCGGGACCGGCGGTGTCGCCATCCGCCAGTACTGGAGGTGCTGCCGCGCACCCAGCGACCCGGGGTCCTCCACCGCGATCGACGGCATCCCGTCGCGGTGCAGCACCTCGGCGATCAGGCCGAGTCCCTGCGCCGTACCGGCGACGATCAGCACCTCGTCCGGGTCGGCCCTGATCCCGCGGTTGCGGGCCAGCCAGGCGGCGACGGCCCGGCGCAGTGCGAGGGTGCCGCGCGGGTCCCCGTATCCGAGGCCGGCCGACGGCAGGTCCGCCAGCACCGCCCGTTCGGCGCGCAGCCAGGCGGTACGGGGAAAGGCGGTCAGGTCCGGCACACCGGGCGAGAGGTCGATCCGTGCGGGTGCGGCGCGCAGTTCGTCGAAGATCTCCGCGCCGGGCGCTGCCGCGAACGGGGCGGGGGCGCGGTGGGCGGGGGCCCGGTGGGCGCGGGGCGGCGCTCCCGTGGGCGGCGTGGCGGCCGTCACGGGTGCGGCGACGACGACCGTGCCGCCGCGTCCCCGCCCGGCGAGCTGCCCGTCCTCGGTCAGCCGCTGGTACGCCTCGGTGACCACCCCCCGCGAGACCCGCAGGTCGGCGGCGAGCGTACGGGTCGCGGGCAGTCTGCTCCCGACCGGCAGCCGGCCGTCCGCGACGGCCCGCCGCAGCTCCCGGGCCAGCCAGTCCGCCCGGCCGCCCACGGGCGCGTCACCGAGGTTCAGCTGCAGGAAGTCGGACGTACCGGGGGACGGGGAACGGGGCGGCGGGGCCGGGGAGGAGGGGGCCGGAGGCGGGGGTGAGGAGGACGGAGGAGGCGAGGGCGAGGGAGGTATGGACCCGTTGACAGGGCACTCTTTGGACCTGTGCACCGGTCCATTGTCCGGGCACGGTGGGGGCATGACGACGAACACGGCCTATCTGCACGGCTATTCACCTCAGGAGGCACGGCGCCTCGGCGACCAGGCGGACACCCTGGCCGCTCTGCTGCACGCCGGTACGGCCTACGCCCCCGGCAGCCGGGTGCTGGAGGTCGGCTGCGGGGTGGGCGCGCAGACCGTGCATCTGGCCAGGAGCAGTCCGGGGGCCCATATCGTCGCGATCGACCGGTCCGCGGAGTCGCTGGCGCGGGCCCGCCGGTATGTGACGGCGCAGGAGCCCACGGCCGACGTGGAGTACCGGACCGCCGACCTGTTACAACTTCCTTTTGCCTACGGCGAGTTCGACCACGTCTTCGCCTGCTTCGTACTGGAGCACCTCCCGGAGCCGGAGCGCGCGCTGTCCGGGCTCCGGCGCGTCCTGCGGCCCGGCGGCACCCTCACCGTCATCGAGGGCGACCACGGCTCGGTGGTCCTCCACCCGGACAGCCTCCACGCCCATGAGGTGATCGGGCACCAGGTGCGGCTGCAGGCCGCGGCCGGCGGAAACGCGCTGATCGGGCGGGCGTTGCAGCCGCTGCTCAGCGACGCCGGATTCGAGCGGGTGGCGGTCCGGCCGCGGACCGTCTACGCCGACGCCACCAGGCCCGCGCTGGTGGACGGCTTCACCCGGAAGACCTTCATCTCCATGGTCGAAGCGGTCCGGCACAAGGCACTGAGCACCGGCATGACCACCGCCGCCGACTGGGAGCGGGGCATCGCCGACCTGCGGCTGACCGCGGACGAGGGCGGCACCTTCCACTACACCTTCTTCAAGGCCGTGGCCGTCAACCCGGCGTGAGGCCGGGCGAAGGGACGGAGGAGCGGAGGGGCCGAGGGGCGGAGCGGAAGGTTCCAGATGTCGTCGCCGCAGATATCCCCAACTCCTCGACAGGGAAAGGGACTCGACGTATCTTGGAATGGTCGTTCCGAGATGACGGGGCGGCGGGACCGACCGACCCTGCACCCCCTCTCGTGACGGCGAAACGAGTGACCCGGCCATGCCCGACATCAAGCACTTCAACCCCGATCTCGTACTCGACGAGGCGATCCAGGTCTTCTGGCGCCACGGCCTGCCGACGACCGGCATCCAGGCGCTGGTGACCGCGACCGGAGTGAGCCGCTCCAGCCTCTATGCGACCTTCGGCAACAAGGACGGCCTCTACGCCGCCGCGCTGAACCGCTACATAGCGCAGCACTCGACACCGGCCTTCGCCCACCTGTCGCAGGCGTCCGCGGGGCTCACCTCGATAGAGGCGTTCTTCGCCGGGCTGATCGAGGTGCGCTGCTCCGGCCCGGTCGCCGGCTGGGGCTGCATGGTCACCAACGCCCACGCCGGCCCGGAGTGCGACGACACCGGCATCCGTACGGTGCTCGAAGACCATCACCGCATGCTCCGGTCCGCGATGCGCGCGGCCCTGGCCAACGCCGCCGACCTGGGGCACCTCCATCCGTCCTGCGATCTCGACGCCTCCGCCGATGTGCTGGCGACCCTCGCCTACGGCGTCAACCTGCGCTCCCGTGCCGGTGCCGACGCCCAAGAGCTGACCGACACGGTGACTGCCGCCCTCGCGCCCCTGCGCGCCCCACTCCCCTCCTAAGGAGCAACCCCCCGCAATGAACCTCCACGACGAACTCGCCGCCGTCCTGCGCGCCCTCCCCGACATCCCGGCCGCCGACCGCGCGGTGATGGAGCGGGCCGGCCGTGAGCTGGCCGCCTCCGGCCTGGCCGAGCGCGCCCTGCGGACCGGCGACACCGCCCCCGGCTTCAGCCTCCCCACCCCGGCCGGCGACACCGTCACCCTGGACGCCCTGCTGTCCGCGGGCCCGCTCGTGCTCACCTTCTACCGCGGCGCCTGGTGCCCGTACTGCAACGTGGCACTGCGCGCCCTCCAGCACCACCACGCCGATATCACCGCCCGCGGCGCCCAGTTGGCCGCCATATCGCCGCAGATCCCCGACGAGTCCCTCACCCTCACCGAACAGCACGCGCTCGCTTTCCCCGTCCTCAGCGACCTCGGCTGCGACACCGCCGAGCAGTTCGGCATCAGCTTCGACCTGCCCGACGACCTGGCCGCGGTGTACGAGTCCTTCGGCTTCGACCTCCAGCGGGTCAACGGCGGACATGCCCGCACCCTGCCGCTGCCCGCCACCTACGTCATCGACCGGGACGCCACCATCCGCTGGTCCTTCCTCGACACCGACTACACCACCCGCGCCGAACCGTCCGACATCCTCGCCGCCCTCGACGCCCTTCCTTCGGCACACTGAATTCCCCGTCCCGGAATTTCCGCCTCCGCCCTGAACCGGCGGAAGACGGACGGCTCCAAGGGAATTCCGTTCCGCACTTGGCTCTTTCTTCACGAGAAATTGACGAGCCGCGAAGCGTGATGCCAACTCGCCGCTCTCCCCCCATAGGCCGCCACGCACCGGAGCGCTAAGGTCGGATTTCCAGGAACGTGAACGGGGGAGGGCAGCCGCGGATGGTGCAGGACGATGCCGTGATCGGCTGTACGGGAGTGCTGCTGATCGGCACTCGTGGGGCTGCCGGCCCCGGTGAGGTTCTGGTGCGGGTCAGGGGCGGCTCCGAGGCCTTTCTCGCCTGGTCCGCCGAGCCCCTTCCGGTGGGGGCGACCGTACTCGTCATCGAGTCCCGTGGCAGTCGCCAGGTCGACGTCATGGAGTGGGCCGATCCGTTGGACGCGTTGACCGGGGAATCCGGCGACGCAGGCTGAGGAGACAAAGGATGTTCGGTTACCGCGTTCCTGCCCCCGACCAGGCGATGCTGATTTCGGGTGGCAGGCGTGGGCAGGGGGGCGCGCCATTCCGAGTGGTGACCGGGCACGGCAAGTTCGTGCTGCCGGTCTTCCGCAAGGTCCGCTTTCTGACCCTGGCGATGTGTGAGGCGGAGGTCGCCGAGACCTGTGTGACCCGGCAGGGCATCGCGCTGACGGTGCGCGCCGTGATCGCGTTCAAGGTCGGCAACGACACCGAGAGCGTGGTCAACGCCGGTCAGCGGTTCCTCTCCGACCAGGACCAGATGTCGGTCCTGACCGGCCGGATCTTCGCCGGTCATCTGCGCTCCATCATCGGTTCGATGACGGTCGAGGAGATCGTCACCGAACGGCAGAAGCTGGCCACCGAGGTCCTGGAGACCTCCAAGACAGAGATGGCGAAGATCGGCCTGATCGTCGACTCGCTCCAGATCCAGTCGATCGACGACGGCGAGACCGGCTACATCGAGGCGATGTCCGCGCCGCACAAGGCCGCCATCCAGCGGCAGGCGCAGATCGCCCAGGCCCAGGCCACCCAGGCCTCGGTCGAGGCGCAGCAGGAAGCCGCGCGGAATCAGGCCGAGTACTCCCGGCAGACCGCCGTGGTCCAGGCCGAGTACAACGCCGAGGTGGACCGCGCCCAGGCCCGCGCCGCCCAGGCCGGCCCGCTCGCCCAGGCCCACGCCCAGCAGGAAGTCCTCGCCGCGCAGACCGAACTCGCCGAGCGAGCGGCCCGGTTGCGCCAGCAGGAGCTGGTGGCCGAGGTCGTCAAGCCCGCCGAGGCGGAGGCCGAGCGCATCCGCCTGCTGGCCCTGGCGGAGGCCGAGCGGATGAAGATCCAGGCCGAGGCCGCCGCCTCGCACGACCGGGTGGCCCTGGACCGGATGCTCATCGACCAGCTCCCGCAGATCGTCAAGGAGGCCTCCGCGGGCCTGGCCAACGCCAACGTCAACGTGCTCAACGGCACCGACGGTCTCGGCGAGATCGCCGCCGGTCTGGTCGGCCAGGGCCTGACCATCCTCGACTCGGTCCGCCGTAACCTCGGCGCCCCCGAAGGCCAGGACACCACCACCGACAAGAACAGCGGCACCGGCACGGCCGGCAACGGCCACAGCGGCCGCGTCGAGATCGAATAGCACCGACGGTGCGGGGCACCACCGCCCCGCACCTCACCCCGCCCCCGCCGCACCCCGCTCACATCCGCGCCGCCGCAGACGTTCCTCGTCCTCGTGCTTCCGGCGGGCGTAGGCCACCAGACGGTTGAGGACGGCGACGGTGGTGGCGATGTCGCCGTCGTCGAAGCCGGCGAGGGCCTCATGGAAGTTGGCCTGCCCGGTCTGCCGCAGGCGGTCGAGAACGGCCCTGCCGTGCGGGGTGATCGCCACCTTGCGGGCCCGGCGGTCGAGGGCGTCCGGGGTCCGCTCGACCAGGTCCTGGGACTCCAACTGGCCGATCTGACGCGTGACATGAGGCGGTTCGACCATCAGCAGGGCGGCCAGATCACCGACCCTGCTGATGCCACCGCTGTCCTCCAGGGCCATCAGCAGCCAGAGATCGGAGCGCGCCGCCGTGACGCCCGCCTGGGCCGCCTGGCGCTCGTGCGCCCGGGAGCGGGTGAGCAGGTACGACAGCGTGGCCAGCACTCTCTGCAGTGCGACGGTGGGGTCCTGGTCTCTCGCGGGGTCCGGCATGCAGGCACTGTAGCGGCCCCCGCAGCGCCTCGATCCGCCCCGTGACCTGCCCGTTCCGCAGCCGCCCCCGGCCGGATCGAGCCAACCTCGCCCACGCCCCGCACATGCCCTTCCTTCCCCCTCCAGGGGTGCGTTAGCTTAGTTGCTTAAGTTAGGTAATTACCCGTCACCGGTGGTGACGGCCGCTGGTCACCGCTGGTCACCGCGGTGCCACATCGGTCACCGAGTCCGTCTGTCCCGTCGAGGAGTGGCGCCACCCGCATCGTCCGTCACGGCACCGCCGTGTCCCGACCGTGGAAGGACCAGCCGCATGACGACCGCACAACGCAGGGACAAGGAGAGGGAGCGGGACGCCGGGACGGGCACGGGGCGCGCCCCCGTCGCCGTCCCGGGCCAACGGGCCACCGGCTGCCCCTTCGACCCGGCACCCGAGATCGCGCGGGCCCACCGGGAGGAGCCGGTCACCCGGGCCACGCTGTGGGACGGCTCGGCCTGTTGGCTGGTGACCCGGCACGAGGACGTACGGCAGGTGCTCGGCGACCCGCGGTTCAGCGCCGACGCCCACCGCCCGGGATTCCCGTTCCTGACCGCCGGTGCACGGGAGTTCGCCACCGGCAACACCTCGTTCATCCGCCAGGACGACCCCGAGCACGCGCGGCTGCGCCGGATGCTCACCGCCGACTTCATGGTGAAGAAGATGGAGGCGATGCGCCCCGAGGTGCAGCGCCTCACCGACGAGCTGCTCGACCGGATGACCGAGGGGCGGCAGACGGCCGATCTGGTCGCGGAGTTCGCACTGCCGCTGCCGTCGCTGGTGATCTGCCTGCTGCTCGGCGTCCCCTACGACGACCACGAGTTCTTCCAGCAGCGCAGCAGTGTGCTGCTCGGTCTGCGGTCCACGCCCGCACAGGTCCGCGCCGCACAGCAGGAGCTCCACGACTATCTGTGCCGACTCGCCGATTCCAAGCGGCGCGCGCCCGACGACGGCATCGTCAGCCGGCTGGTCGCCCGCGGCGCACTCGACGACGCGGAGATCGCCGCCATGGGACGGCTGCTGCTGGTCGCCGGCCATGAGACCACCGCCAACATGACCGCGCTGTCCACCCTGACCCTGCTGCGCAACCCCGGCCAGCTGGCGCGGCTGCGTGCGGACCCGTCGCTCATCAAGGGTGCCGTCGAGGAGCTGCTGCGCTATCTGACGATCGTGCACAACGGTCTTCCGCGGGTCGCCGACGAGGACGTCGTCGTCGGTGGAAGGACGATCCGCGCCGGCGAGGGCGTGCTGTGCACGCTCAACACCGCCAACCGCGACGAGGCGGTCTTCCCCGGCAGCGAGGCGCTCGACGTCGGCCGGGACGCCCGCCGCCATGTCGCCTTCGGCTTCGGCGTCCACCAGTGCCTGGGCCAGCCGCTGGCCCGCGTGGAACTGCAGACCGCCCTGGAGACCCTGCTGCGCCGTCTGCCCGGCCTGCGGCTCGACGCCCCCTTCGAGGACCTTCCGTTCCGCCATGACATGGGGATCTACGGGGTGCACGCACTGCCGGTCGCGTGGTGAGCAGCCACGCCCGGTGCCGCCGCCCCGGCCGTACCCGTCATCCCGTCACCACCCGTCCGCCCACGGCCTTCGGAAGCCGGGCGACTCACTGTGGAGAGAGCCATGCGCGTACTCATTGACCAGGACAGGTGCTGCGGCGCCGGAAGCTGTGTGCTGTCCGCGCCGGAGGTGTTCGACCAGCGCGAGGAGGACGGCATCGTCCTGCTGCTCGACGCCGAACCGCCGGCCGCGCTGCACGACGCGGTGCACGAGGCGGCGGCCATCTGCCCGGCCTCGGCGATCACGGTCGAGCAGGCGGAGCGGGTGTAACGCCCGCCCCGACTGGGCGGCCCCGCCACGGCTTCCGGCCGGCGGCGGGGCGGCCCGAGCCGCCGGCCGCCGCCGCTACAGGCCCTACGCCTGCGGCGCCAGCCCGTCCTCGACCAGTCCGGCCAGCACGGCCTCGCCCAGCGCCTGCACCGCGGACTGCGGCCGCACCATCACCGTGAACTCCTTGATCAGGCCCGCCTCGTCGAACTGGAGCAGATCGATACCGTGGATCTGCCTGCCGTTCACGGTGGCCCGGAAGACCAGGACCGTGGAGTCGGCGGAGCCGCCGTCCGGTCCGGCCGCGGTCTGTGCGCTGCCCGTCAGCTCGCCGACGTAGTGGAAGTCCTCGAAGGTGCGCAGCAGCACCCCGAACAGCCCGAGCACCGCCGGGCGTCCCTCGAAGGGCGCGAACTTCACCGGGCTGTAGAGGCGGACGTCCTCGGTGAACAGCTCTTCCACCGCCTTGAGTTCCTGTGCCTCCACCGCCGCCTTGAAGCGCTCCGCGGTCGTCGCCATGTGACTCCTCCTCGCCTCGGCCGGGCAGCCGTCCACACCCGGCACGGCACACGCCGACCGGAGCGCGGACCCTGCCCTCATAGTCGCGACCATGATTAGTCATATTCTTGAGTATGGGAAGGGGTGGCGGGACCACGGCCGACGGCCCGGCCGCCGGCCGTCAGGTGATCCGGGAGCTCCGACCAGCCGGCGGCGCGGCCTTCGGCGCGCCGGGCCCCGGCTCAGCCCGGATCGCCCGGCCCCGCCCCGCCCCCGAACAACGGCCGAGCACGTGTCTCGACGCAACTCCTTCGTGTGACGGCGTACATCACCGGGCGAATGACCGGGAAGCACACATTCCGCACAGAACCGGAACGGAAGGAATGTCCGTATGCGTCTTCGCCACACCGCCGCCACCGCCCTCGGTGCGCTCGCGCTCGCCCTGTCCCTGCCCGCCGCCCCGGCAGGCGCGGCCACCGGCCCCTTCACCTACGTCTACACCGACCAGACCGGCACACCGCATGTGGGGCTGCTGCCCGACCCGGTGAGCCGGGTGTGCATCACCCTCCCCGAGGTGGCCGACCCGGCCCTGCCGCCCGCGCACACCCCGAAGAACTACACCTCGTCCGTCGCGACGGTGTTCGCCGGACCCGACTGCACGGGCGACTTCTTCAGCCTCCGGCCGAACGGCGGTCACGGCTCGGAGCGGCTGAAGGTCCGTTCGGTGGTCTTCGCCTGATCCGACGCCAGCCGCCGGAGCGCTGCGGCCGACCGCGACCCCGGTTCGGCGTGGTAGGTGATCACCTGCTGGTCGGGGTCGGCGGGCAGGGTCAGGGTCTCGTAGGCCAGGGTCAGCCGCCCGGCCAGCGGGTGGCGGAGGACCTTCCGGCCGAAGCCCTTGTCCTGTACGTCGTGCGCGGCCCACAGCCGGCGGAACTCCGGGCTCCCGACCGAGAGCCGGCTGATCAGCGCCGCCATCGCCGGGTCGTCCGGATTGCGGCCCGCGTCGCGCCGCAGATAGCCGACCACGTCGGCGGCCTTGGCGTCCCAGTCCTCGTACAGCTCACGGGCCGCCGGGTCCAGGAACACCTGCCAGGCCAGGTTGCGGCGCTCGGGCGGCAGGGCGGCGAAGTCGCCGAGCAGGGCGCAGGCGAGGCGGTTCCAGCCGATGACGTCCAGCCGCCGTCCGATGACATAGGCCGGGACCCGCTCCATCGTGTCGATCAGCTGCTGGAGCGCGGGGCGTACCCGCTGCGGACGGACGGCGGGCCGCAGCCGGCGGGCGACGGGGCGGACGAGATGGGTGAGGTGGTCGCGCTCGGCGGGGGTCAGCCGCAGGGCGGTGCCGATGGCGTCCAGCACGGCGGCCGAGACATTGCGGCCGCGGCCCTGTTCGAGACGGATGTAGTACGCCACACTCACTCCGGCCAGCTGCGCCAGCTCCTCCCGGCGCAGACCGGGCACCCGGCGCCGGCCGCCGAACTCCGGCAGCCCGACGTCCGCCGGCCGCAGCCGGGCCCGCCGGGAGCGCAGGAACTCGCTCAGCTCGGTGCGCTGGTCCAGGACCGCGTGCGGCGGCCGCCCCCCGGTCCGGTGGGTGGTTCCGTCAGTAGTAGGCACGCCATGCATATGTTCAAGGGTGCACTGGTTACGCACCCCCGGACGCCGCATCCTCGGTGGCATGACGCACACCTCTGTCTCCGCGTACGCCGCACCCGCCCCGAAGGCACCGCTGGAGCGGATCACGATTCCGCGCCGCGAGCTGGGTGCCCACGACATCCTGATCGACATCAAGTACGCCGGTATCTGCCACTCCGACATCCACACCGTGCGCGCCGAGTGGGGCGACGGCGGGGCCTTCCCGATCGTCCCCGGCCACGAGATCGCCGGTGTGGTCACCGAGGTCGGTGCCGAGGTCACCCGCTACCGGGCGGGCGACCGGGTCGGCGTCGGCTGCTTCGTCGACTCCTGCCGGGAGTGCGACAACTGCCGGGCCGGGCTGGAGCAGTACTGCACCGGCGAGCTGGGCAACGTCGGCACGTACAACGCCACCGGCCGGGACGGCGAGACCACCTACGGCGGCTACTCCACCCATATCGTCGTCGACGAGAACTACGCCCTGCGGATACCGGAGAGCATCCCGCTGGACGCCGCCGCGCCGCTGCTCTGCGCCGGCATCACCCTCTACTCGCCGCTCGCCCACTGGCAGGCCGGCCCCGGCAAGAAGGTCGCGATCGTCGGCCTGGGCGGCCTCGGGCACATGGGCGTGAAGATCGCGCATGCGATGGGCGCGGAGGTCACGGTGCTGAGCCAGTCGCTGCGCAAGAAGGACGACGGTCTGCGGCTGGGCGCCGACCACTACTACGCGACGTCCGACCCGGCCACCTTCGAGGAGCTGGTCGGCACCTTCGACCTGATCGTCAACACCGTCTCGGCCAACCTGGACCTGAACGCCTACCTCGGGCTGCTGCGCACCGACGGCACCCTGGTCCAGGTCGGCGCCCCCGAGAACCCGCTGCCGGTCGCGGCGTTCGCACTGATCCCGCAGCGCAAGTCGCTCGCCGGCTCGATGATCGGCGGCATCGCGGAGACCCAGGAGATGCTCGACTTCTGCGGTGAGCACGGGCTCGCCGCGGACATCGAGGTGATCGGCGCGGACCGGATCAACGAGGCGTACGAGCGGGTCATGGCCAGCGATGTGCGCTACCGCTTCGTCATCGACACCGCCACGATCTGACCCCGCCGGGGATCGTCCGGCCCAGGCGCCGGTCCGCCCGGGGTGGCCTGCCGCAGGCCGCCCCGGGCGGTGGCGTTCCCGGCCGCCGCCCGGGGCCCCACAGGGTCCAATTGAAAACGGTACCCATTTCCATATAGCCTCCCGGGGACGCCCGCCGCCGGTGTGCCGCACCGGCCCGCCCGCCCTTCCCGTAGGAGGCCCGCCCCATGGCCGTACCCAAGCGCAAGCTCTCCCGCAGCAACACCCGCCACCGCCGGGCCCAGTGGAAGGCCAGCGCACCGCAGTTGGTGCCGGTCACCGTCGACGGCTCCGTGTACCAGGTGCCGCGCCGCCTCGCGAAGGCCTACCGGCTCGGACTGATCGACCCGAAGGGCTGACCGGCCATGACGCACCCCCGGCTGCCCGTCACCGTGCTCTCCGGCTTCCTCGGCGCCGGCAAGACGACGCTGCTCAACCACGTGCTGGGCAACCGCGAGGGCCTCCGCGTCGCCGTCATCGTCAACGACATGAGCGAGATCAACATCGACGCGGCGCTGGTGCGCGGCGGCGACGCGGCGCTGTCCCGTACCGAGGAACGGCTCGTCGAGATGACCAACGGGTGCATCTGCTGCACCCTGCGCGACGATCTGCTGACGGAGGTCGAGCGGCTGGCCCGGGCCGGACGCTTCGACTATCTGCTGATCGAGTCCAGCGGCATCTCCGAACCGATGCCGGTCGCCGCGACCTTCGCCTTCCCCCGCGACGACGGCGCCACGCTCGGCGACCTCGCGCGCCTGGACACCATGGTCACCGTCGTCGACGCGGCCGGCTTCCTGCCCGAACTCACCGGCGGCGACGGCCTCGTGGAGCGCGGCCTGGACCAGTACGAGGACGACGAGCGCACGGTCAGCGACCTCCTGATGGACCAGGTCGAGTTCGCCGATGTCCTGGTACTCAACAAGACCGACCTGGTGGACGCCGCGACAACCGAGCGCCTGCGGGCGACGCTGGCCCGGCTCAACCCGGCCGCCCAGGTCGTCACGGCCCGCCACGGCGCGGTGGCGCTCACCGAGGTGCTGGGCACCGGCCGCTTCGACCTGGAGCGCGCCCAGCAGGCGCCGGGCTGGGTACGGGAACTCAACGGCGACCACGTCCCGGAGACCGAGGAGTACGGGATCTCCAGCACCGTCTTCCGCGCCGCCCGCCCCTTCCACCCGGCCCGCCTCTGGCAGTTCGTCACCGAGCAGCTCGACGGCGGCGCCTTCGGCCAGATCCTCCGCTCCAAGGGCTTCTTCCGCCTCGCCACCCGTCCCGGCCTCACCGGCCTGTGGTCCCAGGCCGGTTCGGTCGCCCGCTTCGAGCCGTCGGGCACGGACGACGGCACCGCCCCCACGAGCGGCACGGAGCCCGCCCAGACCGGCCAGGAACTGGTCTTCATCGGCACCGGCCTGCGCCCCGGCCCGCTGCACACCGCCCTGACCGCCTGCCTCCTCACCCCCGACGAGCCCACCCCCACGGCCACCGACGACCCGTTCCCCGCATGGGAGGTCCACGGCACGGAGGACCCCTGCACACACGAGGACACGGCGGACCCGCCGGCCGTGCCGCTCACCGGCTGAATTTTTTTCGCGCCGCCCGGCAACCCCCGCCCCTGCCGCACGTCGTCAGGGGTGAGGGCGCCATCCGGCGCCGCCCCGTCGAAGAACGTGGAGCAGCCGACCGTGAAGTCCACCCGTACCTTCCGCACCACCTCCGCCGCCCGGCCGTACGCCGCCCGCCCCCGACTGCGCGGTGCGGCCGGCACCGGGCTGGCCGCGGCGCTCGCCCTGGCCGCGCTGTCGGCCGGCACCGCGCACGCCGAGGACGGCCAGGCGTCCCGGCCGCACTACCTGGCCGCCGGCCACGCGGCCCCCTCGCCCGCCCCGAGCGACGGCAGCGAACGGCCCACCCCGCCCCCCAGCAGCCCCACCGAGGCGCCCACCGAGCCGCCCGCCACCCCGGCACCCACCGAGCCGCCCGGCGCCCCGCGGCCCTCGGCCGGCCCGACCCGCCCGGGGCCGCAGCCGAGCGACGCCACGCCGCCGCCCAGCGCCACACCGTCCTCCCCCGGCAAGCCCGCCCCCGCCCCCGGGAAGGACGGCGGCAAGGAACTCGCGCGCACCGGGGCTTCCTCCACGACCACCCTGGCGCTCGGCGGTGTCGCCGCGGCGCTGCTCCTCGCGGGTGGCGGCACCGTCTACACGGTCCGCCGCCGGCGCGCCTGAGCCACCGCTCCCCGCGCGCCCGCCCCGAGGAAGCGATGGAGTACTCCGCCGCCCCGCACCCCGCCCCGGTACGGTTCGCCCTGCCGGGGCCCCGGCCTGCCCTGTGGCGGTGGCTGCTGCGCACCGTCCGCCCGGCGGCCGCCCGCCGCGAGACACCGCGCACCGGCCACCCGTCCCGGCCCGCCGCCCACGGCCGACCCGACGGCTCCCCGAGCCGGTTGCCGGACGCCGGGGGCGCCGCGGCGCCCGATCCCGCGCCCACGATCAGCGAGCTGTACCACGCGCACCGGCTGCCGATGGTCCGGCTGGCCGTCCTGCTCGTCGACGACCGCGCCACCGCGGAGGACGTCGTGCAGGACGCCTTCGCCGCGCTCTACAAGCGGCACGGCGAACGGCTCGACGAGGTCGACAACGCGCTCGCCTATCTGCGCACCGCGGTGGTCAACGCCGCCCGCTCGGTGCTGCGGCGCCGGCGTACCGCACGCGACTACACCCCGCCGTACGAGGCGGATGCACCCTCCGCCGAGGAGCGGATCGTGCTGGACGAGGAGCACCGGGAGGTGTTCGCCGCGCTGAGCGGGCTGACCGCCCGCCGCCGGGAGGTGCTCGTGCTGCGCTACTGGGGCGATCTGACGGAGGCGCAGATCGCGACGACACTGGGCATCAGCCGCGGCGCGGTGAAGTCCCTCGCCAGCCGCGCCCTGGACTCGCTGGAGAAGATCTTGGAGGCGCGGTCATGAACGGCCCCGGCACCACCGGCCGCACCGGAGGCGGCCCGGCAGGCGGCGTCTCCGGCCCCGGCGGCGCGGGCGGCACCGGGCCCGGCCCCGAAGGCCCGCTGTCCGGGCGCCCCGTGGAGGACCGGCTGCGGCGGGCCTTCGCGGCCCGCGCGGAGAGCATCGGCCTCCGGGACCTGCGGCCCGCCGCGCCCCCGGGACCGGCGCTGCGCCGCGGGCGGCTGTCCGGTCAGCGGCCGCCCTGGCTGCGCCGTTTCGGGCTGCCGCTGGCCGCGGCCGCCGCGGCCGCCGCCGTCGCGCTCGGCTATCTGGCCGCCGCCCCCGACGGCCCGCCGGACCGGCCGCGGCCCGCACGGCCGCCGCACCCCGTCAGCCCGTCACCGGACGCGACGCCCACCGAACCGACGCCCGCGCCCAGCGCACCGCCGACCGGCGGCACGAGCACCGCCGGCCCCGGTTCACCAGCCCCCCGCACCGCCCCGGCCGAGCCACCGCGCAGCCGCCCCACGGAGCCCCCCACGGCCCGGCCGTCCGACCGCCCCTCCGGGACCGGGCAGCCGCCCTCCGCACCCCCGACCGGCACCGCCACGCCACCCGGGAGCGACCGGAGCGGCACCCCTTCACCGTCGGGGAGTTGAAGAGTTCACGGACGTCCGGCACCGGGCGCGGGGACACCGGCGGCGGACCGGCGCCCCCGCACCCCGAGCGCCACCACGAGCAGCGTCCCGCCCGCGCACAGCAGGGCGAACAGATCACCGGTCCGGCTGTAGAGGGTGTCGGTGCGCGGCTGCACCGGCACCTCGGCGACCAGCGTCTGCCGGTCCGCGGTGAAGTAGTCCGCCGCGGCCCGGACGCGGCCCTGGTGGTCCACGGCGGTGGCAACGCCGTGCACGGACTGCCGGACCATGGCGTAGCCGTACTCCACGGACCGGAGGACGGCCCGCTGGGCGTGCAGCGACTCGAAGCCCGCCCAGTCGTTGGCGGGCACCATGAGCAGTCCGGCGCCCCGGTCCGCCGCCTGCCGCATCAGCGCGGGGAAGTCGGCGTCGTAGCAGATCACCGTCGCCAGCCGCCCGTACGGCGAGCCGGTCACGGGCACCTCCCCCGGGCCGGGCGTCATCGGCTCCATCGGGGTCGGGTGCGTCTTGTCGTAGGTCCGGGCGACCTTCCCCTCCGGTGTCACCAGCGCGGCGACATTGCGCACATAGGGCGGCCGCGGGGTGTGGAGCGCGAAGGCGGTGTCGACGTAGACCTGACGCTTGCGGGCGATCGCGGCGACCCGGGCGAGCAGCCGTTTCCGGTCCGGTGCCAGGACGCGGGCCTGGGTCTCCGGCCACACCACGATCCGCGCCCCGGCCCGCGCCTCCCGGTCGGTGGCCGCCACCAGATCGTCGGTCACCGGCGCCAGCGCGGCGCGGACCCGCCGCGGATCGGCCCGCACGAGGTTCCGCGGCCGCCACAGCTCCGTCCCTGCCCCGTGCAGCGCCCGTTCACCGGCCCGTACCGCGGGATGGCCGGCGCTGACGCCCGCGACCCGTACGGTCGTCGTCGTCGGCGCGAAGGCCACCAGCCGTACGCCACCGGCCCCCAGCACCAGGGCGAGCACCCCGGCCCACACCAGCGCTCCGCGCCGGATCTCCCGCCACCGGAAGCCGCGCCCCCAGGCCCAGTGCGCGACCGAGGCCGTCCACGCCACGACGAAGCTGACGCCGTACACCCCGGTGACGGAGGCGAGTTGGACCAGCGGCAGAAAGCCGTGCTGGGTGAAGCCGAGCACCCCGTAGTCCCCGAAGCCGGCCAGCAGCGTGAAGAGATACTCGCCGCAGACCAGCACCACCGGGAAGACCAGCGTCGACCACACCGCACCGGAGCGCGCCGCGACCAGCCGGTCGGCCACGAACGGCAGCGTCTGCACCACGGTGAGCACCGCGAACACCGCCACCACGGACGGCACGAACACCAGGCCCGTCGAGGCCAGCCACGCCAACTGGGCCAGTCCCAGCGCGTATCCGACGCGCGGCAGCCCGCGCCAGGCCGGCCGCAGCCGGGCGTAGCGCAGCAGAAAGACCGGAAACAGCCAGGCGGCCGACGCCAGATGCCAGTTGCTGTGCACCGCGAGCACCAGCAGCACGGTGCCCGCTCCCCACAGCCACCGCCCGGCCGGCCGCTCCCGCGCCGCCCGCGCCCCCCGTTCCGCCGTCCCGCCCCGGGCCTTCCCCGCTGCCCCGCCCGCTGTCCCGCGCTCCCGTATGCCGAGCACGCCGTTCTCCTCTCGCCCTCCCCTTGCGCACCGCTCGGTGCGTACCGGGACGCTAGGTCCGGCG
Organism: Streptomyces sp. NPDC048612; assembly: GCF_043199295.1. Classification (NCBI taxonomy): domain Bacteria; kingdom Bacillati; phylum Actinomycetota; class Actinomycetes; order Kitasatosporales; family Streptomycetaceae; genus Streptomyces; species Streptomyces sp. NPDC048612. Next base: position 422,654 of record NZ_JBICVV010000002.1, read on the forward strand.
GTTCCCCGCTCACCACTGCCGTTCGGCAGGAACGGCCCCCGACTTTCGTCACGGTCCCGGGAGCGGCGGCCCGCGCAGGAGCCGCGCCCCGGCCCGCGTTAGCCGTGCGTTAGCCGATCGCCAGCACCCCCACCGAAGGTCGTGTACACGCCACCGTCCGGGGAGCACCCATGCCCATCACTGTCACCGCCACCGCCCGCCGGGCTGCCGCCGCAGCGCTCCTCGCCACCGCCACGCTGGTCCTGACCACCGGCTGCCACGACGCCGGCCGGCAGACCGAGGGCTCGAACAGGGCGGTGTCACCGGTCCCCACCCTGTCCGCCTCGCACGACGACGGCGCCCCGCCCCGCGGCCCGGACGGCCGGGTCGTCTGCACCCCCGAGATGCTCAGGTTCCACGCCGGCGCGATGCCGCGGCGGCCCCACCGCATGCTGCTGACGGTCACCAACTTCTCCGACCGTCCCTGCACGTTCGCCGCCCAGCCCTACCCACTGCTGCGGTTCGGCGACGACCGCCGGGCCCCCCTCCCGGCCATCGAGGCCAGTGCACCGCCCGCCGCCGTCGCCCTCGCTCCCAACCGGACCGCGTACGCCCTGATCACCACCTCCGCCGCACACCGCGGGCACCACCGGGGCCGCAAGGTCTCCCAGTTCGGCGTCGCCCTGACGGCCCGCGCCACCCCCACCCAGGTCGGCCTCGACGGCCGCGCCCCGGTCCATGTCGACCCGCACACCGCCCGGGTCACCTACTGGCAGCCGAGCCTGGCCACCGCCCGGAAGTGGTGACGCCCGGCCGCGCGACACCGGGGCCGGCCCCGCCACGACAGGCCGTCCCGTAGGCCGTTCGGGTCGCATCCGGCCATATCCGCCGCACCTCAGCTCCCCAAAGATCCAACTTTGCGGCCAATGATCCTTTTGCGCTGCTGCGGCATGGCTGCGCCCGGCGCCGCTCGCCCGGTAGGCTTTCCGTGTGATCTTCAAGCGCATCGGAAACGGCCGGCCGTACCCCGACCACGGCCGGGAGAGCACCCGCCAGTGGGCGGACGTGGCCCCGCGCCCGGTACGCCTCGACCAGTTGGTGACGACCAAGCAGCAGCTCGACCTGGAGACGCTGCTCGCCGAGGACTCGACGTTCTACGGCGACCTCTTCGCGCATGTCGTCAAGTGGGAGGGCGACCTCTACCTGGAGGACGGGCTGCACCGCGCGGTGCGCGCGGCCCTCCAGCAGCGCCAGGTGCTGCACGCCCGCGTGCTCGAACTGGACTGACGCCACCCCACACCGCCGCCCGTACGAGCAGGCCGGCCGGCAAGCGGCCGAAAACGGCGAACGGCCCACCGGTGAGCACCGATGGGCCACCCTGCTCAGCCGCGGGTCACGGCATCTGAATCCAGGGGCTGCGCGGGATCACATTGTGTGTGGACCCCGCACCGCGGAGCCGCGCCACCACCGTGTAGCGGCCGGCCGACTTCGGCTCCCAGTCGAACCCCTTGATGGTGTACTTGTTCACCTTGCTCTTGGGGCAGGGCCGGGTGGCCGCCTTGTAGACCTTGCTGCCACTGCCCTCCTTGAGGACGTTGAACTCCACCTGGCACTTCTCGTGGTTGGCGGGCAGCCAGACGCGCGCGTAGGCGCGCAGAATCCCCCGCTCGGGCTTGCTGACGCACGACTGCCAGTAGTAGATCTTGTTGTTGTGCTCGTGGGTGTTGGAGTAGTCGTAGCAGCCGCCCTTGCCTTCGGCGTAAGCCGCCGGCGCCAGGGTCAGTCCGGTCAGGGACACGGCCGCGCACAGCGTTCCCACCGTGGCGGACTTGAGCATCTTCACGTTCTTGTTTCCCCACAGAAGACGTGCTGGGGGCAGGAAAGATGCCCCCTGAAATGGTCATGACAAGCCTAACCACTTCCCACCCCTCCCGACAGAAGTTGATCCTTTTGGGTTGGGTCTCACGCCACGCGTTGATCATTTAGTAGGCACGGACCGCCCTTCGCACTACGCTGCGCCCATGAGCATGCTGACGCCCCCTGGCATGGGCGGTAGGAAGTACCGCATCACGGGCGACAGGTATCCGCGGATGCGCCGTCCCCGCCACCGTCGCCGCATCGTTCTCACCCTCGTCGCCGCCGCCTGCGCCCTCGGCCTGGCCGGCTGGGGGACCCTGCAGCTCATCGACGTCTTCGGCGGCCGGAGCAACACCGCGCACGCCGCCCAGGACAAACAGAAGTGCCCGGACGGCGCCCAGGCGGACGCCGCTCAGGCGAAGACCGCCGCCCGCAAGCTCCCCGCGCCCGGCGCGCTGACCGTCAACGTCTTCAACGCCACCCCGCGTTCCGGACTCGCCAAGCGCACCGCCGACGAGCTCCAGAAGCGCGGCTTCAAGATCGGCAAGGTGGGCAACGCCCCCGCCGCCTACGACAAGAAGGTCAAGGGCGCCGGAATACTGCTCGGCCCCGACGCGGCCGCCGACGGCCCGCTGAAGGTGCTCGCCACCCAGCTCACCGGCGCCGAGAAGAAGACCGACGGCCGCAAGGGCGCCGAACTCGACCTGGTCATCGGCGACGGCTTCAAGGCACTCGCCCCCCAGCAGCAGGCCGCCAAGTCGCTGTCCCTGCTGACCCATCCGTCCCCGGCCCCCGCCGCCGGCGCCAAGTGCTGAGCGTATGAGAACGGGCCCCGCACCAGCCGTGGTGCGGGGCCCGAACAGTGTTCAGGGGAAAAGGGCGGGGCCGCTCAGCCGGCCGTGCCGTACATCCGGTCGCCCGCGTCGCCGAGGCCCGGCACGATGTAGCGGTCCTCGTTGAGCCGCTCGTCGACCGCCGCGGTGACCACCGTCACCGGCGCCCCGGCCAGCTCCTTCTCCATGACCGCGACACCTTCCGGCGCGGCCAGCAGGCAGATCGCGGTGACATCGTCCGCACCGCGCTCGATCAGCTCACGGATCGCGGCGACCAGCGTGCCGCCGGTGGCGAGCATCGGGTCGACGACGTACACCTGACGGCCCGAGAGGTCGTCCGGCATCCGCGTGGCGTACGTGTGCGCCTCGTAGGTCTCCTCGTTGCGGACCATGCCCATGAAGCCGACCTCGGCGGTGGGCAGCAGCCGGACCATGCCCTCCAGCATGCCCAGACCGGCCCGCAGGATCGGGACGACCAGCGGGCGCGGGTGCGACAGCCGCACGCCGGTGGTCGCCGTCACCGGGGTTTCGAGGTCGACCTGCTCGGTGCGCACATCGCGGGTGGCCTCGTACGCGAGCAGGGTGACCAGCTCGTCGGCGAGGCGCCGGAAGGTGGGGGAGTCGGTGCGCTTGTCGCGCAGAGTGGTGAGTTTGTGCGCCACCAGCGGGTGGTCGACGACGTGAATCCGCATGACATCGACAGTAACCGAGGCGGAGAGCCCGGGAGCCCGCCCTGCGGCGCCCGGCAGACGGGCGCCGCCACCCGAGGCGACCGGCATCAAACCGCCGAAAGGAGGGAAAGGGGGCACGTACGCCCGATTGGCCGTTCCGCGATCGGGCGAAGTGCCGGCCCGAGGTGGTGTGCCCGTGCCCGACCGTAAGCGGACCGATGACCCGAACGACGCCGTCCCGGACGACCGGAGCGCGCCCCCGGACGCCGGGAGCGAAGCGGCGCGCCGACGGCGCCGCGCCCAATTCCTGCGGGAACTCCACGAGGCCAAGGAGCTGCGGGACCGCGTCCAGCCGCGCCGCGCACGGGCCGAGCGGATGCGTCAGGCCCTGCGGATGCGCACGTTCCGCGGGTAGCGGAGCCGATTGCGCCGGTAGCGGAACGCCCCCGCGCCCCCGCTCGCGCTGCGGCACGTGAGCGACATCTCTCACAACCTCCGCACGACGCAGCGCCGAAGACCCCGCGCGGACGCGTTGTTTCTGCCACGATTCCGAAGGGGCGGGACCAACGGCGTGCAGCGCCGCCCCGCCCGGCCCGGCACGCCTATGACCAGTGGGAGAGTCACGGTGTACTTCGCCGCACTGCTCGCGCGCACCGAAGACGGGTGGGAAGCGAGCGATACGGAGCTCGACGATGTGGAGACGCTGACCGATCTGGCCGACCTGGCCCGAGAGGCGGCGGTCGACGACGACACGGTGGTGGCCTTCATCGAGCAGGAGGACGCCTGGTTCGGCGTCATCCGGGTGGACGGCGAGGACGACCCACGGGTCTTCCTCTCCAATGCCGCCCTCGCCGCCAGAAGCTCGTACGGCGCCATGCTGACCGACGAGCTGCTCGGTCGCGACGACGAGGACGCGACCGACGACCTCGACAGCCTCGACCTGGACGGCACGGAGGACGGCGAACCCGAATCCGACAACAGCGTGGACGACCCCCTGGAGGCGGTGAACGGCTCGGACGGCCCGCCGCACGGCCCGCTCGGCGATGCCGGTCTGCTGGCCGACCTGGGTGTCGGCGAGCGGGAGCTGCTGGCCCTCGACGGTGATGCGCTGAGCACCATCGCGGACTCGCTGGGCTGCACGGAGGTCCTCGAAGCCGTGCGCTGATCCGGCCCGGCCGCGCTCGGCCCCCGGGGTCCGCGGGCCCCGCCCCGGTCACGTCCCCGACACTGGGGACATGACCGTCCCCCCATCCGCCTCTCTTCCCTCCCCCGCGCCCGACCCGCTGCGCGATCCCTGGACCGCGGCGATGCGGCAGGCGCTGGGCGAGGCCGCCCGCGCCCCCGGGACCGGCGACGTCCCGGTGGGCGCCGTCGTGCTGTCCGCCGACGGCACGGTCCTCGGCACCGGCCACAACGAACGCGAGGCCACCGGCGACCCGACCGCCCATGCCGAGATCCTCGCGCTGCGCGCCGCGGCCCGGACCCTGCGCGAGGCGGCCTCGCGCGCCGGGTCCGGCGGGGACGGCGGCGGGCGGCGGGCGAGCGACTGGCGGCTGACCGACTGCACGCTGGTCGTCACCCTCGAACCGTGCACGATGTGCGCCGGCGCGATCGTGCTCTCCCGGGTCGACCGGGTCGTCTACGGCGCCCGCGACGCCAAGGCCGGCGCGGCCGGCTCGCTCTGGGACGTCATCCGTGACCGACGCCTCAACCACCGTCCGGAAGTCATCACCGGCGTCCTGGAGGCCGACTGCGCGGCCCTGCTCACCGCCTTCTTCCGCGCGCGCTGACCGGTGCGCGGAGCCCGTGACGGCCGCCTCCGGGAATCCGATTTCGGCGCACGGCCACCCGTGGGCTAAGCTTCCTCTCGGTAGCGTGTCCGAGCGGCCGAAGGAGCGCGCCTCGAAAGCGCGTGAGGGGGCAACTCCTCCGTGGGTTCAAATCCCACCGCTACCGCTCAGAGGGCGAAGGCCCCGATCCTCACGAGGATCGGGGCCTTCGTCGTGTCCGGGGGCCGCGACGACCGGCTGTGCAGCGCAGGTGCCGCCATGGACCGCAGAGGATTCCGTGACCGGCGGCGGCTTCTGCTTGCGTACGGGTACGGACGGGGCGATGACTGCGACCCGGTGGGTACGGGGCGATGTCCGCGACCCGGTGGTGGGCGAACTCGTCGTCGCGCACGACCAGATCGTGCACCTTGCGCCGCCGGGCCGGCCGTGATCGGCCGGACAAGGGCCTAGTGGGCCTCGCGCCTGCGGCGGGAGCGGCGGACGAAACGCACCAGCAGCCAGATCGCCACGGCCACCAGCGCCAGGAAGAGGACGAAGAGCACGATCAGGACGATGCCGAGCTTCTTGAAGAAGCTGCCCTTCTTCTTCACCTTCGACTTCCACTTGGACGCCTTGGACTTGGAGACCGAGGTGACGTGCGACGTCTTGTGGGTGCGGTGGTGGCGGTACGAGAGGGGCTGCGCGGGCGCGGCGGCGAGCCCGGCGGAGGCCTCGGCGCTCCGGCTCGGAGCGCTCGCGGCGGCCGCCGTCCGTACGGTGTCCCCGGCGCCGGGGCCCGCCGCCGCCGCGGGTGCGACGGCCGCGGCCAGCAGACCGGCCAGCAGTACCAGCACGACGGCCGGGCGCCGCGTCAGAGGTGAACGGAGGCCGCCGCGGGCCGGCCGGGCGGCTCGGCGGGACGAATCGGGCGCGGTTGCTGCGGAGTTCATGGGCATCCTTCGGTTCCCCCTTGAGGCGAGCGTCCCGCCATTATGTGCCGCGGCCCGGCGCCTGTCTCCGCATACGAAGGGAGCCCCACCACCGTGCCGTTTCCTGGATTCCCCCGTGGTTGCCAGGGGCGGCCCGGTGGCGGAGCTCCTGCTCGGTGGGGGCGGCGGCGTCCGGGGACGGCCGCTCCCCCGAGGGGACCGCGCCTCCAGTCCGCGCCACCGTCCGGGGACGGTCCTGGCGCGGGCCCCGCAGCGAGGCTCCGGTCCCGGGGCCGTGGATTCCTGCCAGATCCCTTGGCCCACCTCTCAGGGTGCCTCCGGGAGCCGTCCCAACAGGCAGACGAAGGGCCCCCTTTGGTGGGCCTTTGGTCCATAAAGTCAGGATCAGTCCGGGCAGCGCCGGAAGCACCCTGCGGACGGGCCCGTGACCTCGGCTCCCGAGATCGAACACCTGTGGTTACACTCGCCCGACTGCAAAGGGAGCTGCAGGTACTGCCGTAGGGGACTGCGTAGGGGAGACGGGACGATGGCGCAGGCGAAGAAGATCGCGTTGTACATGATCATTGTCTTCGTGCTGTACACGATCATCACGTCCCCGCAGCGGGCGGCAGAAATGGTGCAGATAGGCTTCGAGGGCATCTCGTCCGCCGCGCAGGGCGTCGGCGAGTTCATGACCCAGCTGATCAAGTAGGGACCGCACGCCCCGGGCGGCGACCCCTGGGGGCCGCCCGGGACCGGGCCGGCCCACGGTCGGCCGGTGCCCCAGCCCCGGCCCAGCCGTCCGACGACCGGACCGGCTGCGCCTCGTATGCCGCACGGAGGCCCCCGTGATCCGCCACCTGGTCCTGTTCAAGCTCAACGAAGGTGTCTCCCGCGACGAGGAGCGGGTGCAGGCCGGCGCCCGCGCGTTCGCGGCGCTGGAGGGCGAGATCCCGGAGCTGGAGTTCTGGGAGTGCGCCTGGAACATCACCGACCGCCCGATCGCCCACGACTTCGCGATCAACTCCGCCGTGGCCGACCGGGACGCCCTCACCCGCTATATCGAGCACCCGGCCCACCAGGCCGCCGCCGCTCAGTGGCGCGAATTCGCCACCTGGGTGATCGCCGACTACGAATTCTGAGCCGCGGCACTCCCCCGGCCCGTCACGCCGAGCCCCTCGCCCCCGTGGGCGAGGGGCTTTGCCGTACCCCGGGCCACCACCGTCCGCCACCTGTCCGCGCACCCTCCCGCACCACTCAACTCTCTGTTCAACACGGCGTTATGGGGTGCTTGCACACAGTGCACATGTCTTGTGATGCTATGACCGCTTTTGCCGGATACATGCACTGTGAAGGGTGGCGTGACCGTGACGGCCCGTACTGCGCCCAAGGCTCCATCCCGCGAGAGCCGAAGCGCGGACACGCGGGCGCTCACGCAGGTGCTGTTCGCGGAGCTGACGGACCTCGACCCCGGCACGCCGGAGCACACGCGGGTCCGCGCCGCCCTGATCGAGGCCAATCTGCCGCTGGTCCGGTACGCCGCGGCGCGCTTCCGCAGCCGCAATGAGCCGATGGAGGACGTCATCCAGGTCGGCACCATCGGTCTGATCAATGCGATCGACCGATTCGATCCGGACCGGGGCGTCCAGTTCCCCACCTTCGCGATGCCCACCGTCGTCGGCGAGATCAAACGCTATTTTCGAGACAATGTCCGCACGGTCCATGTGCCACGCCGGCTCCACGAGCTGTGGGTCCAGGTCAACGGCGCGACCGAGGACCTGACGGTGCTGCACGGCCGCTCCCCCACCACCGCCGAGATCGCCGAGCGGCTGAAGATCGGCGAGGACGAGGTGCTGGCCTGCCTGGAGGCAGGCCGCTCGTATCACGCCACCTCGCTGGAGGCCGCACAGGAGGGCGACGGCCTGCCCGGCCTGCTCGACCGCCTCGGCTACGAGGACCCGGAGCTGGCCGGCGTCGAGCACCGCGACCTCGTACGGCACCTTCTCGTCCAGCTGCCCGAGCGCGAGCAGCGGATTCTTCTGCTGCGTTACTACAGCAATCTGACGCAGTCCCAGATCAGTGCGGAGCTAGGGGTGTCGCAGATGCATGTCTCGCGGCTACTGTCGCGGAGCTTCGCCCGGCTGCGATCCGCAAACAGGATCGACGCATAGCCGGGACGGGCGACCCGATCCTGCACAGATATGTCGACATGGCGCTACAGCGTGTTGCCGACATGTGACATTCTGCAGGAACCGCGTTTGCCGTGGCGCTGCCTCCGGTATTCAGGTGGAGGTATAACTCCTCGTTCCGCCCCGGTCCGAGGAGCGCCGCAGCGACCCGACCGCGACCTCAAGGGGGTGGCATGTCCGTAGAACTGGGCAGCTCAAAGGTGCTTCCCGCGATTCCCGCGCCCGCACCGCACGTGCATGACGACGACTCCATCAACACCCGCACGCTCTCCCGCTCCCTGTTCCTGCGGCTGGCCTCGCTCGACAAGGACTGTGTGGAGCGTACGTACGTCCGCGACACGCTCATCGAGCTGAACCTCCCGCTGGTCCGCTACGCGGCGGCCCGCTTCCGCAGCCGCAACGAGCCGATGGAGGACATCGTCCAGGTCGGCACGATCGGCCTGATCAAGGCGATCGACCGTTTCGATTGCGAACGCGGCGTGGAATTCCCGACGTTCGCGATGCCCACCGTGGTCGGCGAGATCAAGCGCTTCTTCCGCGACACCTCGTGGTCGGTCCGGGTCCCGCGCCGGCTCCAGGAGCTGCGGCTCGCCCTCACCAAGGCCAGTGACGAGCTCTCCCAGAAGCTGGACCGTTCCCCGACCGTTCCCGAACTGGCGCTGTGCCTGGGGGTGTCGGAGGAGGACGTCGTCGACGGCCTGGCCGTCGGCAACGCCTACACGGCCTCCTCGCTCGACTCCCCCTCCCCCGAGGACGACGGCGGCGAGGGCTCCCTCGCGGACCGCCTCGGCTACGAGGACAGCGCCCTGGAGGGCGTGGAGTACCGCGAGTCCCTCAAGCCCCTGCTGGCCAAACTCCCGGCCCGCGAGCGCCAGATCATCATGCTGCGCTTCTTCGCCAACATGACGCAGTCGCAGATCGGCGAGGAGGTCGGCATCTCCCAGATGCATGTCTCCCGGCTGCTCACCCGCACTCTGGCGCAGCTGCGCGAGGGCCTCATCTCCGACTGAGGAACGGTCCGCCGAGGGGCTGCACAAAGCCTCGTGCCGCTCGGCGGACAGTTGTAAGGGAACACGAGGAGCAGCGCAAGCAGACCAGCAGGACCAGCAGAACCAGCAGGAGGAAGGCGGGGCGCAGTGCGGGGGATTCCCGCCCCGGCCGACCGAAGTGCCGTATGAGAAGCCGTAGAAGAGTCGCAGGCGGCCGGCAGAGCCGTCGGTGGCCAGAGGCGGTCGTACGCGGCCTCATGGCTTCGCAGCTTCGTGACTTCCTGGTTTCGTGACTTCCGGGCTTCATGGGCTCGTGAGGTGAGCCGACGCCCGTGACGGCTTCAGGGTCTCCCAAGGTGGCTCGTGGACCGCGTACTTGATGCGGGTCCCGGCGTCCCGGCGTTCATGTCGCCCGGCCCGTCCGCCTCTTCCCGCGCACGGCCGTCAACCTCCCCGCCGATTCGGCCATCCCACTCTCCGGTGATGCGGCCCTCCAGGCGATTCAGTCCTCCACGAGTCCGGCGTCCGGACCTCTGTACACCTGACGCATCGTCAGCAACACTGCCCCCCATGCGACGGACGACGACTGTTGCCTCCGCCTCCGCGGCCGTGCTGTGTCTGGGTGTCCTGCTCACCGGGTGCGGCAGCACCGCCGGCGCGGGTCATGCCGCGGTGGGCGCCGCGGGTCCCGCCGACGGCCGGGGGCCGAATCAGGCCGTACCGCCCGAGGGCCGCGTCGAGCTGACGCCCCTGGACGGCGACGGGGGCCGCGGACGGCACGGAGACGGCAGCGGCGGCAAGGACAGCGGCGGCGGTACGGAGACCGGCCGGCCCGACTCCGGGGCGTCCGGCGGCTCCGGCGAGGGCGACGCGGATGACGGCGCACGGGCGCCCGGCCGGCCCGGCGTCTCCGGTGCCCGGCCCGGCGCCTCCCCGGGCCCCACGGGAACGCGCCCCGGCCAGGGAGGCGGCAGCACACCCCCGGCCTCTCCGAGCGCGCCCAACTCCCCCTCGCGTCCCGGCCCTCCCACCCCGCCGCACGGCACCCCGGCGCCGAAACCGCCCTCCCCGACCCTTCCGGCCGGCCCGGGCACCCCCGACGGCCTGCTGATCGGCCTGCCCGGCCGGTCCGGTACCGACGTGCGCTGGTGCGAGCAGGTCACCCTGGAGTTCCTCAACACCGGCGACCGGCCCGTCACCGCCGGCACGGTCACCTTCGGGACCCACATCATCGGCGGCCTCGGCATCGACTGGGCCACCATCAGCTCCACCCACAAGCTCCCGCTGCCGCTCGCCCCGGGGAAGCGGAAGACCGGCAGCTGGCGGGTGTGTGTGGACGGCTGGCGGGTGCCGGCGGGCATGCACCTCGACACCAAGGACGTGACGTTCGGCTGGAAGTGAGGCCGCCGGGGCGGGCCACCGGAGGCCGCCGGAGCCCGTCGCCGTCGGCCTGGGCCGGAGCGGACCGCCGGGACGCCCTCCGGGCCGCTGCGCCGCGCTCCCCCGCCTGCCCGCGGAAGCCTCTCCCTGAATAGCGATGAGTTCCGAGCGGTGCGACGGTCTATAGAGGCACAGCCGCGGCCACCGGCCGCGAACCGTCCCAGGGAGAAGACCATGCCCAAGATCACGCCCAACCTCTGGTTCGACACCCAAGGCAAGGAAGCCGCCGAGTTCTACTGCTCGGTGTTCCCGAACTCGAAGATCAACGCAGTCACCTATTACAACGAGGCGGGCCCGCGGGAGGCCGGCACCGTGCTGACGGTGGAGTTCGAACTCGACGGCCAGGAGTACCTCGCGCTCAACGGCGGCCCGGAGTTCACCTTCTCCGAGGCCGTCTCCCTGATGATCACCTGTGCCGACCAGGACGAGATCGACTACTACTGGGCCAAGCTCTCCGAGGGCGGCGAAGAGGGTCCCTGCGGCTGGCTGAAGGACAAGTACGGGCTGTCCTGGCAGGTGGCGCCCGGTGGCATGGCGGAGATCCTGAACGACCCGGACCAGGAGCGCGCGGCCCGTGCCATGAAGGCCATGTTCGGCATGAAGAAGATCGACATCGCCGCGCTCCAGGCGGCGGCCGACCAGGCCTGAACCGCCGCTTCCGGCGGCCGCCCCCTCACCGCGGGAGCCCAGGCCCGGTCCGGGGCTCCGTGGTGGGGCGGCCCGGACCCGCGGCCTCAGGAGCGGCTGGGATTCCGTCCGGTCCGTAGAGGGCGCGGGGCGGCGGTGTGGCGTATGTCCACGTCGCGCAGGGCCCGGGTGGCGGCGTCCAGGGTGGTGGGGGACGCCTCGGCGAAGAGGGCCTCATGGGCGTCGGCGTTGGCACGGACGGCGCGCTCGGCCGTGCGCACCCCGTCGGGGGTCAGCCTGATCATGGTGCTCCGGCCGTCGTCCGGCGAGGGCTCGCGGCGGACCAGGCCGCGGCCGGCGAGGTGGTTGACGACGTTGCTGATGCCGCCGGAGGACAGCAGCAGGGCACGGGCCAGTTCGTTCGGCTTCATACGGTACGGCTCGCCCGCCCGGCGCAGGGCGACCAGGATGTCGAACTCGGCGACGGTCAGCCCGAGTTCGGGCAGCACACCGCGGGTCGCCTGATCCAGGGCGCGGGCGAGCCGGGCTATGCGCTTGGACAGCTCCGTCGACGGGCGGAGCACGTCCGGCAGCTCGGTGCGCCAGGCGTCCAGCAGGGCGTCGACGGGATCGGGGCGTGGTCCGGGTGGAGCAGTCACGTCGGCAGGATAGATCAGCACCATGATAGCTTTCTATAAAGCTTTCTTCCGAATGTGTAGAGGGTGACTTGCCATGGGAACCGAGCGCCACCACTCACCGCGCCTGCTTCTGCGCGGCGGCCTGGTCATCGACACCTCCCCCCACCCCGTCGTCCACCCGCACACCGACGTCCTCGTCGAGGAGGGCCGGATCGCCGCCGTGGGCCGCGGGCTGCCCTGCGACGAGTCCGACACCGGCCTGGAAGTGATCGACGCCCGGCAGCTGGTCGTCCTGCCCGGCTTCGTCGACACCCACCGGCACCTGTGGCAGGCCGTCCTGCGGTCCGCCGCGGTCGACGAGAGCCTCGACAGCTACCTCGGCCGGATTCTCGGCGACCTCTCCGGCCGCTTCACGCCCGCCGACGTGTACACCGGCAATCTCCTCGGGGCGCTGGAGTGCCTGGACTCGGGCGTCACCACCGTGCAGGACTTCTCGCACGTCCAGTACACGCCGGAGCACAGCGCGGCCGCCGTCGAGGCCCTGGAGGAGGCGGGCATCCGCGCCGTCTTCGGCTACGGCTACCCCGTCTTCGACGACACCGCCCGACGGGCCGACTGGGTGCGGGAGGTCCGCGCCCGGTACTTCCCCTCGCGCGACGCACTGCTCACGATGGCCCTGGCGCCCGTCGGCCCGTCCTTCGCACCGCCGGAGGCCGTCCGGGAGGACTGGCTGCTGGCCCGTGAGCTGGGGCTGCCGATCGCCGTCCATGTGACCGCCGGCCCGGTGGCGATGCGGCCGATCACCGCCCTCCAGGAGCAGGGGCTGCTGACCTCCGGAACCCTGTACGTACACGGCAACTCCCTGCCCGACTCCGAGCTGCGGCTGATCGCCGAGTCCGGTGGTGCGGTGGCGATCACGCCGGCGATCGAGGCGTCGATGCGGTTCGGCGCCCCGATGGCGGGACGGCTGCGCCGGGCGGGCATCCCGACCGGCCTGGGCGCGGACGCGGTGACCTCGGCGCCGGGCGACATGTTCTCGCAGATGCGCGCCGCCCTGATGAGCAGCCACTTCGACGGCGACGGTGACGGCGAGGCCACGGTCAAGGCGGCCGACGTCCTGCGCATGGCCACCGCCGAGGGCGCCGAGGCCCTCGGACTGGCCGACGAGGTGGGCTCACTGGGCGTCGGCAAGCGCGCCGACCTCGTCCTCCTGCGCGCCGACGACATCAACCTCGCCCCGGTCGCCCACGACCCGATCGGCGCCGTGGTGACCGCCGCCCACCCCGGCAACATCGACACGGTCCTGGTGGACGGCCGCCCGGTCAAGCGCGCGGGTCGGCTGGTCTACGGGGAGCTGGGCGGCGTACTGGACACGGCCCACCGGTCGGCGGAGCGGCTGGTGGCGGCCTCCTGAGACCCATAAGGGCTGTCCCGTAATCCCTGGTGGATCAGCGCACGGCGTCAGTGGTGCGGGGGCACCTCCCGGCGTGAGCCGGGGGAGTGCCGTAGCTGTCGTCGTGCATCCGCCAGGGATTCCGGGACAGCCCTCAGTGGTCTGCCAAGGCCCCTGAGCCGGACGTCGTCACCGCCGCCCGACATCCCCCGGTCGACTACGGACCCGCTCGGCTTCGGTAGACCGGTGCCGGCGGCGTCTTCGGCGTGGTGGATGCGCCGGCCCGGCCGGACGGCCGCACCGTGGCCGGGGAGGCGCAGGCGGCAGGCGCCGCGCATGCCGGTGCCGCCGTCAGTCCGAAGGTGAGGCCGCGGGCGGCGACGAAGGCTCCGGCTGAGGTGAGAGTGCGCATGGATTCCCCCTGTGGACACTGCGGATCACCACATGGCTGGTCGTTTCGGGTCGGACGTCCTCGCGAAGGGCCCCCACCCCTCACCAGGACAATGATCGAACTGACGCCCTCCATGATGGTGGATGCGCCTGGCGAATCGTTAGCTCAGAGTGCACAACTGCGTTCGCAATGAGTTCACTTGTGGCCGTTGAGGGCCTGATGCCGGTGGTCCCTGGGCGTGGTGCCGTAGGCGGCGCGGTAGGCGCGGCTGAAGTCGGCCGCGCGGGGGAATCCCCAGCGGGTGGCGATGGTGTGGAGGGGGACGGCGCGGAGTGCCGGGTCGGTGAGGTCGCGGCGGGCCGCCTCCAGGCGTCGGCGGCGAATCCACTCGGCGACGGTGGCGTCCTCGTCACGGAAGAGACGATGCAGGTAGCTGGTGGAGATGTGGTGCGCGGCGGCGATGGTGGCCGGGGTGAGGTACGGGTCGTGCAGCTGCTCCCGGATGAACGCCTGGATGCGCAAGGTGAGGGCCCGTCGGTGGGTCTCCGGGGGGAGGCGGTCGCCGGCTTCGAGCAGGTGGGCGAAGAGCGCGGCAACCAGATCGTTCAGGACCGTGCCCAGCCGGGGTCCGTCGGAGGGCCGGTACGCGGTCGTGTCCGCGGTCAGCTGGGTGAGGAACCGTGCCAGGAGGGCACCCATACCTTCCCGGGCCGACACCGGCGCCCCGACCAGCCGTGGGGTCATGCCGGGAGGCAGCGGCAGCAGGGCCTTGGGAGTCTCCAGCGCGATGATCGTCACCGGGCCCCCGGTGCTGCTGCGGATGTCGTTCGGCAGTGAGGTGGAGGTGACGAACAGGTCGTTCGGCTTGTACGCGGTCTCCCGGTTCGGCCACTCGCCTGTCCCGCTCCCCTGGACGACGAGGGAAAGGTGGTAGGCCTCCGGGTCGGATTGCCGGATCAGCTTCGGTGTGCGCCGGAAGACCAGGGGCTGGTAGGTGGCGGACCACACGGTGACAGCACCGAGATCCAGCACGCGTTGGGAAGCGCGGAAGTCGTCGGGGCAGTCGCTGCGCAGCTCCATGGGGGCGTGGGTGCGGCCCAGCAACTCGACCCAGTAGTCGAACCTGTCCGCCACGGGCAGAGCGTCGGTCCGGAACACCGTCTCGTCCAGCAACAGTCTTTCCCCGTTTCAGAGGGCGCGGCTCAAGGGACTCCCGTCAGGTGGTCACCAGTGTGCTGGACGCCCCGGTTCCCTGCCTCGGCGGCCGCGGGTGGGGAGCACCCCGGCCGCACCTCCCGGAAGGGTGGCGGGCGGACGCACCAAGGGCCCGGCATGGCCATGCCGGGCCCGGACGCAGGTAGACGACTGCGGAGAACAGTGCGAAGGAAGGCGTTACGACAGCGCCAGCCAGGCGGCGCCCGCTACGGCCAGGATGGCGACGATCACGCCGACGATGAGGCCCACGCGGGGGCCGGCCGGCTGCTGGGGGGCGGCGGCGCGGCGGCTGCCGGCCTGCGGGGTGCCGCCCTCGTCCACGAAGGCGCGGAACATCTGCGTGCTGCCGGCCGGGTCGTGGGTGCCGCCGGGCTGGTTCTGCGGGTTGGTCGCCATGGGCAAGGACCCTAGCGAACCAAGGGCGGGGCGGCACCCCTGGGGCGGTCGCACCACACCGCCGGGGGCGCCTACGGAGCGGGCACCGGACGCGTACGGGGCGTGGGCGGGGGTGCGGGCAGGTCGTCTGAGGGCGTCCCGTTACCGACCGGTATCGGGCGGCGGCCGTCATCCGGCCTCCGACCTGCGGCTTTGCGGGTCTCGCCGACCCCATTGACCAATCCCCGGTCCAGACTTTTGGCTCCCTTTACTTCAACCCTGGACGAATCGTTTGCCTTCAGCAACCAACTTGCCTATGGTTGCCCCAAGCAACAAAAGATGTGCGAGGGATGCGTGGAGGAGCCGGTGGCAGCTCAGAGTCAGTACGAGGAGCTGGCCAGGCAACTCAGCGCCATCGGTGCCGTCAAGCGCGAGATGGGGCGGATGCTGCCCCAGGACTGCCCGCCGGCGTCGGCCGGGGTGCTCACCCTGCTCGACCGGCACGGCGAGATGCGGATGAGCCAGCTCGCCGAGCTGCTGGCGATCGACATGTCGGTGACCAGCCGGCACGTCGCCCATGTCGCCGAGCGCGGCTGGATCGAGCGGAAGCCCGATCCGGCGGACAAGCGCTCACGGCTGCTGCGGCTGACCCCGAGCGGCACCGCGCTCCTGGCGGAGCTGGCCGAGCGCTACACGGCCACGCTCGCCCGGTACCTGGACGACTGGTCCGACGACGACGTCGGGCTCCTCACCGAACTCCTCGCCAGGCTCCGTACGAGCTTCGGCGACTGCCGCCCCCGCGCGCATCACGACTGCACCACCCGTACACCCGCAGGATGAAAAGGAACTACATGGCTACGACCACACCAGCCGGTGTGCGGGGCGGCCACGCCAGACACGGAGGCGGACAGCACGCCTCCGACGGGGCCCCGATGACGCACCGTCAGATCATGGAGGCGCTGTCCGGGCTGCTGCTCGGCATGTTCGTCGCCATTCTGTCCTCGACGATCGTGTCCAACGCGCTGCCGGAGATCATTCATGACCTCGACGGCGGGCAGAGCGCCTACACCTGGGTGGTCACCGCCTCGCTGCTGGCGATGACCGCGACCACCCCGCTGTGGGGCAAGCTCTCCGACCTCTTCAGCAAGAAGCTGCTGGTGCAGGTCTCGCTGATCATCTACGTCGCGGGCTCGGTCGTCGCGGGTCTGTCGCAGAACACCGGGATGCTGATCGCCTGCCGCGTGGTGCAGGGCATAGGCGTGGGCGGGCTGTCCGCCCTGGCCCAGATCGTGATGGCCGCGATGATCTCGCCGCGGGAGCGCGGGCGTTACAGCGGCTACCTCGGCGCCACCTTCGCCGTCGCCACCGTCGGCGGCCCGCTGCTCGGCGGCGTCATCACCGACACCGACTGGCTCGGCTGGCGCTGGTGCTTCTACGTCGGCGTGCCGTTCGCGATCATCGCGCTGATCGTGCTGCAGAAGACCCTGAAGCTGCCCGTCGTCAAGCGCGAGGGCATCAAGGTCGACTGGGCGGGCGCGTTCTTCATCAGCGCGGCGGTCTCGCTGCTGCTGGTGTGGGTGACGCTGGCCGGCGACAAGTACGACTGGATGTCGTGGCAGACCGCCGCCATGGTCGGCGGCGCGGTGGTGCTCGGCGCGGTCTTCGTCTTCGTCGAGACCAAGGCCAAGGAGCCAATCATCCCGTTGCGGCTGTTCCGCAACAAGACGATCACCCTGGCGTCGGTGGCCTCGCTGTTCGTCGGTATCGCGATGTTCTCCGGCACCGTCTTCTTCAGCCAGTACTTCCAGCTGGCGCGCGGTGAGTCGCCCACGATGTCCGGCGTCCTGACGATCCCGATGATCGGTGGCCTGTTCATCTCGTCCACCGTCTCGGGCCAGGTCATCACCAAGACCGGCAAGTGGAAGGCGTGGCTGGTCAGCGGTGGTGTGCTGGTGACCGCGGGCCTCGGCCTGCTGGGCACCATCCGCTACGACACCGAGTACTGGCACATCGCGATCTTCATGGCGCTGATGGGCCTGGGCATCGGCATGATGATGCAGAACCTGGTGCTCGCCACGCAGAACCAGGTGGCCCCGGAGGACCTCGGCTCCGCCTCGTCCGTCGTGACCTTCTTCCGCTCCCTCGGTGGTGCGGTGGGCGTCTCGGCCCTCGGTGCGGTGCTGGCCAACCGGGTCAGCCACTACGTCAAGGACGGCCTGGCCGAACTCGGCCCGAAGGCCGCCAAGGCCGCCGCGCACGCCGGCAACAGCGGCGGCGGCATCCCCGACCTGGACGCCCTCCCGGCGCCGCTGCGCACCGTCATGGAGAGCGCCTACGGCCACGGTGTCGGCGATGTGTTCCTCTACGCGGCGCCCTGCGCGCTGCTCGCCTTCCTCTTCACCCTGTTCATCAAGGAGGTCGCGTTGAAGACGCGTGGCGGACTGGCCCAGAGCTCGGAGGGCGAGGAGGCCGCGGCCGCCCTGGCTGCGACCCCGGCGGCCACCGCCCCGGAGGCCGTCGTCCCGGCACAGGCCGAGGAGCGGGAGCCCGCCCTGGTGGGCGCCGCCCCGGTGGCCCCGGACGACGCGGCGCACACGCCCTCCTGGGCGCGCCCGGCCGCCGCGACGGCCACGCAGCCGCTGGCGGCGTACGCCTCGGCCGGCGGCGGGGACGGCATCCCGTCCGGTCCCGCGGTGCACGGCTTCGTCCGCAACGCGGAGGGCAACCCCGTACCGCGCTCCGCGGTGACGCTGATCTCGCTCGGCGGGCGGCAGTTGGGCCGCGCGGTCGCCCAGGCCAACGGCTCGTACGTGCTCGACGCCCCCGGCGCCGGCTCGTACGTGCTGATCGCCGCGGCCGACGGCCACCAGCCGCAGGCGTCCACGGTCGTCATCGGCGAGGCGCCGCACGCCTACGACATCCTGCTCAGCGGCACCAGCGGCCTCGGCGGGCAGGTCCGCAGCGCGGCCACCGGCGCACCGGTCGACGGGGCGATGGTCGTCGTCACCGACGTCCGCGGCGAGGTGCTGGCCACCGGAAAGACCGGCGCCGAGGGCCAGTTCGCCTTCGACGAGCTGGCGCCCGGGACCTTCACCGTCGCGGTGAACGCCCCGAACCACCGCCCGGCCGCACTGCCGGTCGAGATCGGCGGCCAGGGCACCACCCGGATCGAGATCGAGCTGCTGTCCGGCGCACGGGTGCAGGGCGTCGTGCGGGCCGGTGCGCAGCGCCGGCCGCTGCCCGACGCACGGGTCACGCTGGTGGACGCGGCGGGCAATGTCGTGGCCACCTCGACGACCGGGGAGGACGGCGCCTACGCCTTCACCGACCTGGACGCCGGCGACTACACGGTCATCGCGAGCGGCTACCCGCCCGTCGCCACCGGCCTCGCGGTCGAGGCGCACGGGGTCGACGGTTACGACGTCGAACTCGCGCACACCGGGGACTGAAATCCCCCGGGCCCGGGGATCTCACCCGGGAGCAATACCCCGGTCCGGCGCGCGCGTTGAGCGGAGGCGCGCCCCGGACCGGACCCAGGGCTCCGGCGGCGGCGCTGCGCACAGGCAGGGGACGGCCTGCACGCCGCCGTCCGGAGCCCGCACACTTCCCCACGCTCGTGGGGCCCCCGCACCACTTCGGGCGGGGACCCCGGGAGCAGGGGGCACCACCAGGCGACAAACGGGAGAGGCAATGACTTCGACGGGCGCGGGAGCTGCGGGACTGAGGGCCCAGGTCCGCACACGGGACGGCTGGGCGGTCCAGCACGCCGTACTGACCGTCACCGACATGACCGGCGCGCAGGTGCTGCGGGCCTCGGCGGACGACGAGGGCACCCTCCGCAGCGCGGAGCCGCTGCCGGCCGGCCCGTACACGGTCATCGTGACGGCCGTCGGCTACGCACCGGCCGCCGCCAGCGCGATCGTGACGGCCAGCGGCCGGATGGACGTGGGCACCGTCGTCCTGGCCCGGCAGGGCGGGGCCGAGCTGCCGCCGCCCGGCACCTGGACCATCGACCCGATGCACTCGACGGTGGCGGCGGTCGCCCAGCACCTGGGGATCTCCAGCGTGCACGGCCGGTTCACCGAGTTCAGCGGCCGGATCGAGATCGCCGAGGACCTCAGCGCCTCGCGGGTCGAGGCCGTCATCAAGGCCGCCTCCATCGACACCGGCAACGGGATGCGGGACGGCCATCTGCGCTCCGAGGACTTCCTGAACACCGAGGAGTACCCGGAGATCACCTACCGCAGCACGGGACTGGCACCGGCCGGGCCGGACCGCTGGACCGTGCACGGCGAGCTGTCGCTGCACGGTGTCGTCCGGCCGGTGGACCTGGCGCTGAGCTACCTCGGCACCGGCCCCGACCCGTGGGGCGGGGTGCGCGCCGCGTTCCGGGCCACCGCGGAACTGCGCCGCGAGGACTTCAAGATGAACTACAACCAGGTCGTGGCGGCCGGTATCGCGGCCATCGGAACCACGCTGAAGGTCGAGCTGGACGTCCAGGCGGTGCAGGGGGAGAGCCTGCCGACGGGGTGAGGCCTCCGGGTCTCCCCCGGGCCCCGGCCCGCGCCCGTCCGCCCCGCGCCCGTCACTCCCCCGCCCGGTCCCGCATCGCCTCGATGCCGGCGATCTGGAGGTCGAGGGCGAACGCGAAGTCGCGGTCGCGCATCTCCCGTACGGTGCTCCCGCCGCGGGCCGCCATGACCTTGGTGGTGTTCTCCACCGTCTGTGCGAACTCCGGACGGTTCCGGACCGAGGCCATGACCTGCTGGAAGTAGTCGTCGACGGGCATCCCCGCCTCCTCGCAGCGGGCGTTGAACAAGCCCTCGATGGTGGCGAAGCCGTAGACGAACTGGAAGACGGCGGAGAGCCCGCCGGTGATCTGCTGGAGCGACAGCCCGCTGTCCTTCATCACCCGCATGCTGGCGTCGGAGAAGGCGATCGAGTGCGGGCCGATGTTGATGTACGTGCCCAGCAGCCGGGCCACCCAGGTGTGGCCGGTGAGCAGCGTGCGGTACTCATGGGCCAGTGAGCGCAGATGGTCCCGCCAGTCCCGGCCGGTGTCGGCCTCGTCCGGCAGCCGCATCTCGCCCATGACGTGGTCCAGGGCGAGTTCCAGCAGGTCGTCCTTGGTGTCGACGTACCAGTAGACGGACATCGCGGTGACGCCCAGCTCGGCGGCGAGCCGGCGCATGGAGAACTTCGCCAGGCCCTCGGCGTCCAGCAGCCGGACCGTCGCCGCGACGATCTTGTCGCGGTCGAGTCCGGCCGGCTGGTCCGCCTTCCGTTTGAGCGGGGGGCTCTCGGTCAGCCAGACGCTGTTCGGCCGCTTCCCGGTACGGCCGTCCGTCGCTGCCATGGCGCCCCTCCCTGCCCGGAGCGTCTTCGACGTCCTGGGTGTCGTCGTCGGTGTCGTGTGCGGCGTCGTGGCCGGTGGACGGCGCGTACGGGGTGTCATACGCGCCGTCGGCACCCAACCGTTCACGATCATGTACCCGCCGATGCTATTCCGCCGCGGCGGCCGCCGGTTCCGCACCGGAGGAGGGGGCCGCCGCCGCGATGTCCTGGCCGGTGCGCTCGGCCCGGCGCAGCAGGACGGCGGCGACCAGCCCGCCGAGGAGCACCGCGGCCGCGCCGACCAGCTGGCTGGTGCCGATACCGGCGGCGAAGGCGTCGTGCACGGCGGCCCGTTCGGCGTCCGTACGGGTCCTGGCGAGCGCCGCGGGCAGCGAGCCGGCACCGGCGGCCACCAGCGGAAGCAGCGCGACGAAGCGGGAGTTGAGGACCGCGCCGAGGACGGCGACGCCGAGCCCCTGGCCGAACTCCATCAGCGTGCCGTTGACGCCCGCCCCCACCCCGGCCTTGGCCGGCGGGA
Organism: Streptomyces sp. NPDC048612; assembly: GCF_043199295.1. Lineage (NCBI taxonomy): Bacteria > Bacillati > Actinomycetota > Actinomycetes > Kitasatosporales > Streptomycetaceae > Streptomyces > Streptomyces sp. NPDC048612. Next base: position 443,821 of record NZ_JBICVV010000002.1, read on the forward strand.
TCGCGGACATGATGGCGTTGGCCATGGTCGGCATGGCGAAGGCGACCCCGACGCCCATCACGATCAGGCCGGTCAGCATGCCGCCGTAGCTGTCGCCGCCGAGCAGGGCGATGGCGGCGAGACCGGCCGCGAGCAGCGACATCCCCGAGACGATCATTCCGGGGGTGCCGAGCCGGGGCAGCAGCCGCGCGCTCAGCCCGGTGAAGTTGATCAGGATGACGGTGACGGCGAGCGGCGCCATCCGCAGTCCGGCGTCCAGCGGGCCGTAGCCGAGGACCAGTTGCAGATGCTGGGTGAGCAGGAACATCGAGCCGCCCATGCCGAAGGCGACGAGGATGCCGCCGGAGACGGCCCCGATGAACCGGCGGTTGCGGAAGAAGTGCATGTCCAGCATCGGATACGGGACGCGCAGCTCCCACAGCACGAAGGCCGCGAGACCGATGAGGCCGATGGCGGCGGAGACCAGCACCCGCCCGGACAGCCAGCCGGTGACCGGCCCGGAGATGATCGCGAAGACCACCCCGACCATGCCGATCATGGACAGCACGGCACCCGGGAGGTCGACGGGCGTCCCCCCGGCCGGGCGCGCGCCGGGCCCGCCGCCGCTCGCGGACTCGGGGACCAGGGTGAGGACGGCGGCCAGCGACAGCACCGCGACCGGGAGGTTGACGAGGAACAGCGAGCCCCACCAGAAGTGGTCGAGCAGCGCACCGCCGATCAGCGGTCCGGCGGCGAAGCCGAGCGAGTTGACCGAGCTCCAGATGCCGATCGCCCGGGGGCGCTCCTCGTCGTCGAAGATCTGCATGACGACGGCGAGGGTGGTGGTCACCAGCAGCGCGCCGCCGACGCCCATCCCGGCGCGGGCGGCGATCAGCTGGCCGGGCGACTGGGCGAGGGCGGCGCCGAGCGAGGCGGCACCGAACAGCACCAGGCCGGCGGCGAGCATCTTCTTGCGGCCGTAGCGGTCCGCGGCGTTGCCCGCGGTGAGCAGCAGGCCCGACTGGACCAGCGCATAGGCGTTGATCATCCACTGCACGTCGGCGGTGCTCGCGCCCAGGTCCCCGGTGAGCGAGGGGATGGCGACGTTGAGGACGGTGTTGTCGAGGACGACCGTGAGCTGGGCGAGGCAGATGACGGCCAGGATCAGCCAGCGGGCGGCGGTCCGGCCCGGCGGCTGGAGTGTGGTGGTGGCGTCGGAGGCCACGGGGGACATACGGGCTCCCTGTCCGGTGTGGGCGTTGACTTACACCGTACAGGGAGCGCTATACGCCGTACATTTCCTTTTCGGCCGGGCGGGGCGGGCCCGGTTCCGGCCGCCCGGGCGGGGCGCGCCCCACCCGGGCCCACACCTCCTCGGTGACGCCCCCGGTCACGCCTTCCGGCTGGTCAGGTCGTAGAAGGTGGCGTCGCCGACGGTCACCTTCTTGAAGGTCTTCGTCACCCAGGCCGAGATCTTCGAGGCGTCGCCCCCGTTGCCACCGGGGCCGCGGCGTCCGCCCTCGACGAAGTAGTGGATCTTGCCGTCCGCGACGTACTCCTTGAACCGGGCGAGGGTCGGCGACGGGTCGCTCCCGTTGAAGCCGCCGATCGCCATCACCGGCTTCTCGGTGGCGAGTTGGTAGCTCGCTGCGGTCTGGGAGCCGATGGCCGCGGCGGCCCAGGTGTAGTCGTCCGCGTCCTTCTCCAGCAACGCCTTGGCCCGGTCGCTCACCTCGGCGCCGTTGAGCAGCCCGCCCATACCGCCCATCCGGCCGCCGCCCTCACCGAAGCGGCCCATACCGCCGGGGAAGCCGCCCCGGCCGCCCGGCCACCCCTGGGCACCCGGCGCGGGGAACCGCCCCTGGGCACCATGCTGGTTCCGGCCTTGCTTCTGGCCTTGCTTCTGTCCCGGGTTGGTGCCCTGCGGGCCGCCCGGGGGCCGGCCCTGGCCCTGGCCGGCGCCCTGGCCCTGACCTGCGCCCGGAGCGCCGCCGGGTGCACCGCCCGGAGCGCCGCCCTGCGCGCCTCCCTTGCGGCCGGGCATCCCGCCGCCCGGGAACCCTCCGCCCGGCCCGCCCATACCGCCGCGCACCGTGGGACCGGCCGTGACGATGGACCCGCCCTTGGCCGTGTTGACCGTGTCGAGCGTGTACGCCACCGGACCGGCCAGCGCCGTCACCACCCCGAGCCCGGCCGCGACCACCGCGAGCCGCCGACCCGCCCACAACGGCGCACCACCGGCCACGGGCGCCCCGTCCACAGCGGGCACCTCGTCCGGAGCCATCGCCCCCGCCGCGGCCGCCGCCTCCTCCTGCGCCGCCGCCTCCTTCGGTGCCACGGCCCCCCTCCGTGCCGACAGCAGCAGTCCCAGCGCCGCCGGCAGGCCGAGCGCGGCCACCGTCCAGCGCAGCCACGGCAGCCAGTCCGGGGAGCGGTTGAGCAGCACGAACGACCATCCGGCGGTCACCGCCACCGTCCCGGCCAGGACGTACGCCGCGAGCCGTCCGCCGCGCCGCCACAACAGCGCCGACCCCATCCCGACCAGCGCCGCGACATACGGGGCCAGCGCGATGTTGTAGTACTGGTGGAAGATCCCGGACATGAAGCTGAAGGTCGTGAAGGTCATCAGCAGCGCGCCGCCCCAGACCAGGAACTCCGTGCGCTGAGCGGCCTGTTCGGCGGCCACCGCACGCCGCGCCCGCCACAGCACCGCCACCGCCGCGACCAGCAGGATCAGCGCCGCGGGCAGCAGCCACGAGATCTGCCCGCCCATGTCGGACGAGAACAGCCGGGTGATCCCGGTCTCGCCCCAGCCGCCACCGCCGCCACCGGGGCGGCCGCCGCCCCCGACGCTGCCCGTCTCGTTGCCGGTGATCCGCCCGAAGCCGTTGTAGCCGAAGGTCAGCTCCAGGAAACTGTTGCCCTGCGACCCGCCGATGTACGGGCGCGAGGCGGCCGGCCACAGCTCGACGAGCGCCACCCACCAGCCGCCGGACACCACGAGCGCCAGCCCGGCGAGCAGCAGCTGACCGAACCGCCGGCGCAGCGCGACCGGCGCACAGCAGGCGTAGACGACGGCGAGCGGCGGCAGGATCAGCCACGCCTGCAGCGTCTTGGTGAGGAACCCGAGCCCGAAGCAGATCCCGGCCAGCACCAGCCACTTCGTCCGGCCGTGCTCCAGTGCGCGCAGCACGCAGGCGACCGCGCAGACCATCAGCAGGCACAGCAGCGCATCGGGGTTGTTGAACCGGAACATCAGCGCCGCGACCGGCGTCACCGCCAGCGTCGCGCCCGCGAGCAGCCCCGCCCCCGCGCCGAACCGCCGCCGTACGGCCCCGTGGAGCACCCCGACCGCCGCCACGCCCATGAGCGCCTCGGGCACCAGGATCGCCCACGAGCTGAGCCCGAAGAGCCGTACGGACAGCGCCATCGGCCACAGCGCGGCCGGCGGCTTGTCGACGGTGATGGAGTTCGCGGCGTCGGACGAACCGAAGAAGAAGGCCTTCCAGCTCTCGCTGCCGGCCTGTACGGCGGCCGAGTAGAACTGGTTGGCGTACCCGGAGGAGGACAGGCTCCAGAGGTAGAGCACCGCGGTGACCAGCAGCAACGCCAGCAGTGCGGGCCGCTCCCAGCGCGCGGCCGGCTCCGGTGCCAGGGGCGCCGGGAGCCCGGCGGCCGGTGCGCTCCCCTGTGCGGCGGTCGGCGGCGGGGCGGGTGTGCCGGGCCGGTGCTGCGGGGTCATCGAGTGCTCCTGGTGAGGTCGTTGTCGTACGAGGGGTGCGCCGGCGCGGCTGCTTCGTCCCGCCGGTCGCGGTCCGGGAAGACCCAGGCGCGGAAGAGCAGGAACCGCAGCACCGTCGCCGCGAGGTTGGCGGCCACCAGCACCGCGAGTTCGGTGCCGTGCGAGGCGGTGCCGCCGGCCGCTTCGAGGGCGGCGAGGGAGCCGCTGGTCAGCACCAGTCCGATGGCGAAGACCACCAGGCCCTGGGCCTGATGGCGGACCGCCCGGTGCCGGCCGCGCACCCCGAAGGTCAGCCGCCGGTTGGCGGCCGTATTGGCCAACGCCGACAGCAACAGCGCCGCCGCGTTGGCCAGTTGGGCGCCCGTGCCGAGGCGGAAGAAGGAGAAGAGGGCGAGGTAGAGCAGGGTGCTCAGCCCGCCGACGACACAGAAGCCGACCAGCTGGCGGGCCAGCCCGCCGGGCACACCGGCCAGCTCACGGTCCCGCGGATCGTCCCCGAACGGCCGGGCGAGCCGGTCCAGCGGCAGCCCGCCGGTCGCCAGCGCCCGCCCCACCCGCCACACGCCCTTGAGGTCGTCGGTGGCCGTCCGCACCAGCTGCACGGTGCTGTGCGGGTCGTCGACCCAGTCCACCGGCACCTCGTGAATCCGCAGCCCGGCCCGCTCCGCGAGCACCAGCAACTCGGTGTCGAAGAACCATCCGGTGTCCTCGACCATCGGCAGCAGCCGCTCGGCGACCTCGCCGCGGATCGCCTTGAACCCGCACTGCGCATCGGAGAACCGGGCGGCGAGCGAGCCCCGCAGGATGAGGTTGTACGTCCGCGAGATGAACTCCCGCTTCGGCCCCCGCACCACCCGCGCGCTGCGGCTGAGCCGGGAGCCGATCGCCAGGTCCGAGTGCCCGGAGATCAGCGGCGCCACCAGCGGCAGCAGCGCGTTGAGGTCGGTGGACAGATCGACGTCCATATAGGCCAGCACCGGCGCCTCGGAGAGCGACCAGACCGTACGCAGCGCCCGCCCGCGCCCCTTCTGCTCCAGCCGCACCGCGGTGACCTCGTCGAGCGCCTCGTCGAGCCGCGCGGCGACCTCCGGCGTCCGGTCCGTGCTCGCGTTGTCCGCGATGGTGATCCGGAACCCGTACGGGAAGGTCCGGGCAAGGTGCTCACGCAACCGCCGCACACAGGTTTCGAGGTCCCGCTCCTCGTTGTAGACGGGTATCACCACATCGAGAACGGTCGCGATCTGACCGAGCCGCACATGCTCACGCGGCGGCAGGGAGCCCAGCGGTACGCGGGCCGGCTGTGTCGTCGTCATGAGACGACACTCACCACCCCCGCTGTCACGTCCGTGTGCTGTGCCTGTGTCCGGGCTGTGAGTGCCCCCGGGGGGCGGGGGCCGGGGGTGTGACCTGGGGTGGGCCGGCTCTGGGGCGCGGGGGCTGCGTCTGGGGCGCGGGCTGCTCTCTCCGTTCAACGGGGCGCACGAGCCCACCGGCGCACGCCCCCACCCACCGTTTTCCCACCCCCCAACGGGAGGGGACGGGCCGGAGGGGCAGGGGTGTGGGACGTAGAGCGAAGCAGTCCCACACCCCTGCCCCGGAGGCCCGTCACCGCACCCCGACAGCCCCGCGCAGCGGCCCGGCGCCCTCAGACGGCAACGTCACCGAGAACACGGTCCGCCCCACCACGCTCCCCACCCGCACCGTCCCACCGTGCGCCGCCACCACCGCCTGCACAATGGCAAGCCCCAACCCCGTACTCCCAGCGGCCCTCGACCGCGACGCATCCCCCCGGGCGAAGCGCTCGAAGACATGCGGCAGCAACTCCGCCGGAATGCCCGGCCCGTCGTCCTGAACCTCCAGCTCCACGGCCCCGCCGCTCCCGGCGGCCCCGCCCGCGACGGCCCGCACCCGAGCAGTCACCGTGGTCCCCTCCGGGGTATGCGTACGCGCATTGGCCAGCAGGTTCACCAGAATCTGGTGCAACCGTCCGGCATCGCCGTACACCAGCGCCGGCTCCTCGGGCAGCTCCAGCCGCCACCGGTGACCGGGCCCGGCCACCCGCGCGTCGCTCACCGCGTCGACCACCAACGGCGACAGATCGGTGCGCGCGTGGGCGAGCGGGCGCCCGGAGTCCAGCCGGGCGAGCAGCAGCAGGTCCTCCACCAGCCCCGTCATCCGCTCGGCCTCCGACTCGATCCGTCCCAGGGCGTGCCGGGTCTCCGGTCCGGGCTGTTCCCGCCCGCGCCGGGTCAGCTCGGCGTAGCCCCGGATCGACGCGAGCGGGGTACGCAGCTCATGGCTGGCGTCGGCGACGAACCGCCGCACCCGGGTCTCGCTCTCCTGCCGGGCCGCGAGCGCCGAACCGACGTGCCCCAGCAGCCGGTTCAGCGCCGCCCCGACCTGCCCCACTTCGGTACGCCCGTCCGACTCGGACGCCGGGACCCGGACATGGAGCGCCACCTCGCCCCGGTGGAGCGGGAGTTCGGAGACGCGGGTGGCGGTCGCGGCGACCCGGCGCAGCGGCCGGAGCGCGATCCCGACCATGGCCGATCCCGCGAGCCCGGCCGCGGCCAGCCCGGCGGCCGTCACACAGGCCTCGATGAGGACGAGCCGGCCGACGGTCTTCTGGACATCGGTGAGCGGCATGCCGAGCACCAGAGTGCCGTTGTCCTTGGCGGACGCGACCCGGTAGTCACCGAGTCCGGGCAACTCGGCGGTGTGCGGACGGCCGTCCCGCGGGACCGAGTTCAGCGCCCTGACCTGCGCGCGGGTCAGCTTCGCCAGCCGGTCCTCGGGCATCCGTCCGGTCGGGTTGTCCAGCTTCGCGCCGTCCGTGACCCTCCCGTCGGGCCCGACCCGCCCGCCCACCGACCCGAGCGGCTGACCCCCCATCGCCACGAATTCCAGACCGTCCTGGGGCGGCATCGGGTCATGGGGGCGCATGAACTGGGCACGGAGCACGGAATCCCGCAGCCGTACGTCCAACTCCCCCTGCATGTAGGAGTACAGGGCGAGGGTCGTCACCGTCCCGATGACGGCACCGACGACAGCGATCAGAGCCACCGCCGACACCACGAGCCGCGTCCGGAGCGACCACCGGCGGCGGGGGGCACGGGCCGCCTCAGGCGGCTGGGGCGGCTGGGGCGGCGTGGGCGGCTCAGGCGGCCCGAGCGGCTCGGCGGCCTCGGCCGGAGCGGGCCCCGGGACGGTACTGGGGACAGGCTTCCCACCCATCGCCCGCTACCCGCCCGGCTTGATCAGATAGCCCGCACCCCGGCGGGTGTGGATCATCGGCGCCCGCCCCACGTCGATCTTCCGCCGCAGATACGAGATGTACAGCTCCACGACGTTGGCCTGCCCGCCGAAGTCATAGCTCCAGACCCGGTCGAGGATCTGGGTCTTGCTCAGCACCCGCCGTGGATTGCGCATCAGATAGCGCAGCAGCTCGAACTCGGTGGCCGTCAGATGGATCTCCTGGCCGTCCCGCCACACCTCGTGACTGTCCTCGTCGAGCACCAGATCGCCCACCGTCAGGCGCGATTCGCTGCGCGCCGCTGCCGCCCCGGCCCGGCGCAGCAGCCCCCGCAGCCTGGCCACCACCTCTTCGAGGCTGAACGGCTTGGTGACGTAGTCGTCGCCGCCCGCCGTCAGTCCGGCGATCCGGTCCTCGACCGCGTCCTTGGCGGTGAGGAACAGCACCGGTACGTCCGGGAGTTCGCGCCGCAGCCGCCCGAGCACGGTCAGCCCGTCCATGTCCGGCAGCATCACATCGAGCAGCACCGCGTCCGGCCGCCAACTACGGGCACAGCGCAGCGCACCGGCGCCGTCCCCCTCCGCGCGGATGTCCCAGCCCTCGTAGCGCAGCGCCAGCGACAACAGATCGGCGAGCGAGGACTCGTCGTCCACGACCAGCACCCGTACAGGACTGCCGTCGGGCCGCAGCAGCTCCGGCTGCTTACCGGGCGCGCCCCTGGAGGACGACGCCGGAGCCGGCATACGAAACGACGCTGAGGACGAAGAAGTCACGGTCATGCCCGGAGCCTGACCGCCCGCCGTGAAAGCACCCTTGCGGCTTCCTGTGAATCTCCTGAGAATCCGCCATGCTTCTGCCGCCCCCTTCCCTCCCCCCCGGGGCTCAGCCCCACCCCACCCCGTCGCACCCCGCCCCGTCGCGCGACGCCCCACTACGGACCCGACCCGCTCCCCCGAACCGGCCTCCCCCGCCCCGCAGTTCCCCCCGCCCGGACGCCCCTCCCCCTCGTCCGACCGATGTGGACCGACCTGGGCCGCCCCCCGCGCGGCCCAGGTCGATCACCACTTCTTAAGCATCGCACCCACCACTGACAATCGCCCTGACCAGCGCATTCCTTCCCTCAGACACCACCTCCGGCTCCCGGACCCGCACCCGCCGAAAGCCCCGCCCGCCCCACCTCGCGTCCGCCTCACCACACCCGTCCGCCCCGCGCCGCCGCACCCCACCCCGGGCACCCCGTACCGTCGCCCCATGAGACTCATCGCCCTCTCCGGCAGCCTGCGTGCGCGCTCCTCCAACGGTGCGGTGCTGCGCTCCGCGCTCACCTTCTGGGACGGCCCGACCGCCACCGCGGACATCGGCGCGCTCCCGCACTTCAACCCCGATCTGGACGGCGAGGACGCCACGCCCCCCGCCCCGGTCGCCGCCCTGCGCTCCGCCGTCGCGTCCGCCGACGCCCTGCTCGTCGTCAGCCCCGAATACGCGCACGGGGTCCCCGGCGCCCTCAAGAACGCGCTCGACTGGCTGGTCAGCAGCGGCGAGTGCGTCAGCAAGCCGGTCGCGGTGATCACCGCCTCGCCGTCCGCCGCCGGCGGTGACCACGCCAACGCCCAGCTCCGCGAGGTGCTGCGGATGATGACCGGCGAGGTCGTGACGGGAGCCTGCCGCGAGATCCCCGCCATCGGCCCGAAGATCGACCCCACTACGGAACGCGTGACGGACGAGGCCACACTCGCCGACCTGGGCACGGCCATGGCTCATCTGGCCGCGGCCGCCACCCCGCTCACCGCACCATGACGGCGGCCCGCCCCGCCGACCGCCACCGCGGCCGCCCCGCTCACACGCCGAACAGCCGTGCCGCGTTCCCGTGACAGACCCCGCGCAGCCAGTCGTCCCCCAGCTCCAGCCCGGCCAGTACCTCCAGCGCATGGGCGTACCCGTAGGGGATGTTGGGGAAGTCGCTGCCGAACAGCACCCGTTCGCCGAGGTCCCTGAGCCGGCCGCGTTCCGCCCGCGGGAACGGCGCGTCCCGCTCGGCGAAGTCCGTGAACGCCATGGTCGTATCGAGGTGCACACCCGGATAGCGCTGCGCGAGGTCCAGGAAGTCGGCGTACTCCGGCATCCCCAAGTGGGCGACGATCAGCCGCAGCCGGGGGTGGCGGGCCAGCAGCCGGGCGATCGGCTCGGGCCCGGTGTGCTTGCCCGGCACCGGCCCGGACCCGCAGTGGGTGACGACCGGCACCCCGGCCTCGGCGAGGGCGCCCCACACGGGGTCGAGCAGCGCGCCCGCCGGGTCGTACCCGCCCACCTGCACATGCGCCTTGAACACCCGTGCCCCGTCGGCGAGTTCGGCACGTACGTACTCCGCCGCGCCGTCCTCCGGGAAGAACGTCGCGGTCCGCAGGCAGTCCGGCGTACGGGACGCGAAGTCGGCCGCCCAGCCGTTCAGCCACCGCGCCATCCCCGGCTTGTGCGGATAGATCATCGAGGTGAAGGCGCGTACGCCGAAGCCGCGCAGCACCGCCAGCCGCTCGTCCTCCTCGTACCGGTAGGCGATCGGCCACTCCCGGTTCACCAGGGGACCGGCCGCGTCGAAGTACGCCCAGACCTTCGCCATCACCCGCTCGGGCATGAAGTGCGTATGCACGTCGATCAGCCCCGGCAGCCCCAACTCCCGCCAGAACGCGCCGACCCGCTCATCCCCGTCCGCCACCCGGCCCCTCCCTCACCGTCCGCCCTCAGGGTCCGGCCCCTACGGCCCCCTTACGGCCCCGCCCCTACGGCGCGAACCGGTACACGCCAGGCGAGGCGGCACCGACCGGCACCACCCAGCCGTGGCAGGGCCACACAGCCCGCTGAGCCACACCGGACCGCCCCTACCTGCACTGAGTCACACCTGCCCGCCTCACTACCTGCACGCACCATCCAAACGCCCGCACCCCCTCAGAACAACCCCTCCTGTCCCCCGGCTCCCTCCCGCTCCCCGTCCCCCGCCCCGCGCACCGCGGCCCGCACCGGAACCGTCGTCACCCGCCCCACGGCGGCCCCCAGCACCCACCCCGACAACAGCCGCGCATCCAGCACCGCGACCCCACCCCCGGCCGCGTCCCCCTCCCCGGTCCCGCGCCCGCTCCCGCCCTCGGCACCGCCACCGGACCCGCCCCCGGCCAACCGCAGATACACATCGGACCCGACCCCGGTCAGCACCTCCCCCACGACCTCCGCCCCGGGCGTCATCCCGCCCAGCTCCGCCACCTCCCCCGGAATCCGGTCGAGCCCGAACAGCTCCGTATGGTCGGCGCAGACGAACTCCACCGGCTCCAGCGTCTCGGGCCAGCCCGCCAACTCCCGTGCAGCCCCGTGCAGTTGAGCCAGCTCGTCGGCCCGGTCCGACAGCGGCGGCAGCGCCCCGCGCGCCGCCCGCTTGGCCGCCTTCGTGAACCGGTCGGGCACCGCCAGCGCGCTCCCCAGCAGCGCCTCCGCCCGCCGCGCCGCCATCAACGGCCCCCGGCCCAGCCAGGCGTACGCCACCGCCCCCTGCTCCACCAGCCGGGCCGGGCCGCGCTCGGCGGCCGTGATCCCCACCTTGAGCAGGCCGGGGCCGAAGTAGGCGAGGTAGACGGCGTACGGACGCGGATCGTCGGCCATGGTGTCCGCGGCCACCGAACGCGACCGGTCCAACTGGGCGCAGCGCGCACACTGGTCCCTGGCACTCGCACCGTCGAGCACCGCCCCGTACGGGCACACGATCCAGCGACCGGCCCGCCACACCCCCAGGCACAGCCGCTCGCCCCGCGCGGCGAAGGCCAGCGGCTTGCCCGCGGGGAGCGGACTCACCCGCGCCTCGCCCCGCTCCGCGCAATACCAGCCGAGCCGCTGCCCGAACCGCCCCTCCGGCCCCGGCCCCGGCCCGCCACCCGACCAGCGCGGTCCCGTACATCGCCACACACCGCCAGCGTACGACCACCCACTGACAACGCCACCCGCCCGGCCCCGGCGCCCCGCACACCCCTCAGCCGACCGACCACGCCCCGCGCCCCACCGGCCCCCAGAGCCCCACCTCAACGCCCCTCCTCAACCACCAACCCCCTCAAGCCACCACCCCAGCCGCGCCCCCACCCCCCGGCCCCCGGAACGTGCTCCGATAGGCGCGCGGCGACACCCCCAGCGCCGACTGCAGATGCTGCCGCAGCGAGGCCGCCGTCCCGAAGCCCGCCTCCGCCGCGATCCGGTCCACCGTCAGGTCCGTCTCCTCCAGCAACTGCCGGGCCCGCTCGATGCGTTGCCGGGTCAGCCACTGGAGCGGCGAGACGCCGGCCTCCTCCCGGAACCGCCGGGTGAAGGTCCGTACGCTCATCGACTCCCGCGCCGCCAGCTCCCGCAGGCTCAGCGGCCGGTCCAGATGCTCCAGCGCCCAGGCCCGCGCCACCCCGGTGGACGAGATCTGCGGCTCCGGCACCGGCCGCCGGATGTACTGCGCCTGCCCGCCCTCCCGGTGTGGCGGCACGACCGTCCGCCGCGCCACATCGTTGGCCACCGCCGCCCCGTGGTCGCACCGGACCATGTGCAGACACAGATCGATCCCGGAGGCGACCCCGGCCGCCGTCAGCACCCCGCCCTCGTCCGTGTACAGCACGTCGGGGTCCAGCTCGACCGCCGGGAACAGCCGCCGGAAGTCCGCCACCGACCGCCAGTGGGTGGTCGCCCGCCTCCCGTCCAGCAGCCCGGCCGCGGCCAGCACGAACGCCCCCGTGCAGGTCGACGCGATCCGCGTCCCGGGCCTGATCCGCCGCAGCGCCCCGGCCATCGCCGGAGTCAGCCGCCCGGCGCTCCGCTCCGCACCGGCTTCGTAGTCCGTCCCGGACGCCGGTACGACCACGGTGTCGGCCTCCGCGAGCGCCTCCGGGCCATGCGCGACGTTCACCGTGAAGTCCGTGTCCGTGCGCACCTCGCCGGGCTCCAGCGCGCAGGTCACCAGCTCGTACAGCCGCTCCCCGGCCGCCGACCGGGCCTCCCCGAAGATCCGGTGCACGATGCCCACCTCGATCGGCAGCATCCCGTCCCGCACCAGCACCACGACCCGGTGCCGCCGCCCGCTCCCCGGCCCGGCCGCGCCACCCCCACCGCTGCCACGCTCCATGACACCCATGGCCCGATCCTTGCACACTATGACCATCGGGCCACTCGTCCGGACGCCCGCACCCGCGCAGGGTGGACGTCATGAAGGTCCTCTGGCTGTTCGCCCACCCCGACCAGCGCTCCCTGAGCAGCGCCCTCAAGGACGAGGGCCTCCGCGCCCTCGACGCCCAGGGACACCAGCACCGGGTCTCCGACCTGTACGCCATGAAGTGGAACCCGGTGGTCGACGCCGCCGACTACGCCCACGACCCGGCCGACCGCCTCAAGGTCGGCGAGGCCTCGGAACGCGCCTATACGGACGGCCACTTGGCCCCCGACATCCGCGCCGAGCAGCACAAACTCGACTGGGCGGACACCCTGGTCGTGCAGTTCCCCCTCTGGTGGTACGGAATGCCGGCCATCCTCAAGGGCTGGTTCGACCGCGTCCTCGTCAAGGGCTTCGCCTTCGGCCTCACCGACGCCGCCACCGGCCGCCCCCTGCGCTACGGCGACGGCAGACTCACCGGCAAGCGCGCCATGGTCATCACCACCGCCGGTGCCCGCGCCGCCACCCTCGGCCCGCGCGGCGTCAACGGGGACCTCAACGACCTCCTCTTCCCCCTCCAGCACGGCACCCTCTGGTACACCGGGATGTCCGTCGTCCCGCCCCTGCTGATCCCCGGCGCGGACCGCACCACCCCGACCGCGTACGCGACCGCCGCCACCCGCCTGCGCGAGCGGCTGCGCACCCTCCCCACCACGGAGCCGCTCCCGTTCCGCCACCAGAACGGCGGCGACTACGACGACGAGCTGCTGCTCCACCCCGACCTGGCCCAGCTGCCCCCGCCCCGCACCGGCCCGGCCGTCCACTACACGGCCCCGCCGCCCCCGGCCCACGGATGAACGGCAGCACAAAAAGCCGCAGGCCCGGTGGAATCTCTTCCACCGGGCCTGCGGCGTCAGTAGCGGGGACAGGATTTGAACCTGCGACCTCTGGGTTATGAGCCCAGCGAGCTACCGAGCTGCTCCACCCCGCGTCGGTGAAATGAACACTACGCGACTCCTCCACCAATGCCTAATCGTTTTCCTCCCGCCCCTCCCCCCACGCGCCAACTTCCGTTCAAAACGGCCCTATTGACCCCATTCTTGGCAAACTGGCGCCATGACCCCAACCCACCCCAAGCAGTCCACCCACCCCACCTCCACCGCAGCAGCCCCCGCAGAATCCGCCCACCCGGCACGCCCGCTCCACCTGATCGCGGTCGCCGGCAACAGCCCCGGTGTCGGCAAGTCGACGCTCTGCCGTTCCCTGGCCGACTGGACGAAGGGCACCGGAGCCGCCGTCGACCACTTCGAGGAGGCCGACATCCTCACCCGGCCCGCCTTCCGCCCCGTCGCCGAGGAGTTCGCCGACGGCGCCCACAGCGTCCGCCCCGAGACCCTGATCGCGGCCACCCGCGCCTACGTCGCCGAGTCCCGCGCCGCCGGCATCGACGTCCTGGTCACCGACGCCCTGCTCCCCTTCATCCCGTCCCTGGTGGCCTGGGGCCATGACGAGCCCGCCCTCGCCCGGTTCCTGGGCGAGCTGGCCACCGCCGTCGAACCGGCCCGGGTGACCGTGGTCTACGTCCAGGACGACCCCGAGACCGCCCCCTGGCCCCCGTACTGGACGCCACCCTCTGACCCCGCCTACAGACGCCCCCGGTCCCGCCACGCCACACGACGGCGCCGGCCCGACGCCCGACAACCGACGCCATCGCCGGCGCCGTCTCAGCCCCGCTGGATGCCCTCCGTATCGAGCAGCAACCCCCGCCGTCCGTCCTGGCATTGCGCGAGGAGCGCCGTCCCGCGCTGCTCGACGGCGAGGTACCAGGTGCCGGGCGCCAGTTCGGCCACCGGCTCCAGGGAGCCGTCCGGGCTCAGGATCTCGCGGGGCGCGGGGACGGCGAACCAGAACGGCTGGAAGTCCGGTTCCGGGGCGGACGACACGGCCTCGGCCAGGCTCTTGGCCTTGCGCAGGTTTTGCTTGGCCTCGATCGTCGCAAGGACGCCGTCCCCGTGCTGGATGCCGTCCATGTCGTGCAGCAGTCCCCGGCGGCCGTCCTCGGTCCGCGCGATGAGGGCCCCTTCGCGCTGCCCGACAGCGAGGTACCAGACGCCCGGCACCAGCTCCGCCACGGCCTTCCGGGGCCGGGAGCCGTCCTCACGCACGAGCTGGCGGGCCTCCGGGACGGCGAACCAGAACGGCTCGAAGCCCGGCGCCCCGGCGCCCGGCCCCACGTCGCTGTAGTAGCCGCGCTCGATCCCCTCCGCGTCCAGCAGCAGCCCCCGGTTCCCCTCCTCGGTCTGCACCACGAGGGCCTTCCCCCGCTGCTCGACGGCGAGGTACCAGCTCCCCGGCACCAGCTCCCCGACCGGCCCCAGGGAGCCGTCCTGCCCCATGAGCGGCCGCGTGGCCGGCACGGCGAACCAGACCGGCTGGAAGGCCGGGTCGGCGGCGGCGGCCAGGGCGTTCGCCAGCCGCTGTGCGGTCTCCACCGTCTGGAGGGCGCGCCGCTCCGCCTCCTCCCGCAGCTCCTCGGTCTCCCGCCGCAACCGCTCCGCCCGCCACTCCATCTCCGCGAGCCGCCGCTCCGCCTCGCTCTCCCGCGCGGCCAGACTCTCCGAGCCGGACGAAGACGGCGCCCCGGCCCCGCCCTGCGCGGCTCCCCCCGACCCGTCCCCCTCTGCCGCGCCCCCCTCCGGTACGGCCCGGTTGCGGGCGATCGCGATACGGCCCCCGGTGTTGCGGTTGCGCTGCTGGGGCACCGGCCGGGACCTGCTCGCCAGCCGCCCGCGAAGGTGCCGGTAGAGGGTGTCCATGTCGAGCGGATCGGGCCGGTCCGGCACCCCCTGGGTCAGCGTCGTGATCAGCTCACCGGTGAACGCCGTGTAGGTCTCCCCGGGCGGCGACAGCGCGGGCCGGGTCTCGGCGGAGGCCGTCAGCAGGCAGGTCCCCTCGACGACCGCCTGGTCCGCGATGTGCTCGCTGGCACTCATCCGCCCCAGCAGCGCGCGTCCGCTGTAACAGCAGTCGAGGATCACCACGGTCCGCTGGGCCCCCGCCTGCTGGTCCAGCACCGCCCGGCGCAGATACTCGTACCGCAGCGAGGTGTACTCACGTTCCTGGTCCGAGTCGGGCAGGGCGAGGTAGAGCTCGTCGGTGTGCAGGTCGGTGAGACCGTGCCCGGCGTAGTAGACGAGCAGCGTGTCCCGGGCCTTACGGGCCCGCTCCCGCACCGTGTCCAGCACCTGCCCGGCACTTCCGGGCTGCGAGAGCACCGTGCACGCCTCGGCGGGCAGCCCCCACACCGCGGGATCGGTCAGCGCGTCCCGCAGCCCCTCCAGATTCCGGGCGACCGCCGGCAGCTTCTCCAGGTGGGCGTAGTCGTGCACGCCGACCAGTACGGCCTCCGAGCAGGCCGGGTCCGACAAGACCGCCACGGCTACTCGCTGTCTCCGTCCGCCGGCGCCGGAGCGGGCGCACCGCTCTCGTTCCAGACCCGCAGAACCCGCTCGATCTCCTCGGGCGAGGCGTCCTGGACGGTCACCACCACACCGTCCCGCTCCAGCCGGATCTGCGGCGCCCTCGGCCGCGACTCCCGCCAGGTGGCCACCGCGGTGATCAGACTCCCCAGCGCGATGCCGTTGGAGAGCACGACGTTGACGAGGTCCAGCGCCCCGCCCATGTGCCCCGGCTCCGCCTGTTCCGCCTCCAGCGACATCCGCGCCTGCCCCCGCAGTTCGGGCTCGGCCGCCAGCCACCGGTACAGCGAAACCGCCCCCTCAGCCTCCCCGCCATCCCCCACGCCACCCCCGACCGACAGCCTGACCTCCACCCGCCCCGGCCCCTTCCCTCACCCGAATTCCCACCCCAATCATAGAAACCCCACCCCCACCCCGACCGGCTTTTCCCACGTCCGACCGATGCCACCCCGGCCCCACAAAGTCAGCCCACAGCACCCGAACTGACCACCAGCCACCGACCGAGGCCCCTCGGACATGACGCGCACCGCCGTTGATGCCAGGTGTTGATGTCAGACAGCCCGAGGCACGATGCTCACCGCGCGGTAGTCATAGCCGTCCTGCTTGAAGCCCGGGGCTTCCCACGTGAGGTCGACCTGCTGTCCCGGCGACAACGTACGGAAGCCGGTCGCCTGGACGTCGGAGAAGTGGCCGAAGCAGCCACCGGGCGTCTCGACCGAGTCGAGCACGCCCCGGCGCGCAGTCCCCACGACAAAGCCCCCGTCCGGATTACCCGGCGGGGGCTTTGATCTGCTGTGCGCTCGGCAGGATTCGAACCTGCAACCTTCTGATCCGTAGTCAGATGCTCTATCCGTTAAGCTACGAGCGCTTGGCTTTCCGGCGGTTTTTCTTGCCGGTCGGCGTTGCGGGAACAACATTACATGACCTGCGGCGTGAGGCGAAATCCATTGCCCGCAAGTACTCTGACCTGCGGAAACGCCGTTGTGGCGGGGGTTGAGGGGTTGCTCGGACCCAGGGGGTCGTCGAGGGGTCGGGCGGAGTTCGGGTGAAGTTCGGGCGTGGGGTGCCCTCTTCGGAGTGGTTCAGGGCATTGGCGTTGCGGTGACGCCGGCGCAGGGGGCGTCGAATACGACGGCGGGTGTGACGGGGGCCACTCCAGTGGTGTGTGGCGGGGAATTCCGGAGTGGTGGTGGGCGGGGCTTGTGGCGGCCGTCCGGGTGAGGCCGAGTGGGTGGTGTGTGGGGTGGGTGATCTTGTGGAGGGGTGAGGGCTCCTCGGTCGTCCTCCGCGGGGTCGGCGCTGTGGTGCCCTAGGTCCGGGTGTGCGCGGCGGGTGTCCCGGAGGGTGGGCTGAAGCGTCCCGGAGGCGGGAGCTGGACCATCCCGGAGGCGGGGCGGGAAGGGCCGGGAAAGCGTTCAGGCCCCGGTCTGGGAGGACCGGGGCCTGAACGAAGAGGAGCGGAGGCGGAGGGATTTGAACCCTCGATGGGGGGTAAGCCCCAAACCGCATTAGCAGTGCGGCGCCATAGACCGGACTAGGCGACGCCTCCACACACCCCACGCGCGCATGCACGCTGTGGCGTGTCCAGATAATGGCACAGCCTCAAGGGCTGTCACCAATCGCCCCCTACGGTACCCGGCACGCGGGCCACCCGGCAAAGACGTTTTTGCAGCGCAACGTCGGGGGCGGCGGCGCGTTAGAGGAGTCGGGGCCGCGACGGCGTGCGTTGTCGTGCGCCCCCGGCGTGTACGTACCGCGTACCGCCCCGCACTCGCCTCTGGAGCCTGTGATGCCGTATCGCCGGACCTCGTCCTTCGCCACCGCGGCCACCACCGCCGCCATGACCGCCACCACGGCCGTGTCCCGTCTCTCCGCCGCCACCGCCGCCACCGCCGCCTCCGCCGCCGTGTCCGTCGTCTCCGCCGCCGCTGTGCTGGCCCTGGCGGCGCCCGCCGTGGTGGCCGCTCCGATCCCGCTGCCGCACGTCCGGTCCGGGGACGCCCTCGTCGGCGCCGGTCACCACGCCCCGGCCGCCAAGCCCCTCCCCATCGGCCGCCCTCTTCCGGTCGGCCACCACACCAGTGCCGGTCAGCCCGCCCCGGAGGAGCACCGCACCCCCGACGGTCATCGACACGACCCGGCCGGCCACCACCGCCCGACCACCCCCCACGACTCCGACGCCCCCTACCCCGGTGTCGTCGATCACCTCACCGTGACGGTTCGCGGGAGTGGTTCGGCGCGGGAGGACGGGACGTTCGAGCTGTACTGCCATCCGGCGCGGGGTACGCACCGGCATGCCAAGCAGGCCTGCGCGAAGCTGGACGGGATGACGCGGTGGGGGCGGGACCCGTTCGCGCCGGTGCCGCAGGGGACGAACTGCACGATGATTTACGGCGGCCCGGCGACCGCCCATGTCACCGGCACCTGGGCGGGGCGGCCCGTCAACGCGGATTTCCGGCGCACCAATGGGTGTGAGATCAGCCGCTGGCGCAGCTTCGAACCCCTGCTCCCGTCGACCGGTTCATGACCCGGTTCGTGCCGTAGTAGCGGGCCAGGTCAGGACGATGGGGCAGATGTCGGGCGTGCGGCGAGTCGCACACGGCCGTGGCATTACCTCCTCGTCATCCGCCTCCGCGACTCGGGCAAGTGCCCGTAGACTCCCTCCCAGCGATCCGCCACGGTGGGTCGGCAAGGTGCGGTAACAGGGAGGAAGCGTCGTCGTGAGCAGCAGGCCATCCCGAGGCGCTGCTCGCCTCGCAGCCATACTCGACGCCCTCCCCGACGCGCTGTTGCTCGTCAACTGCAACGGCACGGTCGTCAACGCCAACACCATCGCGCTGGAAACCTTCGAGGCACCGGGCACGGCCCTGGTAGGGCGCGGGCTGCTCGATCTGCTGCCGTCCTTCGACTCCAAGCGCATCCCGGGGTCCATGCGGCGCCGGGACGAGGAGGAGGAGCGCACCCGTACGAAGCCGACGCGGATGGTCGCCCGGCGGACGGACGGGACGGAGCTGCTGGTCGAGGTGACCAGCGCCAATCTGGAGGACGGGCGGACCCCGTACGAGTCGGCCTTCGAGGCGGCGTACGCCGATCACCGGAATGGCTACACGGGCAACGAGCTGCTGATGCTCGTCGTCCGTGATCTGACCGGGACGCTGGACACCGAGACCGAGCTGGCCCGTCAGCAGCGGCAGACCGAGATGATTCTGCGGGCCGCGGCCGAGGGCGTGGTCGGGGTGGACGCCGACGGCAAGGTCGTGCTGGTCAATCCGTCCGCGGCGCAGATCCTCGGCTACCGGGCGAGTGAGCTGGGCGGCAAGGAGCTGCATCCGCTGATCCACCACTCGCGGGCGGACGGCTCGACGCTGCCGTGGGAGGACACCCCGCTGGCCGACACGCTCAAGTCGGGGCGCAAGCACCGGGTGCGCGGGCAGGCGCTGTGGGCGAAGGACGGGCGGGCGGTGTCCGTCGATCTGACCACGGCGCCGGTGCGGGACGGCGATCAGCTCGTCGGCGCGGTGATGACCTTCACCGACCGCCGGGCCTTCGACGCGCTGGCGGCCCGGCACACCCAGCTGCTGGCGGTGCTCGACCAGGCGCTTCGCGGGCCGCTGGAGGAGCTGAAGGGCGAGCTGGGCACGCTCGCCTCCGACCCGGCGGGCCAGCTCTGGCCCGAGGCGAACCAGATCCTGCACCACCTCGCGGCCGGCCACGCCCGGATGACGACGCTGGTGGACAACGTCCTGAGCTATCAGCGGCTGGACTCCGGCACGGAGAAGCTCAACCGCACCAAGGTCTCCCTGGACGCGGTCGTCGCGGCCGGTGTCGAGGGCGCGATCGAGCTGATCGGTCCCGGGCGGGCGCAGTTCGCGGTGCACGCGCCGCCGATAGAGGCGACGGTCGACGCGGAGCGGATCGCGCAGGCCCTGTCGCATCTGATCGCGGATGTCGCGGGCGTGGACTCGACGGGCCGGATGCCGGCCGGTGAGGGCGCGGGCGGGCGTTCGGGGCCGGTTCCCGGCGACTCGACGATCGTGGTGGCGGCGGCGCAGCGCGGTGATGCCGTACGGATCGAGGTGCGCGGCCCGTTCAGTGGCGGCGACCCGGTCCATGAGCCGATCGTGCGCGGCATCGTGCGGCGGCACGGCGGGCTGATGCAGACGCATGAGGTGCCCGGCGGCGGGCCCGGCGCGGGCGGCAGCGCGTATGTGCTGGAGCTGCCGATGGCGGCGGACGGCACGCCCCCGGACGGTGCGACGTCCGGAGCGGAGGTGCCGACCGGCAACGAGACGACGGTGATGCCGGTACCGGCGGCGCGGGCGCGCGGCACGCAGGGCGACGCGGCGGCCCCGGGCACCGGCCAGGAGCAGCCGGACGACGACGGGCACGAGGGCGACGAGGGCCCCTCCGGCGGTGACGGCGGGCCGGGCGGTTCCGGCGGGCCCGGTGAGCCGCTCGGCGGCGGTGGCGGTGGTGCCGAGGCCGGTACGGCGGTGCCGGAGCAGACGGGCGCGCAGCCGACGGGTCGTCGGCGGGCGCGGCACTCGGGTGCGGAGCAGGGTGCGCAGCCGGGCGGCCCGGAGGCCGGGGTGCCGCAGGGTGCCGCCGGCGACGGTGCGCAGGGTGCGGCGGGCCCGGCAGCGGTGGACGGCGGCCCGGGGGCGCCCGCCCCGCAGGGTGACGCCGCGCAGGGTGGCCCGGCCACCGACGGCCGGGGGCTGCCGCCCGGTATGGCGGGGGCCGAGTCGGTGCCGCCGACGGGACGGCGCCGGGCCCGGCAGGGGGCTGCCGAGGGCGGCGGACTGCCCGCGCTCCCCTCCGGGGCGAGCGGGGCTCCCGGACAGCAGGGTCCCGGGGCGGGGGCGCCGGGCCAGGGTGCCGCGGCACCGGGCCAGGGTCCGGCGGCCGGTCCGCAGCGGCCCGCCACCCCACCGCCCAACGGCTCGGCGCCGATGCTGCCGGGTCCGCAGATTCCAGGTCAGAGCCCGGCTCCGGAGCAGACTCCGGCACCGGGCCGTCCGCATGTTCCGGGGCAGGCAGCGGCCCCCGGCCAGGGCCCGCAGGGGCTCGGCCCCGTCCAGGCGGGCGGGCGGCGGGCGCGGCGTGCGCTGGCCGAGGCGCCCCAGCGGACCGCCCCGGACGAGCGGGCGCCGGCGGCCTCCGCTGCGCAGCAGCAGGGCGGTGCGCGTACCGCCTTCGCGCTGCCGCCGGCCGCCGCCGACCGGACACCGGAGCCGTCCCTGCCGGCGCTGCCCGCGGCCGCCGAACAGGTGCCCGCGCAGCAGTCGGCCGGTCCGCAGGAGGCCACGGGCACGGGACGCCGCAGGGCACGCCGGCCGGTGGCCGGGGGCCCGGAGGCGGCGATGCCCGCGGGTCCGGACGCGTCGGCGCCCGGCGCGCAGCCGGCGCACCAGCTCGAAGCGGCCGCCGACTCCGGTGCGCCGCAAGGGGAGTGGGACGGCGAGCCGACCGGCAGACGGCGGGCGAGACGGGCCGCCGCCGAGGAGCGTGCGGCGGCGGCGATGGCCGACGCCGAGTCGTCCGGCACCTTTGTCGCGGGCCCGGAGGGGCTCGTGGCACAGCCCACCGAACCCGCCGAGACCACGGGTACGGCCGGCGGCACGGCGCCCGGGATCGCCCCCGCGCCGGACGCCGGTGCGCCCCAGGCGCCCGAAGCGCCGCAGCAGTCCCCCGCTCCCGCAGCGCCCCAGGACCCGCAGAGCGCCCCGGCGCCCACCGGCCGTCGACGGGGCCGTCCCAGCCCCGCCGAGGAGACCGCGGGCCCGCCGCCCGCGCCGCCGCAGGGCGCACCCGCCGCGGCGCACCGCCAGCCGATGCCGCCGCCCGCCGAGGACGACGGGCATGCCGCGGGGCACTCCCAGGGGCGGGCGTTCAGTGTGCGGACCCTTGGGCAGGGCGTGCCGTTCGCCCAGCAGATCGCCGATCAGCAGCGTCCGCCGGTGCCGCCGGGCAGCACCCCGCCCGGCGGTACGTCCGCGGGTTCGGGCCGCCGCCGTAAGCTCGCCGCGCCCCCGCAGGAGGACCGGCGGGCGACGGGCGCCGGGCCCGCTCCGGCCGAGGCGCCCGCGCACCCGGGCGCACCGCAGCAGCCCCCGGCCCCGCCGCATCTGATGGATGCCAGTGAGGGCCGGGCGTTCGCGATCTCCGCGCCGGACGAGGGCAGTGAGGGCCCCGAGCCGCTGGACGGGCCGAACGGCGCCATAGAGGTGATGGACCGTCAGCCGATGCCGATGGACGACGAGTTGCCGCCGGAGCCGCTGGACAATCCGCGCCGGCTGCTGGTCTGGCCGGCGCCGGACGTCGCCACCCAGCAGGCGCTGAGCGACCGCGGCTACCGCCCGGTGATCGTCAACTCCCGCGAGGAGGTGGACGCGCAGATCGCCGCGTACCCGGCGGCGCTCTTCGTCGATCCGCTGACCGGGCCGATCACCCGTACCGCGCTGCAGTCGCTGCGTCAGGCGGCGGGGGCGGCCGAGGTTCCGGTGCTGGTGACGGCCGGTCTGGGGCAGGCCACCCGGGAGGCCGCCTATGGCGCCGATCCGGCCGTGCTGCTCAAGGCGCTGGCCCCGCGCGACAGCGAGCAGCATCCGCCGCGGGTGCTGCTGATCGAGCAGAACGACGAGATCGCGGGCGCCCTGACCGTGTCGCTGGAGCGGCGCGGGATGCAGGTCGCACGGGCCTCCGCGGACGCCGACGCGGTGACCCTCGCCTCGCAGATGCGGCCGAACCTGGTCGTGATGGACCTGATGCAGGTGCGGCGCCGCCGGGCCGGCATCGTCGACTGGCTGCGTGCCAACGGGCTGCTCGACCACACCCCGCTGGTCGTCTACACCTCCTCCGA
This sequence comes from Streptomyces sp. NPDC048612, assembly GCF_043199295.1. Taxonomy (NCBI): domain Bacteria; kingdom Bacillati; phylum Actinomycetota; class Actinomycetes; order Kitasatosporales; family Streptomycetaceae; genus Streptomyces; species Streptomyces sp. NPDC048612. Next base: position 466,300 of record NZ_JBICVV010000002.1, read on the forward strand.
CATGGACCCGGCGCAGCTGCCCCGGCTGTCGGCCGGCGAGACGGTGCTCTTCCTGGCGGAGCGCTCCACCAGCGCCGAGGTGCAGTCCCGGATCGTCGACCTGCTCGCCAAGATCGGCACGAACTGACCCGGGGTGGGACCCGGCGCTCCGGGCCCCACCGCAGGGCGTCCTGACGACAGGCCCTACGCCAGCAGCGTCACGTCCAGCTCGCCCTCCGCGTACTGCTTGCGCAGCACCTTCTTGTCGAACTTCCCCACGCTCGTCTTGGGCACCGCCGGGATCACCGCCCACCGCTCCGGAAGCTGCCAGCGCGCGATCCGCTCGCCGAGGAACGCCTTCAGCTCCTCGTAGCCGATGGTCACGCCCTCGTTGAGCACGACCGTGGCCAGCGGCCGTTCGCCCCACTTGTCGTCGGGTACGGCGACCACCGCGGCCTCGGCGACGTGCGGGTGCGCCATCAGGTGGTTCTCCAGCTCGACCGAGGAGATCCATTCGCCGCCGGACTTGATGACGTCCTTGGCGCGGTCGGTCAGGGTGAGGTAGCCGTTCGGGGTGATGGTGCCGACGTCGCCGGTGCGCAGCCAGCCGTCGGGGCTGAACTTGTCGTCGGGGCGCAGCGGTTCGCCCTGTGCGCCGCCGTAGTAGGCGCCCGCGATCCACGGTCCGCGGACCTCCAGCTCGCCCGCTGACGTTCCGTCATGGGGGAGCTCCTCGCCGCCGGGGCCGATCAGCCGGGCCTCGACGGAGCCGGCGAAGCGGCCCTGGGTGGCACGGTAGGCCCACTCCTCGTCGCCGCTGACCCCGGCCGGCGGGTGGGAGACGCTGCCGAGCGGGGAGGTCTCGGTCATGCCCCAGGCGTGCACGACGCGGATGCCGTGCCGCTCCTCGAAGCCGCGCATCAGGGCAGGCGGACAGGCGGAGCCGCCGATGACGACGGTGTGCAGACAGGCCACATCACGCTGCTTGGCGTCCAGTTCGGCCAGCAGCCCCTGCCAGATGGTGGGGACGGCGGCGCCGATGGTGGGCCGTACGGTCTCGATCATCTCGGCGAGCGGCGCGGGCTGCAGGAAGCGGTCCGGCATCAGCAGCGAGGCGCCGGCCATGAACGCGGCGTGCGGCAGGCCCCAGGCGTTGACGTGGAACATCGGCACGACCGGCAGCGTGATGTCACGGGAGCTGAGTGCGAACGCCTCGGCGGTGTTGACCTGCATCGAGTGCAGATAGAGCGAACGGTGGCTGTAGAGCACGCCCTTGGGGTCGCCGGTGGTCCCGGAGGTGTAGCAGAGCGCCGCGGCCTCCCGCTCGTCGATCTCCGGCCAGGCGTAGCCCTCCGGGCGTCCGGCGATCAGCTCCTCGTAGTCGTGCACCCGGGCCTGTGCGCCGTCGAGGAGCGAGCGGTCGCCGGGGCCCGCGACGACGATGTGGCGGAGGTTCGGCAGCTGCGGGAGCAGCGGGGCGAGCAGCGGCAGCAGGGTGCCGTTGACGAGCACCACGCGGTCCTCGGCGTGGTTGACGATCCACACCAGCTGTTCGGCGGGCAGCCGCAGATTGAGGGTGTGCAGCACCGCGCCCATGGAGGGGATCGCGAGGTAGGCCTCCATGTGTTCGGCGTTGTTCCACATGAGGGTGGCGACCCGCTCCTCGCCGGCTACCGACAGCTCGTCGCGCAGCGCGTGGGCCAGCTGGGCGGCGCGGTCGCCGATCTCGGCGAAGGTGCGGCGGTGGGGTTCCGGCTCGCCGGTCCAGGTGGTCACGGTCGCCTGTCCGTGGACCGTCCGGCCGTGCTCCAGAATCCGGCTGATCAGCAGGGGTACGTCTTGCATGGTGCTGTACACAGAACCTCCCGAGGGTGCCGTCGCCGCATCGCGACCGTGGGGACGATTCTGCGCACATACCGGACGGTATGTCACTACCCGACGGTAGGGCCCGTGCCTTCGGGTGTCGCCCGCGGGTCCGGTTCCCACCTGGGGTGAAGCGGAATCTCGTGATCTTCGGCACCGGGGCCGTGACGTACGAGGGGAAAAGGGCGCCGGCCGGCCCCCTTCGCCATCACGCGGGTAAACCCGTAGGCCTGTTCCCTGCACACCTTCGACTCAAACAGGGCGGAAGTATGTCCGAAAACAGCTCGTGTCGGCACGTGACCCTTTGTACCGTCAGACACCTACTCAACGGGGGGTTTTCCATGATTCGTCGTGCCTCACTGGCCGCCGCCGCGTGTGCGGCCGTCGGCTTCTCGCTTCTCACGGTTCCGGCTCACGCGGCCGGAACCCAGGCGGCGCCCGCCCGCGCGTCGCACGCGGTGGCGTCGGGGTCGGACCATGTCAAGTGCACCAGCATGAGCAACGGTCAGCTCTGCATCGTCATGAACAGCCGGCCGCAGTCCATCGACATCATCTACACCAAGAAGAAGGGCTCGGACGTCAAGGCGCAGCTCGGGTACCGCATGAACGGTTCGTCCTCGTACGCCGGTCTGGAGACCATCAGCAAGGGCGACCGGGCCACCCAGACCTGGAAGATGAGCTGGCCCTGCAAGAGCGCCGTCGGCCTGATCAAGGTCCGGGGGCAGGGGACCTTCGAGACCCCGTCGGCGACGTTCCCGGGCTGCTGACGCGGTAGCACAGGACAGTACAGGGGAGGGGCCCGCCAGGAGCGGGCCCCTTTCGCATGTCCGCACGCGCCCGGCGGGTCACCCGGTTACCCGGTCACCCTGCGCCCCGGTTGCTCGTTCACCCGGTTACCGGCCGTGCAACGTCACCGGCTCTGCGGAACGAACCCCTACCGAAGGAGCGTCCATGCGCCCCCACCTCCCCCGTTTCCTCGTCGCCGCCGCCCTGGGCGGTGCCGGTGTGCTCGCGGTGTCCGGTGCCGCCCAGGCGGCGTCGCCGGCCGCACCGGTCCAGCGGGCCTCCGGCGACGGTCCGTCCCTCGCGCGCCCGCTGTTCGGCGGGCAGTTCGACCCGGTGGCCGGGATGGGCGGGGGCGTGATCTCCGGCGGCGGGCGGCCGGTGGCCGCCACGGCCGGGCGCTGAGGCGGCGGCGCCGGCCGCGGCGGACACCGGCGGGCCGGCCGGCCGCTCACGGGCGCCGTCCGGCCGCCGGGGTCACCGCGGGGTCACCGCCTGGAGGACCAGCACCGACAGGTCATCCTCCACCGGTCCGGTGCCGAAGTCGTGCGCGGCCCGCCGTACGTGTTCGGCGAGGGCCTTGGCGCCCAGGCCCATGCCGTCCCGGACCACCTCGATCAGACCGTCGTTGTCGTCCAACTGCCAGTTGCCGCACCGGCGTTCGGTGACCCCGTCGGTCACGCACAGCAGCGTCTCGCCCGGGGCGAGGGCGAAGGAGCTGGCCTGGAATTCGGTGCCCTCGTCGATGCCCAGCAGCATCTGGGGCTCGGAGGCCGCCTCGACGGTGCCGTCGACGAACATGTGCAGCGGCGGCGGGTGGCCGGCGGTGGCGACCGTGCAGCGGGCCCCGGCCGCGCCCGGGTCGACCTCCAGCTCCCCGTAGAGCAGGCTCAGGAAACGGGAGCTGGCCTGCTCGCCGCCCAGCTCCACCGCCTCCGCGCTCTCCTCGGCCATGGCCAGGTTCAGCCTGCCGAGCACCGACTCGACGCCGTGCCCCTCGCGGGCCAGCAGCCGCACCAGGTGGCGGGCCAGCCCGGTGACGGACATCGCCTCCGGGTCCTTGCCCTGGACGTCCCCGAGCAGGAAGCACCAGCGGCGGTCGCCCATCGGGAAGACGTCGTAGAAGTCGCCGCCGACGGTCTGCCCCTCGCCGTGCGGCTCGTAGACGATCGCGGTGTCGATGCCGGGGATGCTGGCGAGCGTCGCGGGCAGCTGGCGCCGCTGGAGCGCCAGGCTGATCGTGGTCTGCCGGGTGTACTGCCGGGCGGTGAGCACGGCCTGGGCGACCCGGCGGGCCACGTCCTCGACCATCCGCACCACGGTGTCGGTCATCTGGAGGTGCCCGGCCCGGCCGAGCAGCAGCATGCCCTGGTCGGTGTCCCGGGCGACCAGGGGGAAGGCCAGCGCGGACCCGCCCGAGGAGGCCGCGCCCGCGCATTCCGGCCACGGCCAGGGCGTGCCGGCGGTACGGATGAGGTCGACCGGCGGGTCCAGCTCCAGGTCGGCGCGGAGCGGGGCGATCCGCCGCTCGTCCACGTGCCAGACCCGGGACAGCTGCATCCCGCCGCCTTCGGTGGTCAGCCAGATCGCGCACCAGTCGGCGAGCCGGGGCACCAGCAGCTGGGCGGCGAGCGCGGTGACCATGTCCTGGTCGAGCTGCCCGGCCAGCAGTTCGCTGGTCTCGGCCAGGAAGGACGGGCCGCCGCGGTCCGCCCACTCGGCGGCGTAGCCGTGCGTGCGGCGGCGCTGCGCGGCGGGCTGGGCGGCGGGCTGGGCCGGCCGCGGTGGAGGAGCGGCGCCCGGCGAGGCGAGCCGGGGCGCGGAGCCGGTCGTCCCGGGCTCGCCCTCGGTGGACTCCAGCCGGAACCACACGGTCTTCACGGACTTGCGGTAGGTCACGCCCCAGGACTCCGACAGCGCGCTGACCAGCTGGAGCCCGTATCCCGGCTCTCCGGTGCGGGCGTCCACCCCACCGCGCACCCGCCGGGCGGGGTGGCGGTCGGAGACCTCCATCACCAGGCCCATCCTGGCCCGGCGGCGCTCCCCGTCGCCGTCGACGGACACCTGGTCGTGCTCCAGGCGGCAGGTCACATCGATCTCGGTGCCCGCGTACATCACGGCGTTGGTGACCAGCTCGCTGGTGAGCAGGACGGCGTCATGGATGAGTTCCGCGTCGATCGCCGCCGCCCCGGGCCCCGCGGTGGCGGGTGGCGCGGCCGCCCGTTCGGTGAGCAGTGCGCGCACAAACTTCCGTGCGCCCGCGGCCGCGAGCTGGTTCGCGGGCAGACCTTTCCGGGACACGGATTCCGTCGTGTGCGGGGAGGACAGCGGTACCACTGCGCCCCCTGGATATGCCGGGAAAAAGTAATTACGAGCGCTTTATACTATGTCATAACTGCCCAAATGGATCACTCTCTGCCCCGACTGGATTTCCCCACACCGATCACTGGGGATGGTGTGCCATGGCGCTCGACCCGGCCCGGCCCGAGTCTGCTTCTTCGCGTCCGGAGCCCCCCGAGCCCGCTCAGCCCTCCGAGCCCACAGAACCGGCCGCATCGCCGTCCGACCCCTCCGCGCCGTCGCCCGAGGACCCCGGGCCCACGGCGTACGTCCCGCCTGTCCGGGCCGCCGCCCCGCCGCACGACGGGCAGTGGGTGCGCACGAGTGAGCTGCGGCCGCTGCTGGCGGCGATGAACGCGGTGCGCGACGGAGACTTCACCACCCGTGTGGAGAACCTGCCGGACGGCGGCGCCACCGACGGGGTGCTGGCCGACATGGCCGGGGTCTTCAACCAGATCATCGCCCGCAACGCCCATCTCGCCTCCGAGCTGCAACGTGTCCGCAGCGAGATCATCCGGCAGGGCAGGCTGGACGAGCGGATCTCCGCGAGCCCCGGCCAGGGGACCTGGACGACGAACATCGAGGCGGCCAACACCGTGCTGGAGGCGCTGGTGGTGCCGCTCGCCAAGGCCACCCGGGTGCTGGACGCGGTCGCCGACGGCGATCTGACCCAGCGGGTGGATCTGCACGACGGCAACCGCCAGCTCCGCGGCGATCTGCGCCGCCTGGGCAACGGCGTGAACCGCATGGTCGACCAGCTGTCGCTGTTCACCGGCGAGGTCACCCGGGTCGCCCGCGAGGTCGGCACCGAAGGGCGGCTCGGCGGCCGGGCCAAGGTGCAGGGGCTCTCCGGCGACTGGCTGCATGTGACCGAGGCGGTCAACACCATGGCGTCCCGGCTGACCGCGCAGGTGCGGGACATCGCCGTGGTCACGACCGCGGTGGCCACCGGGGACCTGACCCAGCAGGTGACGGTCGAGGCGACCGGCGAGCTGCTGGAGCTGAAGCTCACCGTGAACAAGATGGTGGACCAGCTGCGGGCGTTCGCCGACGAGGTCACCCGCGTCGCCCGCGAGGTCGGCACCGAAGGGCAGCTGGGCGGCCGGGCGCAGGTCCGCGGCGTATCGGGGGTCTGGAAGGACCTCACCGACAACGTGAACTTCATGGCGTCCAACCTGACCTGGCAGGTCCGCAACATCGCCCAGGTGACCACGGCGGTGGCCAACGGCGACCTGAGCCAGAAGATCACCGTGGACGCCCGGGGCGAGATCCTCGAACTCAAGTCGACGATCAACACCATGGTCGACCAGCTCTCCGCCTTCGCCGACGAGGTCACCCGCGTCGCCCGCGAGGTCGGCACCGAAGGCCGGCTCGGCGGCCGGGCGCAGGTCCGCGGCGTATCCGGGGTCTGGAAAGACCTCACCGAGAGCGTCAACTTCATGGCGGACAACCTGACCTCCCAGGTCCGCAACATCGCCCTGGTCGCCACCGCCGTCGCGGAGGGCGACCTCGGCAAGACGATCACCGTGGAGGCCAAGGGCGAGATCCTGGAGCTGAAGTCGACGATCAACACCATGGTCGACCAGCTCTCCGCCTTCGCCGACGAGGTCACCCGCGTCGCCCGCGAGGTCGGCACCGAAGGCAACCTGGGCGGTCAGGCGCAGGTCCGGGGCGTGTCCGGGGTCTGGAAAGACCTCACCGAGAGCGTCAACTTCATGGCCCTCAACCTGACGTCCCAGGTCCGCAACATCGCCCAGGTGACCACCGCGGTGGCCATGGGCGATCTGTCGAAGAAGATCGACGTGGACGCCCGCGGCGAGGTCCTGGAGCTGAAGGACACCGTCAACACGATGGTCCAGCAGCTGCGCGCGTTCGCGGACGAGGTCACCCGTGTCGCCCGCGAGGTCGGCACCGAGGGCCGGCTCGGCGGCCGGGCGCAGGTGCACGGCGTCTCCGGCGTCTGGAAGAACCTCACCGACAACGTCAACTCGATGGCGGACAACCTGACCTCCCAGGTCCGCAACATCGCCCAGGTCGCCACCGCCGTCGCCAAGGGCGACCTCTCCAAGAAGATCGACGTGGACGCCCGCGGCGAGATCCTGGAGCTGAAGACCACGATCAACACGATGGTCGACACCCTGTCCTCGTTCTCGTCCGAGGTGACCCGGGTGGCCCGCGAGGTCGGCAGTGAGGGCCAGCTCGGCGGCCAGGCCCGGGTCGAGGGCGTCTACGGCACCTGGAAGCGGCTGACCACCAGCGTCAACGAGCTGGCGCTGAACCTGACCACCCAGGTCCGCGCGATCGCCGAGGTGGCCAGCGCGGTCACCCAGGGCGACATGTCCGGCTCGATCACCGTCGATGCCCAGGGCGAGGTCGCCGCCCTGAAGAACAACATCAACCTGATGGTCGCCAACCTCCGCGAGACCACCCGCGCCAAGGACTGGCTGGAGTCCAACCTCGCCCGTATCGCCAGTCTGATGCAGGGGCACCGCGACCTGGTCGAGGTCGCCGACCTGATCCTGCGCGAGCTGACCCCGCTGGTGAACGCGCAGTTCGGCGCGTTCTTCCTGGCCGAGGCGGGCGCCGAACCCGGCGAGGGCCTGGAGCTGATCGCCGGTTACGGCACCGGCCAGCCCGAGGGCCGCCGTTCCCTGCCGCGGCTGCGGCTGGGCACCCCCGGCTGGGGCCTGATCACCCAGGCCGCCATGGAGAAGAAGCGCATCGTCGTCGAGGCCGTCCCGCCGGACTACATCACCATCAGCTCCGGGCTGGGCGCCGCGGCCCCGGCCAGCATCGTCATCCTGCCGGTCCTCTTCGAGGACCAGGTGCTCGGCGTCATCGAGCTGGCCTCCTTCAGCCGCTTCAGCGAGGTGCACCTGGCGTTCATCGACCAGTTCGTGAACACCATCGGCGTCTCCATCAACACCATCATCGCCAACTCCCGTACCGAGTCCCTGCTGTCGGAGTCCCAGCGGCTGACCGCCGAGCTGCGCCAGCGCTCCGACGAACTCCAGCTGACGAACGCGGAGTTGGAGGAGAAGGCGGCCCTGCTCGCGACCTCCTCCCAGTACAAGTCGGAGTTCCTGGCGAACATGTCGCACGAGCTGCGCACCCCGCTGAACTCCCTGCTGGTGCTCTCCCGGCTGCTCGCCGACAACCCCGACGGCCGGCTCTCCTCGCAGGAGGTGGAGTTCGCCGTCACCATCCACCGCGCGGGCTCCGACCTGCTCCAGCTCATCAACGACATCCTCGACCTGTCGAAGATCGAGGCCGGCCGGATGGACGTGCACCCCAAGGCCCTGCCGCTGATCAAACTCCTCGACTACGTCCGCGCCACCTTCCGGCCGCTGACCGTCGACCGCGGTCTCACCTTCGACGTCAAGGTCGGCGAGAACGTCCCCCAGGAGCTGTTCTCCGACGAGCAGCGCCTCCAGCAGATCCTGCGCAACCTGCTGTCCAACGCGGTGAAGTTCACCTCCTCCGGCGGAGTGGAACTCATCGTCCAGCGGGTACCGCGCACCGACTTCGAGGAGGAGTCGCTGCGCACCGCCGACGACGTCATCGCCCTGTCGGTCAAGGACACCGGCATCGGCATCTCCCCGGAGAAGCTCGACGGCATCTTCGAGGCGTTCCAGCAGTCCGACGGCACCACCAACCGCAAATACGGCGGCACCGGCCTCGGACTGTCCATCAGCCGCGACATGGCCGCGCTGCTCGGCGGCCGGATCATCGCCGAGAGCGAGCCGGGCGTCGGCTCGACCTTCACCCTGTACGTGCCCGCCCGCTACACCGGCCCGTTCCCCGCGCCGAGCCCCACCGCCGCCACCCGCCCCGCGGACAGCACCGCCCAGTCCGGCCCGGTCCTGGCCGAACAGCTCACCGCCAAGCCCGCACCGCAGCCGAGCCTGCCGGCCGCCGACGCCGACCTGTTCCCCGCCCAGCAGGAGCAGGAGCTGACCTCCCCCGCGCCCGCGGGCGGGCCCTCCGCCGACGGCGGCCCGGCCGTCACCTGGCCCGAGACCACCCGGCTCAAGGACTGGCTCAGCGGACGCGCCGGTGAGGTGCTGGCCAAGCGCCGCATCCTCATCGTCGACGACGACATCCGCAACGTCTTCGCGCTCACGCACGTACTGGGCCGGGTCGGCATCAGCGTGAAATACGCCGAGAACGGCCGCGAGGGCCTGGAAGTCCTCGACCGGACACCGGATGTGTCGCTGGTGCTGATGGACATCATGATGCCGGAAATGGACGGTTACGAGATGATCAAGGCGATCCGCCAGGCACCCCGGTTCGCTGACCTGCCGGTCATCGCGCTCACCGCGAAGGCCATGCCGGGCGACCGCGAGAAGGCCATCGAGAGCGGGGCCAACGACTACATCCCCAAGCCGGTGGACGTCGACCGGCTGCTGTCCGTGATCTGCCGTCTCCTCGACCCGGAGGCCGGCGATCCGTCGCCGCACCCTGATCCGGACACCCCCGACACCTCCCCTGCCGACGGCAGCGGCGGCCAGGACGACCAGGGAACGACGGGGCAGGAATCATGACGACACCCGACACCTCACCCAGCATCCTCATCGTCGACGACATGGAGGAGAACCTGGTCGCGCTGGAGGCCGTGCTGGGCTCCCTCACCCAGAAGGTGGTCCGTGCGCGCTCCGGCGAGGAGGCCCTCAAGGCCATGCTCCGCGAGGAGTTCGCGGTGGTGCTCATCGATGTGCTGATGCCGGGCATGAACGGCTTCGAGACCGCCGCCAACATCAAGGGCCTCGACCAGACCAAGGACGTCCCGATCATTCTGCTCACCGGCGCCTCGGTCGACCCGAACTACGCCTACCGCGGCTACACGGTCGGCGCCGCCGACTTCCTCATCAAGCCCTTCGACCCCTGGCTGCTGCGCACCAAGGTGAACGTCTTCCTGGAGCTGCACCGCAAGAACCGCCAACTGGCCTCCCAGGCCGACCAGTTGAAGCGTCTGCTGACCTCGGACGAGCGCCCCGGCGGCGAAGGGGCACCGCCCGGCCCGGCGGCCCCCACGACCATGGCCGGTACGGACACGGCGCCGCCCACCCCCGTGGTGTCGGCCTCGGCCCCCGCCTCACCTCCCCCGCCCCAGGAGCCCCCGGAACCGCAGCCACCCGGGGAACCCGGTTCGCAGGCCGGGCATCCTCCCCTCCCGCCGGAGGGCCCCGGCGCCCCACCGCCGCCCGAGCCGTCCCCGCCACCGGTCACCGGCGCGGGCGACGCGTCCCGCCTCGCGGAGATCGCCGGCCAGCTCGCCGAGGTGGAACTCCTGCTGCGCGACGCCCAGGGCTCCGACAAGGCGCGCCTGGCCGACCGCATCGCCGAACTGGAGGCGTCGGTAGGCAGGCTGATGGTGAGCCGGGGGACCTGAACCGTCCCGGCCGGCCCCGGCACCCCTGACACGGGGCGCCGAGCCCCCTCCGCCTCAGGGCCCTTCGCGGGCGCTCTTGCCCCGGCTCACCGGAAGCTTGTCGACAGTAAAGGCGTAAAGCCCGGCGAGGACGAATATCGCCAGGTACTGAGCCCAGGTGAAGCCATCGAGAAAGCTGTCCACCGCCATCAGCACACCGGCCCAGAGAACAGTGAATGCGACCTTGGCGCTCGTCATTGAATTTCCCCGATTCAACTTCATCATCCGGCACGGGCATTGGTCAGATGCCGCGCGCTCTTTGCTCTCACGAACGTACTTGCCGTGCTGCGCTGGGGAAACCCCGCCAAGGGGATCTTGATCTTGATGATTCTGTGAAATCCGCGCGTGCAGTTGATCTTCCGACTTCGGGCCGACTGATACGCCATGTCCGTATATCTGAGGGGGCGAAAGGCTGCGGAGCGGGGAAATAGGCGCCACGGGCACCGGGTCAGTGGAAGCCCAGCATTCCGGGTGAGTCGATGTCGACGGTGACCACGCCGGGCGGGTAGGCGTCCTCGTTGCCGGTCAGCAGGATCGACATGCCGGTGAACTCGGGGCGCGGCAGAGCGCAGTACAGGGCGTGGCAGGTGTCGGGGCCGCCGTAGCCGTCGCGGATCATGGTGCCGACGCTGACGGCGGCCATCGTGTCGAGGCTGTCGACGGCCACGGAGGAGAAGGCGAGGACGCGCTGCGAGAGGCTCTCTTCACCGGCTTCGGCCTGGGTCAGACACAGGGCGGGGATGCTGAGGCGTTCGCCGGGCGTCTCCGCCATGTTGCCGGCCAGGAGGTTCAGCGTTTTGTGACCGCCGGCGAGTGCCCTGACGGCGCTGGTGTCGAGGATGATCACGCTGCGGTACCCCTGGCGGCCCGGACCTTCTCGGCAGCGATCTTGTAGATATTGCCGAGCACATCGGGCGCCTGCTCGAACTCCTCGTCGGGGATGTCCACACCCATCATGCGGCGCACGACCTCCCGGTCGGCGGACAGCCGCTCTGCCCGCTGCGCCGCAGTCGGCTGCTGGGCGGCAAGCGCTTCGACCAGCTGGCCGATACTCACGCCTCGCTCCTTGGCGAGCTCAGCGAGGTGATCACGAGTCTCCCGCTGTACCTGAATCGTCGTCGATGCCATAGGCAAACTATAGGGCAACTATGGCGACTCGGTGCCACAGGTCTCCGCCGCCGGGTGGCGGCAGTCGCGGCAGCGGCCCGGGGTCGGGGCGCGGAAGGCGCGGTCGCAGCCGTCGCAGGTCTGGAGCGGGGACGGGTGGGCGCGGGCGGGGGCCGCCGGGGGCGTGGGTGGCAGGGGTGGTGGGAGGAGGTCCGTGAGGCGGTGGGCGAGCAGGGCGGCCGGGTGGCGGAGGGTGGCCGGGAGGCCGGTCGTCAGCGCGCCGCGTACGGCGTCCGGGGTGGCCCCGCGTTCCAGCCAGGCGGCTACGGGCGGGGTGAGGCGCTGGATGTCCCGTACGGAGAGCAGCAGGCGGGGATCGTCCCGCCGGAGGTTCGCGAGGAGGGCGGACGCCGGGGTGTGGTGGGCGCGGGTGCGGGGCTCGGGCGGGGGCGGGGACTCGGACTCGGACGGTGGCGGCGCGGGCTCGGCCCGTACGGGGTGAGTCCCTGCCCGTACGGGTTGGGGCTCGGCCCGTACGGGGGGAGCCTCTGGTCGTACGGGGTGGGGGCCGGTTCGTGCGTGGGGTGGCTTCGGGGCCGGAGTCGGGGTGCGGGCCGGGTCCGGCGACGGGCGGGGTGGTGCGGTGGCGGTGTGGCGTTTGGCCTGTTCGGCGGACTCGCGGGCGCGGCGGGCGCGGGTGGCCGACGGGTTGTTGTACGAGAGCGTGACCGTGACCATCCGCCCGTCGTCGGTGCGCTGACGGACCCGTTCGAGGTACCCGTACGCCTCCAACTCCCTTAGAGCGGCGGCGATCCGGGCCCGCCCCTCGGGGAACCGCTTCGCGAGCGTACGGATGTCGACCGGCGCGCCCTCGGGCAGCGACTGGATGTGCGCGGCGAGCCCGATCGCCAGGCCCGACAGCGAACGGTGCTGGGTGAGGTGGTTGCCGACGATCGTGTAGCCGGGGTCCTGGAATTCGGTGACCTGGCGGACGCCGGACGGGGACGGGGACGGGGACGGGGACGGGAACGGTTCCGGGGATCGGCGAATCGCGTACCGGTCGCGCGCAGGCGCATTAGGCTTCTCTTCAGCCATGGGGAAGGTGTCGACTTCCTTGTTGGTCAGGCCCTCGATCGGGATGCCAGTCCCGGCCGGGGGCCGTCGCATGTGTGCGGGCTTTCGGGGGTGTTCGGCGGTGTTCGGGGGGTGCTGCTGCCGAGAGTGCATGCACGGCGGCTGCGGAAGCCAATCCTCCGGTCATGTATCACCCGCGTGAGTGACGGCGCGGTGCAGCGGGGCCGGTTGGGCTGGGTGGGGTGGGTTTCTCTGCCTGCGGTTATGGGTCTTTTACGGGCCGAAACCCCGGCGTTCGGCGAGCCGGAGCCCGGTTTCCCGGCCGCCGGTTGACGGGCGGTCAGCCGCCTCACCGGCCCCACATGGGCAGGTCGAATTCCGCCCAGACCGTCTTGCAGGGGAACGGGCCCTGCGTGGTCCCCCAGCGGTCGGCGAGCGCCTCGACCACCACCAGGCCGTGCCCCGAGTCCCGTACGCCCGGCGCGGGCCGGGCCGGGAGCCGGTCGCCGCGCGCGTCCGTCACCTCGATACGGAGCGTGTCCGCGTCAGACAACACGGCCAGACGGAAGTCCCGGCCCGGCACCTGCCCGTGCGTGGCGGCGTTCGTGGCCAGCTCGGCGATGACATGCGCCGGGGACTCGAACGGCAGGCCCCAGGAGCGCAGTTCCTCCGTGGCCAGCAGCCGCGCCAGACGAGCGCCCCGGCGGGTGGCGGACAGCTGGACCCTGAACTGGAGCTTGTACTCGGCGATTTCCTGATTCATGTCACTCAGCGTGGTCGCCCGTGCTTACGCTGAATAGTGATGACGCCAGTACTCATGGTGATGTCCACGGGTTGTCCAGAGGCGTCCCCGCTGTCCAGGAGGTGGAAGTGGATGAGTGTTGACGGTGCGGACGAGACGGGTTGGGAGCTTGATCCGGAAAACGATGCACAGGCCGCTGTCGAAGCGGTCGGGCGCCAGCTCAAAATGTGGCGGGAGGCGGCGGGGATGCGCCCGGCGGAGTTCGGGGCGGCCGTCGGGTACGGGGAGAACCTGATCTACAAGATCGAGCGAGGTGTACGTATTCCTCGCCCTGAACTGCTCGACAAGGCCGATGAGGTGCTGGGGGCGAGCGGCAAGATCGCCGCGATGAAGAAGGACGTGGAGCAGGCCCGGTACCCGAAGAAGGTGCGGGATCTGACCAGGTGGGAGGCCGAGACAGTCGAGCTGGGCTCGTACGAAAACCACAACCTACATGGGCTGTTGCAGACCGAGACGTATGCGCGGGCGCTCTTCGAGATGCGACGTCCCGCGTGGACGCAGGATCAGGTGGACCGTGAGGTATCCGCCCGCATGACCCGACACTCGATCTTCGACAGGACGCCCCCTCCAGCGCTCACGTTTGTTCAGGAAGAGGTGACGCTTCGCCGTCCCCTCGGAGGCACAATGGTCCTGCGCCCGCAGCTCGAACGATTGTTGGAGGTGGGTCAGTTGCGGAACGTCGAGATCCAAGTGATGCCGACGAACCGCGAGGACCATGCAGGAATGGGCGGCCGGATTCAGCTGCTCAAGTTCGGTGACGGCTCAGTTGTGGGCCACTCCGAGGGCCAATTCGGCAGTCGCCGCGTCTCCCACCCGAAGGAGATCCAGGTCCTTGAGCTGCGCTATGGAACCATCCGTGCCCAGGCTCTCACGCCCCGGGAGTCACTGGCCTTCATCGAGAAAGTGCTGGGAGAGACATGCCCCTGAAGCCCTCCGCCGGAATCGGCCCCGAGCTGTCCTGGTTCAAGAGCAGCTACAGCGGTGACAGCAACAGCAACGAATGCCTCGAAGTCGCCTGGCAGAAGAGCAGCCACAGCGACAACGGCAACAGCAACGAATGCCTCGAAGTCGCCCCCACCCCCTCCACCATCCACATCCGCGACTCCAAGAACCCCCACGGGCCGCACCTGCATCTCCGGCCCACCGCCTGGGCCGACTTCGTCGCCTACGCCGCCGGGCAGGGCTGAGTCAGGCGAGGGGCTCGGGGGCCTTGGTCCTCGGCCCTCCCGCGTCGCCCGTATTGGGCGTACCGACCGGCTCGAAGAGCAGGATGGCGGTCTCCTCGTCCGCCAGTGGGCAGTGTTCGACGCCCTGCGGGACCACGTACAGCTCGCCGGGCCCGAGCACGACATCGCCGTCCCTGAGCTGGAGGGTGAGCCGGCCGCTGAGGACCAGGAACAGTTCATCGGTGTCGTCGTGCCGGTGCCAGACGAACTCGCCCTTCAGCTTGGCGAGCTTGACCTCGTAGTCGTTGAGCTGGGCGATCTTCTTCTGCGACCAGAGATCGCTGAACTGCGCGAGCGCGTCGGCGAGGTTGACAGGTTCGGGCACGGGCACGGGGGAAGCGGGTGAGGGGCTCATGCTGTGAGACTGCCGTGCCCGTTATCCGGCGGTCTTGTACGTTCCTGGCATGACAGCCGGCCCGCCCCGTACGACGATCAGCGCTTGGCGCCCGTCCGTGCCAGGTATCGCCGAGGTGTTCCACGCGCACTTCACCGAGCACGCGTATCCGGCCCATACGCACGACACCTGGGCCCTGATGATCCTCAACGACGGGGCGGTCGACTTCGCCCTGGACCGCCACCGTCATGACGCGACCGGCAGCGGCACGGTCGTCCTGCTGCCGCCCGGTGTCTCGCACGACGGGCGGACAGTCACGGCGACCGGCTTCCGCAAGCGGGTGCTCTACCTCGACACGAGCGTGCTCCCCGAGGAGCTGACCGGCCGGGCGGTGGACGGCCCGGTCTTCGGTGACGAGCTGCTGCGCCACCGCATCCACCAGCTGCACACGGCCCTCGGGCACCCGGGCGACGGGTTCGAGGCGGAGTCCCGGCTGTCCTTCATCCGGGAACGGCTGCTGCACGGTCACCTGGACGCGCTGCGGCCGCCGCGCATGCCGGGCCGGGAGGCGAACCGGCTGGCCACGGCGTTGCGGGAGCTGCTGGACTCCCGGCTGACGGGCGGGATGTCGCTGGAGGAGGCCGCCGCGCTCCTGCACGCGCACCCCACCCACCTGATCCGCTGCTTCAAGCAGACCTACGGCCTGCCGCCGCACGCCTACCTGACCGGCAAGCGCATCGAGCGGGCCCGGGGACTCCTGCTCGACGGCACACGCCCGGCGGAGGTCGCGGCAGCCGTCGGCTTCCACGACCAGGCCCATCTGCACCGGCACTTCACCCGGCACGTGGGCACGACACCGGCGCGCTACGGAGGCCGGAAGGTCAAGCCGGGACCCTCACCTCAAGGCGCGTACTCCGCCCGTCAGGGATGATCCGCAGCCGGTGCCTGCCCACGCCGGGCCGGCCGGTGGCCACGTACTCCTCGTACGCCCCGGCCACCTCGTCCCACAGCTTCCTCGCGCCGTACTGGGCCACCGCGAAGGCCGACGCCTGCTGTCCGTCGTAGTCCACCCAGGCCCAGCTGTCCGTCAGGCCGTCGGCCAGCCAGAGCCGCGTGTGGGCGGTGTCCGGCTCGGTGTCCCACAGGTGCCAGGCGCCCGGCACGCGCAGGCCGATGTACGTCTGCGCGTCGAGGTCGTTCCCCGCAACGGCCCAGGGCGACAGGCCTGTTGTGGAGCGCTCGGGGTCTTGGCCCGCGTGGGGGATGGCGCCCCGTAGTTCCGCCTCGACCTGCTGGGCGCGCATCAGCATGAACGAACCGTACGGAGCGAGCGTGCCCTCGGCGGTCCCGTCGGCCCGCTTCGTGGCGAGGAGCGTCCCGTAGTTGCACCAGGGGGTGTCCCACGGGATGACGAGGCGACCGCCGGTCACGGTCTGTTCCAGCCAGGGGAGGGGCACGGTGCGGACGGAGCAGGTGGCGATGATCCGGTCGTAGGGGGCGTTCGGCCGCCAGCCGCCCGCACCGTCCGCACAGATCACGTCCGGCTGCTGCCCGCTGGCCTTCAGGGCCCGCTGTGCGCGGCGCGTCAGTTCGGGGTCGACGTCGAGCGAGGTCACCCGCTCCGCCCCGCAGAGGAACGAGAGCAAGGCCGCGTTGAACCCGGTGCCCGTACCGATCTCCAACACCGCGTGCCCCGGGCGGGCGTCGAGCGCCATCAGCATCCGTACGACCACGCTGGGCATGGACGCGGAGGAGGACGGGGCGCGGGTGCCGTCGGGACCGTCCGCGAACTGGGTGACCAGCGGAACGTCGCGGTAAGCCGCGCGCCACCAGCGTTCGGGGGTGCTCTCCCGCTCACACGGCTGGTAGTCGCCGCTCCCGTCGCGCAGCCACAGGGTGGGCGGCAGGAAGAGGTGACGGGGTACGGCGCGCAGGGCGGCCCGCAGGTCGGCGGGGACCGGGGAACCGAGGTGCCCGGCGATCTGGTCCAGCAGATCGCCGAGGGCTTCTTCCGGCACCGGAGGACGCGAGGTCAACGAGCCTGCTCGGGCTTCGGCGGTGGGGTCGGCTCCGGGGCCGGTGGGTGGGGAGGCTGCATGCGCCGAGTGTGCCCGACGGGGGCCGCCCCGGTGTCCGGATCAGGACGAGAGCATGGTCAGTTCCGGGTCTTCCCGGAGTTTGGCCAGTGCGCGGGAGACGGCGCTCTTGACCGTGCCGACCGAGACCTCCATGATCTCGGCGGTCTGGGCCTCGCTCAGGTCCTCGTAATACCTGAGGACGACCATGGCCCGCTGACGGGCGGGCAGCCGCATCACCGCGCGCCACATCGCGTCGCGCAGACCCTGGAGTTCGGCCGGGTCGGGCGCCGGCAGCGGGTCCGGCTCCGGCAGCTCGTCGACGGCGAACTCCTCGACCTTGCGCTTGCGCCACTGGGAGGTCCGGGTGTTGATCAGCGCGCGGCGGACGTAGCCGTCCAGGGCGCGGTGGTCCTCGATCCGGTCCCAGGCCACATAGGTCTTGGTCAGCGCCGTCTGGAGGAGGTCCTCGGCGTCGTTGGGGTTGGGTGACAGCGACCGCGCGGTGCGCAGCAGGACCGGCCCCCGGGCCCGTAGGTAGGACGAGAACGTCGGGAACACAGCGGCGGTCGAAGCGCTGGTGCACACTGGCGTGGTCATGGGCACCACGCTAGGAGCGCGGGCGGGTTGCCGGATCGCCCCCAGGTGCCGAAGGCCTCTCCGTCTCAAGTTGTACGGGTGACGCCTGCCCTACCTCCTCAAGGGGGACAGCGGGGAACCCGGTTCGGTGCGCCGGTCTGATGGCGGAGCCGCAGCTCGACGGCCTGTCGACGGGCTTTCCCTTGAGGCGTTGCGTCCGGGGCACGTGCCTGCTCGCTGCTCTCGTGGTCCGTCCTGTGGGGGATCTCTGTGCCTTGGGTGCCCATGGGCGGCCGCGGTCGCTGTGACGTCTTGGGCGGCTGCGACGTGGCGGCGGCCGCGGTGCGGGTGCCGCCCGGCCGAGGGGGCACTTTCCTGGAGGTAACCAGTATCTCCAGGAAAGTAGCGTGGAGGGAGAGCGAGCCGGTAGCGGCCGGATCGCCGGAGCTGCCGCCGCCTGAGGCGCAGGCGCGGCACCCCCTTGGAAGGAGCAGCACCATGACTTTCCCGGCACTCCCCGAGCGGGCGGGCGACCGGCCCGAGACCGGCCCCGAGGTCCCGCACCTCCAGCTCACCCAGACCAGCCCGGCCCACCTCAGGGCGGAACTGCGGGAC
Organism: Streptomyces sp. NPDC048612; assembly: GCF_043199295.1. Taxonomy (NCBI): domain Bacteria; kingdom Bacillati; phylum Actinomycetota; class Actinomycetes; order Kitasatosporales; family Streptomycetaceae; genus Streptomyces; species Streptomyces sp. NPDC048612. The sequence continues at coordinate 484,508 of NZ_JBICVV010000002.1, forward strand.
TGGATGGCCGCGGCGCTGCCGCACATCGCCACAGGCCGCAGCGAGATCTCCGCCCCGAGCAGCTGGGCGGTGTTCCTCGACGGCGTCGCACCGGCCGCCGGCGCCCGCCTCCTGCCGCCGCGCGGTGACGCGGAGTTCGCGCATCTGCACGCCGACGGCAGCCTGCACCTGGCCCTGGACCCGGCCGACCACGCCACGTTCCTCGCCTCCGGGTGGGGCGAGAGGCACCCGCTCCACCACCTCGGCATCAACGTCGTGATGCTCTACGCCCCGCGCGACGCGGCGGAGGTGGAGGTGGCCAAGAAGGTCATCGCCGCCTCGTACCGCTACGCGACCGGCCGCGCGCCGGCCTCCACTGCCACCGCCACGGCCTGACACCCCCGTCACGGTCGGACACCACCGCCACGGTCGGACACCACCGTCACGGTCGGACGCCGGCGCATCCGGCGACGCCCGATCCTGCGCGGCCCGCCGCCCCCTCTCTCCAACTCCCTTGCCACGAAAGGCTTTCAGCGATGTCCAGCACCTCCGCCGAGCGCACCGACGCCGACCGTACGAAGACCACCAGGGCCCGTGCGACGGCCGGGAAAGTGCTGCTCACCGTGGTCGCGGTCGTCACCGGGATCTCGCCGTACCTCGCGGACTGGAACGAGACCCACGTCCTGACCCCGCTCTGGACCCCGCACGCGAGGTTCCACAACGGCCAGACCATGGCGATGGGCACCCTGCTCGCCCTGGCCACCCTGTACTTCACCTGGCGCCGCCGCGGGGACGCCCGCACCAACCTCTACGCCGCGACCGTTTTCGCCGCCCTGTACTGGGTCAGCCAGGCAGCGGCCATCCTCTACCCCGGGGCTGCCTACTTCGACCCCGGGTTCGACACCCCGGACATGTACCTCGTGGGGCTGCCGGTACAGGCCGTTCTGGAGTGCGTCATGTTCGGCCTGATCGCGGGCGCGGTGGTGCTCAGCGGTCCGGGGCTGTCGGCGAGCCGTCCGGAGCTGTCGCCGGACCGTGGGCCGGCCGCCGGGTGACGGCGGTGCCGGATGACGGCGGTCGCGAAGCGCTCGGGCGGCGCCCGTCGTCACGCACCGCCCACGCCGTCCGCGCCGAGGACCAGCCCCGAGGTCGGCACCCCCGTACCCGCTGTGACCAGCACATGTGCGGGGGTGCCGGCTTGGTTGACGGAGGTGCCGCGGAGCTGGCGGACGGCCTCGGCGATGCCGTTCATGCCGTGCAGATAGGCCTCGCCGAGCTGGCCGCCGTGGGTGTTCAGGGGAAGGGTGTCCGCGGCGACGAAGTCCGAGGCCTCGCCGGGCGCGCAGAAGCCGAACTCCTCCAGCTGCATCAGCACGAACGGGGTGAAGTGGTCGTAGAGGATCGCGACGTCGATGTCGGCGGGGGTGAGAGCGGCGGTGCGCCAGAGCTGGCGGGCGACCACGTTCATCTCGGGGAGGCCGGTCAGACCGTCGCGGTAGAAGCTGGTCATCTGCTCCTGCGCGCGGCCCGCGCCCTGCGCCGCGGCCCTGATCAGCGCCGGCGGGTGCGGCAGCGCACGGGCCCGCTCGGGCGAGGTCACCACGATCGCCTGCGCGCCGTCCGTCTCCTGGCAGCAGTCCAGCAGCCGCAGCGGCTCCACGATCCAGCGGGAGGCGGCATGGTCGGCGAGGGTGATGGGCTTGTTGTGGAAGTACGCGGCCGGGTTGCGGGCGGCGTGGCGGCGGTCGGTGACGGCGACCGGGCCGAAGGCGTCCGGGGTCAGCCCGTAGGTGTGCAGGTAGCGCTGGGCGGCCATGGCGACCCAGGAGGCCGGGGTGAGCAGGCCGAAGGGGAGGTTCCAGCCGAGCGCCGCGCCCTCGGCGGACGGCTCCCGCTGCTGCACACCGGAGCCGAAGCGGCGGCCCGAGCGCTCGTTGAACGCGCGGTAGCAGACGACGACTTCGGCGAGGCCGGTGGCGACCGCGAGGGCCGCCTGCTGGACGGTGGCGCAGGCCGCGCCGCCCCCGTAGTGGACCCGCGAGAAGAACGACAGCTCACCGATACCGGCCGCCTGGGCGACGGTGATCTCGGGGTTGGTGTCCATGGTGAAGGTGACCAGACCGTCGACGTCCGAGGGCGTCAGCCCGGCGTCGTCGAGGGCGGCGCGGACGGCCTCGACGGCCAGTTGGAGTTCGCTGCGGCCGGAGTCCTTGGAGAACTCGGTCGCGCCGATGCCGGCGATGGCGGCCCGGCCGCCGAGGGAGTCGGGACGGTGGACGCTCATGCGGTGCCCTCCGGGAGGGCTTCGGGGGCGCCTTCCGGGACGGCTTCAGGGGCGCCTTCAGGGGCGCCTTCAGGGAGGCCCACGGTGACCGTGCCGGTGACGTGGTTGCCGAGGCCGTTCGCCCCGACGACCCGCACCACCGCCGTACCGTCCCTCACCTCGGTGACCGTGCCACGCAACACCATGGTGTCTCCCGGGTAGTTGGGGGCACCCAGACGGATGGCGACCTTGCGCAGGGTGCAGCGGGGACCGAAGTGGTCGGTGATGTAGCGGCCGACCAGCCCGTTGGTGGTGAGGATGTTCATGAAGATCTCCGGGGAGCCCTTCGCACGGGCCGCCTCGGGGTCGTGGTGCACGTCCTGGTAGTCACGGGAGGCGACCGCTCCGGCGACGATCAGGGTGCGGGTGAGGGGGATGGTGAGGGCGGGGAGCTCGTCGCCGGGGTTGGCGTGGCCCGGCCTGGCGTCGGCGGCTGTCGTGTCCGGGGCTGTGGCGTCGCCGGTTGTCATGGGGCCTCCGTCCGGGGGGTTGGGATCGGGCGGGCGGGTGCGGTCGGCCCGTCCGGGTCGAGGCCCGGGTCGGGGCCCGGGTCGGGGCCCGGGTCGGGGCCCGGGTCGGGGTCCCCGTCGTCCCCGGTGAGCAACTCCCCCAGCTCCTCCAGGACTTCGGCGCCCGTGCCGAGGTATCCGGCGAGCTGTCGGCCCCAGAGGAAGTGCCGGTGGACGGGGTGGTCGACGTCGGCGCCGATACCGCCGTGCAGATGCTGGCCGGTGTGCACGACCCTGGTGCCCGCCTCGGACGCCCACCAGGCGGCGGTCAGCGCCTGCGGTCCGGCGTCCAGGCCCGCGTCCCGGCGCCAGGCCGCCTCGTAGGCGGTGAGCCGGATGGCCTCGACATCCATATGGGCGTCGGCGGCGCGCAGCAGCACACCCTGGTTCGTGGAGAGCGGCCGGCCGAACTGTTCACGGGTGGTCGTGTGGGACACCGCACGCGCCAAGGAGCCGGCGCAGACCCCGGCCTGCAGACCGGCGAAGGCGATACGGGCGAGAGCCAGGACGTCGGCGTGGGCGGGGGCGTCATGGGCGGGGGCGTCATGGGCGGGGGCGTCATGGGAGTCGGCGTGGGCGTCGGCGTGGGCGTCGGTACGGCGGCTGCGGCCCCGTCGTTCGGCCGGCCCGCCGTCCCCGGTGAGGCCGGGGCCGCCCAGCCGTTCGGCGCGCGCCCCGTCCAGGGTGAGGCGGCCGCCCGACCACGGCGCGGTGGTCTCGACCGGTTCCCGCCGTACCCCGGCGTCATCGGTGCGTACGAGCCACAGCGCCCGCGTGGCCCCGTCCGGCACCAGGACGTGGGTGGCCGGGCCCAGCCACGGCACCACGGGGACGAGACCGCTCAGCCGCGCCGTCCCGTCGCCCGCCGCCCTGTCGTCGCCCGGCGCCCCGCCGCCCCGCGCCTCGTCCGCCCGTACACCGCCCCGCCGTGCCGGAAAGGCCCCGGTGGCGACCGCCTCACCGGCCCGCAGGGCCGGCAGCAGCCGCGCCCGCTGCTCCGCGGTGCCGTGCGCGCCGACCGCCAGCAGGCCGTACACACAGGTCGCGGCGAACGGCACCTGCGCCGTCGTACGCCCCTGCTCCTCCAGCATCAGGACGAGCCCCAGCAGGCCGGTCTCCTCCACCGCGCCCGGTAGCCCGGCCGCGCACAGCGCCTTCCACAGGTCGGCGTCGATACCGCCGCCGGACGCGGCGAGGCGCTCCGGTGTGGACAGATCGCCGAAGATCTCCGCGGCCAGCTCACCGGCCGCCGTCTGCTCCGGCGTGGGCGTGAAGTCCATCTCACCCCTCACCCCCCTCGATCACCCGGAAGACCGGAAGCTCCAACTCCTCATCCGCACAGAAGAATTCGAGCCGTACGGGCATGCCGATCCGCACCTTGTCGCAGGGGATGCCGACGATGTTGCTGACCATCCGCACCCCCTCCGCCAGCTCGATCAGGCCGACCGCGTAGGAGGCCGCGGTGGCGGCGCCCGCCCCCTCGCCCGGCCCGTCCCCCACCGAGAAGGCGGGGAACGGCGGGTGGTGCATCACGACGTACGAGAAGACCGTCCCCGCGCCGCTCGCCTCGACGGTGTCCCACTCCGGTGAGCCGCAGGCATTGCACCCCGGCAACCAGGGGAAGCGCAGCACCCGGCAGCCCGTACAGCGCTGGATCAGCAGCCGGTGCGCGCGGACGCCCTCCCAGAAGCCGGCGTTGTCACGGTTGATCACGGGACGGGGGCGCCGGGCCCGGGGCTGCTGGGGTGCCTTCGGCGGCTCCTCCGTTTTGGCGGGCCGTGCGGCCGGGGCGTACTTGAGGACACGGAAGCGATGCGTTCCGGCCGGCACGCCGTCCGCGTGGATGTCCATCCGGGTGGTGATGAAGTGCCCGGCGCCCAGCTTCGTGGTCTTGCGCTCCGACACCGACTCGATCACCGAGTCGAAGGTGATCCGGTCCCCGGGCCGCAGCGGCCGCAGATACTCCTGCTCGCAGTCGGTGGCCACGATGGAGGTGTACCCGGCACTGTCCAGCAGCCCGGACAGTTCGTCGTACGCCCCCGAACGGTCCGCGTGCCCCGAGAGGCCGCCCATCGTCCAGGCCTGCAACATGGTCGGCGGCGCGATGGCGTCCGCGCCCCGGTAGGCGGGGCTGGTGTCGCCCACGGCCTCGCACCAGTGCCGGATCATCGGCTCGTTGACCAGGTCCTTGCCCACACCGGCGGCCGAAGTGGGCCGCCCCTCATAGGCCTTGAGCTGCTCGTACGTGAGCTGCACCGGGCTCATCGCCGCCCCCTCCGCATCCCCAGCCGCATCGTCGCGACGATCTCCCGCTGGACCTCGCTCACTCCGCCCCCGAACGTGTTGATCTGGGCCGCACGGTTCATCCGCTCCAGCTCCCCGTCCCCGAGGACGCCCGGCGAACCGGCCCGTACCAGGGCGGCGTCCCCGGCGACCTCCTGGCAGATCCGGTAGACCTCGACGGTGCTCTCCGTCCCCGCGAACTTGACGCCGCTGGCGTCGCCGGGGCTGAGCGTCCCGGCGCCCACGTCGCCCACCAGCCGCCAGTTCAGCAGCCGGGTGGCGGCCAGCCGGGCGTGCGCCTCGGCGAGCCGCGACCGCACCCATGGCCGGTCGGCGGGCCGCCCACCGGTCTCCCGGTCCGGCGTCCGGGCGTACGCCAGCGCCGCGCCCAAGGCGTCCTCGGCCTGCATGCCGAGAGCGGCCAGCGCGACGCGCTCGTGGTTGAGCTGATTGGTGATCAGCTGCCAGCCGGAGTTCTCCGCCCCGACGAGGTTCCCGGCCGGGACGCGCACCCCGTCGTAGTACGTGGCGGTGGTCGTGAGCCCGCCAACGGTCTCGATCGGCGTCCACGAGAAGCCCGGGGCGTCGGTGGGCACCAGGATGATCGAGATGCCTCGGTGCTTGGGCACCTCCGGGTCGGTACGACAGGCGAGCCAGATCCAGTCGGCCCGATGGGCGTTACTGGTGAAGCTCTTGGCGCCGTCGATCAGCCAGTGGGGGGCTTGGGGGGTGGGGTCCTTGGGGGTGGGGGCGGTGTCCGCGGCGCCTTCGGGGGCGCGGGCGGTGCTCGTCGCGTCTTCGCCCGGCTGCTTCACCGCGCGGGTGCGGAGGGCGGCGAGATCGGTACCGGCCTCGGGCTCCGTGTAGCCGATCGCGAAGACGATCTCCCCACTGAGGATGCGCGGCAGGAAGTAGTCCTTCTGCTGCTGCGTGCCGTATTTCATCAGGGTCGGACCGACGGTGTTCAGGGTGACCATCGAGACCGGGGCGCCCGCGCGGTACGCCTCGTCGAAGAAGACGAACTGCTCGTCGGGGCCGCGCCCCTGCCCCCCGTACGCGGTCGGCCAGCCCAGGCCCAGCATGCCGTCGGCGCCGATCCGGCGCAGCACCGCACGCTGCGCCGCGGCGTCCTCGGCCGGCCCGTCCGGCAGCACCTCCCGGAAGTACGAGCGGAGTTCGGCACGCAGTCGCTCCAGGTGCGCGGTGGGGGCGAGGTGCACGTCGGCGGCCTCCCCTTCTGGTGGCCGTACGCCCGGTGCGCTGGGTTCGGGCATACGAACGAGCGAGCGGGTTTCTGACTGTCCGTCAGAAACCCGCTCGCTGTCAAGGTCGGCGCAGTGAACCCCGGAGAAGCCCCATTCCCTCCGTGCCGACCCTGACGCTCACCTACCGGTCAACGCCGCGACCCCTGCGCGGCGGGCCGGGTCCCCGCGCGGCGGGGAAGGCCCCGGCGCGGCGATGCGGGCCCGGCGCGACGAGGCAAGCCCGGCGAACCGGATCGATCACTCGGCGTTGGTGAAGTTCACGGTGGTGTTGGTCTGCTGGACCTCCGTGGGGCCGGAGGTGCCGTTCACGCTCGCGGTGTTGTTCTGGTTGGAGGCGCCGGCGCCATTGGCGACCTGCTGGCCGGTCGTCGAGTTGCCGAGGTTGTCACCGCCGACGCCGGTCCCCGTCTGGCTCGTCGCCGCCGAACTCGACCCACTGGTCGCGAAGCCGCCGTTGTCGGCCTGCGCCACACCGGTGAACAGCGCGGCCGCAAAGGGCAGCGCGGCGACAACGGCGATCGCGCGGGCGGTACGGGTGCTTGCCATGTGTCTTCCTCCTACGGAACACGACTTCTGGATCACTGAAACTGTGGGGCCGGCCTGCTTGAGTACGGCCTGATCTGCTCCGGCTCGGCCCGACCTGCCCTGCCCTGGCCTGCTGTATGAATCTGCGGGTCCGCGAGACACGCCCCCTCGACGGGCGGGCCGCCGACCGGACCTACCGGCCCCTCCCCCTCCGCTCCCGCACCCCGGACCGCCCCCATCACTGGACAGCTGACTCCTCTAACTCCCCCTATTCACCGGGCAGTTGGCCAACCACCGCGATGTTCTTCCCGACGTCGCGAAGTCAGCTTTGCCCACGAAACCCCGGTGAACCCGTCACGAGGCACTGATTCCCCCGCAAGCATGAGCAACCCCGGCTTAAACCCCTGCCCCACACGTCACCCCCGGCCACACCCCCGCGATGGCACCAGACCCCACCGCACGCCCACCCGCGACGGGACGGCGAGCGCCACCCGGCGCACCCACGATCCCGGCGCGCGGGCCACTGCACCACGCGCCCCCTTCCCTTCATCGAACATCCGTACGAAAATAGAGCCATGGCCATGCACCGCCGCCATGTCGGACCCCCACTGCCCACCGGCCCGATCCACGGGCCGACCACCCGCCCGATCCACCGACCGACCAGCCCCTCGCCGCACGCGCTGACCGCCTGCCCGAGACCCGGTCCGACCGGCCACTCGACCCCTGGGCTGATCAGCCACCGGGCCCCCGCACCGACCCCCCACTCATTTCACGGCCCGACCTGGCCCCTGCCGAGCCCACCGCCCCCAACCCCTCCACTCCCCGGGCAAGTCCCTCCGCCGAAAACCCCTCCACCGCCGCCACCGCACTCCCCCAGGCGCTCCTCGCCGCCGAGGCCGGCCACCCCGTCATCCCGCTGACCCGCAGCAAGCTCCCCGCCATCCGGTCCCCGCACCGCGGGCACCCGGAGCACCCTCCCTGCCGCGGCGCCTGCGGCCGGCTCGGGCACGGCGTACACGACGCGAGCACCGACCCGCTCACCGTCCGCCGGATGTTCGCCGCCGCCCCATGGGCCACCGGCTACGGCATCGCCTGCGGCCGGCCCCCGCACCACCTCATCGGCATCGATCTCGACACCAAGAACGGCGCCGACGGCCTCACCGCCCTCCGCTTCCTCGCCGAACAGCACGGCTTCCCGATACCGCCGACGGTCACGGTCCTGACGCCCAGCGGCGGCCGCCACCTCTGGTTCACCGGCCCGCCGTCCCCACCCGTACCGAACTCCGTCGGCAAGCTCGCCCCGGGCATCGACGTCCGCGGCGCGGGCGGCTACCTCGTCGGCCCCGGCTCACGCACCACCCACGGCCGCTACACCCTCGCACCGGACGCACCCCACCTCCCCGCCCCCGTACCGGACGCCCTGCTCGCCCTCCTCACGGCCCCGCCACCGCCCACCCACCGCGAATCCCCGTACGGCGTCCCACCCCAGCCCGCCGCCGCCCTCATACGCTTCGTCCGGGCGTCCCCGCGCGGCCAACGCAACGCCCGCCTCTTCTGGGCCGCCTGCCGCGCCCAGGAGTCCGGCCTCGCCCAGGAACTCACCGCCCGCCTGACCGCGGCCGCCCGCCACACCGGCCTCTCCGCGGCAGAGGCCCAGGCGACGATCGCGTCAGCCGCCCGCCACGGCTAGGGGACGCGATCAAGAGACGCAAGCAAGAGGAGACACCACCCGGTGCACAGCGGGGGGGGGCAAGGCTGGGGGCACCTGGGGCCGACACCCCGCCCCCGAACGCCCGCACCCAGAGCCCCGCCCTACACCTTCCGCGCCTCGATCAGGAACCGGGTCGTCCGGGCCACGAACGCCCCCTCCTTCCGGATCTGGGCATCCAACTCCCGCAACCGCTCCCGGTATTCCGCGACCGTGAAGCCGGGCACCATCCACACCACCTTCCGCAGGAAGTAGATGACCGCCCCGATGTCGAAGAACTCGGTCCGCAGCGACTCCGCGCGCAGATCGACCACCTCAAGCCCCGCCGCCTCCGCCGCCCGGCGCGCATCCTCGGGATGACGGGCCCGCCGTACGTGCTCCGGCTGCGGCCCCAGGAAGTACTCCACCAGCTCGAACACACTCGCCGGCCCGACCTGTTGGGAGAAATACCGACCGCCGGGCCGCAGCACCCGGGCGATCTCCTCCCACCACACGGTCACCGGATGCCGGCTCGTGACCAGGTCGAACGCCGCATCGGCGAACGGCAGCGGCGGCTCGTCCGCATCGGCCACCACCACCGCCCCGAGCGGATGCAACAGCTCGGTGGCCTTGGCGGCATTCGGCGGCCAGGACTCCGTGGCCACCATCACCGGCGGCAGCTTCGCCGCCCCGGCGAGCACCTCACCGCCACCCGTCTGAAGATCCAACGCGGCCGACGCGTGCGCCAACCGCTCACCCATCGCCCGCTGATATCCCCACGAGGGCCGCTCCTCCGTAGCCCGCCCCGCCAGCCACGAGAAATCCCACCCCGCGACCGAAACGGCCTCGGCCTCGGCCACCAGCTCCTCAAATGAACGCGTCATCCCCACACACTCACCGCGCAGGCCCTGCCTCGCCAGCGATTTACCCCCGGGCCGCCAGGGCCTGCACCGGCCCCGCCGCCCGCCTCCCACCGGCCCCAGAGGTCACGCCTCCCCCTCAGCCTCCACCAAGAAGGCAAGCTCCGGCCGGTCCCACATCACCACGGGCGGATTCGCCCGCACCGTTCCGACCGGCCGGGCGCCCACACTGCGGTAGAAGCCCTCAGCGGGCGGATGCGACACCACCCGCACCCTGTCGAGCCCGGCCCGACGCGCCTCACCCCGCAGATGCTCGACCAGCCGGCGCCCGATGCCGTACCCCTGCGCCTGATCCGCCACGAACATCAAATCCAGTTCGGCCGACTCGACCATGAGCGCATAGAACCCCAGGACCCGCTCTGCCTCCCCCGCACCCGGGCCCTCCTCCCCCCGTTCCTCCACGGCGACGAAAACCCGGTGCGCCTCGATGTAGTCCGGCCCCACCCGATACCCCTCGACCATCGAGGAATACCGCCCCTCATAGGCACGAGAACTCCGCACCAGCCGAGTCAGCCGCGCAGCATCCCGCCCCTCGGCCCGCCGAATCACCACAACCCCCCGCCGGAAACCGCCCGCTTTCCCCACCCTCCGCACACCCACCGTAACGACTACCCACTTTCCGCATCACATCTGAAAGGTAATTCCGGATTCCACAATTTTACCGCGCCCCCTCCCAGCAATCCCCACCCCCAATCCACGACACGCGAGAATCCCCACCCCACAGCCGCCATATCACCCAGCAGCCACAAGGCAGGGATTTCGCACTATTCACTACGGGTTGACCGGCACCGGCCGAGCTGGAGACCGCACGGCCTTGACCGCACTGACCGCACCGACCGTCCTGACCGCCTTGCCTCACTCCGCAGCCGCAGCGCCGTAATCCTCCTCCGGGATCGGAACCCGCAGCTGATCCCAGGACCTCCGCCCCGGCCAGCCGTCCGCATCCGAGCCCGAGTACCCCAACGCGCGCTGGAAGGAGGCATAGGCCTGACGGTGCTTGTCATTCCACTTCGGCCCCGGACCACTGAACCCGTAGGGCGCACCGCACCCTTCCTCCACGAGGCGCAGCCCCATCATCTGGATGATCGGGCTGGTCGGCAGCGTCTTGAACCATTCAGCACCGGGGAACGGAACAAAGCTGGGATCGCCGGGCTGCGGCTCTCCCACGGAGGCCTTGGCGACAATCAGCCGCTGCCCCACCTTGATGACGTTCGGGTCCGATATGTTGTTCCAGATCTGCAGCTGCTTCACAGTGGTATGGAAGTGAGACGCAATACCGGAGAGCGTGTCACCCGCAACCACCGTGTAGTACCTGTCCTGTGTTGTCTGTTGAGTGCTCATGACACTCACGCTAGAAGCGTTCCCAGGCACCCGCATGTTTTCGCAACTTAGCAGCACTCACCACGAATATCCCCACGCGACCGGGGCATTTTACCGCCCCACCACCCCACTTGCCTGCCCAAACGCCAATCCTCTCTCGGCGAACGAAATCAACAAATGCCTCCGTAAAATGTGACCCGGTCAACCAATCCATCCGCACCATTCAAAGGCTCTTGAGATCAAAGGCGTTGGCGATGGCCTGGTAGCCGGCGTCGTTGGGGTGCAACCCGTCCTCAGAGACATAGCCCGGACGCGGCCGCTCCGGATGAGCCGGGTCCGCCAGGGCCTTGTCGAAGTCGACGACCGCGTCATAGGCACCACTGGTACGAATCCAGTGGTTCACCTGCGCCCGCAGCCGCTCGACCCTGGCGGAATAGCCCGGATACCCACTCAGCGGTATCACCGTGGCCCCGACGACCTTGATCCCCCGAGCGTGCGCGGCCCGGATCAACGCCCGGTAGCCCTCGGTGATCTGGCGCGCCGAGACCGGCTTGTGCGACGACGGGAAGCAGGCCCCCGTGGCCCAGTTGGCCCCGATGTCATTGCCCCCCAGCTCGACGATCACCGTACGCACCCCCGGCCGGCCCAGGACATCCCGCCGAAACCGCGTGACCCCCTTCTCACCGAAGCAGGAACTGCTGGTCAGCAGCATGTTTCCGGCGATACCGGCATTGACCACACCCACCTTCCGGCGACCGGCGACCAGCCGCTCGGCAAGACCGTCCGTATACCGGCGGTCGGCCTCCGCCGTGGCCCCCACCCCGTCGGTGGCCGAATCCCCCAACGCCACCACGGTGTTCCGCCTCGCCCGGAACGGCCCGGAGACATCGACCCCGCTGAGGAAGTACGACGACTGCGAGGACTGCCGATAGGCCTCGGCCGACGCATCGTTGAGGTGATTGCCGTCGGCCCGGTAGGACGTCGCCAGCCCGACACGGTGGAAGGTGGCCGGCCCGGTCTTCCCGGCGAAGTACAACGTGACGACCAGCTTCTCCAACGGCGACGTCGGCAGCGACACCGCATCACCGACAGCCTCGCCGCCAACCGGAACCACCGTCGAACCGGAGCGCCGGAACGTCACCTTCCGCGTGGTCCCGGGCCACGCCTGCGCCCCTCCCCCGGACCGCGCCACCACCGCCCCTGACACCCGCAGCGGCCCCTCGCCAAACCGATTCGACACCCTGATCCGCACCCGGGCCCCACCCGCACTGACCCGGACAACCTGCCGAACCGACTGCCGCCGAAACCCCTCCCTCGACCAGTTCGCCACCTCATCCACATCACCGCCCATCGGCCGCTGCACCCCCACACCCCACCCCTGCACCCACCGATCCCCCCGCTCCGCCCCCACCTCCGCAGCAACACCAGCCCGGTCACCCCCCACCGCAAGTCCCGCCACCCCCTCAGCCCCAGCCCCTCCCGTCCCCACCAACGCCGCCGCCACCGCCACCGCGGTCGCAAGCCCCACCCACCGAACCGAACCCAACCGAACCAGCCCCATGACCCGCTCCCCTTCAACTAGTCGCCACCCACGCCCCGTTCGACCACCACAGCAGGCCCACACAGCCCACTCCCCGGGACGCCCCCGCAGTCTCGCCCCACCCCCACACCCCCCACATCTGCCATTCGGCAGAGAAACCAACCACTCCGCTTCCCCCCTCGCGAACCTCCCGCGGTGCCCCGCCCAAGGCCCGCCACAGGCCCGGAGCCAACGCCCAAAGGCGGTCCCCTGGCTGAAGAAAGAACGACTGACTGAAGAGAGAACGACACCGTCGACACTGCCCGGAAGGGGCGCCACGGACATCGCCCCACCCCCAACCTGAAGAACGCTTCAGAACTTCAGGCTGTGTTCAGGTTCGGATCGGCACTGTGGTGAATGTCGGAAGGGCGCGACAGGGCCCACCGACAGAACACAACCGCGACACGATCCGGAGGAACGTCCCCATGAAGGCCACCGCCAAGCGCACCCTCACCCCCCGCGCCGCCGTCCTCGCCACGGCCGCCGCTGTCGCCCTGATCGGCAGCACGAGTGCCGCGACCGCCTTCGCGGACGACGAGGGCCCGGCCCCGCAGTCCTCGGTCCAGCTCTCCCAGAACGAGCGCCACCTGGACGACACCGCCAAGGACCGCGCGCAGGTCAAGGCCGACAAGCTCAGCCAGTCCGAGGCCACCGCCAAGGCCCTCAAGGCCGTCCCCGGCACCGCGACTTCGGCCGAGCTCGACAACGCGGACCGCAACGGCTCCCTCATCTGGGAGGTCGACGTCTTCGGCAAGGACCACAAGAACCACGACGTCACCATCGACGCCGGCAACGGCAAGGTCCTCAACCAGCACACCGACCGCGACGACGACGCCGCCCAGGACGCCGCCGAGACCCAGGCCCTGATCAAGGCCGACAAGATCGGCCACAGCAAGGCCACCGACCAGGCCGTGAAGGCCGTCCCCGGCACCGTCGTCTCCTACGGCCTCGACGACAACGACCGCAACGGCTCCGCCGTCTGGGAGGTCGACGTCCTCGGCAAGGACCACAAGAGCCACGAAGTCACCATCGACGCGGCCAACGGCAAGATCCTCAACCAGCACATCGACCAGGACGACCAGAACGACCACGACGGCGACGACGACTGATCAGACATCAGGCCACCACCACTCGCCTGAAGCTCCAGCCCCTCCCCCGGAACCCGAAGGGGCTACGCCAAAGTCTGAGGACAAAGAAACGGCCCCGGCCCTCGCGATTGCAAGGGCCGGGGCCGTGTCCGTATCCGTGTCCGCCGTCAGCGGTGCCGAGTAACTCCTAAGCGCAGGTCACGGACCGAGGACCGCGATGGACTTGATCGTCGCCCCCGGCTTGGTCTGCCCCCAGTGACCGGGCTTGATGTCGACGGTCTTCCCGTAGCACGAGACGTCGCTGTAGACCCGGATCTTCCTCTTGCTCTGGTTGGAGACCGTCTTGCCGCTCCACGGGTAACAGCCCGGCGAGGGGTTCAAGCCACTGGTGCGCTTCGTGCCGCCGAAGTCATTCTTCGACCACGTGCACACCGACCCCTTCCGGCAGACCGTCGCGGCAGAGGCAGACGTAGAGGCGGCCAACGGCAGCGTCGCAATAAGCGCAGCGCCACCAAGCGCAATGAGCTTCGTCTTCAAGGGTGGTACTCCGTTCCCCCGTATGGATCACGTTCACCAACGAGCATCCCAGCGCTTGTTCGCCATAATCAATCGCTTTTCAGCCAAGCCCACTCCACCACTCCTCGCGCCCGGAGGGGCCATGCTCACAGCACCTCAGAGCGTCGGAGCGGCCTGCCCCCTCCACGCCCCCTCACCCACGCCCCTCAGGCATCAATGTCAGTCAGAAGCGACAGACAGCGCCCAAGGTCCCAGCCCTGCACGAACTCGTCAGCCATCCCGGCCTCCCATAGTCGACCTTGAGAGATCTGCAGTCTGCTTCACCAGCGCAGCAACCTGGATGCCATCTGACGCCGTGACCGCCGCAGATCCGCTCATCACTTCGCCAAGAGCAGGTCGGGATCTAGCCATTGTTACCCCAACCCCATGGGGCTGGCGGAGTTCGCGGTCACGCGATCTAGCCCAGCGCCGCTAGCCGGCCAGGGCATGCGTGACCATTGCAATCTCGCCGTAGGCTCGTTCTGACCTGCGGAATCGAAGGTCAGTCGTGATCAAGGCGGGAGCGCCAGTCTGGGCTATGAATCACGTGTGGCTCGGTCAGACCCCCTTCGAGCACGCAGATTCTCGACCTAACCCTGGCTGGTAGGGGTGCTCACATCCGCGGTAGTCGTCGCTTTGTGCTAGAGCGCTGAGTTACCGTCACGAACAGGCCAGCTCTTCAGCCATGGGGGTACACATGACAATGACCAAGACACTCGTGTGCTTAGCGAACTCCCGTAAGAATGGGGGCCGATGTGTCGCGGGCATCGTTGACGACGGTTCGAGGCAGTGGATACGCCCAGTCAGCGCCCGCTGGGACCATGGCGTACGTGAAAGCGAGCGCCAATATGCCGATGGATCGGAACCAAGAGTCCTCGATCTTGTCTCTATGCCGCTCCTCCGCCCTCAGCCAAGCGCTTACCAGAGCGAGAACTGGCTCCTTGATCCCCGCCCCTGGAAGAAGACCGGCAGGGCCGATTGGGCGAAACTACTCACGCTGGAGCAGTCCCCGGACACCATATGGGAAAACGGGTATAGCTCCTATAACGGAATCAACAACCGGGTCTCGATCGAAGAAGCAGACTCTTTGTCGGACTCACTCAAGCTCATACGCGTCAGCTCCCTTACATTACAAGTGCATGTCATTGGCGCGGAGTACGACGATGCGAAACTGGTCGTGGACGCACATTTTTGCCACGCTGGCTACAGGTACACGCTGCGGGTGACTGATTCTGAGTACGAACAGGCATACCTGGCCAAGCCAGAAGGACGATACAAATTGGGCGAATCTTTCCTTACGGTGAGTCTCGGCGAGGAATTCAAGGGCCACGCTTACAAATTGGTGGCAGCCATCATCGAGCGAGCAAAGATTTAAGCAGGCAGCAAGCAATGACATTGAATACCGTGTTTACCGTCGGCCACTCCACGCACAGTGCTTCACATTTCCTAAGCCTACTTCACAAGCATGAAGTTACGGCAGTCGCCGATGTGCGATCGACACCCGCAAGCCGTTTCACTCCCCATTTCAACCGAGATGCAGTGAAACGTAGCTTGTGCGAGGTTGACATCAAGTACGCCTTCCTCGGGAAGGAACTCGGCGCGCGCACGAAAGACGTCACATGCTATGTCGACGGACAGGTCCAGTACAGCCGCCTCGCCCAGACCCCGGATTTCGTCAGCGGCATCAATCGGCTACTAAAGGGTGCACAGAACGAGCGGATCGCCATCATGTGCACTGAACAAGAACCACTTGAATGCCATCGCTGTGTCCTTGTCTCGCGCGCGCTCGAAGAACACGGGATCACCATCGAACACATCCACGGCGACGGCCACATCGAGAGCCATGTCACGGCAATGGGACGCTTGATGGCGGATTTCGGACTGGATCAGGAAGAACTATTCCGGACGCAGACTGAGCGACTCCAGGAAGCTCTCAGCCGCCAGGAACACCGGATTGCGTATGTCGATGAGGAGCTCCGCACCAACGGGACGTCGGGAAAATGAAACTATACACAATCGGCTTCACAAAGAAGTCCGCAGAGAAGTTTTTCGGACTCCTACGCAAAGCTGAGGTGACAACACTGGTCGACGTGCGACTGAACAACGTCTCACAATTATCAGGCTTCGCCAAGCGCGATGATCTGAAGTACTTCCTCCATGAGATCTGCGACGTGCAATACGCCCATCGTGTCGATCTGGCGCCAACCCAGCCCATGCTCGAGGACTACAAGAAGCGAGGCGCCAGCTGGACATCCTACGAAGAACGCTTCCTGGAATTGATGAAGCATCGCCACATTGAGAACACCGTCCCACGGGAACTACTGAACAACGCAGTCCTGCTCTGCAGCGAAGATCATGCGGGGCATTGTCATCGTCGACTAGTCGCCGAATACATAGCGCAACAGTGGGGCGACGTCTCGATCGAGCATCTGAGATAGCGCCCATACCCACAAACGGTGCGTGCCTACGCGGGCGTGGCCCTCGCTCAGGACGCATACTCAAGCAACGCACCTCAAGGGGCAGGCACCCTACCAACCCGCTGTAGAGACCCGACTGGGCTGCCCCTTCGCTTCAGGGGGACGCACGGCGGAAGGCCCTACGAGGCGCGTGAGTTGAAACGGCCAGCCCGCAACACCAGTCGCTCCCCCTCGTCCCGCTAAGGCTCGCGAGACATTCAGGCACCACCAAAGAGGGGCGAGCCGGCCACAGCGTGGCCGGCCCCACCGCTTTCACACCGAGGTGCTGACAGGACTCAGACGCGAGCGAACGCCTTGATCGAGCAGGAGCTGGGCGGGTGAGGACACCCGCCACCGCCGGAATCCCGGCCCGCCACTGGCCCGTACGCCTTGGTCAACGCCGGGATACA
This sequence comes from Streptomyces sp. NPDC048612, assembly GCF_043199295.1. Lineage (NCBI taxonomy): Bacteria > Bacillati > Actinomycetota > Actinomycetes > Kitasatosporales > Streptomycetaceae > Streptomyces > Streptomyces sp. NPDC048612. The sequence continues at coordinate 501,407 of NZ_JBICVV010000002.1, forward strand.
GGCGGACCTGGTGAGCCAGGACGAACGCAGAAGGGGTGCCCGATCCACTCGGGCACCCCTTCTGACCAGCTAATTCGCTGACCTCTGCGGAGGCTGTGGGATTTGAACCCACGGTGACGTTGCCGCCACGACAGTTTTCAAGACTGTTCCCTTAGGCCGCTCGGGCAAGCCTCCCCGCGGCACCGGTGCGCGGGGCGCGAAGGTGTCGCGGGATCAGACTAGCGCGTCACTTGTCGCCTGTGCGCTGGCCCAGGGTCACCTGGGTCGTGTGCTCCTTGCCGCCGCGCTTGTAGGTGAGGGTGACCTCGTCGCCGGGCTTGTGCTGCCAGATCTCGCTGATGAGGGTGGGGCCGCTGTCGATCACCGTGTCGTCGAGCTTGGTGATGGTGTCGCCGGGGCGGAGGCCCGCCTTGGCGGCGGGGCCGTTCGGGGTGACGGCCTTGGAGCCGTTGTTGCCGGTCCTGGCGATGGTGGCGCCGTTGCCGGTGTCCCGCATGCCGACCTGGACGCCGATCTGGGGGTAGACCGGCTTGCCGGTCCTGATCAGGTCCTGGGCGACGCGCTTGGCCTGGTCGATGGGGATCGCGAAGCCGAGGCCGATGCTGCCGGACTGCTGGGACTCGCCGCCCATGCCACCGCCGTTGCCCGCGGACTGGATCGCGGAGTTGATGCCGATGACGTTGCCGGCGGCGTCCATCAGGGGGCCGCCGGAGTTACCGGGGTTTATCGAGGCGTCGGTCTGAAGGGCGCTCATGTACGAGGCGCTGGTGCCGCCGCCGTCGCTGGAGGCCACCGGGCGGTCCTTGGCGCTGATGATGCCGGTGGTGACCGTGCCGGAGAGGCCGAAGGGGGCGCCGATGGCGATCGTGGCGTCGCCGACCTGCACATTGCCGGACTTGCCGAGCGGGAGCGGGTTGAGCGGGGCGCCGGATGCGTTCTTCAGCTTGATCACGGCAACGTCGTAGCCCTGGGCGTTGCCGACGACCTCGGCGTCGTACTTCTTGCCGTTGGAGAACGTCGCGGTGAGCTTGCCGCCGCCGGCCGCGCTGGCGACCACGTGGTTGTTGGTGAGGATGTGGCCCTGCTTGTCGTAGATGAAGCCGGTGCCGGTGCCGCCCTCGCCGGTGGCACCCTGCGCCTCGATCGTCACGACGCTCGGCAGGGCCTTCTGCGCTATCCCGGAGACGGAGGTGGGCTTGCGGTTCAGCGCCCCGGGGTCGCCGGGCGCGGAGACCGTCGTCGAGGCGCTGTCGTTCTGGCCCGCGGCCCAGAAGCCGATGCCGCCGCCGATACCGCCGGCCACCAGGGCGGCCACCAGGACGGCCGCGATCAAGCCGCCGTTACGCCGCTTGGGCGCGGGGCTGCCGGCCACGCCCCAGGGGTCGCCGCCGTACGGGGGCTGCTGGCCCCAGCCGCCGCCCGCACCGGGGGTGCCGTGAGCGGCGCCCGGGTACGGCGGGATCTGGGCGGTCTGCTCGGTCATGGGGTCGTCGCCGGGGTGGCCGAAGCCGGGCTGCGGAGGCTGCCCGGGGCCCTGGGCCGAGCCGACGGTCGGGGCGAAGCCCGGCGGCGGGGGCGATGCGTACGGGGCGTCGGGAGTCTGGGCGCCGGAGGCGGACGCGGGGGCGCTGTCCGGCTGCGGCCCGGTCGGCGGCTTGGCCTCCGACGGGACGGCGGCTCCCTCGTTCTCGGTGCTCACAGCTCTCTCCTCAGCTTCATGACTGTCGTCGCCCACGGCCCTGGCAGGCTGCTTCCCTGCCCCCGCGGATCTCATCCCTGTCCGGGACACGGGGCGGGCCGCTTCTTCCGGGGCTTGCGGTTCGGCCGGACCCTGGGGGTGCGTCCGGGTGATGCGGTTGTTCCGGTTCCGGCGGGCCTGGCGGTCCGCCGGGTGGTGCGGTGCTTGCGGTCCGGCGGGCCGCAGGCGGCTCACCGAGTCGTACCGTTCCTCGTGCCGGTGGACGGGGGACCCGGTACTCCAGGATCAAGTATCCCGGCGATACGGGCGAGTCCCGGTCCGCCGGTCCGGGGTCGCCGGCCCTGGTCCGCGGGTCCCGTCCCGCACACCCCGGCCGTGCGTGAGTCCCGTCCGCGGGCCCGTCCGGCGATCCGGGCCGGGCGGGTGCGGGCGAGTCTCCCTACCACCCTTTCCCACCGCGCGTCAGAGCACCGTAAGCCGAGGCTGTGACTGTCCCCTCATCCTTTATTCCGGGCAAAAACGACGCATCCCCTGTTACCCGCCTCAGATACACACCCGGCGGCCCGTCGGCGGCGGATGGCACGATAACGCGGTGACCTCTGCACGCCCTGCCCAGGACGCCCGTCCGGACCGTCCCGCCATTTCCGTCATCGCCCACCGCGGAGCCTCCGAGGAGGCCCCGGAACACACCCTGGCGGCCTACCGCAAGGCGATCGAGGACGGGGCGGACGCCCTGGAGTGCGATGTCCGGCTGACCGCGGACGGACATCTGGTCTGCGTGCACGACCGGCGGGTGAACCGCACGTCCAACGGGCGCGGCTCGGTCTCCGCCCTGGAGCTCGCCGACCTGGCCATGCTCGACTTCGGCTCCTGGAAGGACGAGGGGTTCGCGAACGAGGCACCGGACCGGCAGCACGAGGACCCCGAGCGGACCTCCGTCCTGACGCTGGAGCGGCTGCTGGAGCTGGTCGCCGACGCGGACCGCCGGGTCGAGCTGGCCATCGAGACCAAACACCCGACGCGCTGGGCCGGACAGGTGGAGGAGCGGCTGGTCGAGCTGCTGACCCGGTTCGGGCACACGAATCCGGCCATGCGCACCGACTGGACCCCGTCGGTCCGGGTCATGAGCTTCTCGGCCCGCTCCCTGCACCGCGTACGGGCCGCGGCGCCCTGCATCCCGGGCGTCTACCTGATGCAGTTCCTCACGCCACGGCACCGCGACGGCCGGCTCCCGCCCGGCGTCGGCATCGCGGGCCCCGGTATACGCATCCTCCGTTCGCACCCCGACTACGTCGCCAAGGCGCATCGCGCGGGCCACCGCGTCCACGTCTGGACCGTCAATGACGCCGACGATGTCGCGCTGTGCCAGGAGTTGGGCGTGGATGCGGTGATCACGAACCGCCCCAAGCAGGTACGAAACCAACTCGGCCTTGGCTAAAGCCCTTCACAGGGTGTGCACCGGCGCATTCGGGCCGTATTCGAGAGTGTCCAATGCGTCACCATGTGCCGCTTGGCCGGTTTCCGGTCCAGTCCATTGGGGCATTCATCCCGTGGCGTGGGGCAAAGGAGGTCTCGGGGGTGGCGTTGGTGGTGGCACAAGAGGTGCCGACGTCGTCGATCATGGCCGTACCCCATGGTCCTGTGGGTGTCGGCATGGCCAGGCGGCGCATGCGTGAAGAACTGTTGGCAAGTGGAGTTCAGGACACAGTCGTCGATGACGCGGTCCTCATTCTTTCCGAGCTGTTGAGCAATTCGTGTCGCCATGCGCGTCCGATATACGAACGCGGAACACCGCTTTCCACGACGGTCGGCGCGCAGGACGCCCCGGCGGCGTCCGTCCGGGCCTCCTGGCAGATCGACGCGCAGGGCAGACTGACCGTCGCGGTCACGGACGGCGGCGGCCCGACCCGGCCCCTTCCGTCCACTCCCTCGGTCACCGCCCGCGGCGGCCGCGGCCTGGCCATCATCCGCTCGCTCGCCAAGGACTGGGGCGTTCGCGACTCGGCCGTCGGCGAAGTGACGGTCTGGGCGGCACTCTCGCTTCAGGGCGCGTTCGCTACGCGCGTGGACCTGACACCCGATCTGCCGCCCTCCCTCACCACGGACGCGGGGCCGGTCAGGGGCAGGCCACTGACACCGGACTTCCCGGACTTCGACGATCTGCCATAGCGGCACGGCGGGACACGGCCGCGCGCGGCCGGGCGCGACCTCGTACGCAATCCTCTAGGCTCGCGCCGATACGCGTCCGTACGCCCAGGATCGACCAGGAGACACCGTCGCCATGGCCAAGAAGCGCCGTCCTCAGCCCCAGGCCGCAGCATCGCAGATCAAGGGCGGCGAGGTGCCGGTCGTCGGCGCCCGTGAGCCCTGCCCCTGCGGCTCCGGCCGCCGGTACAAGGCCTGTCACGGGCGACAGGCGGCGCACGCCGCCACCGAGCTGGTGCAGCGCCCCTTCGAAGGCCTGTCCGGTGAGTGCGACTGGGTGGCGCTGCGCGAGCTGGTGCCCGCCGCCACCGCCGAGTTGACGCTGAAGGGCGGACTGCCCGAGGGCGTCCCGTCCGTGACGCTGGCGACCGTGCTGCCGATGGCCTGGCCCGCGCTGCGCCGCGACAACGGCGCGGTGATGCTCGGCGTGCAGAACGACACCGCCTCCGGCGACCTCAGCCGCGACCTCGCCGACACCCTCCAGCGCGCGCTGGCCACCGAGCCCGGCACCCCGGTCCCCGCCGGCCGCCCGTCGCCCGACGGTCCGCGGCTGCAGGACCTGCTCGACCCGGGCGCCGTTTTTGAGCCGACCGTCCACACCGGCTTCGAGTTCTGGGTGGAGAACGCCGAGAACGCCACCGGCGAGGTCGCGGCCTCTCTGGAGCGGGCCAACGCTGCGGCCATTCCCACCCAGCGGATTCCCGGCCTGGAGGGCGCGTACTGGTGCGAGGCCCCGGAGAAGAACCATCTGCGCTGGGTCACCGGGCACCCCGAGGAGCAGCTGCTGGACGCGCTCGCCCGGCTGCACGCCGCGGGCGCCTCCTCGCTCGGTGAAGGCACCCGTCTGGTGGGCTCGTTCCGCGCCCACGGCCTGGTCGTTCCGGTCTGGGACCTGCCCTCGTCGATGAGCGCCGAGGACGTCGCCAAGCCGGCCGCCGCGTTCGCCGAGCGGCTGGCCGAGGCGCTCACGGCCACCGCCCCGCTGACCTCCGAGGAACGCCGGGCACGCGGTGGGCTCACCAACCGCCAGGTCACCCTGAGCTAACCGGACCGCCCGGCCGTGCGATCCGGACGCCCACGGGGACCTCAGGCGTGACGCCTGTCACAACTCCCCGTACCTGCCGGTAAATAGGCGTCCGGAATTCCACGATCGAATTTGCGAACCGCCGATCTCTTGTTACGGTTCTAGAAGCCCGGTCGCTGGTGCATCCCCCGTCGCCAGCGACCGGGCGCTTCCATGCCCGGAGCCAGGCGCTCCGCTTGCCCGGCCCCGGCGGCCGCCCGCCCCACGCCGTCAGCGGCCCGAACCACGGGCTCCCGCCGCCGAGTTGCTGCCGGAGCGCAGCAGCAGCCGCTCCCCCGCCGCGTCGGAGAACTCCGCCACCGCGCCGTACGGCCCGCCCTTGCGCAGGGTCGCCCCGGTCGGCGTCTCGCACAGGCCCGGCGCGTCGGCCGCCGCCACCTCGCAGTGCACCTGGACGGTCGTACCGTCCGGCCGCAGCAGCGTCAGCGCGGCGCGCAGCGGAGCGCCGGTGCGATTGCGGTAGTAGGTCCGCCCCCAGGTCAGGCCGTCCTCGGCGAGCACACAGGTCTGGGCCTCGATCCGCTGGGGAGTGCGGAGTTGGGGGCCGCAGCGGGAGGTACGGCCCGGACGGGGCGACAGGGCGGGGCCGGCAGGCGAGCCGGTGGCGGTCCGGGTGCGGGCGGCGGCAGGGCCGATGCCCGGTTTGGCGGCACTATCGGAGCTGATGCCCCTTTTGGTCGCAGGGCGGTTTTCGGACGTGACGGCCATCCCGGACGCCACGAGGTCGGCCGGACCGGCCATTGCGGCACCCAGCGGTACGACGACGGCGAGCACCGCCACACCGGCGAGACCGGTCATGCGGAGTTTCTGGGCACGCTGCATGGGCCCCACCTGCGAGGAAGATGCCGCCGAGGGCGGCTTGAACGGTGGGCCGAACTTATCGGGCCGCGAGGGTGCCCCAGGACACCCGGACGCCCGATTCCCGTAGTTGTCCGGCCCGGTCACACCCGAACGGGTGATCCCTCCGCGCGTTGTTTCGACCCTCCGCCCGGCCCACGACCGCCGCGGCGTCAGTACGCGAGCCGACTGCCGCCGTCGGGGGTACTGGTGCTCGCCCTGACCAGGGCGTCCACGATCGTGCTCACCTTCGGCAGCCAGGGCGCAGCCGAGGGGGCGGGTCCCCCCTGCGCATGGAGGTCCCCCCGCTCCAACGAAGCGGAGAGCGGGGGAGACGTCGAGGGCTTGGGGGAAACCGGCGGCCGCTCCCAGCGGACCCGGCCGGCGCCGATCTGGGAGGGCGGGAGCACCAGATAGCCGCCCTCGCCGTGGAAGCGCAGGGAGCTGGGCACCCAGTCCTGGGAGTGCAGCAGCTCGCCCAACTCGGCGAGGTCGTACGGGGAGACGAGCAGCGACCAGCGGGTGGGCGTGGCCACTACGGGGCCGAGGCGCACGCCGAAGTGGTCCAGGGCCGCCAAGGCGCGGGCGCCGGCGACGGCGGGCAGGCTCACCGCGCAGGGCGCGCCGCCACCGGTGGCCAGCACGAGCGGGGCATCGGGGCGGTTGGTCCACCACCAACGCACCATCCGGGCATCGGTCGTGGCGGCCAGCAGGCCGGGGTCGAAGGGGTGCGCACCGGGCACCACACAGTCGGGGTCGGGACAGCTGCACCGGCGGCCGGCCCGCTCGCCGAGGCCGAGCCGGGCACCGGCCGGCTGCCGTCCGGCAGGCCTGATCCCCACGCCGGGAAGTACGGGCCACTGCCACTCGGTGGCGCAGTGGAGCGCCGCACCGAGCAGCGCCGACCTTCCGCCGCGCCGGAACAGGAGCTTGCGTCGCCTTCCGAGGATCTCGCGCATGAGCGCTCGTTCCTTTCCGTTAACGCCGAGGGCTTGTCCATCGCACTACATGGCACTTCTTGCCGGTTCGCCGTCGTTCCTGCCGAGCCGCTTCATGCCGTGGTGGGGCGGTTGCTGCGGCCCGGCGTGCAACCCGGGGTCGATCGCATATCGATCACGCCACGTGGATCACTGGTCACCGCGTGTACAAGGCAGCGCATCACGCCGTACGCCGAGCGTGGAACATGGCGGGGGGTGGCGCGCCCATGGCGCTTGCGCCTCCGTGGTGCAGTCCCCGCCTCTTGGGAGTGCGTCGCGGTCGTCGTCGTATGAGACGCCGGCCGCCGCCGGAGAGTTCCGGTGCGGCCCCAACTGGCCCCGCACCTTTCCGAGTACGTACCCGCCACTGTGGTGATGACGCGCTGGTGATCGCCGTCAGTCGACCTCAAATTGACGCTTGGGGGGCTTTTTTCAGGCCAATCTACAGACCTCGTTGACACCACAAACCCCAAGGGGAGAGTGCTGGACATCACATCGTTGATGCGTGTACATCTGGAGGCATTGATAGCGGAGCAGCATGACATGGGGGTTTGCGATGCTATTGAGGAAATTGAGCGGGTCGTCACACCGCACCACGTCTCTCAGCAAACTGCCGCACTCCCTGCCGAAGAGCGGCCTGACCTGGGTCATTGCCTGGCGCAACGAGAGCCGTCGGCCATGACCACCCCTCACGTACCGAAAGTGGCTGGAATCGAACCAGCCCTTCCCGCCCCCACTCACACTGTCGGCCCGCTCCCGGGGAAGGCCGCCGCGGACCCCACCGCCGGTGCCCCGTCCGACGGCGCGCCCCGGACCCCTGCGGCCCCCGCACCCGACGCGGTGTCAGGCGCCGCCCCCGGCGATGCCCCCGAAGGCTCCGTCGTCGACCAACTCGCGGCCGTCCAGGACCGGCTGGCCGGCTGGATCTCCGACCTCAGCACCCTGCACGACCTGACCGAACGGCTCGCGCGCACCCGCACGCTGGAGGCCGCCCTGCACGAGCTGCTGCGCGCCGGCGCCGCCCTGGTCGGTGCCCGCCGCGGTCTGGTCGTCCTCTGCCCGGCCGACGGCTTCGGCCCGGAGACCACCGTCGGGCTCGGCCTCGGCCACGCCGAGATCGGCACCATCGAGACCATCCCGCGCCGCGCCCTGTCGTACGCGCGGATACTGGACGGCCTTCCGGCGCCGGGCGGCACCGACGACCCCCGGACCGGACCGCTCGACGGCGGCCGGCACGAGGCGGGCGACGCGGGCCGCGGCACCGGCCTCCGCGGCGCGGCGGCCGGACCGTGTACCGAGATCTCCGAACCCGACATCCCCGGCGAGAAAGACCTCGACCCGCGGCTGCGCGAGGTCGCGGCCCGGCTCGGCTACGCCGCCAGCTACGCGGTCCCGCTCGCCGCCGACCCCATCGGCCGGACCGGCGCCGCGGTCTGGCTCTACGACGAGCCGGCCGCGCCCACCGAACGGCAGCGCCATCTCATCGGCCTCTACCGGGCGCACGCCGCCGAGCACCTCGCCCGGCTCCTCGAACTCCACCGCACCCGGCAGGCCGTCCGGACCCTCCGCGAGGAGCTGCTGCCGCACCGGCTGCCACGGGTCCCCGGCGTCCGCCTCGCGGTAAGGCACAGCAGCGGACCGCGCGGGGGCGGCGACTGGTACGACGCGCTGCCGCTCCCGGACGGCGCGCTGGGGCTGGCCATCGGCTCGGTGACCGGCAACGGGCCGAGCGCGGTCGCGGCCATGGGACGGCTGCGTGCGTCGCTACGCGCCTACGCCGTCATGGAGGGCGAGGACCCGGTCGCGGTGCTCTCCGACCTCGAACTGCTGCTGCGGCTGACCGAGCCGGCCCGCAGCGCCACCGCGCTGTTCGCCTTCACCGAACCGCCGCCCGGGACGCCGGGCGGGCCGCCCGCGCCCCCGATGCCCGGCGATGTCACAGACCCCTTCGCCCGCAAGATCCTGCTGGCCGGGGCCGGCCACTGCCCGCCGCTGATCCTCGGCGACCTGCGGACCGAGTACGTGGAGACCTCGCTGTCCGCGCCGCTGGGCATGCTGGCCTGCTGGGAAGCGCCGAGCGTGGAGATCGAGCCGATGGCCGGCGAGACCCTGCTGCTCTACAGCGACGGGCTGCTGCACCGCACCGGAGAGCCCATGGACCGCGCCTTCGCCCGGCTGCACGCGGCCGCCGCGAGCGTTCCCCGGGCCGCCCGGCACGATCCGGAGGCGGTCGTCGACCACGTCGTCCGCACGATGCTGCCGCAGGGCCTGGACGACCCGTCGTCGGAGGAGGACGTCGTGCTGCTCGCCGCGTACTTCGAGGAGTAACCCCCGGTCCGGCGACTCGGGGCCGGTCCGGCGGCCCCCGGCCCTGGTCGCGGGGCCGGCCCCGAGCACGCCACATACGGCGGGCGGACGCCCCGCCGCGTGCGCCCGCGCACTCCGCCCGCCCTGATCTGCCGGGCGCCATGCCTCCTATGGCCGGAGTGCCGGAGAGGTCACAGCTTCTTGCCCCTGGACCGATTTCGATCCGCACATACGATGGAATGCGGTTCAGTCTTTAAGGGAGGCATGGTGACCGACGCGCTCACTCCGGAGACCCCGGACGAGGACGAGCAGCCGATCAAGCAGCGCAAGAACGGCCTTTACCCGGGCGTCTCGGACGAGCTCGCGGCGAACATGAAGAGCGGCTGGGCCGACACCGAGCTGCGCGACCTGCAGCCGGTCGAGCAGGCCCCGCACGCGGCCCGGCGGCGGGCCGCGCTGTCCGCGCGCTTCCCCGGGGAGCGCCTGGTGATCCCGGCGGGCAATCTGAAGACCCGCTCCAACGACACCGAGTACGCGTTCCGCGCCTCGACGGAGTACGTCTACCTCACCGGCGACCAGACCGACGACAGCGTCCTGGTCCTGGAGCCGGCGGGCGTCGCGCATGAGGCGACGCTCTACCGGCTGCCGCGCTCCGACCGTGAGAACGGCGAGTTCTGGCTCAACGGCATGGGCGAGCTGTGGGTCGGCCGGCGCCACAGCCTCCAGGAGTCCGAGGCGCTGCTCGGCGTCCCCTGCAAGGACGTCCGCGAGCTGCCCGACGCGCTCGGGGAGGCCACCGGCCCGGTCCGCGTGGTGCGCGGCCACGACGCCGGCATCGAGGCCGCGCTGACCGACAAGGTCACCGCCGAGCGGGACGAGGAGCTGCGGGTCTTCCTCTCCGAAGCCCGCGCGGTCAAGGACGCGTTCGAGATCGGTGAGCTGCAGAAGGCCGTCGACTCGACGGTGCGCGGCTTCGAGGACGTCGTGAAGGTCCTCGACAAGGCCGAGGCGACCAGCGAGCGCTACATCGAGGGAACGTTCTTCCTGCGCGCCCGCGTCGAGGGCAACGACATCGGCTACGGCTCGATCTGCGCCGCCGGCCCGCACGCCACCACCCTGCACTGGGTCCGCAACGACGGCGCGGTCCGCTCTGGCGAGCTGCTCCTGCTGGACGCCGGTGTGGAGACCCACACCCTCTACACCGCGGACATCACCCGCACCCTGCCGATCAACGGCCGCTACACCGACCTCCAGCGCACGATCTACGACGCGGTGTACGAGGCCCAGGAGGCGGGCATCGCGGCGGTCAAGCCGGGCGCGGCCTACCGCGACTTCCACGACGCGGCGCAGCGGGTGCTCGCCGAGAAGCTGGTCGAGTGGGGCCTGGTCGAGGGTCCGGTCGAGCGGGTGCTGGAGCTGGGGCTGCAGCGCCGCTGGACCCTGCACGGCACCGGCCACATGCTCGGCCTCGACGTCCACGACTGTGCCGCGGCCCGCACCGAGCACTACGTCAACGGCACGCTGGAGCCCGGCATGGTGCTGACGGTCGAGCCGGGACTGTACTTCCAGGCGGACGATCTGACGGTCCCCGAGGAGTACCGGGGCATCGGTGTCCGCATCGAGGACGACATCCTCGTCACGGACGACGGCAACCGGAACCTCTCGGCCGGGCTGCCCCGGCGGTCGGACGAGGTCGAGGCCTGGATGGCCGGCCTGCTCGGCAAGTAACGGCGGCGGATACTCGTAACGGCTCCCGGCAGATCAACCGCTGCCGGGAGCCGTCCCGTTGCCGGGCCCGCCGCCCGTCTCCTTCGCCTGGTAGGCGCCCGCGCGGGCGGCCGCCCAGACGGCGGTGGCGGCGGACTCGGCGAGGTCCCGGTCGACGGGCCGGCGGGCGATCAGAATCCGGTAGTAGAAGGGCGCGCCGAGCGCCGACATCAGTTCCTCCGGGTCGGTGTCGGCGGGCAGTTCACCGCGGTCGACGGCCCGCCGCACCATCCGGCCGGCCAGCGCCAGCCGTTCGCCGAAGAAGGACCGCAGCACCGAGGCCGCCTGCGGGTCACGCGCCGCGGCCGAGACCACCGCCTCGATCAGCCCGCTCATCCGCGCCTCGCCGTAGAACGCGGCTATCGAACGGGCCAGCGCCCGCAGGTCCTCGGGCAGGCTGCCGGAGTCCGGCAGCGGCACATCGGAGCTCAGCTCGGTCAGCAGCTCGCACACCAGACCCTCCGGGCAGCGCCACCGGCGATAGAGCGTCGCGAGGTGGATTCCGGAGCGCTGCGCGACCTTGTCCATGGTCAGCCCGGCGAAGCCGCCCTCGCCCAACTCCTGGAAAACGGCGGTCAATACGGCCTGACGGGTGCGGGCCGTACGTCCGCCGGGCCGGGTCTCGCCCGGGACATGGTGCGCTGTCGTCACGACGGCTCCGTATTGCAGTGCAGGTTCACGCCAAGTATTGTCCGGGACGAGTTAACGCGAGCAACTTCGCGTTAATCCAGGTGCGCGCTGGTCTCGCAGGGACAGGGGACGCCGCGGGGGAGGTCCTCCCACCGCGAGACCGCGCTGCCGCTCCCCCTCAAGCGGCGATTTCCGGCCAATTATCCATGTGCCGGGGTTCGCCCGGATTGACACCTTGGCGTCTCAGCGGCAAGGACGGGAGCCGATACCTGTTCCTGCTTTACTCCGGGCGGCAGGAAGCAAGGGGTGTTCACCGAGAACACCAGGGCATTGCCGCTCCCGTAGGTCTCCACCGAGACGAAGAAGTTGTTGCTGCCGCCCTTCGCGTCCATGAGGGCTTGCGACGGCTGCTCACGGTATCCGCTGATTTCGTAGCCTTCGGCTTCAAGCTTCTTGCGCATGGGGCGCAGCGCCTTCCCGTGCTCGTCTCCGGGAAGCTCAGCACGAGCGGCATAGGACAGGTCGAAGCGTCCATCGTTGGCGCGTTCGTGGTTCTTGCCGAAGCAGTCGCGGAACTCCTTGCTCACGGGCTTGTCCTCAACCCGGAGGCGGTACTGACCGGCCAGCCGGTCGATCAGAGCCCGGGCTGCGTGCTCGGCTCCGCCCTTGCTCTTGACGGGCAGCGGATCGTTCTTCCCCAAGCCGGACGCGCATCCTCCAGATGCGAGCATGGCGACGAGTGCGACCGCGGTGATACGGCTCCGCGTGCGGCCGGTCGCCACTGCGGCACCTCGGCCTTGGGCGTGTTGGGCGGTGCACGTGATGTTCCCCCTGCTGGGGTGCCGGTCCGGCGATGTGCCCCTGGTCGCTGAGGCGGTCATGGTGCCGTTGGACATGATCCTGCATTCCCCCTGCTGATCGGACCTGTTGGAGACCTGGCCACATGATCAGGACGGCGGGACCGGAAGGTGAGTTGCAGGGGGGAGCGATCCGGCCGGAAGCAGGCGATGAACCAGCGGTCATCGCATCCCGGTCGCTTCGGGCGGGTGGCTCACCGCCGGACGCCTGCGGCGCTCACGACGCCATCGGCAGTGCCGCGCCCTCGCGCCATTTGAGGATCTTGTCGAAGCTGACCACGGCGCCGGGGCGGCCTGTGCGGTTGCGGTAGCGGACGTGGTCGGTGAGGGCCTCGATGAGGAAGAGGCCCCGGCCGTCCTCGGCGAACTCGGTGGGCTGCGCGGGGGTGGGCACGGGGGCCGGGGGGAGGGCGCGGTCCGTGGCCGTGTGGGGTGGGGCGCTGTGGTGGAAGCCGGGGCCCGAGTCGGTGACTTCGATGCGGCAGGTGTCGCCGTCGATGAAGGCGGTGACGCGGTAGTCCTCGGTGGCGTCGCCCCCGTGCTCGACGGCGTTGGCGCAGGCTTCGGAGAGGGCCACCGACAGGTCGTAGCAGATGTCCGGGTCCACGCCCGCGGTCTCCATCGTGCCCAGCAGCAGACGACGGGCGAGCGGCACGCTCGCAGCCTCGCGCCGCAAATGGAGTGACCACCAGATGCTCATCGCTCCAGCCTCCTGGCCGCGGCTCGACATATCGTTACCTATTGCCGCGCCCCAAGGTCCGTAAGCATGTCCGGCACGTGATACCGCTCATTCGGCGGATGCGAGGAGTGAGCGCATCGGTGTAGGCGCCGCGCGGCCCATGCGCCTCCGCGCGCCCTGCCTGACTCCTCGGACGCCCCACCGGGCGCCCCTTGACACCGACCTGCCGTCGGGCGCCCGTGGAACCAGTGGGATGATGGCGCGGCCATGACTCCACCGCCCGCCTCCACAGCGCTCGCAGCCGCCGATCTCCGGCTGTTGAGGGCCGCGGTCTTCACCGCGGTCTGCGTCGCGCTGTCCGCGGCCGGGCACATCCTCGCCTCGTGCGCCACCGTCCCGTTGTGGACGGTGGGCGTGGCCGCCGCCGCGGTGTTCGCGGTCGCGGTGCCGCTGGCCGGGCGGGAGCGCTCCCTGCCGGGGATCGCCGTGGGGCTCGCCGTGGGACAGCTCGCGCTGCATGCGCTGTTCTCCTGGGGGCAGCGGCCGGTGCCCGCCACCGCGCCGCGCGGCCCGGGTGCCGGCGGGCTCTCGGACCAGGCCGCGATCAGCCTGGCCCGGCATCTGACCTGCGGAGGCGGCAGCGGACGGCTGGACGGCGCGCAGGCGCGCCGGGTGCTCGGCTCGGGCGGCTTCGACACGGCCTCTGCGGCCGGGGTGGCACCGGCGGGGCACGGCACGGCCGGTGGCCCGGCCGCCGACCCGGTGGTGCTGCACGGTCTGCTGCCGTCGCTGCCCATGCTGCTGGGGCATCTGCTGGCGGCGCTCGCCCTCGGCTGGCTGCTGCGGCGGGGCGAGGCCGCGCTGTGGCGGCTGGTCCGGCTGTCGGCCCCGGCGGCCCACGGGATGGCCGTACGGACGCTGGTCGGTGCGGTGCGGAGGGCGCTGGTGCTGGTCCGTGCCCTGCTCAGGGGCCTGGGAGCGGCGCACGACGAGGCGCGGCGCGCACCCGTTTCGTACGGGGATGACAAACCCGGCCCGCGGGACCCCGCGCTCCACCACAGTGTCGTGAGGCGAGGGCCACCCACCCTTGCCCTCGCGGCCTGACATCGCGCGAAGCACGCTCCCACAGTGGGGCCCCTCCCATGCCCTTGAGGCATGGGGGAGGGTACGGGCTCGCGCGTCGTCGCCGCACGCGCGCCACCCAACACCGTCACCAGCACCTTTCTCCTTCCTGTGGAGTGTTTTTCCGATGTCGAAGATCTCGAAGACGACGCAGATGCCGCAGCAGCAGCCGGAGGCCTCGCGTTCGCGCCGGCTCGCCCGGCGCGTGCCGCTCGTCGCCGCCGCCGCGGCCGGCAGTGTGGTGTTGCTCGCAGCCCCGGCTTTCGCGCACGTCAGCGTGCAGCCGGCCGGCCCCGCCCCGAAGGGCGGCTACGCGACCGTCAACTTCAAGGTGCCCAATGAGCGCGACGACGCGTCGACGGTGAAGCTGGAGGTCACGCTGCCGACGGACCACCCGCTGGCGTCCGTCATGCCGCAGCCGGTGCCCGGCTGGAAGGTGGACGTCAAGAAGTCCAAGCTGGCCAAGCCGATCGAGATGCACGGCGAGAAGATCAGCGAGGCCCCCTCGAAGATCACCTGGACCGCGGACGACAAGGGCGTCGAGCCCGGTCAGTTCCAGCAGTTCCCGGTCTCCGTCGGCATGCTGCCCGAGGACGCCGACCAGGTCGTCTTCAAGGCCCTCCAGACGTACGACGACAAGGAGGTCGTGCGCTGGATCGAGCCGACGAAGGAGGGTGCCCCGGAGCCGGAGAGCCCGGCGCCCGTCCTCAAGCTCACCGCGGCCGAGGAGGACGGCCACGGCGCCGCCGGCGCGGACGACAAGAGCGGCGGCAAGGACCACGCCGAGAACGCCGCGGCCGGCGAGGACGCCTCCGCCAGTGACACCACGGCGCGCGTCCTGGGCGCCGTCGGCATCGTCGTCGGCATCATCGGTGTCGGCTTCGGTGTGTTCGCCGGACGGCGCCGCAGCGCCTGATCACGGACGGGCCGGCGCCTGACCCGCGCCGGCCCGACGCCCCTTCCCGGACACCACGGGATTCAACTCACGGGATTCATCTGCAATGCGTAGAACGACGCTGCTCGCGTCCGCCCTCACGGCGGCCGCGGCTCTCAGCCTGACCGCCTGTGGCGGGGACGACAGCAAGCCCGCCGCCGAGGTCTCCGGCGGCACCACCGCCAAGCCGATCATCACGCTCGACAGTCCGCTGGCGAAGCCGGACCTGGTCCTGACCGACACCCAGGGCGACACGTACGACCTGCTGGAGAAGACCAAGGGCCACCCGACGCTGATCTACTTCGGCTACACCCACTGCCCGGACGTCTGCCCGGTGACGATGGCCAACATCGCGGTCGCCGTGAAGCAGCTGCCCAAGGCCCAGCAGAAGGACCTGCGGGTGGTGTTCGTCACCTCCGACCCGGAGCGCGACACCTCCGCCACCCTCAAGACCTGGCTCGGCGGCATCAACAAGGACTTCACCGGCCTGACCGGGAAGTTCGACACCATCCAGGCCGGTGCGCGCAGCGTGAACATCGGCATCGAGAAGCCGGTCAAGAAGAAGAACGGCGAGGTCGTCTCCACCCACGGGGCGCAGGTTCTGCTGACCTCCCCCAAGGACGACAAGGTCCACTGGATGGCCATGGAGAAGGCGACCTCCGACGACTTCACCAAGGCACTCCCGAAGATCATCAAGGGGCAGAACCCGTGAACCGCCGCACCCCCCTCGCCGCCGCCCTCACCCTGACAGCCGGGCTCGCACTGACGGGCTGCGGCGGGGACAGCGCCCCGAAGATCGCGGTCGACGACGCGTACATGCCGCAGCCGGTCACCCAGCAGATGGCCGGTGTGTACTTCACCGTCAAGAACAACGGCGACACCGCCGACAAGCTCACCGCGGTCACCAGCAACGTGGCCAAGTCCCTCACGATCCACAAGACGGTGGGCACCAAGATGGAGCAGGTCGAGTCCCTGCCCGTGCCGGCCAACGGCACGCTCCGGCTCAGCCACGGCGGCAACCACCTGATGCTCATGGGGCTGAAGAACAAGCCGACCAAGGGCGACACCTTCACCGTCACGCTGCACTTCGCGGGCGCCGACCCGGTCAGGGTGCAGGTGCCGGTCAAGGACGCCACCTACCAGCCGAAGCACTGACGGGACACCACCACCGGACAGCCAGGGGGACCGGAGAGGCACCGGCCGCGGCCGGAAGCACGGACGGGCCGGAAGAGACAACGGGAGTAGAGGGAGCGATCACCATGGTCACCACCGGGCTTCGGCCGCGACGATCCGCCGTGCTGCGCCTGCTGGTCGTCGCGCTCGCGCTGGCCGGCACGCTGCTCGGCGGGCTCGGCGGTGCCGCACCGGCCTCGGCGCACGCCGCGCTGACCGGCAGCACCCCCGCGCAGGGGTCGGTGGCGGACCGCGCCCCCGGGCAGGTGACGCTCACCTTCTCCGAGGGCGTCGCGATGAGCGACGACTCGATCCGGGTGCTGAATCCGCAGGGCGAGCGGGTGGACGAGAAGAAGCTGCGGAATCTGAGCAGCGGCCGCGTCGTGAAATACGGCGCGGGGCTGCCGTCGGGGCTGCGCGACGGCACGTACACCGTCGCCTGGCAGGCGGTCTCCGCCGACAGCCACCCCGTGTCCGGTGCCTTCACCTTCTCGATCGGCGCGCCCTCCAAGACCACCGCCCCGGTCCCCCAACAGGAGGCCGGCGGCGGCGTGGTGGGCGCGCTCTACGGGATCGCCCGGTATCTGGCCTACGCCGGGTTCGTGCTGCTGGCCGGCGGCGCCGCCTTCGTGATGGCCTGCCGGCCCGCCGCGGCTCTCGTACGGTCCGTGCAGCGGCTGGTGGTGTACGGCTGGGCGCTGCTGGCCGGCACCACCGTCGTGATGCTGCTGCTGCGCACCCCGTACACCGGGTCCGGCGACCTTGCCGACGTCCTCGACCTCGGCGGGCTCCAGCAGGTCCTGCTCACCAAGCCGGGGACGGCGCTGATCGCCCGGCTGCTGCTGCTCGCCGCCGCGGCGCTGTTCGTGGCGATGCTCTTCGGAGCGTATGCGCGGGCGTACGAACCGGCGGAGGCGGACGGGGAGGGGACCGGGGACGGGGACGGGACCGGCGAGGAGCCGGTCGTGGACGCCGCCGAACAGGCCGGGCGGCGCAGGACCCTCACCCTCGGGCTCGGCTTCGGCGGGGCGATCGTCGCCACCGGGCTCGCCGCGACCTGGGCGATGGCCGAGCACGCCTCGGCCGGGCTGCAGCCCGCCGTGGCGATGCCGGTCGATGTGCTGCACCTGCTGGCGGTCGCCGTCTGGCTCGGTGGGCTGGCGGCGCTGCTGGTGTCCCTCTACTGGGGCCCGCCCGTCGAACGGACCGCCGTCCGCCGCTTCTCCCGGCTCGCGTTCGGCTCCGTAGTGGTGCTGGTGGCCACCGGCCTCTACCAGTCCTGGCGGCAGGTCGGCACCTGGCAGGCGCTGGTCGACACCACGTACGGGCAGCTGCTGCTGGTGAAGGTGGCACTGGTCGTGGTGCTCGTCGGGATCGCCTGGCTGTCGCGGCAGTGGACCGGGCGGCTGGCGGAGGTACCGGCGGCGGAACTCCGGGGGGCGGAGGACGCGGCGGATGCGGAGGACGCGGACGGGACGGAAGGGGCGGAAGGGGCGGAGGAAACGGGGAGGGTGTCTGTCGGGGCTTCGGCTGGTGCTGTCGCTGGCGGAGCGGGCCCTAAGGGCGGAGCGGCCCCTAAGGGTGGAGCACCCCTTAAGGATGGAGCGGCTCCGCAGGGCGGCACCGCCTCGGAGCCCGGCTCCTCCCCGGAGCCCGGCGCCTCCGCCGCGTCCGGCACCGGCGCGACCGGCGACGGCACCGGTGACGCCGACCGCGACGCCGCCGCGCCCGGCCCGGACCCCGCGCCCGATCCCGCCCGAGCCGCCCAACTCGCCCGGCAGCAGGACGCGTTGCGTACCGCGCGGACCAAGCGCGTACGGGACGCCGACCAGGAGCGGCTGGGGTTGCGCCGGTCCGTGCTGGCGGAGGCCTCGGTCGCGGTCGTGCTGCTGGTGGTCACCACGGTGCTGACCGCCACCGAGCCGGCCCGTACCGAAGCGGCGGCCAAGGCCACCTCGGGCGGGCGGTCGGCGCCCGCTCCCGGCCGGCCGCAGGCGCTGGTCCTCCCGTTCGACACCGGCGGCCCCCGCGGCAAGGGCACTGCCCGCGTCGACCTCGCCCCTGGGCGCAGCGGCCGCGCCAATACGGTGCAGCTGCGGATCACCGACCCCGCGGGCAAGCCCCTGGACGTCCCCGAGGTGAAGGTCTCCTTCACCGAGAAGTCCAAGAAGCTCGGGCCGCTGTCGGCCACCCTCCGGCACTCCGGCGAGGGCCGGTGGCAGGCGAGCGGGGTCCAGCTGCCGGTCCCCGGACAGTGGCGGCTGTCGCTGGTCGTCCGGACCTCCGACATCGACCAGGTGACCGAGTTCAGGAACGTGAAGATCGGCTCATGAGCAAGCAGACCCCCCGTAAGCAGCCCGCGCGCAAGCAGACGCCCCGCAAGCCGGCCGCCACGAAGCAGGCCCCCGCGCAGCAGACCGCCGCGCAGCAGGCCAACGGCAGGAAGAGCGCCGGGGCGGGCGGCACCCGCGTCCCAGGACCGGCCGCCGCGCCGGCACCGGAGAAGGCCGGGTCCGCCGGGACGGTCTCCCGCCGCCGGCTGCTCGGCACCGCGGGGGCGGCGGGCGCGGCCGGGCTGGTGGCCGGCGGGGCCGGTGGCGCCCTCGGCGTCTCGGCCGCGCGCGACGACGCCCCCGAGGCGCTGACCAGCATCGGCGCGACCCGGGTTCCGTTCCGGACGGCGGGCGCCGGGCACCAGGCGGGGATCACCACCCCGTTGCAGGCCACCGGCCATCTCGTCGCCTTCGATCTGGCGCCGGGCACCGACCGCAAGGCCGTCGCCGCACTGCTGCGCCGCTGGTCGCGGACGGCCGAGGAGCTGATGGCCGGACGGGCCCCGGACGCCGACACGGGGGTCGCGCTCGACGCCGGCCCGTCCTCGCTGACCGTCACCTTCGGCTTCGGGCACAGCTTCTTCGGCCGTACGGGCCTGACGAAGCGGCGCCCGGTGGCCCTCGACCCGCTGCCCGACTTCTCCGCCGATGCCCTGGACCCCGACCGCAGCAACGGCGACCTGTGGATACAGATCGGCGCCGATGACGCGCTGGTCGCCTTCCACGCGCTGCGCGCGCTCCAGAAGGACGCGGCCGGCCGGGCCCGGCCGCGCTGGCAGATGAACGGCTTCAACCGCACCCCGGGCGCCACCGCCCGCCCGATGACCGCCCGCAACCTGATGGGCCAGATCGACGGCACCAACAACCCCAAGCCGTCGGACAAGGACTTCGACGAACGGATCTTCGTCGGGCGGGACGCCGACCAGGCGTGGATGCGCGGCGGCTCGTACGCCGTCGTGCGCCGTATCCGGATGCTGCTGGACGACTGGGAGAAGCGCTCCCGGCACGACCAGGAGCGGGTCATCGGGCGCCGCAAGGACAATGGCGCGCCGCTGACCGGCGGTTCCGAGACCACCCCGATGCGGCTGGAGACGAACGGCCCGGACGGGCTGCCGGTCATCCCGGCCGACGCGCACGCGCGGATCGCGGCACCCGAGTCCAACCAGGGCGCGGCGATGCTGCGCCGCCCGTTCTCCTACCACGACGGGTTCCGGGAGGACGGTGCCCCGGATGCCGGGCTGCTGTTCATCTGCTGGCAGGCCGATCCGCTGCGCGCCTTCACCCAGGTCCAGCGGAAGCTGGACCGCGGGGACGCGCTGTCGCCGTTCCTGCGGCACGAGGCGAGCGGACTGTTCGCGGTGCCCCCGGCCGCGGAGCCGGGCGACTACGTGGGCCGGACGCTGCTGGAGGGGTAGACGCCCGGGGGGCGGAGGTCGCGAGGCTGCGGCTGGGCCCTAGGGAGGGGTCGAACGGATGCCGTAGGGGTGGGGAGTGCCCCCTTCGGGGCCACAACGGGGTGGGGGGTGGCGGTATTCCCGTGTACCGGCCGGTGCCGGAGCGGCTGGGTATCGTGGCAGGGCAGGGAGAACATCGGCGGGGTGCCCCCGCAGTTACGCGAGGGAGTCCTTATCCATGTCGGCCAGCCGCTATACCTACCTGGGCCCCGAGGGCACGTTCACGGAGGCCGCGCTGCGCACCCTGCCGGAGGCGGCGACCCGCGAGCTGGCGCCGATGGTGTCGGTGCCCGCGGCCCTGGACGCGGTGCGCGCCGGTGAGGCCGCCGCGGCGCTGGTGCCGATCGAGAACTCCGTCGAGGGCGGGGTGACCACCACCCTCGACGAACTGGCCTCCGGCGAGCCGCTGATGATCTACCGCGAGGTGCTGCTGCCGATCGCCTTCGCGCTGCTCGTACGCCCCGGTACGGCGCTCGGCGACGTGAAGACGGTGACCGGGCACCCGGTCGCCCAGCCGCAGGTCCGCAAGTGGCTGGCGGCGCAACTCCCGGAAGCCGTATGGGAGTCGGCGGCCTCGAACGCCGACGGCGCGCGGCTGGTGCAGGAAGGCCGCTACGACGGCGCGTTCGCCGGCGAGTTCGCGGCGGCGACGTACGGCCTCACCCCGCTGGTCGCCGACATCCATGACGCGCAGAACGCGGCCACCCGCTTCGTGCTGGTGGGCCGCCCGGCCCGGCCCGTGGCCCCCACCGGCGCCGACAAGACCTCGGTCGTGCTGTGGCTGGCCGAGGACCACCCCGGTGCCCTGCTCGAACTGCTGCAGGAGTACACGGTGCGCGGGGTGAACATGATGCGGATCGAGTCCCGGCCGACCGGCGAGGGCATCGGCCGCTACTGCTTCTCGGTGGACTGCGAAGGGCATGTCACCGACCGCCGTGTCAGCGAGGTGCTGATGGGCCTCAAGCGGGTCTGCCGCGAGGTGCGGTTCCTCGGGTCGTATCCGCGGGCGGACGCGGTGCCGCCGACCGTGCGGCGGGAGATGACGGACGCGGCGTTCACCGACGCGTCGGACTGGCTGGCGCGCTGCATGGACGGGCGGAGCTGAGCCGGATTCCGGTGCCGCGCGGGCGGGCCGGCGGGGGCCGCGGAAGGGCACGACCTGCGATTTCGGCAGGGCGCTCGGTTATCCACAAAGTTATCCACAGGCACGGTTCTCGACCTGTGGGTAAGTCGACATGCGAGTCGGACGCAGTCGACATATCGCCCTACTGACCCCACACCCATCCACAGCACCCCACGTCGGGCATCGTCAGCACAATTCACGTGTTCAATCCCTTAGAGCGAGGCAATCCCACACGAAAGAGTGCGTGAACGGGGTTTGGACGGGGAATCCATAGCCGAGCATTTCGGGAGCGGAATGATCACCTCCGACTTCCACAGATCTCACACACAGCCTGTGGATAAGAATCCCGAAACTCACCGCCCCTGTGGACAACCAGGGAGTCTCCGGGGGATAACTCGGGGCCCGGGCCCCGCCCCAGCGCCCGCTCAACTCCCGTCGTCCACATAGTGGATCATCGACGGCGGCCTCGCGAAAATCGCCCGCCAGGACCCCTCCGGGGGCCCACAAAGAGGCCACGAGAAGCCTGCGAAGAACCCCCGCCCCTGCTCCCGCAGCAGGGAATGCGCCGGAATTCTGCACGGCCTTTCGTCCCCCACCCCTAAGGGAATAAACAACCCCAAAACGGGCAAAATGCCGCGCCGGGGAATATGGCGTCGAGGGGCGGCGGGTGGCCCCGGTAGCCTGGGGGGGTGATTGACCTTCGCCTGCTCCGTGAGGACCCCGACCGTGTGCGCGCGTCCCAGCGCGCCCGTGGAGAGGACGTCGACCTCGTCGACGCGCTTCTCTCCGCCGACGAGCGGCGCAGGTCGTCCAGCGTCCGCTTCGACGAGCTGCGTGCCGAGCAGAAGTCGCTCGGCAAGCTCATCCCCAAGGCCGCCGGCGACGAGAAGGCCGCGCTGCTGAAGAAGGCCGGTGAGCTGTCCGCCGCCGTCAAGGCCGCCGACGCCGCCCAGGACGAGGCCAAGGAAGAGACGCAGGCGCTGCTGCGGAAGCTCGGCAACCTCGTCCACCCCGACGTCCCGGTCGGCGGCGAGGAGGACTTCCGCGTCCTTGAGACGCACGGCACGATCCGCGACTTCGCCGCCGAGGGCTTCGAGCCCAAGGACCACCTGGAGATCGGCGAGCTGCTCGGCGCCATCGACGTCGAGCGCGGCGCCAAGGTGTCCGGCTCCCGCTTCTACTACCTCACGGGCGTCGGCGCCCTGCTGGAGCTGGCGCTGGTCAACGCCGCCATCGCGCAGGCCACCGCGGCCGGTTTCACGCCGATGCTGACCCCCGCCCTGGTGCGCCCGCGCGCCATGGAGGGCACCGGCTTCCTCGGCCAGGCCGCCGAGAACGTCTACCACCTGGAGAAGGACGACTACTACCTGGTCGGCACCTCCGAGGTCCCGCTCGCCGCCTATCACATGGACGAGATCGTCGACGGGGCCAAGCTGCCGCTGCGCTACGCCGGTTTCTCGCCGTGCTTCCGCCGCGAGGCCGGCACCTACGGCAAGGACACCCGCGGCATCTTCCGGGTCCACCAGTTCGACAAGGTCGAGATGTTCTCGTACGTCGCGCCGGAGGACGCCCAGAACGAGCACCAGCGGCTTCTGGAGTGGGAGAAGCAGTGGCTGACCGGTCTGGAGCTGCCCTACCAGGTGATCGATGTCGCCACCGGTGACCTCGGCGCCTCCGCCTCCCGCAAGTTCGACTGCGAGGCCTGGATTCCCACCCAGGGCAAGTACCGCGAGCTGACCTCGGCCTCCAACTGCGACGAGTTCCAGGCGCGCCGCCTCTCGGTCCGGATGCGGGAGACCGTCGACGGCAAGCAGAAGGTCTCGCCGCTGGCGACGCTGAACGGCACGCTCTGCGCCGTACCGCGCACCATCGTGGCGATCTTCGAGAACCACCAGCAGGCGGACGGCTCGGTGCGCGTCCCCGAGGTGCTCCGCCCCTACCTGGGCGGCCGGGAGATCCTGGAGCCCGTCGCCAAGTGAGCGCAACCGCTCCGGCCGCGGGCTCACCGCTGCCCTACAAGCTCATCGCGACGGACCTCGACGGAACGCTGCTGCGCGCCGACGAGACCGTCTCCGAGCGCACCCGCCGGGCGCTCGCCGCAGCCACCGCGGCGGGCGCGGCGCACATCGTCGTCACCGGCCGGGCCGTGCCCTGGACCCGGCACATCCTCGACGCCCTCGACTACCGGGGGCTCGCGGTGTGCGGGCAGGGCGGTCAGGTCTACCACGCCGGGGAGCACCGGCTGCTGACATCCGTGACGCTCGACCGCCAGCTCGCCGGACTCGCGCTGGCCAAGATCGAGGCCGAGGTCGGCCCGCTGTTTCTGGCGGCGAGCCGGGACGGTCTGGAGGGCGAGGTGCTGGTCGGCCCCGGCTACCGCGTCCAGGAAGGCCCGCTGCCGAACGTCCTGCTGGACGACACCAGCGAGCTGTGGGCGGCTCCGATCAACAAGGTCTACCTCCAGCACCCGGCCCTGGACGACGACGCGCTGGCGCTGGCCGCGCGTCAGGTCGCCGGGGATCTGGTGGGGGTGACGGTGGCCGGTCCGGGCATCGTCGAGCTGCTGCCGCTGGGCCTGTCGAAGGCCACCGGGCTGTCGCTGGCCGCCCGCCGGCTGGGCCTCACCGCCAAGGAGACGATCGCCTTCGGCGACATGCCCAACGACATCCCGATGTTCGGCTGGGCCGCACACGGCGTGGCGATGGCCAACGCCCATGACGAGCTGAAGGCCGTCGCGGACGAGTGCACCGCCTCCCACGAGGACGACGGGGTCGCGGCCGTGCTGGAGCGGCTCTACCTCTCCTGAGGGCGTTCCGGCCGCCGCTCCGGCGGGGGTGTCGCGGCCCCTGCCGCGGGGCCGCTCCCGTCCTCCGGCGGCGGCTCCCCGGCGGCTGCCGGGGTCAGCGGCCAGGCCGCGAAGCCCATGAGCAGCGCGAGGGCATGGCCGAAGTCGGTGAAGTCCGCGCCGGTCAGCAGCGGAACGCCGAAGAGGACCAGCACCCCGGAGAGATAGCTGTAGCGCCAGGGCGGCCGCAGCCGGTAGGTCAGCACCCCGGCGGACGCCGCCAGCCCGTACGAGACGCCGATGTCCACGACATGGGTCATCGAAGGCGGCAGCCGGTGGCCCTCGATGGCCAGCAGGACGAGTTCCTGGCTGGCGAGGGTGGCGGCGATGTGCGCGCCGCCGACGGTCAGCAGCCAGCGCCCGGTCCCCGTCCAGCGCTCCACGTTGGCGTGCAGCAGCTCGAACATCACCGCGTAGAGCAGGAACGACGAGGGGCGTTCGATCCAGAAGCCGCTGATCAGCAGCGACGGCAGCGGGTGCTCGTTCAGCTCGTGGATGTTGCTGCTGGTGCGGTGGATCAGGAACTGCCCCACACCCTCGGACGCGGCCGCGACGACCAGGCTGGTGATGCCGATGACCAGCAGCCAGATGTGGGTGCCCGGGCTGCTGCGCACCCAGTCCTTCACCCAGGTCAGGGCGTTGGCGGGGGAGGGCCGGCGGCCGCCGCGCGGCGGCCTCACCGGCGGCGCCCCGGGACGGCGTGGCCGACGGGGAGCAGCGGCCCCGGCCCCTTGATGTGCCGGATGCGGGGCGCGCTCTCCATGGACCGCACGCCGGGCAGCGTCGCCACCCGGGTCGTCAGATACGTGTAGACCGCGCCGACGTTGCGGCAGAGCACCGAGGCGAAGAGGTTGTTCGGGCCGGTCGTGGCGCAGGCGTAGCCGACCTCCGGGTGTGCCGCCATCGCCTCGCCCGCGGCGGCGAGATGAGCGGGCTCGACGGACAGCCACAGAGCCACCATCACGCCGTACCCGAAACGCGCCAGGTCGTAGTCGACGTCGTAATACAGCGCGCCGTTCGCCCGTAGTTCCGCGCAGCGGCGGCGGACGGTGGTGGGCGACCAGCCGGTGGCGGCGGCGAGTTCGGCCAGCGGGGCGCGGCCGTCCCGGGCGAGAGCGTCGAAGAGCCGACGGTCGGCGTCGCTGAGCGGGCCGGGGGCGGCGGGCGGGCCGGGCGGGGCTGCCGGGCCGGGCGTCACGCCCTGACCACCGGCTCCTGGATCTCCGTGATCCACTTCTCCTGGTCCGGCGGGCACTCCAGGTACAGCTCGCGGGCGTATCCGGCGGAGCGATAGCCGTTGGCGTCGATCCAGTGCGCGAGATTCTGGGCGGTCGGCAGTATCCGGCTCATCGGGCCGTGGTGCACCACCGTGGCGGCGCTGTCCAGGCCGGGGAGGGTGACGACGTCGAAGCCGAGGCCGGTGGGGGTGGGCGTCCCCGGGCGGCCCGCGGTGGCGCCGGCCCCGGTGCCGACCTCCGTGCCGACCTCCGTGCCGACCTTGGCACCGGCCTTGGCCAGCGCCTCCTCGGTGATCACCATTCCCGCGTGCACGACGACGGCGTCCTTCCCGTCGCTCCCGCCGGCCGGCTGCTCGCCCGCCTCCCCCGGTTCCGGTACGTCCTCGTAGTACGCCAGTCCCGGCCCGGCCGGAGTCACCCCCGCCGCCGCCAGCAGCCGGCACAGCTCGGCGTAGAGCGGTGTGATCACCGGGCCGATGTCCCCCGGCCCGTAACTGGCGGCGATCCCGTGCAGCTCCGCGAGCAGGACCGTTCCGGTGCGCTTGACCACCACATCGTCGGCAGACATGCGTCCCTCACTCTCGATCGTCCGGAGCCTCGCCTCGACCTGCGCCAGCCGCGCGCCCGCCGCCGTCCGTGCCGCCTCCAGCTCGGCCTGCCGCAGCCGCAGCATGCCGCGCAGCTCCGGCACGCTCACCTCCTCGGCCAGGATCGCCCCCACCTGCTGGAGGCTGAATCCGAGGTCCTTGAGCGCGATGATGCGGTTGAGCCGGGCGAGCTGGGCGGCTTCGTAGGAGCGGTAGCCGGTGACGGGGTCGGTACGGGCCGGGCGCAGCAGCCCGATCGCGTCGTAATGGCGCAACATACGGGCGGACACACGGCCGTACCGGGCGAAATCTCCGATGCTGAACATGACGCCTTCCAGTGGAGTGCTTTCCACAGTGTCAAGGTCAAGCGCCACCCGGGCCACGGGCGAGGGGCCGGGTGGCGGACGGGGGCCGGGGCTCGGTCCCGCCGGGGCGTCGATGACCCGGAGGTGCCGATGGCCCGGAGTCACCGCCGCCGCACAATCGGCCACCGGGCGGCAGCATCGCGTCAAGTAGCGGCCGCAACCCGTCAATGACGCGTCAGCGACCCACGGGATGTCCCGATTGCCGGGCATAGCGTCAGAGCCGAGCCCCGGCGTACGCACTTCCCACCGGTCCGGGGCCGATGTCCTGTCCGAGGAGCAACGCCGTGTCCCACCCTCTGTACGCGGAAGATCCCGAACCTGCCGAACGGGTCCCGGCCGGGCCGCTGTTCGTCCCCGTCCGGCCGGGCCCCGCGGGCTGCACGGCCCGCCTGTTCCGCACTCCGCTCGGCGGCCGTACCGCCGTCGCCTTCACCTCCGCCCAGCGGCTGGCCGCGGCCCTCGGCGGCGGCCAGCCCTGGGTCAGGCTCTCCGAACCCGCGCTGCGGGCCCTGACCGAACCCGTCGGCGCCACGGCCCTGACCGTCGACCCCCGGTTCGTCCCCGACATTCCCCGTGGTCACCACCTACGGACCGTCTGAGGGAAAGGCCGTCGCGATGAGTCACCCCACACTCCCCCACCCCCCGACCACCCGCGGGACGACCACCCGCGGGACGACCACTGCTCCGCCGCCGGCCACCACCGAGGCGACCCCGACGGGAACTGCGGTAGCGACCCCGACGGGTGCCCCCGTGCCCCCGACGGGTACCACCGCGCCCCCGACGGAGACCTCTGTGGCACCCCGGACGGGTACCGTCGCCCGGCCGCCGTCCGGCGACGCACCGCGGTCCGTCTGGCCCGCCTCCGCCGTGCCGGTCGGCGCGGACGACGTCGCCGTCGGCGGTGTCCCGCTCACCGAGCTGGCCGACCGCTTCGGCACCCCCGCGTACGTCCTGGACGAGGACGAGGTGCGCCACCGCTGCCGCGCCTACCTACGGGCCTTCCCCGACACCGAGGTCTACTACGCGGCCAAGGCGTTCCTGTGCCGCGCGATGGTGCACTGGGTGCAGGAGGAGGGACTCGGGCTGGACGTCTGCTCCGCCGGCGAGCTGGAGTTGGCCGTCACCACCGGCTTCCCGCCCGAGCGGATCGTGCTGCACGGCAACGCCAAGAGCCCGGCCGACCTCCGGGCCGCGCTGCGGCTGGGCGTCGGCCGGATCGTCATCGACAGCACCTCGGAGATCGCCCGGCTGGCCGCCGCGGTCCCGGCGGGCAGCCGCCAGAAGGTCCTGATCCGGGTCGTGCCGGGGATCGCCGCCGGCGGCCACGCCAAGATCCGTACCGGGACCGACGACCAGAAGTTCGGCCTGTCGATCGCCGACGGCTCCGCGCAGCACGCCATCGCCCGGGTCCTCAGCCAGCCCCGCCTCGAACTGACCGGGCTGCACTGCCACTTGGGCTCACAGATCACCACCGTCAAGCCGTATCTGTCGGCGATACGGCGACTGATCGGCCTGCTCGCCCGGATACGGGAGCACCACGGCGTCACGCTGCCCGAGCTGGACCTCGGCGGCGGCCACGGCGTCGCCTACCGCCCCGGAGAGTCCGCGCTCGACCTGGCCTCCCTAGGCACCAAGGTCCGTGCCGAACTGGCCCGCGGCTGCGCGGCGGCCGGTCTGCCGGTGCCACGCCTCGCCGTCGAGCCCGGCCGCGCCATCGCGGGCCCGGCCGGGGTCGTCCTCTACCGGGTGCTGTCCGTCAAACGGACCGGCGACCACACCTTCGTGGCGGTGGACGGCGGAATGAGCGACAACCCGCGCCCGGCGCTGTACGGGGTGCGCTATGCGCCGCGGCTGGTCGGCCGCGCCTCGGTGGCAGCCCCGGAACCCGTCACCGTCGTCGGGCGGCACTGCGAGGCCGGCGACATCCTCGCCGCCGACGCCCTGCTGCCCGGCGACATCCGCCCCGGCGACCTGCTGGCCGTCCCCGTCGCCGGCGCGTACCACGTCTCGATGGCCTCCGGTTACAACCTCGTCGGCCGCCCGCCGGTCATCGCCGTCACCGAGGGCCGTGCCCGCCTTCTCGTACGGCGCGAATCCCTCGCGGACATCCAGGAGCGGGACATCGGACTGTAGGCGCGCACCGGGGGCCCGCCACGCCCGCCGCCGCAGATCCCATGGGGTCGGGGGAGGTGCGGGGCGGGCCCTTCGGCGCTGGTGGGGGCGCCGCCATAAATTCCGTGTACGATGAATCGATCAGTTGTAGGATGACTGGGCAACCGGGGCTCGGGCGGACCCGACAGAGATCGGAGCGGCCGGGACGGGCGAGCGGGGCGGGATCGGGCCTACGGGTCCTGAGCGCCGCTGCGGCCCTACGGGTTCCCCTACGAGTTCTGCGGGCCCTACGGGTCCTACGGGCCTCAGGACCCCTACGGGTTCATCGACACGGACGGGACGGACATGGCACTGCAGGCAGCTGGACGGCAATCCCTGGTGGACACCGTCGTCGAGGCCCTGCGGTCCCAGCTGACGGCCGGGGAGTGGAAGGTGGGGTCCCGGATTCCCACCGAGCATGCGCTCGCCGAGCAGCTCCAGGTCGGCCGTAACACCGTGCGCGAGGCGGTACGGGTCCTGGTCCACGCCGGGATGCTGCGCTCCCGCCAGGGCGAGGGCACCTTCGTCGTCTCCACCGCCGACCCTGGCGACATCATGCGCGGCATCCAACGCGCCGGAATCCGCGACGTATTGGAGCTGCGGATCGCGCTGGAGGCGGAGGCCGCCCGGCTGGCCGCGCTGCGCCACCGGCCCGACGATCTCGCACGGATGCGGGCCGCCCTGGACGCACAGGCCGAACTGGCGGACGCGGAGGGGCAGCCCGACTCGGGCAGTCTGGAGCTCTACGCCGACCATGACATCGCGTTCCACAAGGCCGTCGTCGAAGCCGCGCACAACACCGCGCTGACGGCGACCTACGACTGGTTCAGCAGCTCGGTACGGGAGGCGCTGGTCAACGCGCTCGACGACCAGGCGATGCCGAGGATCGTGCACGGCGACCACCGCGCGGTCCTGGACGCGATCGAGACAGGCGACCCGGACGCCGCGGAACGGGCCACCCGCGCCCTGCTGGACAAGCCGAAACGCGCCGTGGAAGCCCTGCTGGAGCCCGCTGACGTCTCCTCGCCCGCTGACGTCTCCTGACCGCCGGCCGGCCCGTCGCTCACGGCCCTTCTCCTTCCCCACTCCTGACTCACTCCTGACTCTGACGAGGTATGCACACATGGCAGGGCCCGAAGCACCCTTGATCGACGCCGAGGAGGATCTGGTCGCGGCACCGCCGGTCGCCGCGGCCCGCCGCCGGCTGCGGGCCCACCCGGCGCTGATCATGACCGGGATCGTGCTCGCCGCACTCAACATGCGGGCGGCGCTGGCCGGGGTCTCACCGCTGCTCGGTGAGATCGGCGCGCACTTCGGGCTGAGCGCGACCGCCAGCAGCCTGGTGACGACGATCCCGCTGATCTTCATGGGCCTCGGCTCGATCGCCGCACCGAAGCTCGCGCGCCGCTGGGGGACCGAGACCGTGCTCTGCGCGGCGCTGGCGATGCTGTGCGGCGGCATCGTGCTGCGGATCGCCCCGCCGGTGGTCGCGCTGTTCGCCGGGTGTGCGGTGGTCGGTTCCGCGATCGCCCTGCTGAACGTGCTGATGCCGGGCCTGATCAAGCGGGACTTCCCGGAGCGGGCCGCGGGCATGACGGCGCTCTACTCGACCGCGATGATCTTGGGTGCGAGTGTCTCCGCCGCCTCCGCGGTGCCGATGGAGAAGGCGCTCGGCGGCTGGCAGGGCTCGCTGGTCTCCTGGGCGCTGCTGGCCGCCGTCGCCGCGGTCGTCTGGATTCCGCAGACCCTGATGGCGCGGCGCGGTACGCGCCATGGCGCGGCCGCGGCCACCCCCGCGCACCACACCGCGGACGGCCCGCGGCTGAGCCGCTCCGCGCTGGCCTGGCAGGTCACGCTCTTCATGGGATCGCAGTCGCTGATCGCGTATGTGAGCATCGCCTGGATGCCGACGATCTTCACCGACCACGGCATGGGCAAGGGCGAGGCCGGGCTGGTCTTCGCCTTCAGCACGCTGCTGCAGATGGCAGGTTCGTTCGTGGTGCCGATGCTGGCGGGGCGGATGCGACAGCAGCGGCTGCTGGGAGTGGCCGTGTCCGCGCTGATGGCCTGCGGCGTCACCGGTCTGCTGGTGGCCCCCGTGGCCGGTGCCTGGCTGTGGGCCGTGCTCCTCGGTGTCGGGCAGGGCGGCGCGCTGGGCCTGGCCCTGACGATGATGGTGCTGCGCTCGGGCGACGCCCACACCGCCGCGCGCCTGTCCGGGATGGCACAGACCGGCGGCTACCTCCTCGCCGCCGTCGGCCCCCTGGCCCTCGGCGCCGTCCACGAGGCCACCGGCGGCTGGACCGTCCCCCTCGCCCTGCTGCTCGCCGTCTGCGCCGGCCTGGCCCTGCTGGGCCTGGGCGCGGGCCGGGACCGGCGCATCGGCTGACGGGCGGATCGGCGGGCCGCGGACCGGCGGGGCGGTGAGCCGGCGGGCCGGGCCTGCCCCTTATCGCCGCAGGTGGCGTGGCCATGGCGAGGCGGTGAAGGATCTTCGCGGCCGGCAACGATCCGGGCTCGGGCACCCCGCGTGCCCGCGCTCTCGCCTACCGTGCTGCCCATGAGCGATGCTTCGCCCACCGTTCGCCGGCCCGGTCCGCGGCTCTCCCGCACCGGCCGGTTCGTTCTTGTGGCCGTGCTGGGTGTCCTGATCGTGCTGGCCGCCCTGGCCGTCCTGCTGCTGCCGCGCGTGCTGCACGGGCCCGGGCAGACGCTGACCGTTCCGGAGGGGCAGCGGGCCGGGCAGGTCTACGCCGCCGCCGACAAGGCCCTGCATCTGCCCGCGGGGTCCACCGCGAAGGCCGCCAAGCGCACACGCCTTCCGCTCCCGGCGGAGGCGAAGGGCAATCCGGAGGGCTACCTCTACCCGGCGACCTATCCGATCGACGCCGACACCACCCCGGCGTCCCTGCTCGCGTACATGGTGAAGACCGCCAACCAGCGGCTCGCCACCGACAGGATCACCTCGTACCGGACGGTGCTCATCGCCAGCATCGTGCAGGCGGAGGCGGACCGGCCGGCCGATATGGGCAAGGTCGCCCGGGTCATCGACAACCGGCTCGCCCACGACATGCCGCTGCAGATGGACTCGACGATCAACTACGCGCTGGGCCGCAGCACCCTGCACACCAGCCACGCCGACACCCGGACCAAGAGCCCGTACAACACCTACCGCTACCCGGGCCTGCCGCCGACGCCGATCGACAATCCCGGTGCGGACGCGCTGAAGGCGGCCGGTGCGCCGCCCGCCGGTGACTGGCTCTACTTCGTCACCGTCAAGCCGGGTGACACCCGCTTCACCGCCGATTACCAGGAACATCTGCGCAATGTGCGGGAGTTCAACGAGCGGCAGCGCAGCAGCGGGAGTGGCGGGGGCGGGGCTTAGGGCGGCCGGGCGGCCGTACGTCGCCCCGCCGCCGGGGCGTGCTTACTCCTCGCCCGCCAGGGTGAGCGCCTTCAGCCGGCGGGCGGCGTACCAGGTCGCGGCGACCGTGAGCCCCACCAGCAGGCAGACGGCGAGCGGCAGCTGGACGTCGGAGGTGAGCGCACCGTCCGCGGCCGCCTTCTGGCCGACGGCCAGTGCCCACTGCTGGACGCTGAGGGTCTTCGCACCCGGGATGAGCGTCCCCACGAACGCCTCCCAGACCAGGGCGTAGACCAGGCCGAACACGACGGCGTGCCGGCTGATCGTGCCGAAGAGCAGGAAGAGGGCGCTGTAGGCGACCGAGGCGACGGCCGCCGCCACCGCGTATCCCACGGCCATCTGCTGGCTGTTGCCGTTGAGCAGGAAGCCGGCGAGCAGGACGGGGAGGGCGGAGAAGGCGACCGTGACGCCTATCGCGACCAGGAGTTTGGTGAGGATGATCGTCGGCCGGGAGACCGGCTTGGCCAGGAGGTAGACCACCGAGCCGTCGTCGATCTCCGGGCCGATCGCGCCCGTACCGGCGATGACGCCGATCAGCGGGACCATCGTGCCCAGCGCGAAGCCGCCCAGGATGCCGCCCGCGGTGGAGTCGTCGGCGCCGGTCAGCGCCCGGACGGCCACCGCGAGGGTCACCAGCAGGGCGGGCAGCACGAAGAGGATCAGGGCCCGCCGGCGGCCCAGCAGGGCGCGGTAGGTGAGCCGGGCGACGGTCGGGTGGAACAGTGCGGTCCTGGGCGCGGCGGGTGCTGCTGGCCGGGCCGCCGGAGTGGTCGTGGACATGCGTCAGGGCTCCTTTCAGGCCTCAGGCCGCTACGAGGTAGGAGAAGACGGATTCCAGCGACTCGTCGGAGGGCGAGACCGTCAGCAGGCGGATGCCGTGGTCGCGGGCGACCCGCGGCAGGAGTTCGGTGAAGCGGCCGAAGTCGACCGCCTGGATGCGCAGCGCGCCCTCGGTGAGGTCCACCTCGATACCGGCCGTCGAGGGGTCGGCGATCAGTGCGCCGGCCAGCGCCCGGTCGTTGTCGGACCGGACGAGGTAGCGGTGCGGGCGGTCCGTCATCAGCCGGCGGATCTTGCGGAAGTCACCGGACGCGGCGTGCCGTCCCGCCACCACCACCTCGATGTGCGTGGCGAGTTGCTCGACCTCTTCGAGGATGTGCGAGGAGAACAGGACCGTACGGCCCTCGTCGCCCATCCGCCGCAGCAGCTCCATCAGCTGCATCCGCTGACGCGGGTCCATCCCGTTGAACGGCTCGTCCAGCAGCAGCACCGACGGGTCGTGGACCAGCGCGGACGCCATCTTCACCCGCTGCCGCATGCCCTTGCTGTACGTCGAGATCTTGCGGTTCTGGGCGTACTCCATCTCGACGGTGGCCAGCGCCCTGGCCGCCTCCGCCCGGCCGAGGCCGTGCAACTCGGCGTTGGCGAGCACGAATTCGCGGCCCGTGAGGAAGTCGTACATCCCCTCGCGCTCCGGGACGATGCCGATGTGGCGGTAGATGCCGGCGTTGCGCCAGATCGTCGTCCCGTCGAGGGTGACGGAGCCGTTGGAGGGCGCGAGGAAGCCGCCCATCATGTTGATGAGGGTGGACTTGCCGGCGCCGTTGGGGCCGAGCAGGCCGGTCACGCCGGGGCCGATGGCCATCGTGATGTCGTTGACGGCAACGACATTGCCGAACCAGCGGGAGACATGGTCGATGTGCAGAGTCGTCATGGGCGCGGCCCATTCCTTCGGAGGGTGGTGGCGGGCGACAGACGGAAGGCGCGTGGGCGCAGCCCATCCCTGGGGTGGGCGGTCACAGTCCGGCCTTTCGGTAGCGGCGCATCAGGAGCGCGTAGCTGCCGACGATGACGGCCAGCGTCACGAGCAGGTAGACGAAGCCGGCGCCGGTGGTCGGGGCCAGGCCGTTGGGGAAGGAGCTGCTGCCGCCGAGGAAGGTCGACTGCACCCCGTCGATCAGCGTGATGGGGGAGAACAGCCCCAGCCAGCCGACGGCGGACTCGTTGCCCTGGACGAAGGTGATGCCCTGGACCGCGCTCACCGCGGCGTACGGGATGGTGAGGACGGCGATCACGGCGGCGACGCCGAAGCCGCGGCGCGGGGTGGCCGCGGAGACCACCAGGCCGATGCCGGCGAACAGCAGCGAGAGCAGCACTACGGTGATCAGTCCTTGCCCCAGGCCCTTGGTCTGGTCGAGGAAGTCCAGCTTCGCCAGCAGCGCCCCGACGTAGAGGATCAGCAGCGGCGCGCCGGTGAGGATGAACAGGGCCGCGGCCATGGCCGCGAACTTCGAGGCCACGTAGTCGACCCGCTCGATGGGCCGGGAGAAATACAGCGGTATCGACTTGAACCGCAGGTCGCGGGAGACCGACTGCGGGGCCTGGGCGGCCAGATAGAGGCCGATGACGGCCTGGAGGTAGACGGCGTAGCGGGAGTAGCCGACCGGGAGGGCCCCGGCCTTGGTGACCACCGCCACCGCCACCATGATCGCGGCGGGCAGGCACATCGTGGCGAAGAGCAGCATCGGCAGCACCTTGCTCTTGGCCGAGCGGCCCAGACCGTAGGCGCCGCGCAGGCTCTGCGAGAAGAGCGACCGGCGGGCGTAGGCGCGGCCCAGGCGGGGGCCGTCGTAGTGGCGGTAGCCGATGTTGTGGATGTAGGCGCCGCCCGGATCGGCGGAGGGGGCCGCCGGACGTGCGGACGTCATGGGCTCAGGCGACATCGTGGGCGCCTCCGTCCTGGGTGGCGTACGGGGCGCTCGGGGCGCCTGCGGGGGCGGGGGCGGACTGCGCCGCGTCCGCGTCGCGGAAGACCTCGGCGATCTGGTGGCGGCGCTGTTCCATCCGGATCAGGCCGAGTCCGAGTCCGGCGACGGTGTCCCGCACCAGGTCGTACGTCTGGTCGCCGGCCGCCTCGACGAACAGCAGGTGGCCGGCGGCGAGGCCCTCGGAACCGGCCGCGCGGGTGGTCACCGTGGCCCCGGCGGCGGCCAGGGCCGCACGCAGCGCCTCGGTGCCGTCCGGATGGGCGTCGGTGTCCGTGACCTCGACCGCCAGCGAGGCCGTGACCTGCGTGAACTCATCGGTCGAGGAGGACCGCAGCAGTTTGCCGCCGTCGATGACGACGACATGGTCACAGGTGCGCTCCAGCTCTCCGAGGAGGTGGGAGGTCACCAGGACGGAGATCCCGAAGTCGCTGTGGACACGACGGATCAGGCCGAGCATCTCGTCCCGGCCGGCCGGGTCGAGGCCGTTGGTGGGCTCGTCGAGGAACACCAGCTGCGGGTCGTGGACCAGTGCCTGGGCCAGCTTCACCCGCTGCTTCATACCCGTCGAGTAGCCGCCGATGGGGCGGTAGCGCTCCTCGTAGAGGCCGACATGGCGCAGGGTGTCCGCGGTGCGCTCGCGGGCGGCGGTCGGTGGCAGCCCGGACATCCGGGCCATGTGCACGACGAATTCGGTGGCCGAGACGTCCGGCGGCAGGCAGTCGTGCTCGGGCATGTAGCCGACCCGCTCACGGATGGTGCCGCCGTCCTTGGTCACGTCCAGGCCGAGGACATGCGCGGTCCCCTCGGTCGCCGGGGCGAGTCCGAGAAGGATCTTGATCAGGGTGGACTTTCCGGCGCCGTTGGCACCCACCAGGCCCGTAACGCCGGGGGCGATGTCAACGGAGAGCCGGTCCAAGGCGGTCACCCGCGGATACCGCTTGCTCAGGCTTTCGGTCACGATCACAGTCACGACATCGACGGTAGTGGCGCCGGCCACACCGGTCGTCAACCCAAACGATGGGATGTTCCTCCCCCTGCGGTATTACGTGCCCGTAGGGGTCTCCTGCTGTGAGCTGGTCCGGCGTAGGGGTCACGGGGTCGCCGGGGCGACGTTATGGGGGGCCGGGGCGGCGTCATGCGGGGGCCGGTGCGGGCGTCACGGGGTGGCCGGGGCGGGTACGCGGGCCTCTTGGGCGGAGGTGGCGGGTCCCCTTGCGCGGGCGGGCGGGCCTCTTGACGCAGCCGTCGGGCATTGTCACATTCATCAGTGTCACCTTGCGGGCGCGTACCACGATGAACGTCTCACGGACGGACGGTTGGCGATGGCCTCAGTCACCTCAGCGACGTCACCGGGAGCCGGCGAACTCAGCGCCCGGCTCAGGGGGTTCCGAGCGGCCCAACGGCTCGCCTATGCCTGTGCGGAAGCGGTGGCCGCCCAGCTCAGGCCCGGGGTGACCGAACGCGAGGCGGCGCGGATGCAGCGCGAGTGGCTGCGTGAGCGCGGGGTGCGGGACTGGTTCCATCTGCCGTTCGCCTGGTTCGGCGA
The DNA here is from genome assembly GCF_043199295.1 of Streptomyces sp. NPDC048612. Lineage (NCBI taxonomy): Bacteria > Bacillati > Actinomycetota > Actinomycetes > Kitasatosporales > Streptomycetaceae > Streptomyces > Streptomyces sp. NPDC048612. Next base: position 537,512 of record NZ_JBICVV010000002.1, read on the forward strand.
CCGCACCGCCTTCGTCAACTTCCGGGTGCCGCTCCAGTTCTTCCCCACCCATCGTGAGCTGGAGCCGGGGATGCCCTTCATCCTCGACCTGGCTCCCCTGCACAACGGCTACCCCGCCGACGTCGGCTACTCCGGCTGCCTGGGCCTCAACCCCGTGCACGACCGGCTGCTCGCCGACCTCGGGACGCACCGGGAGCTGATCCTGCGTGAGGTGCGCGAACGGCGCCCGCTGCGGGAGATCTATGCGGACGTCGACCGGCTGATGGTGCGGCAGGGCTATGCCAACCGGCACCGGGCCTACCCCTTCGGCGTCATCGCGCACAAGATCTACCAGGTCCGGCAGCGCCGCTGGTCCCCCACGCTCTTCGGGTTCGGCGTCCAGTCCCTGAAGGGCCTGGCCTCCGACGCGCTGCACGGTCACCGTGACGGCTGGTCCCCGCTGTGGAGCCCGTTCCGCTTCTCCGACCACCCGCCGCAGCCGGGTCTGTGGGCGGTCGAACCCCACCTCGGCTTCCGGGGAACGGGCGCGAAGTTCGAGGAGATTCTGGTCGTCACGGACTCCAAGGACCCGCAGGAGAGCGCCTTTTGGCTGGACGACGATCTGCCGCATGTGCGGCGCTGCCGGGAGCAGGAGGAGAGAGCCGCGTGAACACGGGACGTGGACGCGGAAAGGGCAACGGACGGGGCCCGGGAAAGGGACGCGGAATGCGACGGCGAATGGGGCGGGGCATGGCACGGGGCAGGGGACAAGGTAGGGGACGGGACCTGGGGAACGGGCCGGGCTCGGGACGGGGTCAGGGGCAGCGGCACGGGGGCGGGGCCGGCGCGGGTTCCGGAGCCGGGGCGGGCGTCGGGCTGGGCAGCGGGGCCGGGGGGCCGGGTGCGGCCGGGGCCGGTGCTGGTGCCGGGCTCGCCGGGGCCCGGGAGCGCTGGGTGCGGACCGGGGGGATCGAGCTGTGCGTCGCCGAACTGGGCGATCCGGCACAGCCCACGGTGCTGCTGGTGCACGGCTACCCCGACAGCAAGGAGGTGTGGTCCGAGGTCGCCCGCGGTCTGGCCGACCGGTTCCATGTGGTGCTCTACGACGTACGGGGATGCGGCCGGTCCACCGCTCCGCAGCCGCTGCGAGGCGGCTTCACCCTGGAGAAGCTCACGGACGACTTCCTGGCCGTCGCCGACGCCGTGAGCCCCGACCACCCGGTCCATCTGGTCGGTCACGACTGGGGCTCGGTGCAGGGCTGGGAGTTCGCCACGGTGCGGCGCACGGAGGGCCGGATCGCCTCCTTCACCTCCATGTCGGGCCCGTCGCTGGACCACTTCGGCCACTGGCTCAAGAAGCGGACGGCGCGCCCCACCCCACGGCGGGCCGCTCAACTCCTCAACCAGAGCGCCAAGTCCTGGTACATCTACCTGCTGCACACCCCCGTGCTGCCCGAGCTGGCGTGGAAGGGCCCCCTCGGCAAGCGCTGGCCGAGGCTCCTCCAGCGGGTGGAGAAGCTGCCGGGCGGTGACTACCCGACCGCTTCGCTGCCGGCCGACGCGGCCCATGGCACCTGGCTCTACCGCGACAACGTGCTCCCCCGGCTCCGCCGCCCGCGCCCCGACGCCTATGCGCACTGCCCGGTCCAGCTCATCACCCCCACCGGCGACGCGTTCCTCTCACCGCGGCTGTACGACGACCTGGAGCAGTGGGCGCCGCAGCTGGTACGCCGTACCCTCCCCGCCAAGCACTGGGTGCCACGCACCCGCCCCGACCAGCTTGTCTCCTGGATCGGTGAGTTCGTCACCGCCAAGGAGGAGGGAGATCCGGCGCGGCAGGTCGTGGCATCCGGCCCCTACGCCGAGCGGTTCGGCGGGCAGCTGGTGCTGGTGACCGGCGCGGCCGGCGGCATCGGCCGGGCGACGGCCTTCGCCTTCGCCGAGGCCGGGGCGCGGATCATCGCCGTCGACCGGGACGCCGAGGGCGCGGCCCGGACCGCCGAGATGTCCCGGCTGATCGGTGCGCCCCGGGCCTGGGCGGAGACCGTCGATGTCTCGGACGAGGCGGCGATGGAGAAGCTCGCCGACAAGGTCCATACGGAGTACGGCACCGTCGACGTCCTGGTGAACAACGCCGGTATCGGCCTGTCCGGGCCCTTCCTCCAGACCGGCACCGAGGACTGGAAGAAGGTCCTGGACGTCAATCTGTGGGGCGTCATCCACGGCTGCCGGATCTTCGGCAAGCGGATGGCGGACCGTGGCCAGGGCGGCCACATCGTCAACACCGCCTCGGCCGCGGCCTTCCTGCCGTCGAAGACGCTGCCCGCGTACAGCACCTCCAAGGCGGCCGTCCTGATGCTCAGCGAGTGTCTGCGCGCCGAGCTGGCGGGCCAGGGCATCGGCGTCTCGGCCATCTGCCCCGGGATCATCAACACCGGCATCACCGCCACCGCCCGCTTCGCCGGCGTCTCGCCCGACGAGGAGAAGCGCCGCCAGGCCAAGGCCACCCGGCTGTACGGGCTGCGCAACTACCCTCCGGAGAAGGTCGCCGACGCCATCCTGCGCGCGGTGACCCGCAACCAGGCGGTGGTACCGGTAACCCCCGAAGCCCGCGCCACCCTGCTGCTGTCCCGCCTCGCCCCCGGCGCGGTACGGGCCCTCGCCCGCTTCGGACCACGGTTGTAGGGGGAGGAGTCGGTGGGGACGCCGGGGGCGTCGCGCACGGCCGGGCCGCTGCGCCCCGGCCCCGCCATCCCCCCGGCGTCTGGGCGCTCCTATGGTTGGCGGCTCCCCCGGTCACCTGGCGTGGGGGAGCTGGGTGCGGCGAGTCCTCGGCGTCGAGGGCGGCCGTACCCTCCCTCGCAGGAAGGGTCGCTGCGTACGGCCACCGCCTGCCTGGCCTCCTCCCGGCCGAACAAGGCCGGGGCGGCATGGGCCAGTGGGCCACTCGGCCCTCTCGTCCCACGCGGCCATCTCGTAAGGAGCACCACAGTGACCGAGCAGCCGCCAACGGCCCAGCCCCACACCGCCGAATACCGCATCGAGGACCTGGCTCACCTCAGCGGCGCCACGGTCCGCACGATTCGCGCCTATCAGGACCGTGGACTGCTTCCCCGACCGGAACGCCGCGGCCGGGCCAATGTCTATGGCGACGCCCATCTGGCCCGGCTGCGCCAGATCGCCGATCTGCTCGACCGCGGCTACACCCTCGCCAGCATCAAGGAACTCCTGGAGGCCTGGGACGCGGGCCGCGACCTCGGCGGGGTCCTGGGCCTGGTCGCCGAGATCGACGGGCCGTGGACCGACGAGAAGGCGTCCCGCATCAGCCACACCGACCTGGAAGCCGCCTTCGGGGGCAGCCCCGATGAGACAGCGCTCGCCGAAGCCGTCGAACTCGGCGTCCTGGAACGCATCCCCGGCCGGGCCGACGAGTTCCTCGTCCCCAGCCCACAGGAACTCGCCGTCGCCACCGAACTGCACTCCGCCGGCGTCCCGCTGACGGCGGTCTCCGGTCATCTGCGGGAGGTACGCGGCCAGGTCGAGCACATCGCCGCCCGCTTCCTGGACTTCACCACCGAGCATGTCTTCCAGCCGTACCTGGACCACCCGCCCACCGAGGCCGAGGCCGCGGAGGCCACCGCCCTCGTCCGCCGGCTCCGCCCCCTGGCCCAGCAGACCATCGACGCCGAACTCGCCCGCGCCATGCGCACCCTGGCCACCCGCTACCTGCGCCATCACCTCAGCGAGGCACTGCCGGCAGAGACCCGGATGCCCGCAGGGGGGACGGCCAAGGCCGAGAACGGGCCCGGGGCCGATGCCAGGGCCGGAGCCGGGGCCAGGGCCGGGGCCGGGGCCGGGGCCGACAGCAGGGATGCCCCGCCGCCCGGCCTGGAGACGGTCCTACTCCCCGCCGAGGCCGTGCAGGCCGTACGGGATCTGGTCGGCGCGGAGAACACGACCGCCTTCATCGCCGCCGCCGCACACCGGGAGGCGCAGGCCCGCACCATGGACGCCCTGGTGACGGGCCGGACAGGAAACGGCAGCGACGGTGGCAGGGGCAGCGGCGGCAGCAACGGTCCAAGCTGCGGCGCATCGGCGGGTGACTCGGGCACCCCCACCGACAGCCCCGGCGACACCCCCGAGCCCGCAGACCGACCCTGACACCAGCCCACTCCCACCTCTCGCAGACCACCAGACCACCAGTCCGCCAGACCGCAGACCCGCAAACCCCCAGGCCCGTCCCCCACACACTCTTCAGCTCTCAAGAATCAAGCGGTCCGCAGCTCCTGCCGCGCCCTCCCCGCCCTCCACTTCAACAGAACTCATCCGGCAGCCAGTTGCCGTGGAATCCGTACGGCACACGCTGTGGAAGGTGGACCGTGGCGACCGGGTCGGCGGATATGTCCTCCGCGTCGAGTACGACGAGATCGCTGGTGTCGGTGGAGGCGTCGTAGACGTAGGTGATCAGCCAGCCCGGACCTCCCGGGCGGTCGTCCGCGGGGACGAAGACCGCCTCGCCCGGCGTGCGCCCGGGGCCGAAGTCATGCCGGACGGCCTCGCCGGTCCACAGGTCGTAACGGAGCAGGGCGCCGGGTATCGGGCCGGTGCCCGGCAGCTCGGCGACCGTGGCATGGCCGAAGCGGGCCGGCTGTCCGGCAAGACGGTCATCCACCCGGGGGAACTCGCAGAACTGGTCGTCGAGTTGCTCCTCGGTGACCGTGCCCGTCACCAGATCGATCGTCCAGCGCCAGAGGTGAGCCGGGGCCCGGCCGCCGTACTCGGCATAGCGGGAGACATGGAGGACGATCCGCTGGTCGCGGTCGTCATAGGCGTTCAGGGCGTGGAAGACATAGCAGGGGTCGAGGGGCAGCCAGCGGACCTCGCCGTAGGGATCGTCGCGGCGCAGCAGACCGAGCCGGGCGCCGTACTCCGGGTCCCAGTGGTACGGCATACCGGGGTGGCTACGGTCGAAGACGACCGGGAGGTCCATGAAGATGACATGGCCGGCGGTCAGATGGAAGTCGTGCATCATCGTGTGCCCCGGAACGTCGATGGGGCGGCTGATCACCAACTCCCCCGCTGCGTCGGCGCGGTGATAGGTCAGATAGGGCGGGGTGGGGCCGCCGTATCCGAAGAAGTGCAGCTCGCCGGTGGTGGGGCAGGTCTTGGGGTGGGCGGTCATGGCGGTGGTGAGCCGGCCACCGAAGTCATGGACGCCGACGGTCTCCAGCTCATGGCCGGGGCGGCAGTCGATCTCGTAGGGGAACGACGACTCGACCAGGGCGAGGGTGCGTCCGGCGTGCCGGACGACATGGGTGTTGGCCACGCCCGCCGCCGGATTGCGGCGGCCCTGCGCGTCCACCGGTCGCGCGCCGTCGGTGAAGGTGGCGGTGCGGACCCAGCGGTTGCGGTAGGAGACGGCCCGGCCGCCCTCCAGGCGCAGGCCGTGGACCATACCGTCACCGAAGAACCAGTGGGGAGTGGCGGCATCCCGCGGGTTGGGGCCGTTGCGCAGGAACCAGCCGCTGAGTTCGGGCGGGATCGTGCCCGTCACCGGCAGGTCGTAGGCGGTCAACTCGTCCGTCACCGGGGCGAAGTTGCCGGCCATGTGCGGTGCGGGAGCGGTGGATTCGGATGCGGTGGCCGGGGATGCGGATGTCATGAGGCCAGGCCTCCTTGGATGTCGGCCCGCGTGCCGGAGGCCTTCATGAAGCGGGCACGGGCCCGCTCCGGGTAGACGGCGGTGAAGCGGGCGGGAAGGACGAATCCGGCGAGCTGGATCAGGATCGAGAAGGCCATGTGCCACCCGTAGGCGGAAGCGGCCGCCTGGGCCAGGGCGCTGACGGTGAAGGACAGCGCCCACGCCGCCGTGAGCACGACGTTGATGCGGCGGAAGAACGGGGTGTGCCAGACCTCCGGCGGCGCCATCCGCCGCGCGATCCCCATCGTGAAGGGCCGCCGCACGGCGATCGACACCCAGGCGATGACCGCCAGCCACCCCATCGACAGGGCGCTGCCGTACATCCTGAGACCGCTGTCGGGGCGGGCGAAGGCCACCGCGGCGAGGGCCGCGAAGAACACGATCGTGCCGTACTCCAGCAGGCGCAGGCCGGGCGACAGGCCTGCGGCGCGGTCGGCGATGAGCAGCGCGGCAGCGGTCACCAGACCGGCGAGCGCACCCCACTGCCAGCCGGCCGAGGACACCCCCGCGAAGACCAGCCACGGGATGAAGCCCCGCAGATAGTTCATGTTCCCCCCTCTTCACGCGCGGCCGCACGACTCGACGTCGCGACGAGTCACCTGGAACCGCCCGCACATTCCAACTTCGACATGTCGAACATAGAAGCTCCACCTTTGACATGTCAACAGTGGAAGGTAAAGTGCCGGTCATGAGCCTGAGACATGCCGTGCTGGGCCTGCTGGCCGAGTCCCCCGCGAGCGGCTACGACCTGATGAAGCTGTTCAACGCCTCGCTCGCCAGCGTCTGGCCGGCCACCCAGAGCCAGGTCTACGGCGAGCTCACCAAACTCACCACCGCCGGCCTGGTCGAGGTCGCCGCCCACGGCCCCCGCGGCCGCAAGGAGTACGCGATCACCGGGGACGGCCTGGCGGAGCTGCGCCACTGGCTGACCGACGTCGAGCCCAGCGGACCCCAGCGCCACGACGGCCTGCTGCGCGTCTTCTTCCTCGGGGTCGTCACCCCGCTCGAAGCGCAGACGTTCCTGCTGCACCAGGCCGAGCGCGCCGCGCGTACCCGCACCTCGCTCGAACACCTCGACGAGACCGCCGAGTGGGACGAGGACATGATTTCGGTCTACGGGCGGATCGCGCTGGAGTACGGCCTGCGGATATCGGCGGTCCAGGAGGAGTGGGCCCGTTGGGCGGCCGATGAGGTGACCAGCGCAAAGGCGCGCAGGGCCGGCGAACTCACCCGGGCGCAGCACCAGGAGAGGGGCGGGGAACCACGCACGGAGGCCCGGCCGGGCAGCGAAGAGGAGTGACGCACCGGGCGGCCGCGGGGCCACTGGGCACCCGCCACAGCCGCCCTGCCACAGCCCCACGCCCCCAGGCCCCGGCCCGTCCACGGCCCCGCCCCGGAATTTCACGTGCCGCCGCCCGCTCCCCGCGGCACTCTGGAGGCATGAACAGCCAGCGCTCCGTGCGCCTCTCGAAGTATCTGGCGAAGCACCTCCGCCATGAACCGGAGCGGATCGGCCTCGCCCTCGACGCCCAGGGCTGGGTGCCGGTGGCCGAGCTCATGACGGCGGCCGCGCAACACGGATTCCCTTTCTCACGAGCCGAGTTGGCGGCCGTGGTCGCCGACAACGACAAGCAGCGCTACACCCTCGACGGCGACCGCATCCGCGCCAACCAGGGCCATTCGGTACCGGTCGACCTCGACCTGCCGCCGGCCGAACCCCCCTCGCTTCTCTTCCACGGCACCGTGGCCCGCAGCGTGGCCGCCATCCGGGACGAGGGGTTGCGGCCGATGTCGCGGCACGACGTCCACCTCTCCCCCGACCGCGAGACCGCGACCCGGGTGGGCGCGCGACGCGGCAGGCCCGTGGTCCTGACCGTCGACTCGGGCGCCATGCACCGCGCCGGTCATGTCTTCCGGGTCAGCGCCAACGGGGTCTGGCTCACCCGCCGCGTACCGCCCGAGTTCCTGCGTTTCCCGGGCTGAGCCCCCCCCGTCCCCAGGACTCAGAGCCCCGGCGCGCCCCACACCGGGAACCACCGCGCCAGGTCCTCCTCGATCGTCAGATCGTCCCCGAGCATCGCCCGCACCTGCAGTTCCAGCGGGCTGTCACGCTTCTCGCCGCCGTCCCGCTGCGGCGCGAAGGGGTAGAACGTGCCCCGCTTGTAGAGGTAGACCAGCGCCAGCGACCGCTGCTCCTCCGTACGGAAGCCGACCAGCGAACACAGCAGCTGGGGACCGAACCCGGCCTCCTCCAGGGACGTGTTGACCGCGTGCAGGTCGTTGACCAGGCCCGCCACGTCCTCCGGCGGATGCTCGACGAGCAGCCAGGTGTAGCCGTACGCGTCCCGGGTGAACTCCACCGAGCCGTCCAGCAGGGACCGCGCCTCCTCCTGGATACGGGCGAACGCGCCGCCCTCGACGCTCGCGAAGCACACCGATCCCCGTCCGGTGGGCACGAAACCGGACGCGGCCTGAAGGGTCACCGCGGCGGACGGCAGCGCGAAGAGCTGGTCGAGGTCGGGCCGGACCGGCTTGCTGCGGCCGAGGATGGCGTCCAGAAATCCCATCTGCTGCTCACTCCTTGATCGTCACGGCCGTCCGGTCGGCAGCGGCACCTCACGCGCACCGTGCCTCACGCCCGCCCCAGCTCCGTCGAGATCCGGGCCAGCTGGTCCAGCCGCTGTTCCAGCGTCGGGTGCGAGGACAGCAGCCTGCTGAAGCTCTCCTTGTTGAACGCGGGGGCGAAGTAGAAGGCGTTGTACGGCTGGGCCTTGCGCAGATCCTCGGTCGGGATTCTCGCGATCTGGCCGGTGACCTTGGTCAGTGCGGCGGCCAGTGCCGACGGCCGGCCGGTCAGCAGGGCGGCGGCCCGGTCGGCGGACAGCTCGCGGTAACGGGACAGCAGCCGGGTCAGCAGGAAGCTCAGCGCGTAGACGACCGCGCTGACGGCGGTGACGATGAGCACGGCGATGGCGGTGTTCTGGTCCCGGTTGTCGCGGCCGATACCGCTCCACAGGGCGGCCCGGGTGATGATCCCGGCCAATACGCCGAGGAACGAGGCGATGGTCATCACGGCGACATCGCGGTGCGCGACATGCGAGAGCTCGTGGGCCAGCACCCCCTCCAGCTCCTCCGGCTCCAGCCGCCGGAGCAGCCCCGTGGTGGCGCACACCAGCGAGTTCTTCTGGCCGCGGCCGGTGGCGAAGGCGTTCGGCACGTCCGACTCGGCGATCGCGACCCGCGGCTTGGGCATGTCGGCCAGCGCGCACAGCCGGTCGACGGCGCCGTGCAGTTCGGGCGCCTGCTCCGGGGTGACCTCCCGCGCGCCCATGCTGAAGGCCGCGATCCGGTCGCTGAACCAGAACTGCGCGACGAACAGGGCGCCGGCGATCACCAGCACCACCACCCAGGCGCCCTTGAGCAGCACCACCAGCACGCCGACGACCACGATGTACAGCAGTCCGATGAAGAACATCGTCGTGACCATGCGCGAGGTCAGCCCGCGGTCCGGGGCGAATCGGGTCTGTGCCATGGCTCCTCCACACACGCCGCACTTCGCGCAGTGCACCGGCCCGCTCGCGCGCCGCCTCGCACCGCGCGCCGCATGCCGCGCACTGCGCCGCTGCCCCAATTCTCCCTCTTCAGGGCTATATGCGGGATAAAGCCCTGGCCAGGGGGAGGCGCGGCGCGTCGGCGGACGGGAGCAGCGGGGCGCGCGGGCGGTGGCGCTCCCCGGTCCCGTAGGAGCGCCCGGCCGGGAACCGTCCACCGGGCGCCACCGGGACCGTCCTACAGAGCGGCCACCTGCGCCGCGCCCTCCGTGGCGATCCGCTCGAAGACCGCGGGATCGGCCTCGAAGAGCGAATCGGCGATCGGCCAGTGGAGGACCAGCTCGTCGATGCCCAGCTCGGCGTGGTGACCGGCGAAGTCCACGAAGGCGTCCACGGAGTCCAGCGGACGGTCCGGGGTGAAGCCGGCCAGCATGATCTTCTTCAGCTCGGCGACGTCACGGCCCTGGTCGGCGCAGGCCTTGCCCAGCCGCTCGATCTGTCCGCGGATCGCCTCGCGCGACTCGGCCGGCGTGCCGCCCCCGTTCGACACCTTGGGGTCGCCGGTCGTCACCCAGGCCTGGCCGTACCGGGCGGCCAGCTCCAGCCCGCGCGGGCCGGTGGCCGCCACCGCGAAGGGCAGCCGCGGCCGCTGCACACACCCGGGAATGTTGCGCACCTCGTGCGCGGAGTAGTGCGTGCCCTCATGGGAGACCACGTCCTGGCTCAGCAGCCGGTCCAGCAGCGCGACGAACTCGGCGAAGTGGTCGGCCCGTTCGCGCGGCGCCCAGGGCTCCTGGCCGAGCGCGGTGGCGTCGAAACCGTTGCCGCCGGCACCGACGCCGAGGGTGATCCGGCCGTCGCTGATGTCGTCGAGCGAGATCAGTTCCTTGGCGAGGGTGACCGGGTGCCGGAAGTTCGGCGAGGTGACGAGGGTGCCCAGCCGCAGCCGGGAGGTCACACCGGCGGCCGCGGTCAGCGTCGGCACGGCGCCGAACCAGGTGGTGTCGCGGAAGCTCCGCCACGAGAGGTGGTCATAGGTGTACGCGGCGTGGAAGCCCAGTTCCTCGGCGCGCTGCCACACCTCCCGCCCGCCCTCGGACCAGCGGCGGACCGGGAGTATCAAGGTGCTCAGTCGCATACACCGAGCCTACGGCCGCCCCCATGGACCGGACGATTCCGCGCGGTGCACCGGGACAGCGGCGCCCGCCTGCCCGAACGCCCCGGCCGGGCGGCGCCCGGGCTCATCCGCGCAACCCACCGCACGCCTGTGCACGGCGGTACGGGAAGATGGCCCCGTGACTGATGCCTCCGCCCCGTCCCTCCGGGCGCCCGAAACGGCCGTTACGCCCCGGCTGATCGCCACCGACCTCGACGGCACGCTGCTGCACGACGACAAGACGGTCTCCGACCGCACCATCGCCGCGCTCGCCGCCGCGGAACGGGCCGGCCTGGAGGTCTTCTTCGTCACCGGACGCCCGGCCCGCTGGATGGGCGTGGTCAGCGACCATGTGCACGGTCACGGCCTGGCGATCTGCGCCAACGGCGCGGCCGTCGTCGACCTGCACCGCGGCGGCCGGATCGTCGAGGTCAGCCCCCTGGAGCGGACCGCGGCCCGCCAGGTCGTGGACGCACTGCGCGGCGCCGCGCCGGGCACCTCGTTCGCGGTGGAACGGACCGGCGGCATCCACTACGAGCCGCAGTACCCGCCGCTGCTCCTCGACCCGGCCGCGGTCGTGGCCCCCGCGGAGAAGTTGCTCGCCGACGACTTCGTGCCGCCCCTGGGACCGGAGGACGCCGACCCGGACGGGCCGGACGGCGGCACGGACCTGCCTGCCTTCCCCGACCAGCCCGTGATCAAGCTGCTGGCGCACCACCCCGAGCTGGACCCCGACGCCTTCCTCGCCCTGGCCCGTGAGGCGGCCGGCGGTCTCGCCACCTTCACCCGGTCCAGCCCCACCGCGCTCCTGGAGATCAGCGGGCCCGGCGTCAGCAAGGCCGGCACCCTCGCCCGCTGCTGTGCGGAGCGCGGTATCGCGCCGGAAGAGGTCGTCGCCTTCGGGGACATGCCGAACGACATAGCGATGCTGTCCTGGGCCGGGGCCTCGTACGCCATGGCCAACGCGCACCCGGACGTGCTGGCCGCCACGACGCGCCGTACCGCGTCCAACAACGACGACGGGGTCGCGGCGGTCATCGAGCGCATCCTGCGGGACGGTCACCTCTAGGACGTCACCCCGGCACCCTGCCCGGCCCGCGCGACGCCGTCGCCCCCCCGCCGGCTCACAGCGGCGCCTCCCACACCACCGTCGTACCCGTGCCGCCCTCGCCCAGACCCGGGCCGTAGGTGCTGGAGCCGCCCAGCGACTCCGCCCGGTTGGCGAGGTTCCTGAGGCCACTGCGGCGGCCGTTCTCCGGGATGCCGATGCCGTCGTCGGCGACGGTGAGACGGACGCCGTCGGTGCCGTCCGGCAGCCGGATCGTGGCATCGACGACGACCTCGATCCGGGAGGCCTGGGAGTGCCGGAAGGCGTTCGACAGCGCCTCCCGCAGCGCCGCGATCAGGTTCTTGCCGGTCAGCTCGCCGACCCGGGAGTCGACCGGGCCGACGAAACCGGCCGAGGGCTGGAAGCCGAGCGGTACGGCGGCGGTGCCGATCTCGCGCAGCACCCGGGTCCGCAGCCCGGACGGCGCCTCGGCCGGGCCCTGTTGGAGGGCGAAGATCGCGGTCCGGATCTCCTGGATGGTCACATCCAGCTCGTCGACGGCCTTGCCGACGCCCTGGGCCACATCCGGCACGATGGTTCTGCGCTGGGCGCTCTCCAGCATCATGCCGGTCGCGAACAGCCGTTGAATCACGAGATCGTGCAGGTCACGGGCGATCCGGTCGCGGTCCTCGTAGACCGCGAGGCGCTCGCGGTCGCGCTGGGCATCGGCCAGCACCAGCGCCAGCGCGGCCTGCGCCGCGAACTGGGTGGCCAGCGTTCGCTCGGCACCGGTGAACGGGCGCGCGCCCCGTGACCGCGGTGTCGCGAGGGTCCCCAGCACCCGTCCGCCGCTTTTGAGCGGCAGCATCATGCTGGGGCCGAAGCGCTGCGCGATATCGGTGACCATGCGCGGATCGGTGGCCGAGTCGTCCACGAACACCGGCTCCCCGGCGAGGAGTTGTTCGACCACCGGGCTGTCGGTGGGAATCTGCGTCCCCATGATCCCGGCGGGATCGTCCGCCGACACCGCGACGATCTCCAGGCCGCCCTCCTCATCGGGCAGCAGCACGATCCCGGCCGCCGAGTCCGCCAGCTTCCTGGCCTGCTCGGCGACCACCGCGAGCGCGTCGTCGACATCGCTGCCGGCCAGGAGCTCGGTGGTCACCGCCACCGAACCGTCGATCCACCGCTCCCGCTGCCGGGTCGCCGCATGCAGCCGGGCGTTGCCGATCGCGATACCGGCCTCGGTGGCCAGCACCCGCACCATGTGCAGGTCCTCCTCGCTGAACACCCCGCCGTCGCGCTTCTCCGTCAGATAGAGGTTGCCGAAGATGTCGCCCTGGACGCGGATCGGCACCCCGAGGAAGGTCCGCATCGGTGGATGCCCCGGCGGGAACCCGGCCGAGCGGGCGTCCTTCGTCAGATCGTCGAGGCGCAGCGGCTTGGGATCGTGGATGAGCGCACCCAGCAATCCCTTGTGGCCGTCGGGCAGCGCCCCGATCCGCTCGTGCTGCTGCGGGGTCACGCCGTACGTCACGAAGTCCGACAGCCCCTCACGGGTGTCGTCGATGATCCCGATCGCCGCATAGCGGGCGTCGGCCAGCTCGGCGGCGGTCTCCACGATGCGGTCGAGGGTGACGTGCAGATCGAGCCCCGCGCCGACCGTGCGCATCGCCTCCAGCAGCTGCGGCACCCGGGCCGTCAGCTCCGACGAGAGACCCCGCAGGCTGCGGGTCGCCTCGGTGGCGGCGTCCATGGGGTCCGGGGCCGCGTCCGGGCCACCGCTCCCGATGCCCCCGGGGTCTGAGGGGGGTCCTGCCGTGGCTGCCATGCCCCGAGCCTAATAAGGGCTGATTTCCGGGGAAAGTCCAGGTTTGCGGCGGAGGGGTGCCGACGGGCTGCTCGGGCGGGCTGCCCCCTGCGTACGGGGCGCTCCCGCCCGCGCCGCGGCCGGGCCCGCGCTACACCACCGGCTGGGCCGCGCCGTACGCCGCGTCCACCGCCCGCTCACGCTCCAGCATCCGCCGGAACGGGCCGTCCGCCGCGGTCAGCTCCGCGTAGGTCCCGCGCTGCACGGCCCGGCCGTGGTCCAGGACCAGCACCTCGTCGACCGCGTCGAGGCCGGTGAGCCGGTGGGTGATCAGGACCGTCGTACGGCCTTCGGTCGCGGTCAGCAGATCGGCGGTCAGCGCGTCGGCGGTGGCCAGGTCGAGGTGCTCGGCGGGCTCGTCCAGGACGAGCACCGGGAAGTCCGCGAGCAGCGCACGGGCCAGTGCCAGCCGCTGCCGCTGGCCGCCGGACAGCCGGGCGCCGCGCTCCCCGACCATGGTGTCCAGGCCGGCCGGCAGCCCCCGCACCCAGTCGGCGAGCCTCGCCCGGCCGAGCACGTCCCACAGGTCCTGGTCGCCGGGAGTCCCGCGCCGGTCCGGACGGGCGAGCCTGAGGTTCTCCCGCAGCGAGCTGTCGAAGAGGTGCGCGTCCTGCGCACACAGCCCCACCAGCCGCCGCACCGCGTCCCCGGCCAGCTCCCTGGCCTCCGTACCGCCCAGCGTGTAGCTGCCCGACTCCTCGTCCAGGAAGCGCAGCAGCACCTGTGCCAGCGTGGTCTTGCCGGAGCCGGACGCGCCGACGACGGCGAGCCGGTGCCCGGCGGTCAGGGTGAAGCCGATGCCGTCCAGCGCCGGCCGGCCCTGTCCCGGGTGACGTGCGGTCAGCTCCCGTACGGCCAGCGGGAACGGCGTCGCGGGCGCGGGGGCCGGGGCGGCCGGCTCGGACACCGGCGCGGGCGCGTCCAGCACCTCGAAGACCCGCTCGGCGGCGTGCCGGGTGCGCCGGCGGTACTGCACGGCGAGCGGCAGCCCCGTCACCGCCTCGAACGCGGCCAGCGGAGTCAGCACGACGACGGCCAGCGCCACGCCCGTCAGCCGGCCCGCCTGCACGGCCTGGACGCCGGCCACCGCCGAGGCCGCGACCGTCAGCCCGCACAGCAGCGCCGACAGCCCGGCGCCGGCCCCGGCCACGGCGGCCGAGCGGGACGCGATCCGGGTCAGCTCCCGGTCCGCGCGGCGCACCGCGTCCGTACGGGCCCCCAGGGCTCCGGCCACCGTCAACTCGGCGGTACCGGTGAGCACATCGACGACCCGGGTGGCGAGCCGTCCGCGGGCCGGCGCCAGCCGGCGCTCCGTACGGCGGGCCAGCGCGCCCGAGAGCACCGGCACCCCCACACCGGTGAGCAGCAGTCCGGCGGCGAGGATCGCACCGGCCTCCGGCAGCAGCCATCCGGTGAAACCGACCGTCCCGGCGCCGACCAGCAGCGCCGCACCGACGGGCAGCAGCCAGCGCAGGAAGTAGTCCTGCACCGCATCGACATCGGCCACCAGCCGCGACAGCAGATCACCCCGGCTGCGCTCCCGGAGCCCGGCCGGCGCCAGCCGCTCCAGCCGCCGGAAGACGGCCACCCGCACGTCGGCGAGTATCCGGAACACCGCGTCATGGGCCACCAGCCGCTCGGCGTACCGGAAGACCGCGCGCCCGATGCCGAACGCCCTGGTCGCGGTCACCGCCACCATCAGATACAGCACCGGAGGCTGCTGCGCCGCCCGCGAGATCAGCCAGCCGGAGGTCGCCATCAGGCCCACCGCGCAGCCCAGCGCCAGGCTCCCGAGCAGCAGCGCCCACGCGAACCGCGCCCGGTGGGCACGGGCCAGCCGCCGCAGCCGGGTGAGCGCCGGCCCGCGGGCGGTGGCCTCGTCGGGCGCGGCTTCGGACGTCAGCTCGGGGGCATCGGGCACCGTGTCCGCGGCCGTCGCCGTCCCGGCGGGACCACCGTCCCCGGCGACCGCGTCCCCGGCCGTCTGCGGGCGCACCGCCGCCGGGGCGTCCGCCCCGGCCGACGCCACCTGCGGGTCCGGCAGCCGCACCACCCGGTCAGCCACCGCGAGCAGCGCCGGCCGGTGGACGACGAGCAGCACCGTACGGCCGGCCGCGAGCCGGCGGACGGCGGCCACGATCGTCTCCTCGGTGGCACCGTCCAGATTCGCGGTCGGCTCGTCCAGGAGCAGGATCGGGCGGTCGGCGAGGAAGGCGCGGGCGATCCCGAGGCGCTGCCGCTGGCCGGCGGAGAGCCCGGCACCGGACTCGCCGAGCCGGGTCGCCGTCCCATCGGGGAGCGCGTCGACGAAGTCCAGGGCGCCCGCGTCGCTCAGGGCGGTGCGCACCGCGGCGTCGTCCGCGTCCGGCCGCGCCAGCCGTACGTTCTCGGCGATGGTGCCGGCGAACAGATGAGGGTGCTGCGGCACCCAGGCGATCCGCTGCCGCCAGCTTCCGGGGTCGAGGGAGGCGATGTCGCGGCCGTCGGCCAGGGCCCGGCCCCCGGACGGTGCGGTGAAGCCGAGCAGCACGCTCAGCAGCGTGGTCTTTCCGGCGCCGGAGGGCCCCACCAGCGCGACGGTCTCGCCGGGCCGCACCTCGAACGAGGTCGCGGGCAGCGAGTCGGTGGTCCGCCCGGGATGCCGGACCACCAGGTCCTCGACGGCCAGCGCGGTGCCTCGCGGCGCGGGCGCGGTGCCGGGCGTCCGCAGCGGCGTCTCCAGCACCGCGAAGATCTCCTCCGCGGCCGAGAGCCCCTCGGCCGCGGCGTGATACTGCGCCCCGACCTGCCGCAGCGGCAGATACGCCTCGGGCGCCAGCACCAGCACCATCAGGCCGGTGTAGAGGTCGAGTTCACCGTGCACCAGCCGCATGCCGATGCCGACCGCGACCAGTGCGACGGAGATGGTGGCGAGGAGTTCGAGGGCGAAGGAGGAGAGGAAGGCGATCCGCAGGGTGCGCAGGGTGGCCCGGCGGTACTCGCCGGTGATGGACCGGATCGACGCGGCCTGGGCCTTGGCCCGGCCGAAGACCTTGAGGGTGGGCAGGCCCTCGACGACATCGAGGAAGTGGCCCGACAGCCGGGCGAGCAGCCGCCATTGACGGTCCATCCGCGCCTGGGTGGCCCAGCCGATCAGGATCATGAACAGCGGGATCAGCGGAAGTGTGACCACGATCGTCAGCGCCGAGATCCAGTCGCCGGTGACGATCCGGGCCAGCACCGCCGGCGGAACCACGACCGCCAGGCCCAGCTGCGGCAGATAGCGGGCGAAGTAGTCGTCCAGCGCATCGATGCCCCGGGTGGCGAGGGCGGTGAGTTCGCCGGTGCGCATCTCAAGCGTCCCCGGACCGGCCGCGGTGCCCGGACCGGCGGCGTCCGCGTCCGGGCCCGGCTCCCCGCCGTCCGCGCGGCCGAGTCCCGCGCCGGGGCCCAGCCGCGCCGCCCGCTCGACCAGCCGCATCCGCAGCTCGGACTTGGCCGCCGCGCCGGCCCGGTGCGCGGCCAGCTCGGTGAGCCAGGAGACCAGGCCACGCCCGACGGAGACCGCGGCGAGCAGCGCCAGCGGCGTGCTCAGGGCCGCGACCGGGAGATCGTGCTGGAACGCACCCACCACGACCTCGGCGATCAGCATCGCCTGGCCGACGACCAGGCCCGCTCCGGCCAGCCCGAGCACCACCACCGCGATCAGAAAGCCTCGGGTGGCGTGGGCGTAGCGGAGCAGACGCGGGTCGACGGGTTTCACGTGAAACATTCCATCCTGCTGAGTCCGCCCCGAGGGGCGGTGGCTCAACTAGTGGGTCTCGGCGAGGTGTTGGGTGCCGATGCGCTTGCGGAACACCCAGTACGTCCACCCCTGGTAGAGCAGGACGAGCGGGGTGGCGAAGGCGGCCCCCCACGTCATGATCTTCAGGGTGTAGGGGCTGGACGCGGCGTTGCTGACCGTGAGGTTCCAGCTCTCGTTCAGCGTGGACGGCATGACGTTCGGGAAGAGCGTCAGGAACAGCATCACGACCACGGCCACGACGCTCAGGCCGGAGAAGGTGAACGCCCAGCCCTCACGCCCGAGCCGGTTGGCCACCAGCGCCGCGACCAGCGCCACCACCGCCACGATCATGGCGACCAGGCTGCCGCTGTCACCGTTGCCGGCCTGGGTCCAGCCGAGGAAGCCGGCCAGCAGCACCGCGGCGACCGGCCCGAGGACGGCCGCCATCCTGCGCGCCCGCTCCCGGATGTCGCCCACCGTCTTGAGCGAGGCGAACACCGCACCGTGGAAGGTGAACAGCACCAGCGTGACCAGGCCGCCCAGGAGCGCGTACGGATTCAGCAGGTCGAGCAGGCTCCCCACGTATTCCATTTGGCGGTCGATCTTGACCCCGTGCACGAGGTTGGCGAACAGCACGCCCCACAGCACCGCGGGCAGCAGCGAGGCCCAGAAGATCGTGTGCTCCCAGTTCCGCTGCCAGCGCTCCCCGGTCCGCTTGACGCGGTACTCGAAGGCGACCCCGCGCAGGATCAGACAGACGAGGATCAGCAGCAGCGGCAGGTAGAAGCCGGAGAAGAGGGTGGCGTACCACTCGGGGAACGCCGCGAAGGTCGCACCGGCCGCGCTGATCAGCCAGACCTCGTTGCCGTCCCAGACCGGCCCGATGGTGTTGATCAGTACGCGCTTCTCGCTCCGGTCCCGGGCGAGGAGCTTGGTGAGGACGCCGATTCCGAAGTCGAATCCTTCGAGGAAGAAGTACCCGGTCCAGAGAACGGCGATCAGGATGAACCAGACGTCGTGGAGTTGCACAGTCGCCTCCTAGTACGAGAAGGCCATCGGCCGGTCGGCGTCCGTGCTGTCGCCGCCGATCTTGGTGGGCGGGTTGAGGTCGGAGTCACTGAGCTCCGGGGGGCCTGCCTTGACGTACTTCACCAGCAGCTTGACCTCGACCACGGCGAGGATCGCGTAGAGCGTGGTGAAGACGATCATCGAGGTGAGCACCTCGCCCTGCGAGACGCCCGGCGACACCGCGTCGGAGGTGCGCAGCACGCCGTAGACGGCCCAGGGCTGGCGGCCCATCTCGGTGAAGATCCAGCCCCAGGAGTTCGCGAGGAGCGGGAAGCCGAGGGTGACGAAGGCGAGCGACCAGTACCACTTGCTCAGACGGGCACCGAGCTCCTTGTTCCTGGTGAGCGCGAGCCGGGGTGGCTCCTCGTCACCCGTGCGCAGCCCCGGCGCCAGCCAGAACTTCTTCCGGGTGAGCCACAGCCCGGCGAGCCCGATGGCGAACGACGACATCCCGAAGCCGATCATCCAGCGGAAGCCCCAGTAGGCGACCGGGATGTTGGGCCGGTAGTCACCGGGCCCGAACTTCTGCTGCTCGGAGCGGTTGACGTCGTTGATGCCGGGGACCGGCGAGGAGAAGTCGTTGTGGGCGAGGAAGGAGAGCAGACCGGGAACCTCGATGGCGACCTTGTTGTGACCCTGGTCGACGTCCCCGTAGGCGAAGACCGAGAACGGCGCCGGCTTCTCCGTCTCCCACAGCGCCTCGGCGGCCGCCATCTTCATCGGCTGCTGTTTGAACATCACCTTGCCGAGCTCGTCACCGCTGACCGCGGTGAGGATGCCGGCGATGACCATCGTGACCAGCCCGAGGCGCAGCGACGTCCGCATGACCGTGAGGTGCTTCTTGCGCATCAGGTGGAAGGCGGATATGCCGACCATGAACGCGGCGCCCGTCAGGAAGGCCGCGGTCAGCGTGTGGAAGACGACGACCAGGGTGGTGTCCTGAGTGAGGACCTTCCAGAAGTCGGTCAGTTCGGCACGGCCGTTGGCGGCGTTGTACTTGTAGCCGACCGGGTGCTGCATCCAGGAGTTCGCAGCCAGGATGAAGTACGAGGAGAGAATCGTGCCGATGGAGACCATCCACATGCAGAAGCAGTGAATCCTCTTCGGCAGCTTGTCCCAGCCGAAGATCCACAGGCCGATGAAGGTGGACTCGAAGAAGAACGCGATCAGCGCCTCGAAGGCCAGCGGAGCACCGAAGACGTCGCCGACGAACCGCGAGTAGTCGGACCAGTTCATACCGAACTGGAACTCCTGGACGATGCCGGTGACGACACCCATCGCGATGTTGATCAGAAACAGCTTGCCCCAGAACTTGGTGGCCTTGAGGTACTTCTCCTTACCCGTGCGTACCCATGCGGTCTCGAGTCCGGCCACCAGAGCGGCAAGGGAGATCGTCAGGGGGACGAACAGGAAGTGGTAGACGGTCGTGATGCCGAATTGCCATCGCGCCAGAGTCTCTGGCGCCAACGCCAGTTCCATGTCGTGCTCCTTACGTCGCCGTGTCGCGCCACGGCAATGCCCCTTTTGCAACGCATAAACGCCACATAATGGACGAGCTTGTGAACGCGTTCACATTCACAAGCAATTATCTCCTACGGCTTTCGGCCACATCCGAGGGGGGTACGTGACCGCGGTCACGCCGGTGCGAAAACAGTCCGAGGCCGCGGGTCGACGGACCCGCGGCCTCGGAAAAACGCCCCTGCGACGGCCTACAGCGCCTTCCGGAACTCCTCCGTGGCCTGCAGGAACAGATCCATCGCCGGGCTCTCGCCGATCGTCACCCGCACCCCCTCGCCGGGGAACGGCCGCACGACCACTCCGGCCCGCTCACAGGCCGCCGCGAAGTCGGCCGTACGGTCCCCCAGCCGCATCCACACGAAGTTGGCCTGCGATTCCGGGACCGTCCAGCCCTGCCCGAGCAGCCCGTCCACCACCCGCGCCCGCTCCGCCACGAGGGCGTCGACCCGCTCCAGCAGCGCCGCCTCGCTGCGCAGCGAGGCCACCGCCGCCTCCTGGGCGAGCTGGCTGACACCGAAGGGCACCGCCGTCTTGCGCAGCGCCGCGGCCACCGGCTCATGGGCCACCGCGAAGCCGACCCGCAGCCCCGCCAGGCCGTACGCCTTGGAGAAGGTCCGCAGCACACACACATTGGGGCGGTCGCGGTAGAGATCGATACCGTCCGGCACCTCGGCGTCCCGGATGAACTCGCGGTAGGCCTCGTCCAGCACCACCAGCACATCGCCCGGCACCCGGTCCAGGAAGGACTCCAGCTCCGCACGGCGTACGACGGTACCGGTGGGGTTGTTGGGGTTGCAGACGAAGATCAGCCGGGTCCGCTCGGTGATCGCGGCCAGCATCGCGTCCAGGTCGTGCACGTCGCCGGAGGTCAGCGGGACCTGCACGGGCGTGGCACCGGAGACCTGGGTGATGATCGGGTACGCCTCGAACGAGCGCCAGGCGTAGATCACTTCGTCCCCGGGCCCGGCCGTCGCCTGGACCAGCTGCTGGGCCACCCCGACCGATCCGGTGCCCGTTGCCAGGTGCTCGACCGGCACCGAGAACCGCTCGGACAGCTCCGCCATCAGCCCCGTGCAGGCCATGTCCGGGTAGCGGTTGAAGGCCCCGGCGGCGGTCACCGCGCTCTCCAGGACGCCCGGCAGCGGCGGATAGGGGTTCTCATTGGAGGACAGCTTGTACGTGACGGGGCCGTCGGCCGCCGCCGGCCGGCCCGGCTTGTAGGTCGGGACACCGTCCAGCGCAGCACGCAGCTTCGGGGTCTTCTCGCTCACCGCAGGTCCTCCTCGACCGTCCGCTCATCTCCAATACTGCACACCTTATGAGGATTGACCCGTTCGGCGGCAGCCCCGGCCCGGCAGCGGCCTCGCTCCGCGCTCCGGACGGCCCTCCGGAGATCCCGCGCGGAGCCCCGTGGGAGCGCTCCCCGGACCGGCGCACGCCGGTGGCTTACGCCGTGGCGCGCGTCCCCCGTCAAGGTGACTTGAGACCGGTTCGGGACCGGAACCGATCGACAGGTGACGGCAGAAAAACTCCCCCGGAATGATCACTTTCTGCGTCAACTTCCTTTATTTTCCAGGGAATTGCGGATTGATCACCGTGCAGAAACGTGCCTTTCCACGGCCGTTGGCCGAGCCCCGTGAATGCCTCTAACGAGCCCTACTATCGGCTCGCCATGACAGCAGCAGGGAAGCACCAGGTGAGCCGGTCGACCGGTCGCCGGCTGGGACGGGCGGGCATCCGGGACGTGGCCGCCGCAGCCGGTGTGTCGATCACGACCGTCTCCGACGCGCTCAACGGCAAGGGCCGGCTTCCGGATGCCACCCGTAGCCATGTCCGCGAAGTGGCCGACCGGCTGGGCTACCGCCCGTCCGCAGCCGCCCGCACCCTCCGTACCGGCAAGTCGGGGCTCCTCGGCCTGACCGTGACCACGTACGGGGACGAACCCTTCACCTTCACCGAATTCGCCTACTTCGCCGAGATGGCCCGAGCCGCCACCTCGGCGGCCCTGGCCCGCGGCTATGCGCTGGTCATCCTCCCGGCGACCTCCCGCCACGACGTGTGGTCCAACGTCGCCCTCGACGGGACCGTCGTCATCGACCCCGCCGACGGCGACCCCGTCGTCACCGAACTCGTCCGGCACGGCATCCCCGTCGTCTCCGACGGCCGCCCCGGCGGCACGCTGCCGGTCACCGGCTGGGTCGACAACGATCACGAGGCGGCCGTCCTCGGCCTGCTCGACCATCTCGCCGACGCCGGCGCCCGCCGCATCGGACTCCTCACGGGCAACACCACCGACACCTACACCCGGCTCTCGACCACCGCCTATCTGCACTGGTGCGAGCGGGTCGGCCAAGATCCGGTGTACGAGTCCTACCCGGCGCACGACCCGTGCGCGGGGGCCGTCGCCGCCGACCGGCTGCTGGCCCGCCCGGACCGCCCGGACGCCGTCTACGGGCTCTTCGACCCCAACGGCACGGACCTGCTCGCCGCCGCCCGGCGCTACGGCCTGCGGGTGCCGGAGGACCTCCTGCTGGTCTGCTGCAGCGAGTCCACGCTCTACGCCGCCACCGAACCGCCGATCACCACGCTGAGCCTCAAACCGCGACGCATCGGCACCGCCGTCATCCAGATCCTCATCGACGCGATCGAAGGGCTGGACCACGGCCGGCCCATCGAACAGGTGATACCCACGGATCTCATCGTCCGTGCCTCGTCCCAGCGAAGGTCACCGCGCACGACCGTCAGTCCGCCGCGGGGACCGGCAGGCGACTGAAGGGGCTCCCGCATACGGACGACCGGGCGTTCTCAGCTACCAGGAAAAAACAGGGCGATCACGGGATAAACCAGCCTCGAATGCCGGGCTCCGGTGGATTGACCACCCCCGGGTGCGTCACAACCCGCGACCAGCATTCCTATGATGGGCGGACGACACTGCGGACCGCCGTCGACCAGGCAAAGGTCCGAGAGGTGCACGGCGGCGCGAGGTGGAGGGGTCGATGACTCAGGGGGCCAGTCTGGGACCCATGGTGCGGACCATGGCGGGAGAAACTCCGGCGCCTGCTCCGCCGCCAGGAGTGCCTTCCGGCACGCCCGCAGGGTCCCCCGTGCCGCCCGTCGGCCCGCCGCTCCACCTGCCCGCGGGCGCCCCGGCCGCGCCCCCCGCGGCACCGCCCGCCGAGCTGCCCGAGGAGTACACCCCGACCGCGCGGGACCTCCCGGTCATCACCCCCGGCCGTACGGACACCCTCATCGACCGCCCGGCGGTCGTCCCGGTGCCCGAGCCGGCCGGGGACCCCGACGCGCCCGAGGGCATGGGCCCGTTGTACGTCGTCGGCGATGTGCACGGCTACTACGACGAGCTGCGTGAGGCGCTGGCCGCCGAGGGCCTGATCGACGCCGACGGCAACTGGGCGGCGGGCAACGCCCGGCTCTGGTTCCTCGGCGATTTCACCGACCGCGGCCCGGACGGGATCGGCGTCATCGACCTCGTCATGCAGCTCTCCGCCGAGGCCGCTGCGGCCGGCGGCTACTGCAAGGCCCTGATGGGCAATCACGAACTGCTGCTGCTGGGCGCCAAGCGGTTCGGCGACACGCCCGTACAGTCCGGCGCCGGCACCGCGTCCTTCCAGGCCGCCTGGCTCCTCAACGGCGGCCAGAAGTCCGACATGGACCGCCTGGAGGACCACCACCTCCAGTGGATGGCCCGGCTCGACGCCGTGATGGAGGAGGACGGGCATCTGCTCGTGCACTCCGACACCACCGCCTACCTCGAATACGGCGACTCCATCGAGGCCGTCAACGACACCGTCCACGACGTACTCACCCGCAGTGAAGCGGATGAAGTCTGGGATCTGTTCCGGAAGTTCACCAAGCGCTTCGCCTTCCGCGACGAGTCCGGCTCGGACGCCGTCCGGGAACTCCTCGACGCCTACGGCGGTGACCGCGTGGTCCACGGCCACAGCCCGATCCCGTATCTGCTGGGCGAGGTCGGCGCGGAGGAAGGCGAGAGCGAGGCCATCGCCGTCGACGGTCCGCATGTCTACGCCGACGGTCTGGCGATCGCCATGGACGGCGGTGTCACGATGGCCGGAAAACTGTTGGTCGTTCAACTTCCGCTGGCCGGCTGAGAATTGCCGGAGGAGTCTGCCGCCGGTCGGCCGGCGGCAGGACGAAAGCCGGGGGCGGCACCGGCAAAAACCGGTCGTGGCATTACTCAATTTCCGCAAACTCTCTGTCACGGCGTGCCGGAGTCGCTCTACCATCGGTCTATCCGTAGCAGGCTCTCCTCCGTTTCCGCCCACTGCCCGGCCAACGCCGGCCGTACGGCCCTACGGAGCATCGGGGGACCCATATGAACAGCGCTCCGCACCTGCTGAACGAGGACCGCGCGGACTTCGCGCGCATCCTCGATGAGGCGCTGCGTACCGCCCCATACCGCCCGGACGACCTGACCGACGCCACGGGACACCCGCTCAACACCGAGCAGTTGCGCACGATGGCGCTCGGCGCGACCACCGCCATCGCCGCCTGCGCCGCGGCCGAATACCAACGCTATGTGCAGCTCCGCGCCGCACTGCGCGCACCGGCGCCCCTCGCGTCCGCCGCCGATACGGGCGGCGAGGAGCAGAGCGTGGCCGCCGGCGGGAGTCCGGACCCGGACAGCGCCACGATCCTGGAAGCGGCCGAAAGCACCGGCGCGGGGCTGACCGCCATGATCGCCGTGCTCGCGCCCCTGCTCGCCGGTATCGCCGCGGTCCTCTTCCTCCTCATCGGGTACGTGCTGCGCGCCATCAGCCCCGACAAATCCCTGGCCCAGCCGCTGATCAGCGTCGGCTGGATCTTCGCGGCGCTGACCGCGGCGGGCGGTCTCGTCGCCATGGCCGGACTGCTCCTCACGGCGCTGCGCAACGGCGCGTCCGCCCAGGTCGCCGGAGCCGAACCGGCCGAGGCACTGGACCGGGCCCGCGAGGACTGGCACCGCGCCCTCCTGGAACGCGGTCTGCTGCCCTTCCTCCGCACGGCCCTC
Source organism: Streptomyces sp. NPDC048612 (assembly GCF_043199295.1). Lineage (NCBI taxonomy): Bacteria > Bacillati > Actinomycetota > Actinomycetes > Kitasatosporales > Streptomycetaceae > Streptomyces > Streptomyces sp. NPDC048612. The sequence continues at coordinate 562,192 of NZ_JBICVV010000002.1, forward strand.
ACCGACCCCACCGCCGGCCCGGACGACGGCCCCGAACGCCATGTCCCACGCCGGACCACGTCCTCCGAGAGCCGTATCCCCACCCTCGGCTACACCCGCCCCGAGTTCACCAGCCCCGACAGCGGCTCCTTGGGCTCCCGCCCGCGCTACTCCAGCCCGGACTTCACCAGCCCGGACTACGGCGGGCCGGATCACCAGCAGGAGTAGGGCGGCGCTTTCGGGCCGAGCCCGCGCGGGTACGGTCCTGCGGCCTCGGTGGGCGCGCGCCGTGGCGCCGGCACCGGGAAGGCCCCCGCCCGTCGTCGGGCAGGGGCCTTTCCCCGAGTGCGTCCGGGCGGAACGGCCAGACGGGACGGCTAGTCCGCGATCGGCAGATAGACGCGGTTGCCCGCCGCCGCGAACTCCTTCGACTTCTCGGCCATGCCGGCCTCGGGGTCGACGGCCAGATCGCCGCCGTGCTCGCGGCGGATGTCCTGACTGATCTTCATCGAGCAGAACTTCGGGCCGCACATCGAGCAGAAGTGAGCCGTCTTCGCCGGTTCGGCGGGCAGCGTCGCGTCATGGAAGGCGCGGGCCGTGTCCGGGTCGAGGGCCAGGTTGAACTGGTCCTCCCAGCGGAACTCGAAGCGGGCGTCCGAGAGCGCGTCGTCCCACTCCTGGGCGCCCGCGTGGCCCTTGGCCAGGTCCGCCGCATGGGCCGCGATCTTGTAGGTGATGACACCGGTCTTGACGTCGTCGCGGTCCGGCAGGCCCAGGTGCTCCTTGGGCGTGACGTAGCAGAGCATCGCGGTGCCCCACCAGGCGATCATCGCCGCGCCGATACCGGAGGTGATGTGGTCGTAGGCCGGGGCGATGTCGGTGGTCAGCGGGCCGAGCGTGTAGAACGGCGCCTCCTCGCAGATCTCCTGCTGGAGGTCGATGTTCTCCTTGATCTTGTGCATCGGGACATGCCCCGGGCCCTCGATCATGGTCTGTACGCCGTGCCGCTTGGCGATGGTGTTCAGCTCGCCGAGCGTCCGCAGCTCCGCGAACTGCGCCTCGTCGTTGGCGTCCGCGATGGAGCCGGGGCGCAGACCGTCACCGAGCGAGAAGGTGACGTCGTAGGAGGCGAGGATCTCGCAGAGCTCCTCGAAGTGCGTGTAGAGGAACGACTCCTGATGGTGCGCCAGGCACCAGGCGGCCATGATCGAACCGCCGCGGGAGACGATGCCGGTCTTGCGGCGGGCCGTGAGCGGCACATAGCGGAGCAGCACACCGGCGTGCACCGTCATGTAGTCGACGCCCTGTTCGGCCTGCTCGATGACGGTGTCCTTGTAGATCTCCCAGGTCAGTTCCTCGGCCTTGCCGTCGACCTTCTCCAGCGCCTGGTAGAGGGGAACGGTGCCGATGGGGACGGGGGAGTTGCGCAGCACCCACTCGCGGGTGGTGTGGATGTTGCGGCCGGTGGAGAGGTCCATGACCGTGTCGGCGCCCCAACGGGTCGCCCAGGTCATCTTCTCCACCTCCTCCTCGATGGAGGAAGTGACGGCGGAATTGCCGATGTTGGCGTTCACCTTCACCAGGAAGTTCTTGCCGATGATCATCGGCTCGATCTCCGGGTGGTTGACGTTGGCGGGCAGCACCGCGCGGCCGGCCGCGATCTCGTCGCGGACGAACTCGGGCGTGACCTTCTCACGGAGGGCGACGTACTCCATCTCCGTGGTGATCTCGCCGCGCTGGGCGTACGCGAGCTGGGTGACCGCGCCCTCACGGCCGCGGCGCGGCTGACGGGGGCGCCCGGGGAAGACCGCGTCGAGGTTCTTGAGTCCGCCGCGCGGCGAGGTGTGCTTGAGGCCGTCGTCCTCCGGCCGCATGGGGCGGCCCGCGTACTCCTCGGTGTCACCGCGGCCGATGATCCAGTTCTCCCGCAGCGGTGCCAGACCACGGCGGACGTCGGTTTCGATATTGGGATCGGTGTACGGCCCTGACGTGTCGTAGAGCGTCACGTCCTTGCCGTTGGTGAGGTGCACCCGCCGGACCGGTACCCGAAGGTCGGGACGCGATCCGGAGACATAGCCCTTGTGCCAGCCGATCTGCGGCTTTTCGCCGTCGTTGGCACCGTTTTCGGGCGTGCGTGCATCCTGCAGAGTCATGGAGACCCAACTCCCTACGCCGGCATTACCCGGTAACAGGTTCGGCGGTCGACGCAGCGGCTTCCGTCCGCCGGCGTTTCACGTGAAACGCCGCTGGGACGAAGGTCAGCGCCCTCTCAGCCCGGTGCTCCGAGCTCCCGCGATTGCAAAGGTGCCACCACGGTAGCGGCCGATGTGGCGCGGTGAACAGTGGGCCCCTTGAGTTCTTGCGATGATCGGGCGGTGTCGCCTCATGAGTCCCACAGCCCCTCCGCCCCGCACTCCCACGGGCACGGCCATGGCCCTGCCGCACCCGTCTCCCGGCATCTGCGCAAGGTCATCGCGGCGGTGCTGATCCCGTTCGCGGCCGCTGTGGCGGTCGGCCTGGTCGTGCTCTGGCCCGGCGGAGCACCGCCGCACAAACCGTCGGGGGTCGGCTTCGACCAGCCCACCGAGACGGCCCGAGTGATCAAAGTGGTGGAGGTGAACTGCGCGGATGTCCATGCCGAGCAGCAGCCCCAACCCCCGTCGCCGACGGGGCAGCCACCGGCCGCGGGAGCGGACAAGGGAAAGCCCTGCCAGCAGGCGACGATCGAAGTCACCACCGGCCAGAACAAGGGGCACACCTTCCGGACCGTGGTGACACCGGACGCGCTGCGCCACTACACCACCGGCCAGGAGGTGGTGGTGGCGTACTCCCCCAAGGCGCCGAAGGATCTCCAGTACTCGGTCAGCGATGTGGACCGGTCGCTGCCGATGTGGCTGCTGGCCGCGATCTTTGCCTTCGCGGTCGTGATCGTCGGCCGGCTGCGTGGCGTCCTCGCGCTGGTGGCGCTGGCGGCCAGCTTCGTGGTCCTGACGCTGTTCATCCTTCCGGCGATCCTCCAGGGCTCCAATCCGCTGGTGGTGGCGGTGATCGGGGGCAGCGCGATCATGCTGATCGCGCTGTACCTGTGCCACGGGCTGACCGCCCGTACCTCCGTGGCCGTGCTCGGCACACTCGCGTCCTTGCTGCTGATCGGGCTGCTCGGATCGGTCTTCATCGGCTGGGCGCTGCTGACCGGCAACACGGATGACACGACCGGGCTGGTGCACGGTCTGTACCCGGACATCGAGATCCGCGGTCTGCTGCTGGCGGGGATCATCATCGGTTCGCTGGGTGTGCTCGACGATGTGACGGTGACCCAGACCGCCGCGGTCTGGGAACTCAAGGAGGCGGACCCGTCGGCCGGCTGGCGCAAGCTGTACAGCGCCGCGATGCGCATCGGCCGGGATCACATCGCGTCCGTCGTCAACACCCTGGTGCTGGCCTACGCGGGTGCCGCACTGCCCCTGCTGTTGCTGTTCTCGATCGCACAGAGCAGCGTCGGTACGGTCGCTTCGAGCGAGGTGGTCGCGGAGGAGATCGTCCGCACGCTCGTGGGCAGCATCGGACTGGTCGCCGCGGTGCCGCTGACCACGCTGCTGGCCGCGCTGGTCGTCTCGGCGGACCGGCAGGCCCCGGCGGCCCGGAAGGGGCGGGCCGCACCGGCGAGTGACGACCTGGGGGCCGGAGCCCCGGCCGGGGCGGCCTCCGGGACCGAGGCCACCGGCGGCGTGCCGACGAACCCCACGGGCGGCCGGCCGGGACGACGTGGGGGACGCGGCAAGCGGCGTAAGCAGTGAGGACGGGGACGGGAGCGGGGGAGGGCGGAGATGTGCCGGTCAGCCGGCCGGGGCCTCCGTGAGAATCCGGTCCAGCACGGCCTCGAGGGTGTCGCAGACCTCTTCCTTGCCCAGCGGCACCAGCCGGTCCGTGCGGTCCAGGAAGGCCACCAGCGGCGCCGCGCTCACCCGGAACAGCGCAGACTCGGCGCCGACCTGGAGGCTGATGAGGACATCGCTGAGGTTCTCGGGGGAGGCCGGCTCGATCCGCACATCCCCCTCACCGGACGGCCGACTCAGCCCGTCCAACAGCAGTTCCCGGCCGAACGCCCAGGTCACCGGCGCATCCCCGGGCAGGTCGAAGGTGAGGCGGACGGCGTACGGATCGGCGCTGGCGAAGTCCAGCTCCACCGGAATCCGGAACGCAAGCTCCTCCGAGACGACGAAGCTCATGATCACTTCTGCCTGAACTGTGTCGGTCATCAACCACTGCCCCGCACTTGATCGGAGATGGCCGGGAAAACCCCCGGTAGCCCTATTGGCGCCATCGTCTGCCACGCGCCAGCAGATCACAAGGAGTGAGTTTTCAGATACTGATAGAGAAGGCGAGTGTCGTTAGTGTCGTCTCCGCCATTTTCCGTAGTCGGTCTGTGACGGACCGCAATCGACGCAGTTCGTCCACGGGCAACGAAACCGCCAACGTCGCGGCGGCCGCCCCCACCTGGACGGGAATGGCGGCACACACCGTGCCCAGGGCATATTCCTGACGCTCGTAAGCGGCGTGACCGCGACGCACCGTATCCAAACGCCGCAGCAATTCGCCCTCAGATGACACGGAAAAGGGCGTTATCGACTGGACGGGATGGCGCGCGAGATGATCCTTCCGCGTCGGCTCGTCGAGCTGCGCCAGAAGACACTGCCCGATCGCGTGGGCGTGCGCGGTGGCGCGGAAGTCGGCCCACTCCACCACCGGCGGCCGCGCCGGATCACCCGTCACCGCCAGCACCTCGACTTCACCCTCACGGTAGACAGCGAAGTAGACGGCGGCGCCCAGTTCCTGGCCCACCACGGCCAGCGCTTCGGAGAGATGAGCCCGTTGCCGGCGCCCGGCCCCGGCCCGGCCGATCTCCTCGGCCGCCGCACCGAGGACGAAGACCCCGTTCTCCCGCTGGAGATAGCCCTCGTGCGTCAGGGTCCGCAGCAGGTGGTACGCCGTCGGCAGCGGCAGCCCGGCCTCTCGGGCCAGCTGCTTGGCGGGTGCGCCGTCGATATGCGCACCGGCCGCCTCCAACAGCCGGAGCGCCCGCTGCACCGAACCGATCAGGGTGGGGTGGGAGTCGGATTCGCCGTTCACCATCGCCAAGGCCAAACCCCCAGGTCCGCTCGCAGAGGGGCGCAGGGCCCCGGTCGCGGGACCAACTCCCGTGACCGCGCGCGTCTCCCGGCACCCGCGAGGGGCGGCCCGACCGGGCTCCTCGGGATTTTCCGGAACGCCGCCATCCGGAAGGCGCCTGCGACCGGCACCCTAGCTCGGCCGGGCCGGGCGGCAGGGCGAAAGCCGGGGGAGTTACCCCGCCCGCGCGCCCCTGAGCGGGACTGTGCGGGCGGGGTTCGACAGCGGACTCAACTGCGTCGCAATGAGGGGCGTTTGAGGTGATTTGATAGGTGATGGGCCCGGTGACCACCGCCGGGCAGGACCCTTGCCCGCTGACCATCCATGGTCGGGCGCTGGAGGTCGCGCGCACCGGCGGTCGGTCGCGTCGACGGTGGCTTACCAGTCGCCCTTCGAGGAAGACGATGACGAGCCGCCGACCCGGCGGACGAGGTAGATGACCCCGGCGATCAGGGCCGCCGCGATGAGGACCTTGAACAGCACGCCGATCAGAAAACCGAGCGCGCTGGCGATCAGTCCGCCGAAGACGACGATCACGATGACGGGCGCCACGACCCAGGTGACCCACCACGGAAGCCCTGCGAGTATCCCCTTACCGGCCACTGCTCTCCCCTGCTTTCTGTCTGTCGCGCTGTCGTTGTCCGTACCGCGCTGTCGTCCGCTGCGCTGTGCTCGCGCCGATGGCACCGTCCGCGTGCTGCGCGTCTGCTGCCGCACGCCTCAGGTTTCCCTTCACCCACGATGCTAGGACGCGGACCGCGGTCGCGGTGGCTTCGTATCCCCGGTCCTCCCCTGACCCGTCCCCTACGGGTTCCCGGGCCCGGCCCTTAGCTCTCAGGAGGAGAGAAGACCACCATCACCCTGAGGTCCTCGCTGATGTGGTGGAACTTGTGGGGCACCCCGGCGGGCACATAGACCACGCTTCCCCGCGCCACCGACTGCGTCTCCTGCCCTACGGTGATCGCCGCCCGGCCGCTGACCACGAGATACACCTCGTCCTGGGCGTGCGGCTGCTGCGGATCGACGCTGCCGGCATCCAGCGCATACAGCCCGACCGACATGTTGCGCTCCCGGAGGAACTGCAGATACGCACCATCGTTGGCGGCCCGCTCCGCTTCCAGCTCATCCAGTCGGAAGGCCTTCATGCCGTTCGCACCCCTCACTCGTTCAGAGTCGTCTGCGACGATCTCACCATGAAGCATTTTCTGGTCAAGACGATCGCCAACGCCGCGGCGCTTGCCGTGGCCATCTGGCTGCTCAAGGACATCACGCTCACCGGTGAGAACACCGGCCACCAAGTACTGACCCTGATCCTCGTCGCGCTGATCTTCGGGCTGGTCAATTTCCTGGTCAAGCCCCTGGTGAAGCTGCTCTCCTTCCCCCTGTTCATCCTCACGCTCGGCCTGATCACACTCGTCGTGAACGCGCTGATGCTGTTGCTCACCTCCTGGCTCGCCGGCAAGGCCGATCTCGCCTTCCATGTGAACGGCTTCTGGACGGCCATGCTCGGCGGCGTGATCATCTCCATCGTCGCCTGGGCGATGCATGTGATCCTTCCCGACGAGGACTGACCCTTGACCGCTCCCTTCCGTATCTGCTTCGTCTGCACCGGCAACATCTGCCGGTCGCCGATGGCCGAGTCCGTCTTCCGCGCCCGCCTCGCGGAGGACGGGCTCGACGGCCTGGTCGAGGTCGACAGCGCGGGGACCGGCGGCTGGCACGAGGGCGAGGGCGCCGACCCGCGCACGGTCGCCGTACTGCGCGCGGGCGGCTATGAACACGCGCACACCGCCCGGCAGTTCCAGATCTCCTGGTTCGACCGCCTCGACCTGGTCATCGCGCTCGACTCGGGGCATCTGCGCGAGCTGCGCCGCCTGGCCCCCACCACACAGGACGCCGCCAAGGTCCGCCTGCTGCGTGCGTACGGGACGGGCCCGGTGACAGAGAGCGGCTCCCCGGTGGCCACCCCGGCCTCCGGGCCCGCTCCCGCTGACGCCGGTGATCTCGATGTGCCCGATCCGTACTACGGCGGTTACGAGGGCTTCGAGGAGTGTCTGGAAATGGTCGAGACGGCGAGCGACGGCCTGCTGGCCGCGGTCCGCAGCGCGCTCCCGGCCCCTACCGTCGTCACGGCCCGCACCGCCGCCCACGACAGCCGGCCGACCACCCGTGAACCGCATCGGCCGCAGCAGAAGGAGCGCACATGACGGGCGACGGCACCCGCGCCGTACGAGCCGGGCTCCCGGAGCCGGACGCCCATGAACCGGCCCTCCCCGGGCCGGTGTTCGCGGCGCACTATCACCTCCCCGGCGACGCCACCGGCCCCTACACCTACGGCCGCGACGCCAACCCGACATGGACCCGCCTGGAACAGGCCATCGGCGCCCTGGAGTCGCCGGACGAGAGCGCACACACCGTCGCCTTCGCCTCCGGGATGGCGGCGATCAGCGCGGTCCTCTTCTCCCACCTGCGCTCCGGCGACGCGGTGGTGCTCCCCGGCGACGGCTACCAGCTGCTGCCCGCCGTGCGCACACGTCTGGAGAGCTACGGCATCGAGGTCCGTACAGCGCCGACAGCACACGACGCTCAGCTCGACGTGCTGGACGGCGCCCGGCTGCTGTGGATCGAGACGCCCTCCAACCCCGGCCTCGATGTCTGCGACATCCGGCGGCTGTCCGACGCGGCGCACCGCCGGGGCGCACTGGTCGCCGTCGACAACACCCTCGCCACCCCGCTCGGCCAGCGGCCCCTCGACCTCGGGGCGGACTTCTCGGTGGCCAGCGGCACCAAGGCGCTGACCGGCCACGGCGACGTACTGCTGGGCTATGTGAGCACCCGGGACGCCGCACTCGCCGATTCCGTACGGCTGTGGCGCAAGACCGTGGGCGCGATCCCCGGCCCCATGGAGAGCTGGCTCGCGCATCGCTCCCTCGCCACCCTCGCACTGCGTGTCCGCCAGCAGTCGGCCGGTGCGCTGGCCCTGGCCACGGCACTGACCGACCGCCCGGAGGTCAGCGGCCTCCGGTACCCCGGGCTGCCGTCCGACCCGTCCCACGAGCCGGCCACCCGGCAGATGCAGCCGGGCCGCTTCGGCTCCGTGGTGTCCTTCGTGCTGCCGGACAAGGCCTTCGCGGAGCGGTTCCTGGCCGCGCTGACCCTGGTGGACGAGGCGACGAGCTTCGGGGGCGTACGGTCCAGTGCGGAGCGGAGGGCCCGTTGGGGCGGGGACGCGGTGCCAGAGGGCTTCATCCGCTTCTCCGTCGGCATCGAGGAGCCGGAGGATCTGATCGCAGATGTCCTCCGGGCACTGGACTCGGCCGCGCACCGCTGACCGGGTGCCGGCTGAACCGCAGCGCCGGGACATGTCGAACAGACTGAGTGCGCCGCGACGTCCGGGCGGCCGGCAGGGTATCCCCCCTGGTCACCCTGCCGGCCTGCGGTTCCCATGGCCCCGAGCCCACGCGTTTCACGTGAAACCAGATGTTCCACGTGAAACCAACCGCTCGAACAAGGCTAGTTGACCGAGAGTCAGCGCCCAATCACGCTAGCGACACATCCCTATCGGCACATTTGTGGTTGTCCCGCGACCAGGCTTCCGAGGGTCGCAGGAGGCACGCGATGGATCTGACCCTGCTGCGCACCTTCGCGCGGTGCACCGGCCTGCCCGCTGGATTCCGTGCCGATCGTCGAGGTCCGCGAAAGTCTGCCGTTGATCGCCCGCTACTGGTCCGCGGTCTTCGACGCCAAGCCCACGGCCTCCGCTATCTGTGCGCCGACGCGCTCGCCGTCGGCGAGGTCATGATCCTGCTCGACCCGGCGGTGCCCCCGCTGCGGACCAATTTCCTGGCCGTACGGACCGGAACGCCGGGTCTGCCGCATATCGCGCGGGCGCAGGAAGGGCTGCTGCGCACCGCTGTCGACCGGTGACCGAGGGGCGTGGGTTTCACCAGGTCGTGACTGCGGCATCTGTCCCCTATGAACGAACGGCCAGTCGTCAAACGCACCGCCCGCGCGATTCTGCTCGACGGTGCGGACCTCGTTCTGATCAAGCGCACCAAGCCGGGCCGGGCCCCGTACTGGATCACTCCCGGCGGTGGTGTCGAACCCGAGGACGCCACCGTCATCGATGCCCTCCACCGTGAGCTGGACGAAGAGCTGGGCGCGAAGATCAAGGACGTGGTGCCGGTGTTCGTGGACACCGTCGAGCACTTCAGCGACGGCGGGGTGGACGGCGTGAAGGTCCAGCACTTCTTCGTCTGCCGGCTCGACACGATGGACCCGGCACGCCGGCACGGCCCCGAGGTCGAGGAGCCCTGCGGGGACTACGAGATCGTGCGGGTGCCCTTCACCCGCGTCGGCATCGCCTCCGTCGAGGTCGTACCGCTGTCGCTGCGGCACTACCTGGACGGCAACATCGAGGGCGTACGGGCCATGCACGCACCCGACCTGGGCTGAGCGGAGCGCGCGGGGCACCGCGCGCCGCCTGCTGCCGCAGGCGCCGTGTCAGCCGTCGCGCCGGTCGAACCAGCCGCGGAACCCGGCCTCGTCCTCCGCGGGGCGACGCGGCCGGGCGCGTGCGAGCACCCGCTCGACCCGGTCGAGGAACTCCGCGTTCAGCTCCTCCACGAAGTCCCGCCGGCCGGAGACACCGGGCGCCGAGCCGTACCCGGACTCGGGCCGTGCGGCCTGCGGCGCGGCGGCAGGTACGCGCTCGCCCCCGTACACCGGGGCCGCGGCCCGGCAGGCCGTGTCGTCCGTGTCCTCGTGGAGTCCGCCCCGCAGGTGCTCGTTGCCACGCTCCGGGCGCCGGAACGGCGGGCGCTCGTCCGCCTCGGCCGCAGCGCCGAAGAAGTCGCCGCCCTTGCGCTTGCTGTCGTCGGTGCCCCACGCCCGCGCCCCGCGCTGCTGCGCCGGGACCTTCTGCAGATGCGGAATGTGCTTGGCGCAGTGGATGTACGCCTCTTCGACCTCGACCGCGACCCACAGCTGGGCGCGCCGTCCGGGGACCGGGTCGACCGGCAGGCCGGTGTACTGCGCCCGCATCTCCTCGTCCATGACCACCCGCGCGCGGCCGTTGATGTGCAGCCCGATCCGGTCCCGGGTGAAGTCGATCATCAGGATGCCCAGGCGCGGGTTCTCCGAGATGTTCCCGACGGACGCCATGACACCGTTGCCACGGTATTCCGGGTACGCCAGCGTCCGGTCGTCGAGCACCTGGATGAACCCCGGCGGGCCGGCCCGGAAGGTCGAGTCGCAGTCACCGTGCCGGTCGGCCGTGGCCAGGAAAAACATCTCCTGACGGGCCACGAACTCCCGCATACGGGCGTTGAGATGGTCCAGGACCTGGTCCCGGTAGAAACGGTCGGCGCGCTCGGTCGTACCCAGCCTCTGCTGTACCAGGTGCTCGCCGTCGCTCCCGGGGCGCTCCTGCCTCGGCATACCCCACCCCTCCCCTGTCGGACCGTACTCGCCCTGCACTGCCAAGACCTCAATCGCCTGCCGAGACGAGCTCTTCAATGGAGTCGTGCCGTATGCGGTCGGTCGGGATGCCGACTCCCACCAAAGCGTCCACACCGCTGCGGATCAACCCCGGCGGCCCGGAAAGGTAGGCGTCGTACTCCGGGAACGGTCCGTATTGCCGCACTGCGTCCGGAAGCTGTCCGGTTTCGCTGCTGGTCCCGCCGCGGGCCGCCGGTCCGGTGGCGACGACCGGGCGGACCGAGAGCCAGGGATGGGCCTGTTCCAGGCGCAGCATGGTGTCGAGGTCGTAGAGGTCCTGGTCGCTGCGGGCGCCGTAGAAGACCTCGACGGGACGCCGGACGCCGTGTTCCGCGACGTCCTCGATCAGCGCCTTGATGGGCGCGATGCCGGTGCCGCCGCCGACGCACAGCAGACCGCTGCGCGTCGTGTGGTCGACGGTCATCGAGCCGCCGGGCGCACCGAGCCGGATGACATCACCGGGGCGGGCGCGATGCACCATGGCGTTGGAGACCCAGCCGGCCGGTACCGCCTTGACGTGGAACGAGAGCAGGCCGTCGGAGCGGGGCGCCGCGGCGAAGGAGTAGTGCCGCCAGATGCGCGGCCACCAGGGGGTTTCCACGCTGGTGTACTGCCCGGCGAGGAACGGATAGGGCTGGTCGGGGCGGACCGTGACCACCGCGATGTCGGGCGTGCGCAACTCGTGGGAGACGACCTCGGCCTGCCACCAGGCGGGGGCGACCGCCTCGTCCTCGGCGGCCGCGTCGATCATGATCTGCGAGATCGCCGTGTAGGCGCGCACCCAGGCGGCCTGGGTCTCCGGGTCCCAACTGGTCGTGGCATAGCGCGCGAGCGCGTTGAGCAGGCATTCGCCGACCGCCGGGTAGTGGTCGGGCTGGGTGCCGTATTTGCGGTGCCCGCGACCGAGGTTCGCGAGGTAGGCGGAGAGCACCTCGGCGTCGTCGACGTGCTGGGCCGCGGTGAGCAGCGCCTTGAAGAGCCGGTCGCGCTGGGTGTCCATCGAGGCGGGGAACAGCGCCCGCAGATCGGGGTACTGGACGAAGAGCAGCGCGTAGAAGTACGAGGTGACCTTGTCGGCCACCGGCTCGATCTCCGCCATGGTGCGACGGATGAGCACCGCGTCGGGAGAGGCCGGGCTCGTGTGGGAGGCCGAGGCGGTCAGGTCGTCGAGAGAGGGCTCCCGCGAGGGAGCCGCGGGACGTGCCTGGGGCGTGAAGACCGAGGGCGCGGGGGCCGCGCGCTGGGCAGGGGGCGCCGGGGCAGGCGGTGCCGCGGCGGGTGGTGCCGGGGCGGCACTGGCCGCGGCGACTCCCGTGGCGCGCGCCGATTCGTGTACGGGCTCGGGCTCCTGGCCGGGGCCGGACACCCGCTCCCAGGTCGGCTGACTCACCTGGAACGGCTGGTGTTCCCAGCCGGGACCGGTCTCACGGCGCTGCGGCGCGGCCGCCGGGGCGGCGTGCCCGGCCGCGGACTGCTCGCTGTAGTGGGGTGCGGTCGGCGCCCCGCCCGCCTCGTGCCGTGCCTGCGGAACCTGCGAGGGCTCGGTCTCACGCTCACGTGTGGCGGCGGTGCCTACCGGCCGGATGGGGTTGACTGGCCGACTGGGTATCCGTTCCCGGTCGTTGCGCTCATCTCTCTCGTACCGCTCAGGGTGGCCTCTGTGGTCCACGCGGTCGGGATGCGCACTCCGGTCGTCCGGTTCGGCCCGGCCGTCCTCGCCTTGTTGCCGGTCCTGGCTGTTTTGCCGCTCCTGCTGTTCCTCGGAGGACTTCTTCGCCGGCGGAGTGAACCAACCCCAATCGCCACTGCTCCCGCCGGAAGATCCGTTATCGGCCGACGTAGTGGTCGGAGCGTCCATGGTCTGCCTCGCCTCGAACGTCTATCGGTCGTCTTCGCACTTCCGTAGAACGGAACTGCCCGGAATTCCCCCGCCCTGCCCCGGAATTCTTCATCGACTAAGCGATCCCGGCAACATCCTCCAAAGCGGACAATCTCACTTCCTCGTGACAATACGGAGTAGATGCCGTGTCAGCAGCATGCCACCTTGCTCATCACGAGGGACAAATAGTCGGAAGTCCAGGTGTCGCGGGCCGCTTCGCCGCTAGACTGGAGGGTTTCACCCGCCCTTCGCGTACCCGCGGAAGCCTTCACTCCGCCAAGCCGGAGTCGACCATACCGGCAGTAGTTGAAACCACAAGTCCTGATCTTGGAACACTCCGCGCGGGCCTTCCGATAACAGTGATCCTCCCCACAGACTGCATTTTGAGCGCACACAGCGGACGAATCCGCCGTGGAAACTTCGGAATTACTGGCCAGTACGCACCAGCTCGTATGCCTCGCGCAGATCCTGGCCCCCATACGCAAAAGAGGCCAGGTCACTGACATGGTGATCCGCATTCACGGCCACGGACCGCGGAACTGCCGCAAACAGTTCGGCGTCCGACAGGGAGTCGCCGTATGCCACACAGTCGGCGCGGGTCACCCCGAACCGCGCACAGAGTTCATCCGCGACACGTACCTTCGCCGCGGCGGTGAGGATGCCGGCCGGCTCCACCGCCTGCCGGATCGGCACCGCCGGCCAGAGGGAGCCGTGCGCCGCGTCGGCGCCCCAGGCCAGCAGCCGTTCGACGAAGAAGGCCGGGGACAGGGAAATCACCGCGCACCGTTCGCCACGTGCCCGGATATCGGCCCAGACCTCCCGGATTCCAGTCAGCCACGGCGCCCCGTCGAAGGCCGCGGCCACCTGCATTTCGGTCAGTTCGGCGGCCCACAGCTCACAGGCCCGCTGTGCGAACCGCACCGGTGTCAGCTCACCCGCCGCGAATCCGCGTTCCAGCTCACCGATCTCCCGCTCCAGCCCGAGCTGCCGGGAGATCTCGATCGCGGCCGCGGACCCGTAGAGCAGGGTCCCGTCCATGTCGAACAGATGCAGCTTGCTCATGGCCCCGGAGCCTAGGGGGCCCGGCGACAGGATGCGTGGGCGGGAGGGGGGTATGGGTGCAACCAGGTTCTTACAGCACCAAATCCGGCCAGATAAGCGCCTCTCGTCCGCTGGTCCGGGTTCGTACGCATACTCAAGGCCGGGTACGCACGGATACTCCCGCCGGCAGATGTCATCCGCGGCGCGCGGCGGGACGGTGGCGGTATGCAGCAGCTCAGCCGCCCGGCCCGCCGGGCCGTCCTCGTCCTTCACCTCGCCGTCTCCGTCAGCTGGCTCGGTCTCACCCTCGGGCTGCTCGCACTCGGCATCACCGGTTACACCACCGGCTCTCCGGAGACGGCGACGGCCGCCTACCGGGCGATGAAGATCTTCAGTGACTGGCTGGTCCTCCCGCTCGCCTTCGGCTCGCTGCTCAGCGGATGGGCACTGTCCCTGGGCACCGCCTGGGGGCTGACGCTGCACCGCTGGGTCGTGGTGAAGTTCTGGCTGACGCTCATCACCGTGCTGCTGTCGGTGTTCTCGCTCCGGCCCGGCATCAACCGCCTCGCCGCAGAGGCCGCCGCGGGCAGCCCGGCCCCGGATGTCAGCCTCGTCATCGCGCCGTCGGTCGCCACGGCCACCTACCTCTTCCTCACCGCGCTCTCCGTCCTCAAGCCATGGGGCCTGACCGGACGCGGCCGCCGGCTGCGCGCGGCACGGTCGACGGAGGCCCGCACCGGCCGGGCACGGAGCAACGGCATCAAGGGCGCGGGCCTGCACTAACGGCGCGGAGGCCGGAGCGGGCGAGCCGGTGTCGGGCGAGCCGGTGTCGGGCGAGACCGACGTGAGACCAGGCCAATGTCGGGCCAGGCCGGTGTCAGACGAGGTCGGCCTCCGCTGTCGCCGCGGTGACGATCCGGTGGTCCTGTTCGGGGGCGCCGCCACCGAAGCCGAGCGCGCCGATCAGCCGGCCGTCCCGGTGCAGCGGCACACCGCCCGCGAGGAAGAGCAGCGGGCGGTCCAGCGCCGTGGGCAGCGTGTGGAAGAGCCCGTCGGGGCGTACCAGGTCGACGAGGTCGGCGGTCGGGGCGTCCAACTGCAGGGCGGTGTACGCCTTGCGGGTGCTGGTCTCCCCAGAGATCAGCACGGCGGTGTCGTCCCGCCGGAAGCCGAGCAGGTGACCGCCCGCGTCCAGAACGGTGACGCTGCCCTTGACCCCGAGGTCGTCGGCGGCACGGACGGCGGCCTCGATCAGGGCCTCGGCCTCGCCGGTGGTGAGGGGGCGGACGGTGGGAGCGGCAGTGGGGGTGGTGGTGCTCATGAGGAGGTCCTTGGGGGTGTGGTGGCGCGGGCCGTGCCGGGGGTGCGCGGAGCGCCGGTGATACAGGGGTCTCGTGGGGAGGGGTGGTGCGGACGCGGCCTTCAGCCGTGTGCCGGGACGGGGTCGTCGGCGGCCACGGTGGGTCCGTCGGAGGCCACGGCCTGGCCGCGGCCGGTCTGACGCCGCTCCAGGGCGGAGGCGAATATCGCCACGCCGAGCGCCGCGACGGTCATCAGGGCACCGACCCAGTTGGGCGCGGTGTAGCCCAGGCCGGCCGAGATGACGATCCCGCCGAGCCAAGCGGCCAGTGCGTTGCCGAAGTTGAAGGCCGCGATGTTGCCGGCCGAGGCGAGGGTGGGCGCCGAAGCGGCCTGGTCCATCACCCGCTTCTGCAGCGGTGGCACGGTGGCGAAGCCGAAGATGCCGATCAGCGCGATGGTGACGGTGGCGGCGGTCTTGTCGTGCGCGGTGAAGGTGAACGCGGCCAGTGAGAGCGCCAGACCGGTCAACGACACATACAGCATCGGCATCATGGCGCGGTCGGTGAACCGGCCGGAGACCAGGTTTCCGCCGACCATGCCGAGGCCGAAGACGGCCGTCAGCCAGATCACGGAGGACGGTGCGAAGCCGGTGACCTCGGTCATCATTGAGGCGAGGTAGGTGACGGCGGCGAAGACACCGCCGAAGCCCAGGATCGTCATCAGCATCGCGAGGCCGACCTGGGGGTTGCGGAACACGGCGAGTTCGCTGCCCAGGGGAGCGGCCGCCTTCGCCCGCTGTGCGGGGACCAGCCGGAGGATTCCCAGCAGGCCGAGCACGCCGAGCGCGGTGATGGCGTAGAAGGTGAATCGCCAGTCGAAGTGCTGGCTGAGCATGGTGCCGGCCGGGACGCCCACGACGTTGGCGACGGTCAGACCGCTGAACATGAGCGAGAGGGCGGTGGCCCGCTTCTGGGGTGCGACGAGGTCGGCGGCCACCAGCGCGCCGATGCCGAAGAACGCGCCATGCGTGAACGCGGCCACGATCCGCCCGGCCAGCATGATCCCGAAGTTGGGCGCGAGGGCCGTGAGCAGATTGCCGACGATGAACAGGCCCATCAGCAGCATCAGCATCTGCTTGCGGGTGAAGCGGGTGCCGAGAGCCGTCATCAGCGGCGCTCCGACGACCACACCGAGTGCATAGAGGGTGGTCGCGTATCCGGCAAGGGGGATGGAGACACCGAAGCCGGCCGCCATGTCGGGCAGCAGACCCATGACCGCGAACTCGGTCGTTCCGATCCCGAAGGCACCGATGGCGAGAGCCAGGAGTGCGAGAGGCATGACGGAGTGATCCCTTCACATCATTGCGTGCATCACTTACGAGCGTTCACAATAATTGCATGCGCGGGTTAATTGCAAGCGCCGTATATTTCGGAGGTGGCCTATCCTGGTTCCCGCGCCCCTTGAGGAGGTCTTCGATGACGCAGCAGACACGGGACACGCAGGAGACGGCGGCCCCGGAGCCGGCAGCGGCCGCGCCCGGCTGCACCCCGGCGGAGCCCCTGGGCCTGGCACAGGGCTGGTGCGCCCTGTCCGCACTGCACGGCCGGATCGAGTCGCACATCGAGCGCGCGCTGCAGACCGCTCACGACCTCAGCGTCCGGGAGTTCTCGGTCCTCAACGTGCTCAGCGAGCAGCACGACGGGCCGGGCGGTCATCTGCGGATGCACCAGGTCGCGGACTCCGTCGTCCTCAGCCAGAGCGCCACGACCCGCCTGGTCACCCGGCTCGAGGAGCGCGGGCTGCTCTCGCGCTACCTGTGCCCCGACGACCGGCGCGGCATCTACACCAACGTGACCCCCGATGGCCTCGCGCTCCTGGTGGAGGCCCGGCCCACCCACGACGGCGCGCTGCGCGAAGCGCTCAAGGACGCCTCGCAGCGCCCCGAACTGGCACCATTGGTCAACGCCGTCGAGACGCTCGCGCCACAGAAGTGACGCTGGCCGGCGGAGGAGAGGCGGGCCTGCGGCGGTAAGGGCGGCAGGCTTGCCTGCCCGCTGCCCCCGTGATTGCACGGCATAAGGTCGCGCCCATGAGCGATATCGAGATACGCCGCGCGACCGCGTCCGATCTTCCCGCCATTGTCGCGATGCTCGCCGACGACCCCCTGGGCGCCACCCGCGAGTCACCGGACGACCTGACTCCGTACCGCGCCGCGTTCGAAGCGCTCGCCACCGATCCGCAGCAGCACCTGGTCGTGGCGGACCGTGCCGGCCGGACGGTCGGCACCCTCCAGCTCACCGTCATCCCGGGCCTGTCCCGGCGCGGAGCCACCCGCTCGGTCATCGAGGGCGTACGGGTCCACCGTGACGAGCGCGGCGGGGGCCTCGGCACCCAGCTCATCGAGTGGGCGGTCACGGAGTCCCGCACACTCGGCTGTCAGATGGTGCAGCTCACCTCGGACGCGACCCGGATCGACGCACACCGCTTCTACGAGCGCCTCGGGTTCGAGGCCTCGCACCTGGGGTTCAAGCTCCCGCTCTGAGGAACGGGCGGTCGGCCGACACCCGGCCGCGCCTGCTCATGTCCGGCGCGTACGCCCCCGCGCCCGGTGCGCCTTCTGCCGGCAGGCACCACCGCAGTAGCGTGCGGGCCGGCCCGTGCGTGCCGCCGCGATGGCCGCACCGCACACCCCACATCGCGATACGTTACGTTTCACCGGCTCGGGGCCGAGTTCCGTTACCACGCGTTCCGGTCGCAGCGCATCGCACATCAGCGCCGTCATCCGGCTCGGAACGCCGCCCTCGTCCCCGGTTCCCGCCACGGCCCGCTCCATCGAAAGACAGCCGACCAGCAGCGCCCTGAGGTCGGCTATCCCGACGTCCTGCCGTACGGCATCCGCCGCCTGAGCCCTTCTGAGCAGGACTTCCAGCGCGTCATCGAAGTCCTGCCCGACTCCCGGCGAGGGCTCGAAGCGCCCCGCACCGGCCGCCTCCAGCGCATCGCACAACGCCCTGTTCCGTGACGCGAGCCGTACCACCGAGGACAGAAAGCGAAAGAAGACCGGTCCGGGGTCCGGAACCTCGGCCAAGTCCCTGGCGGTGTCGGCAAAAAGCTCGATCCGGTCCACGATCGTCGCCCTGAACAGGGCTTCCTTGGACGGGAAATGGCGATAGACGGTGCCGGCACCGACCCCAGCGCGGCGTGCGATCTCGCCGAGCGGAACCCTCAACCCCTGCTCCTCGAAGGCGAATCGGGCCGCCTGAAGCACCAGTGCCCTGTTGCGCCGCGCATCCGCACGGGAGGGTGCCGCACCGCCGTCCGCCACTGCCGTGCCTCCTGAAAACGCTCGATGCCGGGTCCCGCATGCCGCGATTTTCAAACGGGTCGTTCGTTCCGATTCTATGGGACGGTCTGAGCAAGATCGTTAACGGCTCGGCCGTCGCGCCGGCGGGATGCGCCGGACGGCTGGGCGGCGCGGTGGCCGTCGGCGGCCGGAGGGTGGCGGACGGCGGGGACGCCGGGCATCGGACGGCGGACGGCGGACGGCGGACGGCGGACGGCCCGACCGTGAAGGCGCTCGCCCACGACGGCGCTCGCCCCTGATCCGGCGGGCCCGGTACGCGCCAGCCGGTGGCCCGGCGCACCCTGGCCACCGGCTCCGGCACGCCAGACGGACAGACCGCCGAGAGGTCAGCCCGCGCCACGCCAGAGCCCACGCCAGAGCCCACGCCAGAGCCCACCAGCACCTACGGCGTCTTCAGCGTCCAGCCTGCCCCCGCACCCCCGAGCCCGCCACCGGGCTGCCTCCGGCGGGACAAGACCGCGAGCCCACCGCCACGCCGTAGGCCCGCGGCCGCCTCCGCGCGCGTACGCCTCCCCGTCCGCTGCGCCACCAACAGCGCCTGCGCACAAGGTGTTTCACGTGAAACGACGCCGCGTCCTGGCATGCGTGTGGGGTCGTGTTTCACGTGAAACACGACCCCACATCGACAGCTCGCCTGCGGCCAGGCGCTTGCCCGGCTCAGCCGGTGACCACCGCGTCCCACGCCGCGCCCGCAGCCTGGGCCGCGGCCTCAGCGTCCACGGACACGCCCAGCGCCCGCAGTCCGCCCGCCAGCGCCCGCAGCGAGGCCGTGACCACCGCCCGGTCGGCGGCGCGGCCATAGTGGTTCACCCGGATCATTTCCTTGGCCAGCGCGCCAGCCGCTGCCTGCACCGGCACCGCTGCGTCCTGCGCTACTGCGGCCGTCACGACCTCCCGCGCGTCCACGCCCTCGGGCGCCCGGAGCGTGGTGGCGACCGGCGCCGCGTCCTCTTCGCGCACGACATACGGAGCGAGCCCGCCCAGCGCCCGCACGCCGGCCCTGGTGGCCGCGGCCGCCGCCCGGTGCCGGGTGAGCACCGCCTCCAGACCTTCGGCCTCCAGACGGTCCGCGGCCTGCTCCAGCGCGAGCATCTCCAGCTGCGCAGGAGCATGCGGAAGTGCGGTCCGGCCGCCGTCGATCCAGCGCTCCTTCCAGTCCAGCAGCGAGAGATACGAGCGCCGCGGTGCCTGCTCGTTGGCGGCGATCCGCTCCCAGGCACGGGGGCTGACCGACGCCACCGACACCCCGGCGGGCCCGGCCATCGCCTTCTGCCCGCCGATCACACAGAGGTCCACGCCCCACTCGTCGGTGAGCAGCGGCTCGGCGCCCACCGAGGCGACCGCGTCCAGCATCAGCAGGGCACCGTGCTCCCGCACCACCGCGCCGATCTCGGCGACGGGGTTGGTGTTGCCGGTGGCCGCCTCGGCGTGCACCAGGCTCACGAAGTCGATCTCGGGGCGCTCGCGCAGCGCCTCCGCCACCTGCTGCGGGGTGACCGCCCCCGTGAACGGTGCGGTGACGGTGACCACCTCGGCGCCGCAGGAACGCAGCCAGCCGCCGAAGGTCTCACCGTACGGACCGGTGATGATGTTGAGCGCGGTGCTGCCGGGCCGCACCGCCGAGCGGATGCAGGCCTCCAGGGGCAGCAGCGCCTCGCCCTGCATCGCCACGACATCGCAACGGGTACCCATCAGGGCCGCCACCTTGTCCTCGATCCGCGCGAAGTGGGCCGCGGTGAGCGGCGGCAGATCGAGCAGGTCCGGGGCGGCGGAGTTCGCGGTCGGATCAGACACAGCAGTCACAGGGCCTTCCAGCGGTAGCGAGCCGGCTCGGCGCGGCTCCTGACATCGGGATCGACTGTACGTCCGTGCGCCGGGCCCCCGCCGTACGGGCCTCAGGTCCGCCAGCCCTCCGCATCCACCCCGCCGGGCACCGGTGCCGACGGCTCGTACGGACCGCGGGTGAACACGAAGGTGCCGAGGTCCAGATGGCTGACCGCCCCGTCCCGGTCCCGCCCCACCCGCAGCGTCTCGCCCTCGTAATAGCCGTCCAGCCCGGTCCATGTGCCGTCGCTCTCGGCCCGGAACCGCGCGCCGCGGCCCGTCCCGGACAGCGGGGTGAGCTCCAGTCCGCGCCCGGCCCGCAGCCGCAGCGCATGGGGGTTCGCGCCCCAGTACCAGGGGCCGGTCAGCGCCAGCAGCTCCGGATCATCCAGCGGTTCGGGCAGCGGACGCCAGGGCTCGGGGATGCGGGGTTCGTGTGTGCGGACGATCCCGATGAGGTCGGCGGCGACGGCCCCGGCCGCCGGGCCCGAGGTGCAGTTGGTGAGGACGACCCCGGCCAGGTCCTCCTCGGCATCGGTCCACAGCGCCGCCAGGAACCCGGGCATCGAGCCCTGGTGCCCGACCAGCAGCCGCCCCTCCCGCCGCAGCATCTGCACGCCCAGCCCGTAGCCCGCCTCCCATGTCCCGCTCTCCGGCGGCACGGCCGGTGTCCGCAGCTCCGCCAGGCTCGCCGCGCCCAGCACCCGCGCGTCGCCCCGCAGCAGGAACGCCGCCCAGCGGCACAGGTCCTGGACCGTCGACCACAGCTGCCCCGCCGGGCCCATCAGGCCGGTGTCCTCGGCCGGCTCCGGCAGCAGCGCGTCGGCCCATGGGTGCACCGCCCAGCCATGCGCGTACGGCGCTTCCGGCAGCAGCGTCGTACGGCTCATGCCCAGCGGCTCCAGGACCTCGCGCCGCAGGACCTCGCCCCACGGGACTCCGTCCCGCAGCCGTTCGACCAGCGCGCCGAGCAGGGCGTAGCCGAGGTTGGAGTAGTGGTGCCGCCCGGCCGGAACCCGCTGCGGGCGCTCGCCGAAGAGGTCGGCCGGCTCGGGCCGCAGCTCGCCCGTGGTCCGCTCCCACCACGGGCCCCGCGGCTCGGCCGCCAACCCCGCACTGTGGGAGAGCAGTTGCGCGAGCGTCGCGTCCGGCACCGGAGTGTCCTCCAGGTACCTGCCGACCGGGTCCTCCAGCCGCAGCAGCCCCTCGTCCCGCAGCCGCAGCACCAGCACGGCGACAAAGGTCTTGGTGAGCGATCCGATCCGGTACTGCACATCGCCGTGCGGTACCTCCCCGTCCACCGAGCCCAGGCCCCCGGTCCACACCGCCCGTCCGTCACGGATGACCGCGCCCGTCATCGACGGCGTGCGCCCCTCGGACTGGCCGACCGCCAGCCGGTGCAGCAACGCCCGCCGTGTCGGCGGCAGCAGCTCAGCGAACTCGTCGGCGGCAGCGGCCACGCTCAGCCCCTGGCCGACGGGCTCGGGGCGGGAAGACTCCGGGGACGGGGGGACGGTCATGGCGCTCCTCAACAGCGAATCCGGCTCGGCCGGGCCCATCCTCGCCGTCTCACCGGAGCGCGGGCGACCCGATTACCGCGCCCAGTGCGGTCTGCTCGTCCTCCGGCAGCCTCCGCGACGCATGCACCATGTGCAGCGCGGACCGCAGCCGCACCCGGTCAGCGGCCGTGCCGAGGAAGCCGAGGTAGGCGGGGAGTGCCAGTCCCAGCGCCATCAGCTCGCCCCGCGCACACCACCGCGACACCAGCTCCCGCACCCGCCCGTCGACCGCCTCGTCGAGGAGCCGCGGCGCCCCCGCATCGGCGGCTTCCTCCCCCGCGGAGTCGTCGCACGCCACGGCCGCCTCCCGCAGCCCCGCCGCGATCGCGAAGCGGTTCCAGTCGCCGTACTGCCCCTCGGGAGCCTGCTCCACCCGCTCCGCGGCCCGCACGAGATACGTATGCGCCGCAGCCGTCCGGCCGAGCTGACGGCAGGCCTGCCCCATGTTCAGGAACAACGACGCGTAGAAGCCCGCCACCCGCTCGTCACCCACCCGGTCGGCGCGGTCCAGGCACTTCTGATTCCAACGGAGCGTCTCCTCGGGCGAGTTCTGGTGCCGTGCGAGGTAGTGCGCGGCGATGCACGCCTCGTAGTCGTCGGTGGCCTCGTCCCACGCCTGCTGGAAGAGTGCGCGCGCCGCACCCGCCCGGCCCTCCGCCTCGGCCTGCATCCCCGCCACGCACAGGCGCACCACGGGCAGTTCCGTATCCATCAGTCCGCTCCCCTCCTCAAGTCCGCATCTCTCATCCGTTCTCATTGGCCGGCCCCCGGTCTCGGCCTCGGTCGCCGGTGCGCCCGGCACCGGCGCGGTCCGGTGCGGCGGTCTCGCGCACCGGCATCACCAAGGTCGTGAAACTTCCCTGGTCGGCGGAGCGGACCAGGACGGGCCGGTCCGGCGCGGTGATCTCCAGCAGCACATCCGGCCCCACCCCGGCCTCCAGCGCGGGCACCAGCACGGCCGGGTCGAAGGAGATCCGCAGCCCCGGCCGGGTGTGCACCATCCGCATCCGGACGGCCTCCCGGCCCCCGCCCGTCACCTCCAGCACCAGCCCGGCCGCGAGATTCCCCCGGTCTCCTGCCGGGTCCGGAGCCGGCGGACCGCCCGCGTCCGTCCCGTCCCGCCGGTTCGCGCCGACCACCGCCAGGGACACCGGCCCCGCCCGCCCGGTCACCGCGTCCCGCAACCCCATCCGGTCGACGATGACCCGGTGCCGCCCCGCCTCCAGGCCCTCCAGCAGCAGCCGGTGGTCCGGAAAGTCACCGGGCTCCCCGCCACCGCTCCGCCCCGGCCCGGCGCCCTCCGGCACCTCCCGGCAGTCCGCCCCGCTCCACAGCCGGACGCTCACCGCGTCCCCCGCGCACTCGATGTCGACCGTCACCTGCCGGACGGCCCACTCCGCCAGGCTCCGTGCCGTGTCCGCGGCGATCAACACCCGCCGCGGACCGCCCTCGAACGTCTCCGGCCGCAGCACCCGCACCGCCAGCCGGTAGCGGTCCGTCGCCACCCAGCGCACCTCGCCGTCGACGAGTTCGAGCAGCACACAGCCCAGCACCGGAAACTCCGCCCGGGCCGCACCGGTGGCGGCCGCGGGCGCCACCTGCCGTACCGCACTGGCGAGTTCGGCTCCCCCCACCCGCGCCCGTGCCCGGCTCCCGTCCTCCGGGGCGGCGGCCACCTCCCGCAGCAGCCCCTGCACGACGTCCCGTGCCTCGTCCGCCGTCCGCCGGGTGCGCTCCAGATGGGCCCGCAGTACGGCACGCGCCGCGTCCTCGGGGCCGTCCAGCACCACCGCGGCATCCACCAGCGGCAGCCCCGCCGCCCGCAACTGCCGCAGCGTCACCGCCCGCGCGGTCTGTCCCGTCCCGTAGCGCCGGTACCCCGTCACGGCATCCACCCGCGCCGGCCGCAGCAGCCCGCAGTCGTCGTAGAACCGCAGGGCACTCGGCGCGAGCCCCACCCGGCGGGCGAAGACGCCGATGGTCAGCAGCTGTCCGGTGTCGTCCATGGACGCGATTGTGGAGCTTCGACCAGGCTGAAGGTCAACGCCGCCGGCGCTCCCGGGCGGTGCCACGGCCGGTCGTGCCGCGCCGGTTCAGGCGGTCATTTCCGCGGCGCTCCGGAACGTCCGCCGGTAGGCCAGCGGTGCCACCCCCACCGCGCTGTGCAGATGCTGGCGCAGCGAGGTCCCGGTGCCGAAGCCCGCGTGATGGGCGACGAGGTCGATCGGCCAGTCCGTGGTCTCCAGCAGATGCCGGGCGCGCTCGATGCGCTGTCCGGCGAGCCACTGCCCCGGACTCATACCGACCTCGTCGCGGAACCGCCGGGTGAGGGTGCGCACGCTGACCCGGGCGTGCGCGGCGAGGTCGGTCAGGGCGAGCGGCTCACCGAGACGTTCCAGGGCCCAGGCGCGGGTGGCGGCGGTGCCGCCCGCCGAGGGTTCCGGCACCGGCTGCCGGATGAACTGGGCCTGTCCACCGTCCCGCCAGGGCGGCACCACACACAGCCGGGCCACCTCGTTGGCGACGGCGCTGCCGTGGTCACGGCGCACGAGGTGTACACACAGATCCACCCCGGCGGCGGCTCCGGCCGAGGTGAGGACATCACCGTCGTCGACGAACAGCACATGGGGATCGACCCGGACGGTGGTGAAGAGCCGTTGCAGTTCGGTGGCCTCCCGCCAGTGTGTGGTGGCCGGCCGGTGATCGAGCAGCCCGGCGGCGGCGAGGACGAAGGCCCCGGTGCAGATGGCGACCATGCGCGTACCGGGCCGGACGTACGCCAGCGCCACCCGCAGGTCATCGGACAGCCGGCCGTCCTCCCGGTAGCTGTGCGCCCCGTGGGCCGGCGGGATGACGACGGTGTCGACCTGCGCGAGGACGGAGGCGTCCGCGGCGACCGCGATGTCGTAGTCGGCATCGGTGCGCACCGTCCGCCCGTCCAGGCTGCAGGTGACGACGGAGTAGAGCGGTTCACCGGCGGCGTCCCGGGCCGCGCCGAAGATCCGCGCGGGAATCCCCAGCTCGAAGGGGACGACACCGTCCAGGGCGAGAACTGCGACGCGATGCATGACCCGATTCTTTCAAACGTTGGCCTTTAGGACACCGCCGGGCTCGCGGCCGCCGCGGAATGCTGGCAGCACCTCGGGAAACGCGGCCGCCGGGCGGCACGCGCACCCGCTCCCCGCCACAGGCACAGACGAAGGAGACCCCATGTCCGAGACCGGGAACCCGCAGATGCGGGCCGTCAGCCAGGACACCGCCGGAGGCCCTGAGGTCCTCAAGGTGATCACGACCGACCGGCCGGTGCCCGGCCCCACGGAGATCCTGGTCCGGGTACACGCCGCGGGCGTCAACCCGACCGACTGGAAGACGCGGAGCGGCGGCCGGTTCCTCGACGGCAGCAGCGAGCAGCCGTTCATCCTGGGCTTCGACGTCTCCGGTGTGGTCGAGGCGGTCGGCCTCGGCGTCACCCTCTTCGCGCCGGGCGACCAGGTCTTCGGCATGCCGCACTTCCCCCACCCCGCCGGGGCCTACGCCGAGTACGTCACCGCCCCGGCGCGGCACTTCGCCCACCTTCCCGCCGGCCTGGACCACGTCCACGGCGCCGCGCTCCCGCTGGCGGCGCTGACCGCCTGGCAGGCCCTGGTCGACACCGCGGACGTGCAGCCCGGCGCCCGGGTGCTGATCCACGCTGCGGCGGGCGGCGTCGGTCACCTCGCGGTGCAGATCGCCAAATCCCGCGGCGCGTACGTGATCGGCACCGCCCGGAAGGCCAAGCACGAGTTCCTGCGCGATCTGGGCGCCGATGAACTCGTCGACTACACGGAGCAGGACTTCGCGACCGCGGTACGCGACGTCGACCTCGTCTTCGACACCATCGGCGGTGACTATGTCGCCCGCTCGCTGCGCACCCTGCGCCCCGGGGGTTCGCTGGTCTCGATCGTGCCGCCGGACGACACCTTCCCCGCCGGCCAGGCGCGCGAGGCGGGCGTACGCACGGCGTTCGTCCTCGTCGAGCCCGACCGGTCCGGCCTGCAGGCCGTCGCCGACCTGGTGAACGCCGGAACGCTGCGGGTCAACGTCGAGACGGCCGTCCCGTTGGAGGACGCCGCGAAGGCCCACGCGCTGGGCGAGACGGGCCGCACCACCGGCAAGATCGTCCTGACCGTCGCGCCCTGACGCCGGCCACCGCTCCGAGACCCCACCCCAGTAGGACGCGTTCCTTGCGCGTGTCCTAGGGGTGCGGGTCCCGTGCCGTCCGCCGCCGGGTGGCGTCGAGGGTGCCAAGCAGGGCCAGTGCCTCGGCGCTCGGGCTGCCGGGTTCGGCGTGGTAGATGACGAGTTGCTGGCCGGGGGCATCGCGGACATCAAAGGCCTGGTAGGTGAGGGTGAGGAGCCCGACGTCGGGGTGGTTGAGCAGCTTGGCCTCCCGGGTCTTGCCGCGCACGGTATGGGCCTGCCACAGCGCCGAGAACGCGGGGCTCCGCTCGGTCAGGGTGCCGATGAGCGCGTTCAGCCGGGGGTTGTCGGGATCGCAGCCGGCCGACTGGCGAAGGTTGGCCACGGTGGCCTGTGCGGTCCAGTCCCAGCGGGTGTAGAAGTCCCGGCCGGCCGGATCGAGGAAGGCCATCCGCGCGAGGTTGTCCGCGGGGCTGAAGGGCGCGTACAAGGCGTCGGCCAGGGCGTTCGCGGCCAGAATGTCCAGGGCGCGGTTGACGACGAAGGCCGGCGTGGTGGTGTAGCCGTCCATGAGCTGGCGCAGCTCCGCGCTGACCACGTTCCGCTGCTGCACCGGGCGGTCGTGCGGTGCGATGCCGGCCAGCCGGTGGAGGTGGGCGCGGGCCTCGGAGTCGAGCTGGAACGCCCGGCTGAGGGCGTCGAGGACCTGGGACGAGGGATGGCGCTCCCGGCCCTGTTCGAGGCGCGTGTAGTAGTCGACGTTCACTCCGGCCAGCACGGCGACCTCCTCACGGCGCAGCCCGGCCACTCTCCGTACGCCGTAGCTCGCCATGCCGACGTCCTCCGGCTGCAGACCGGAGCGCCGGGCGCGCAGGAAGTCTCCCAGGGGGTTGTCGGACATACCCCGAGGTTAAGCAGGAGACGCGATGTACTGCCTGGGTGTGGGGCACCCAGGCAACGCCCCACCGGCAACGCCTCGGTGATCAACGCCTCGTCCGTCCTGGGCCTGGTGGGCAGCGGAGCGGCCGCGGCCTACCAGGCGTCCAAGGGCGCGGTACGCCTGCTCAGCAAGACCGCGGCGGTCGAGTACGCCCGCTGGTGGTCGACGGCCTGCTGACGGGCCCGGCCGGACGGTGACGAACCGCCGTGACAACCGCCGGAGTTGCGGGGCCTCACGCCCCACGCCTCAGGTCTGCGCCATGTCCACGAAGCGGGAGTAGTGGCCCTGGAACGCCACGGTGATCGTGGCCGTGGGGCCGTTACGGTGCTTGGCCACGATCAGGTCGGCCTCGCCGGCGCGCGGGGACTCCTTCTCGTAGGCGTCCTCGCGGTGCAGCAGGATGACCATGTCCGCGTCCTGCTCGATGGAACCGGACTCACGGAGGTCGGAGACCATCGGCTTCTTGTCCGTGCGCTGCTCGGGACCACGGTTCAGCTGGGAGAGCGCGATGACCGGGAGTTCCAGCTCCTTCGCCAGCAGCTTGAGGTTACGGGACATGTCCGAGACCTCCTGCTGACGGCTCTCGGCGCGCTTCGAGCCGCCGGACTGCATCAGCTGGAGGTAGTCGATGACCACCAGCTTGAGCTCGTTGCGCTGCTTGAGCCGGCGGCACTTCGCGCGGATCTCCATCATCGAGAGGTTCGGCGAGTCGTCGATGTACAACGGCGCGGCCGAGACGTCCGGCATGCGGCGCGCCAGCCGCGTCCAGTCCTCGTCCGTCATGCTGCCGGAACGCATGTGGTGCAGCGCCACCCGCGCCTCGGCGGACAGCAGACGCATCGCGATCTCGTTGCGCCCCATTTCCAGCGAGAAGATCACGCTCGGCAGGTTGCTCTTGATCGAGCAGGCCCGCGCGAAGTCCAGGGCGAGGGTCGACTTACCCATGGCGGGACGGGCCGCGATCACGATCATCTGGCCCGGGTGCAGGCCGTTGGTCAGCGAGTCCAGGTCGGTGAAGCCGGTCGGCACCCCCGTCAT
The DNA here is from genome assembly GCF_043199295.1 of Streptomyces sp. NPDC048612. NCBI lineage: Bacteria > Bacillati > Actinomycetota > Actinomycetes > Kitasatosporales > Streptomycetaceae > Streptomyces > Streptomyces sp. NPDC048612. The sequence goes on from NZ_JBICVV010000002.1 coordinate 589,965, forward strand.
CTGGCCCTGGCGGGAGCCGATCGCCTCGATCTCGTCGAGGGCGCCTTCCATGATGTCGCCGAGCGGAAGGTAGTCCTCGCTGGTCCGCTGCTCCGTGACGGCGTAGATCTCCGCCTGGGCGCTGTTGACGATCTCGTCGACATCGCCGTCCGCGGCGTATCCCATCTGCGTGATCCGGGTACCCGCCTCGACCAGGCGGCGCAGCACGGCCCGCTCATGGACGATCTCGGCGTAGTACTCGGCGTTCGCGGCGGTCGGTACGGACTGGACGAGGGTGTGCAGATACGAGGCGCCGCCGACCCGGGCGATCTCGCCGCGCTTGGTGAGCTCCGCGGCGATGGTGATCGGGTCGGCCGGCTCGCCCTTGGCGTAGAGGTCGAGGATCGCCTGGTAGACCAGCTCATGGGCGGGGCGGTAGAAGTCCTCGCCCTTGAGGACCTCGACGACGTCCGCGATGGCGTCCTTGGACAGCAGCATGCCGCCGAGCACGGACTGCTCGGCGTCCAGATCCTGCGGAGGGACCCGCTCGAAGCCGCCGTTCCAGGAGCCGCCGCCGTCGTCGTCACGGTCCTGCCGGTCGCCGCGGCCGCGCCCCTTGCCCTCGCCCCGCCGGGAGCGTGCGGCCGGCAGCAGGTCGCTGGGACCGGAGTCCGCCCAGGGGTCTTCCATGGGCTCGGGAATGCTCACCCCGGCACCTCCTCCCGTCCGCGGCGCGGACCTTGCTGTGCGGTTCTTTCTTACGGCACAGCTCTGACAATCGAGACGCCCGACTCCGGTTACGGCGCGTCGAGTTCGGACGATGTCTCATAGCCGGAACAGGCGGCGGGTGCCGGACCACGGTAGGCCCGTGGGCACCGTCCGCCAATCTGGTTATCCACAGGCCATGTGGATGACCGCCCTACAGCTGTGGAGAACTCCCCAGATCCTGTGCACGGCCCGGGGGAAACTTCTGTGGACAAGCCCACACTCACCCCACCCTCAAGCTCCTGACCTGTACTTTCGTCATCCATAGCCTGTGGGGAAGAAAAACTTCCGCCTCCTGTTCAAGATCACGACAAAGGGCGCAGGGGAGGTAACTCCGCACAGCGGAAAGTAAGGACTGCCAAGGGTTTGCATCTCTTACCTGTGGAAGATTAGATTGCGCGCATGACCCAGGCTCCCGCGCCACCGCGCCGCACCGGCCGCCGCCATGACCGCGAGATCATCGCCCTGGCACTGCCCGCCTTCGGCGCCCTGGTCGCGGAACCCCTCTTCGTCATGGCCGACAGCGCCGTCATCGGCCACCTCGGCACCCCCCAGCTCGCCGGCCTCGGGGTGGCGGCCGCCCTGCTGACCACCGCCGTCTCCGTGTTCGTCTTCCTCGCCTACGCCACCACCGCCGCGGTCGCCCGCCGGGTCGGCGCCGGCGACCTGCCCGCCGCCATCCGCCAGGGCATGGACGGCATCTGGCTCGCCCTGCTGCTCGGCGCCGTCGTCATCGCGGTGGTGCTGCCCACCGCCCCGTGGCTCGTCGAGGTCTTCGGCGCCTCCGGCACCGCCGCCCCGTACGCCACGACCTACCTCCGCATCAGCGCGCTCGGCATCCCCGCGATGCTCGTCGTGCTGGCCGCCACCGGCGTGCTCCGCGGCCTCCAGGACACCAGGACCCCGCTCTACGTCGCCGTCGGCGGCTTCTCCGTCAACGCCGCGCTCAACATCGGCCTGGTCTACGGCGCCCGCCTCGGCATCGCGGGCTCCGCCTGGGGCACGGTCCTCGCCCAGTGCGGTATGGCCGCGGTCTACCTCGCCGTGGTCGTCCGCGGCGCACGGCGGCACGGCGCCACGCTGCGTCCCGACGTGGCGGGAATCCGTGCCTCCGCCCAGGCCGGGGTGCCGCTGCTGGTCCGTACGCTCTCGCTGCGCGCGGTGCTGATGATCGCCACGGCCGTCGCCGCCCGGCTCGGCGACGCCGAGATCGCCGCCCACCAGATCGTGCTCACGCTATGGTCCCTGCTGGCCTTCGCGCTGGACGCGATAGCCATCGCCGGGCAGGCCATCATCGGCCGCTACCTCGGCGCGGGGGACCGCGACGGCGCCAGGGCCGCCTGCCGCCGCATGGTCCAGTGGGGCATCGCCGCGGGCCTGGTCCTCGGCGTGCTGGTCGCGCTGGCCCGCCCGCTGTTCATCCCGCTGTTCACCGCCGACCCCGCGGTGCAGGGGCCGCTGCTCAGCACGCTGCTGGTCGTGGCCGCGACCCAGCCGGTCTCCGGCATCGTCTTCATCCTCGACGGCGTGCTGATGGGAGCCGGGGACGGTGCCTATCTCGCCTGGGCCATGGTCGTGACGCTGACCCTGTTCGCGCCGGTGGCACTGGCCGTCCCGCTGCTCGGCGGCGGACTGGTCGCCCTGTGGTGGGCGATGGCCCTGATGATGACCGTGCGGATGCTGACCCTGTGGCTGCGCACCCGGTCGGGCCGGTGGATTGTGACCGGAGCCTCTCGTTGAAGCATCTCCCCGTAACACGCAGTGCGTGTCAATAATGACCCTGTGCACTCACTGGCCAGGAATTCCGTGCTGCCCCTGACGTTCGTCGTCATGCTGGCCGCTGCTGTGGTGGGGTACGCCACGGAGGACGCCGATACGAACAGCGGCAGCGGCAGCGGCGGTGGCCGCAGCAGCTTCGGCAAATCCGGCGAGGCGGGCCAGGACCCCCAGGACCAGGACCCCGCCGCGACGGCCCCGGCCGGCGACGGCAACGCCTACACCCCGCGCCGCACCGAGCAGAACGCCCGGGTCGGTGCGCTCTTCGAGAAGGACGACTCCGGCGACCACTTCTGCACCGCGAGCGTGGTGCAGAGCCCGGGCCGGAACATGCTCATCACCGCGGCGCACTGTGCCTTCGACAGCGATGGCAAAACGCCGGTGGACGACTTGGTCTTCGCTCCCGACTACCGCGACCACGATGAGCCCACCGGCCTGTGGAAGGTCAAGAAGGTGGTCCTCGACGACCGCTGGACCGAGTCCAACGACGAGGACCTCGATGTCGCCTTCCTCGTCCTCGAAAAGAAGAAGGGCAAGCAGATCCAGGACGTCCTCGGCGGGAACACCCTCGGGATCGACCGTGGCTACCGCAACGAGGTCAAGATCACCGGCTACCCCACCAGCCGCGACACCCCGATCTCCTGCCAGAACCGCACCACGAAGTTCAGCAACACCCAGCTGCGCATCCACTGCACCCACTTCGAGGGCGGTACCAGCGGCAGCCCCTGGCTCGCCGACTACGACCCCAAGAGCCACACCGGCACGGTCATCGGCGTCCTGGGCGGCCACGAAGGCGGCGGCGACGAGGACGATGTCTCCTACGCCGCGTACTTCGACGACGACGTCGCCGCCCTCTACAAGCGCGCCCAGGAAGAGCACTGACGCGGTCCGTCCGCGCTCCGCACACGGCGAAGGGCCGCACCCCGGTGACGGGATGCGGCCCTTCGGCGTGGAACTGCGATTACGCGGCGATGACCTCAACGCCGAGCTTCGCCACGACCTCGGCGTGCAGACGCACGGAGATCTGGTGCGCGCCCAGGGTCTTGATCGGCGAACCGAACTCGACACGGCGCTTGTCGACGTCCGGACCACCGGCAGCCTTGATCGCCGAGGCGACGTCGGCCGGGGTGACGGAGCCGAACAGACGACCCGCGTCGCCGGCACGGACGGCCAGCTTCACGTTGACGCCCTCGAGCTGGCCCTTGACCTCGTTGGCCTGCTCGATCGTGGCGATCTCGCGGATCTTGCGACCGCGACGGATCTGCTCGACGTCCTTCTCGCCACCCTTGGTCCAGCGGATCGCGAAACCACGCGGGACCAGGTAGTTACGGGCGTACCCGTCCTTGACGTCAACGACGTCGCCGGCGGTGCCGAGGCCGGAGACCTCGTGGGTGAGGATGATCTTCATGATTCGGTCACCCTTCCCTTATCGCGCGGTGGACGTGTAGGGCAGCAGCGCCATCTCACGGCTGTTCTTCACTGCCGTGGCGACGTCACGCTGGTGCTGAGTGCAGTTGCCGGTGACCCGGCGGGCACGGATCTTGCCGCGGTCGGAAATGAACTTCCGCAGCAGGTTCGTGTCCTTGTAGTCGACGTAGGAGATCTTCTCCTTGCAGAACACGCAAACCTTCTTCTTAGGCTTGCGAGCAGGCGGCTTCGCCATTATCTCTCTCCAATGAGTTCAAGAAGTTTGTGCTGACGCCCTCAAGGCCCCTGGCCGCATCACGGCGCCGTTTCACGTGAAACGGCGCGGAAGCGGGCCGGTTGTACGGACCTAGAAGGGCGGCTCGTCCGAGTAGCCGCCGCCGGAGCCACCGCCCCAGCCACCGCCGCCGCCACCCTGCTGGCCACCGCCGGACGGACCGCCGGTCGCCCACGGGTCGTCGGCAGGAGCGCCGCCACCCTGCTGACCGCCGCCGGGGCCGCCGCCCCAGCCGCCGCCACCCTGGCCGCCACCCTGCTGACCGCCGCCACCGAAGCCGCCGCCCTGGCCACCACGACCGCTGGTCTTGGTGATCTTGGCTGTGGCGTTCTTGAGGCTCGCGCCCACTTCCTCGACGTCGAGCTCGTAGACCGTGCGCTTCACGCCCTCGCGGTCCTCGTACGACCGCTGCTTGAGGCGGCCCTGGACGACCACGCGGGTACCCCGCGTCAGGGACTCGGCGACGTTTTCCGCCGCCTGACGCCACACCGAGCAGGTCAGGAACAGGCTCTCGCCGTCCTTCCACTCATTGGTCTGGCGGTCGAAGGTGCGGGGAGTGGACGCGACGCGGAACTTCGCGACCGCCGCACCGGACGGGGTGAAGCGCAGCTCGGGGTCGTCGACAAGATTGCCGACAACCGTGATGACGGTCTCGCCTGCCATTAGGGGAACCTCTCGGCGGGTGTGCTGCTGGCTGCTGGTGTTGCTGCTACTCGAACCCGGTTACCGCTGGACGCTGACGCGTTCAGTGGGTCTCGGGACGGAGGACCTTGGTCCGGAGGACCGACTCGTTCAGGTTCATCTGACGGTCGAGCTCCTTGACGACCGCAGGCTCGGCCTGCAGGTCGATGACCGAGTAGATGCCCTCGGGCTTCTTCTTGATCTCGTAAGAGAGACGACGACGGCCCCAGGTGTCGACCTTCTCGACCTTTCCGTTGCCCTCACGGACGACGGAGAGGAAGTTCTCGATCAGCGGGGAGACAGCGCGCTCCTCGAGATCGGGGTCGAGGATGACCATCACCTCGTAGTGACGCATGTAGAACCCACCTCCTTTGGACTCAGCGGCCACGGTCGTTCCGTGGCAGGAGGGTCGTATGCGTTCCGCGCCGGGCCCGTCCGGGTACTCCGGGCAGACATAGGCGCAGACCGTACAGAGTACCTGCCTGAAGCCTTCCGGTTGAAATCCGTCCGCCCTACCCCGCAATCTGGAACACAACGGGTGTGAGCGGCGTTACAGTGCGCCGCCCTGTCATCGGAGGTGCCGCATGGCACAGGCACGGACCCAGCGCAGTCTGCTGTCGCTTCTCAACAGTGACGGCAAGGACCATCCCGTCGAGAACACCTTCGCCATCGTGACCGTGGTGCTCGGCGCGATCGCCGTCTTCACCACGCTCTCTCCCAGCCTGCACCTGGTCAGCTCCTGGGTCGGCCTGATCGGCATCGGCACCGGCCTGTGGGGCCAGTTCATCTCGTCGACGACCGGCGAGCGCTTCCTGTTGATCATCGGGCTCGGGGCGGCGGCCGTCGGCTTCTACCTCGGCCTGGCACACGGCGGCCTCTTCGGCGGCCTCATCGGCTGACCGGCAGGCCATCCGGGGCCCCGGCCCGTATGGCCCAGACGGGGCGCTCCGTGGTCACAGTAGGCTTCGGCGCGAGAGCCGGAGCCCCGACCACGGGGACACACCTGCCCGAGGAGCGCCCCGCATGAGCCTGACCCTGAGGACCATCAGCCGAGAGCAGCATCTGGCATATATCCAGAGCCTGCCCGCGGCCAGCCACATGCAGGTTCCTGCCTGGGCCGACGTCAAGGCGGAATGGCGCGCGGAGAACCTCGGCTGGTTCGACGCGAGCGGCGAGATGGTCGGTGCCGGCCTGGTCCTGTACCGCCAAGTGCCCAAGGTCAAGCGCTACCTCGCGTACCTCCCCGAGGGCCCGGTCATCAATTGGTACGCGCCGAACCTGGAGGACTGGCTGCAGCCGATGCTCGCGCATCTCAAGCAGCACGGCGCCTTCACCGTGAAGATGGGCCCGCCGGTCATCATCCGCCGCTGGGACGCCCCGGCGATCAAGTCCGGAATCCAGAACCCGGACGTCAAGCGGCTGCGGGACGTCGAGGCGACCCACATCGAGCCGCGCGCCTTCGAGGTGGCCGACAAGCTGCGCCGGATGGGCTGGCAGCAGGGCGAGGACGGCGGCGCCGGCTTCGCCGACGTGCAGCCCCGGTACGTCTTCCAGGTGCCACTGGCCGACCGTTCGCTGGAAGACGTCCACAAGAACTTCAACCAGCTGTGGCGCCGCAACATCAAGAAGGCCGAGAAGGCCGGTGTCGAGGTGGTCCAGGGCGGCTACGACGACCTGGCCGAGTGGCAGCGGCTCTACGAGATCACCGCGGTGCGCGACCAGTTCCGGCCGCGTCCGCTCAGCTACTTCCAGCGCATGTGGACGGCCCTCAACTCCGAGGACCCCAACCGCATGCGGCTGTACTTCGCCCGCCACAACGGCGTGAACCTGTCGGCCGCGACGATGCTCGTCGTCGGCGGGCACGTCTGGTACTCCTACGGCGCCTCGGACAACATCGGCCGTGAGGTCCGGCCCTCCAACGCCATGCAGTGGAAGATGCTGCAGGACTCCTACGCGCTCGGCGCCTCGGTCTACGACCTCCGCGGCATCAGCGACTCGCTCGACGAGAACGACCACCTCTTCGGCCTGATCCAGTTCAAGGTCGGCACGGGTGGGCAGGCGGCGGAGTACCTCGGCGAGTGGGACTTCCCGCTCAACAAGCTGCTGCACAAGGCGTTCGACCTCTACATGGCGCGCCGCTGACGCTCCACCGCACCGTTCGTCACTCTGAGACACAGCCACGAGAAAGGTTCCGGCCCCGGCCATGGCGCTCACCCTCTACGTCGACACCGCGCGCTGGCGGGCGCATCAGCAGAGCGTTCTCCAGCAGTTCCCCGGGTTGGTCCCGGTCTGCAAGGGCAACGGCTACGGCTTCGGCCATGAGCGCCTCGCCGACGAGGCCACCCGCCTCGGTGCCGACATCCTCGCGGTCGGGACGACCTACGAGGCGGCCCGCATCAAGGACTTCTTCAGCGGTGATCTGCTGGTCCTGACGCCGTTCCGGCACGGCGAGGAGCCGGTGCCGCTGCCCGACCGGGCGATCCGCTCGGTGTCGTCGGTCGAGGGGGTCGGCGGCCTGGTCGGTGCCCGGGTCGTCATCGAGGTCATGAGCAGCATGAAGCGCCATGGCGTCAAGCCGGAGGATCTGCCGAAGCTGGCCGCGGCGATCGAGGACATCCGGCTCGAGGGCTTCGCGCTCCACCTGCCGCTGGACCGCGCCGACGGGTCCGACGCGGTCGAGGAGGTCATCGGCTGGATGGACCAGCTCCGTGCCGCCCGCCTTCCGCTGCACACCATGTTCGTCAGCCACCTCAAGGCCGATGAACTCGCCCGTCTCCAGCAGCAGTTCCCCCAGACGCGCTTCCGTGCGCGGATCGGTACCCGGCTGTGGCTCGGCGACCACGAGGCCACCGAGTACCGCGGTTCGGTGCTCGATGTCACCCGGGTCGCCAAGGGCGAGCGCTTCGGCTACCGCCAGCAGAAGGCGGCCTCCGACGGCTACCTGGTCGTGGTCGCCGGCGGCACCTCGCACGGTGTCGGCCTGGAGTCGCCGAAGGCCCTGCACGGGGTGATGCCGCGCGCCAAGGGCGTGGCCCGGGCCGGGCTGGCGACCGTGAACCGCAATCTCGCGCCGTACGTGTGGGCCGGGAAGCAGCGCTGGTTCGCGGAGCCCCCGCACATGCAGGTGTCGATCCTGTTCGTGCCGGGGGATGCTCCGCAGCCGCAGGTCGGCGAGGAGCTGGTGGCCCATCTGCGGCACACCACCACGCAGTTCGACCGTCTCGTGGACCGCTGAGCCGGACACAGTCAGACGCCAAGGGCCCGGTGCCGCAGACCTCATCTGTGGCACCGGGCCCGGTGCGTGCACGCCGGAGCCGGCTCACTCCCGCAGCGTGCCCCAGTTCACCTGGGGTGCCGCCTGGAACTGCACCGCGTGCCGGGGCCGGTGGTAGGCCCGTCCGAGCACGAACACATCGGGACTGCGGTCCAGGACTCCGCCCGAGGGATCGTCGTCTCCGTCCCTGCGGACCACGTCGCGCTCCGGCATCAGGATGTCCCGCACGACCAGTGCGCACAGGTAGAGGGTGCCCAAGAGGTGCAGCGCGATGGCCAGTTGGTAGCCCTCGGTCGGCAGCCCCTGATGCTTGTCACCACTCCCTGTGTAGGCGAGGTACGTCCAGATCCCCAGGAAGTACATGACCTCGCAGGCCTGCCAGATCAGGAAGTCCCGCCACCGCGGCCGGGCGAGCGCGGCGAGCGGGGTCAGCCACAGGACGTACTGCGGCGAATAGACCTTGTTGGTGAGGATGAACAGCGCGACGACGAGGAACGCGAGCTGCGCGAAGCGCGGCCGACGCGGTGCGAAGAGGGTCAGCAGACCGATGGCGCCGCAGCCCACGAGCATCAGCAGCGTGGCATAGGTGTTGGCGTCCTCCAGGGGATTCCCGGTGCGCTGAGAGATCAGCAGCCAGATCGAACCGAAGTCGATGGGCCGTTCCTGGCTGAACGTGTAGAACTTCGCCCAGCCCTCCCGGATGTGGAAGCCCGCGGCATCATGCGTGATCATCACCGGCAGGTTCACGACCAGCCAGGACACGACGGCACCCACCAGCGCCTTCCGGTACGCGCGCCAGGTGCCCGCACGCCAGCACAGCACCAGTAGCGGGCCCAGCAGCAGCACCGGGTACAGCTTCGCGGCGGTGGCCAGCCCGATGAGGACGCCGGCTGCCAGCGGACGGCTGCGTGACCACATCAGCATCCCGGCGGCCGTCAGGGCGATCGCCAGCAGATCCCAGTTGATGGTGGCGGTGAGGGCGAAGGCGGGCGCCAGGGCGACCAGGAGGCCGTCCCAGGGCCGCCGACGGTGGGTGCGCGTCACGCACACCGCGATGACGGCGGCGCAGATCATCAGCATGCCGGCATTGACCAGCCAGTAGATCTGTTCGCGGTGCTGGATTCCCCCGCCGTGCGGAGTCATCCAGGAGGCGACCTCCATGAAGACACCGGTGAGCACGGGGTACTCGAGGTACTCCATATCGCCGGGCAGCCGGTCGAAGTACGGGATCAGGCCATCGGCGAAGCCCCGCCCCGCGTAGAGGTGGGGGATATCGGAGTAGCAGGCGTGGGTGTACTGGCTCGTGGCGCCGAAGAACCAGCCGCCGTTGTAGCAGGGCAGCTTCTGCACCATGCCCAGCGCGAACATCCCGATGGCGACAAGCGCGATGATCCGTACCGGTGTCAGCCAGTGCGTCCCGAGCAGTGCGCGCCGGCCGATCGGCCCACCGATCAGCTCGCTGCCGGCCGCTGCCACCTCATCCCGCTTCGTCGGCCGTACCGAATCGTCCCCTCGCACGCTCGTCATGGCCCCATCCTGCCGTACGGCCATGAGCGGAAGACGGCGAAGCCCCCGCCCGGGCAAACCGGGCGAGGGCTTCGTTGCTCCGCGTTTCACGTGAAACATTCAGCGTTTCACGTGAAACGGTCAGCCGTTCGGACCACCGAGCCAGCCTCCACCGTCTGTCGGGTCCGTCGGCTCAGGCGACGGACTCGTACCCCCGGGGCCGCCACCGGGACCACCAGCGCCGTTGCCGTTACCGCCGTTGCCGGCCCCACCGTTGTCCCTGCAGTTCAGGTCCCACGGGGAGCAGCTGTCGGTCGGGGTCGGGCTCGGAGAGTTCGTCGGGGAAGAGGACTCGCTGGGAGACTCCGACGGCGAGCTCGACGGCGTGTCCGACGGCGTGGGAGTCGGCGTCGGCGTCGGCACCCCTTCCTGGTCCAGCCGCTGCCCGATGGGCGTGGCCGGCGGGAAGGACTCCGGAGTCACGCCCTTCATCGCCTGGAGCATGTACTCGGTCCACACCTCGGTGGGCAGCGCACCACCGTGGATCGAGTCAAAGCCACCGACACCGTTCATGGACAGCTGACGCGGGTTACCGGCGTCCTCACGGAACATCGTGATGGCCGTCGACAGCTGCTTGGTGTAGCCGACGAACCAGGCCGACTTGTTCTCGTCGGTGGTGCCGGTCTTGCCCGCAGCCGGCATGTTCAGCCGCTTGGCTTCCTTCGCCGTGCCGTTGTCGATGACGTTCTCGAGCACCTTGGTCACGTTGTTGGCGATGTTGGCACTCATCGCCGTCGCGCTCGCGGGCTTCTCGAAGCCCTCCAGGTCGTCTCCCTTGTACGTCACCTTCGTCACCGAGTACGGCTCCACCTTCGTCCCCGACGTGGCGAACGTGGCATAGGCATCGGCCATACGAATCGCGCTCGGTGTGGAGGTGCCCAGCGCGAAGGACGGGTTGAGGTTCTTGTCGAAGCTGGCCTCCGAGATACCCGTGGACTCCGCCATTTCCCGGACCTTGGCCATCCCGACGTCCATACCGAGCTGCACGAACGGGGTGTTGACGGACTGCTCCATCGCCTTGGTCAGCGAGATATAGCCCCAGGGATGGTTGCTCTCGTTCTCCTGGAAGAAGTACGAGCCGTCCCGCCTCTTGACGTAGCCCCCCTGGGCGTCCTTCACCCTGAGGTGGTCATCGCCGTTGTACCGGCTGTCCTGCCTGACCGGCACACCGTTGCTCTCGACCGTTCCGTACTTCATCGCCGCCGCGAGCACGAACGGCTTCCAGGTCGAGCCGACCGGCACACCGAAGGTGTCCGCGTTGTTGCTGAAGTGCCCCTTGTCGTAGCCCTCGCCGCCGTACAGGGCGACGATCTTGCCGTCTCCCGGCACCACGGAGGCGCCGCCGAACTGGACGAATTCGTCCTTCGTGCGCTTCTTGGGGTTGATATACCGCTTGTTGACGTTCTTGACCGCGGTCTCGAGCTGGTTCGTCTTCTTCCGGCTGAAGGTGGTGCGGATCGTGTAGCCACCCTTGTCGAACCGGGGTTCACTGACACCCGACTTCTTCAGCACGTACTTCTTCGCGGTGTCCATCATGTAGCCGATCTGGCCACCCTTGCTGGCCACCGGCTTCGGCAGATTAGGCCGCGGGAAGTGCCCCCGGTACTTGTTCCGCTCCGTCTTGGACAGGAGGTTGTTCTCGACCTCCCGGTCGAGAATCCAGGACCACCGCGCCTTGGCCCGCTTGGTGTTCGCCGCCCGCGTGGCCCCCGGGCTGGTACCGCCCGCCGGGTCGTACAGGTCGGCGCCCTTGAGCACGGTGGCCAGGAAGGCGCTCTCGTTCGCGTTCAGCTTCTCGGCGTCCTTGCCGTAGTACGCCTGAGCCGCCGCCTGGATGCCGTACGCCCCGCGGCCGTAGTAGCTGGTGTTCAGATACCCCTGAAGGATCTGGTCCTTGCTCTTCGACCAGCCGACCTTGATCGCGATGAACAGTTCCTTGAACTTACGGTCAAGGGTCTGCTCCTGGCTCAGCATCGCGTTCTTCACGTACTGCTGAGTGATGGTCGAACCGCCCTGGGTCTCGCCGCCCCTGGCCATGTTGACCACCGCACGGGCGATGCCCATCGGGTCCACGCCCGAGTCCGTCCGGAATGACGCGTTCTCCGCGGCGATCGCGGCGTTCTGCATCTCGCTCGGGATCTCGCTGATCGTGACGTTCTGCCGGTTCGTCTCACCGTCCCGCGCCATGACCGAGCCGTCGGCCCAGAGGTAGACGTTGTTCTGCGACTTGGCGGCGTCACTCTCGCTGGGCACGTGCACCAGGGCCAGAGCGACGCCGGAGGCGCCCACGATCAACCCTATGAACCCGACGCACAGCGTGGTGACCTGCTTCCACGACGGCACGAAGCGCCGCCAGCCGACGCGGCCGGCCCGCGGGTAGTCGATGAGACGCTTCTTCGCGGGCTGCCCGCCACCGCGACCGCGGCCACGGCCGCCCTCGTGACCACCGCCGCCACCGCCTCGGCGGCCACCGCCGCCACGCCCTCCGGCACCGCCACCGGCAGCTGTCGCGGCGGCGTCGGACGACCGCCTGCGGCCGCCGCGCTGGGCGGCTCTACGGGCGTCGGCGCGCCCACCCTGCCCCGGTTCGTGACCGGACGGCTCGGAGTGAGAGGCAGGACCGGCAGCCGAGCCACGGGAAGGCGCCGCACGGCGTCCCGATGACTGCTGCGCGGCGCGTCGGGCCGCGGCACGTCCGCCACTCTGCGGCTGTGGCGGTTTGCGACGGTGCTCGCTCATGGAACGAATACTCCTCGGGCAGGCGCGCTTTCTCGTCGCCTGAAGGCGGCAGTTGTCTTCAGGTCCCCCCGATGCACGACCCGTTCCTGAGGCACGGGCCGCACTACACCGAGGATGAGGACGCCAGATATCGGCCCACGGTTCCCGGCAGTCTGCATGCCGCACAGACTACGCACGGCCAAAACCTGCCCAGTGTTGAAATTCACTCCAAATCAGTCAGGTTGATGAGAACGATTCGGTGATGTGATGCCGTTCACCGTGCCCCCACTTGTTCCGCCCCGGTGGCCGTTCTATCGTCTGGATGTATCGAGCCGATACATCAGCACGACATAAAGAACGCACCGGACCAAGGAGGCGGAGGATGAGCAGACGCTCCGGCATCCTTGAGTTCGCCGTCCTCGGCCTGCTCCGCGAGTCCCCGATGCACGGCTATGAGCTGCGAAAACGGCTCAACACCTCGCTCGGGGTCTTCCGTGCGTTCAGCTACGGCACCCTCTACCCCTGCCTCAAGGCGCTCGTCGCCAGCGGCTGGCTGATCGAGGAGACGGACGTCGCCCCGGAGGGCGTACCCGCTGCCTCTCTGACAGGGCGCCGGGCCAAGATCGTCTACAGATTGACCGCAGCGGGCAAAGAACACTTCGAGGAGCTGCTCGCCCACTCCGGGCCGGACGCCTGGGAGGACGAGCACTTCGGCGTCCGCTTCGCGTTTTTCGGCCAGACCTCGCGGGACGTACGGATGCGCGTGCTGGAAGGCCGCCGCAGCCGGCTGGAGGAGCGCCTGGAGAGGATGCGTACCTCTCTGGCCAGGTCCCGGGAACGGCTGGACGACTACACCCTCGAACTGCAGCGGCACGCCATGGAATCCGTGGAGCGCGAAGTCCGTTGGCTGAACGAGCTCATCGAGAGTGAGCGCGCCGGGCGTGACCGGCGCCCCACGGGTTCCGCAGCGCAGGACAGCAAGAACCAGTCAGGAGATACGGGCGGCCTGCCCCGGCACCGGGGTGGTTCCCGGCCGGATCCGTCCGATGACACCACCACATGAGGCTCTGCTGTGCAGTCCTCATCGAGAACACAGGGAGCAACCGGAATGGGTTCGGTTCGCGTAGCCATCGTCGGCGTGGGCAACTGCGCCGCCTCGCTGGTACAGGGCGTCGAGTACTACAAGGACGCCGACCCGAAGAGCCGCGTGCCCGGCCTCATGCACGTGCAGTTCGGCGACTACCACGTGCGTGACATCGAGTTCGTGGCCGCCTTCGACGTCGACGCCAAGAAGGTCGGGCTCGACCTCGCGGATGCCATCGGCGCCAGCGAGAACAACACCATCAAGATCTGCGACGTGCCGAACGCCGGCGTCCAGGTCCAGCGCGGTCACACCCTCGACGGCCTGGGCAAGTACTACCGCCAGACGATCGAGGAGTCCGCCGAGGCCCCGGTCGACGTCGTCCAGGTCCTCAAGGACACGCAGGCCGACGTGCTGGTCTGCTACCTCCCGGTCGGCTCCGAGGACGCCGCGAAGTACTACGCCCAGTGCGCCATCGACGCCAAGGTCGGCTTCGTCAACGCCCTCCCGGTCTTCATCGCCGGCACCAAGGAGTGGGCGGACAAGTTCACCGAGGCCGGTGTCCCGATCGTCGGTGACGACATCAAGTCGCAGGTCGGCGCCACGATCACGCACCGGGTGATGGCCAAGCTCTTCGAGGACCGGGGCGTCATCCTGGACCGCACGATGCAGCTGAACGTCGGCGGCAACATGGACTTCAAGAACATGCTCGAGCGCGAGCGCCTGGAGTCCAAGAAGATCTCCAAGACCCAGGCCGTCACCTCCCAGATCCGGGACCGTGAGCTGGGCGAGGACAACGTCCACATCGGTCCGTCGGACTTCGTGGCCTGGCTGGACGACCGCAAGTGGGCGTACGTCCGCCTGGAGGGCCGCGCCTTCGGTGATGTCCCGCTGAACCTGGAGTACAAGCTGGAGGTCTGGGACTCCCCGAACTCCGCGGGTGTCATCATCGACGCGCTGCGCGCGGCGAAGATCGCCAAGGACCGCGGCATCGGCGGCCCGATCCTCTCCGCGTCCTCGTACTTCATGAAGTCGCCGCCGGTGCAGTACTTCGACGACGAGGCACGGGAGAACGTCGAGAAGTTCATCAACGGCGACGTCGAGCGCTGAGCCGCCCCGACGCACCCTCCCTCCGCAGGCCCCCGGGCATTCCGCCCGGGGGCCTGCGGGCTGTGTGAGGCTGTGCCTCATGCATGCTGTGCGCGCCCTTCGCGTATTACTCCGGCTACGCGACTTCCGCTCGCTCCTTGCCGCACGGCTCCTGTCCCAGGCGGCCGACGGGGTGTACCAGGTCGCGCTCGCCACCTTCGTCGTCTTCTCGCCCGAGAAGCAGGCCTCACCCGCCGCCATCGCCTCCGCCATGGCGATCCTGCTGCTCCCGTACTCCCTCCTCGGACCGTTCACCGGGGTGCTGCTCGACCGCTGGCGGCGGCGTCAGGTGCTGCTGTACGGAAATCTGCTGCGCGCCCTGCTGGCCATGGCCACCGCGACGCTGATCGTGTCGGAGGCCGCCGACTGGCTCTTCTACGCCTCGGCCCTCTCCGTGACCGCTGTGAACCGCTTCGTCCTGGCCGGGCTCTCGGCCGCGCTGCCACGGGTGGTCGACGGGGAAGAACAGCTGGTCATGGCCAACTCCCTGACGCCTACCGCCGGGACGCTCGCCGCGACGGCGGGCGGCGGCCTCGCCTTCGCCGTCCGGCTGGCCGGCCCGGATGTGGACGCCTACGTCGTACTGCTCGCCGCTGTCCTCTATTTCTGCTCGGCCCTGACCTCCCTGCGCATGGCACCGCAACTGCTCGGTCCCGACCCGGCACGCCTCCAACCGCACCTGCGGGCAGCCCTGTTGAGCACCGCGCGCGGGCTGAGGGAAGGGCTGCGCCATCTCGCCGAGCGGCGCACCCCGGCCCGCGCGCTGATCGCGATGGCCCTGATGCGCTTCTGCTACGGGGCGCTGACGGTCATGGTGCTGATGCTGTGCCGGTACTCCTGGGCCGCGACCGAGTCCGAGGGACTGGCGCTGCTCGGCATCACCGTCGGCGTGTCAGGAGCAGGCTTCTTCGCTGCCGCGCTCGTCACGCCCTGGGCCGTCGCCCGGCTCACCGCGTTCGGCTGGATCGCGGCCTGCGCGGCACTGGGCGCGGTACTGCTGCCGTCTCTCGGGCTGTTCTTCGCACCGGGTCCGATGCTGGCCGCCGCGTTCGTCCTCGGCCTGAGCACCCAAGGAACCAAGATCTCCACGGACACGATCGTCCAGTCGACGGTCGATGACGCCTTCCGCGGCCGGTCCTTCGCCCTCTACGACGTGCTCTTCAACGTCGCCTTCGTCGGAGCCGCCGCGGTCGCGGCCCTCATGCTGCCTCCGGACGGACGGTCCGCCGCGCTCCTGGGCATGGTGACCGTGCTCTATGCGCTGATCGCCGCGGCGACGGTTCACTCGGGGCGCCGTTAGACATCGCCCCCTCGCCGCTCAGCCCCCCCTGGGCCCGGCAACGGGGCGCCACAGGGACCAGATACCTTACGGGCGTCCTGCAACACGAGCCTGTACACATCAATATCGGGGGAGTTCCATGACCACGCCGCCTCAGGGCCAGCATCCGTACGGCCAGGCGCCGTACGGGCAACCGCCATACGGACAGCCGCCCTACGGCCAGAGCGCGTATCCGCAGGCGCCGCAAGCGCCCCAGGCCCCCTACGGCCAGCCCCAGGGCTACGCCTACCCGCCGCAGCCGCAGGCTCCGTACGGACAGCAGCCGCCGACGGGTTACCCGATGGCTCCTCAGCAGCCCCTGCACGGCGGCGCCCCCATGCCTCCGCCGCCGCAGCCCGCCAAGCGCCGGTCCGTCAAGTCGATCCTGAGGGCCATCGGGCTCGTCATCGCGGTGATCGTCTTTGCGTTCTTCTGGATCACCAGCCAGAACGACGCGGAGAACGCCGAAGCCGGTGACTGTGTGCAGAAGTCCAGCAGCTCACTCGACGACGGGCTCAAGGTGGTGGACTGCAGCAGCTCCGAAGCCGAGTACAAGGTGAGCAAGGTGCACAACGACACCACGGACCCGACGGTGTGCGCCGAGGGAGAGTCGGCCTACACCAAGAACGTGCACCGGCGCAGGGGCGGCGACACCCGCATGGTGCTCTGCCTGACCACGGTGAAGTAGCGCACGCCGAACGCGCCGGAAGACAAAGGAGCGGTGTTTCACGTGAAACACCGCTCCTCGTTTCACGTGAAACACCGCCCGGTGCAGGCTCAGCTCTGAGCGGCCCACCACTCCTTCAACGCAGCGATCGCAGCGTCGCGCTCCATCGGCCCGTGCTCCAGCCGGATCTCCAGCATCTGCTGGTACGCCTTACCGACCTCGGGCCCCGGGCGGAGGCCCAGAACCTCCATGATCTCGTTGCCGTCCAGGTCCGGACGGATCGCGTCCAGCTCCTCCTGATCCTGAAGCCGCGCGATGCGTTCCTCGAGCCCGTCGTAGGCGCGCGACAGGGCTCCGGCCTTGCGCTTGTTGCGGGTGGTGCAGTCCGAGCGCGTCAGCTTGTGCAGCCGCTCCAGCTGCGGGCCGGCGTCCCGTACGTACCGGCGGACCGCGGAGTCCGTCCACTCGCCCGTACCGTAGCCGTGGAAGCGCAGATGCAGTTCCACCAGCCGCGAGACGTCCTTGACCAGGTCGTTCGAGTACTTCAGCGCGGTCATCCGCTTCTTGGTCATCTTCGCGCCCACCACCTCGTGGTGGTGGAAGGAGACCCGGCCGTCCTTCTCGAAGCGCCGCGTCCGGGGCTTGCCGATGTCGTGCAGGAGGGCCGCGAGCCGCAGCACGAGGTCGGGCCCGTTCTCCTCGAGGTCGATCGCCTGCTCCAGCACCGTCAGCGAGTGCTCGTAGACGTCCTTGTGACGGTGATGCTCGTCACTTTCCAGCCGCAGGGCGGGCAGCTCGGGCAGCACATGCCCGGCCAGGCCCGATTCGACCAGCAGCCGCAGCCCCTCACGCGGGTGCGGCGCCAGGATCAGCTTGTTCAGTTCGTCCCGTACGCGCTCCGCGGAGACGATCTCGATGCGGTCCGACATCGCCTTCATCGCGGCGAAGACCTCGGGGTCCACCGTGAAGTCCAGCTGCGCGGCGAAGCGGGCCGCGCGCATCATCCGCAGCGGATCATCGGAGAACGACTCCTCCGGCGTCCCCGGCGTCCGCAGCACCCGCGCCGCCAGGTCCTCCAGACCGTCGTGCGGGTCGACGAACTCCTTCTGCGGCAGCAGCACCGCCATGGCGTTCACCGTGAAGTCCCGGCGCACCAGATCCTGCTCGATGGAGTCACCGTACGAGACCTCGGGCTTGCGGGAGGTGCGGTCGTAGGCCTCGGACCGGTAGGTCGTGACCTCGATGTCGAAGGAGTCCTTCTTGCACCCGACCGTGCCGAAGGCGATGCCGACCTCCCAGACCGCGTCCGCCCACGGCCGGACGATCTTCAGCACGTCCTCCGGCCGGGCATCGGTGGTGAAGTCCAGGTCATTGCCGAGCCGGCCGAGCAGCGCATCCCGGACCGAGCCGCCGACCAGGGCAAGTGTGAACCCGGCCTCCTGGAATCGACGGGCCAGGTCATCCGCGACGGGGGACACCCGCAGCAGCTCGCTCACGGCACGGCGCTGGACATGGTTCAGCGCGTTCGTCGACTGCGCGGTCCGCTCGGCGATCGGGGCGTGGAGGTCATTGTTGGCGTTCGGCACAACAAAACAGGGTACGTGGCCGCGCAGCACACGGCGCCACGCAATAAAGGGGACAGGCCGGGCACAGGCCTCCACTCCGCGATCATGTGGAGCAGTCCGCGGCACTCCGACGCGCCGGGCCTCGTTACCATTCGTGGACGCACATTCCGACGACCACTGACGACGACGAGGGACGGACGAGCGCGTGGCCGAGGCGGCAGGGTTCCAGGCGACTGAACGGCCGCGTGGTCGATGGCTGCGACGGACCGTGACACTGCTCACTGGAGTGCTCCTGCTCGTGGGCCTGCTCCAGGTCCCGCACCCCTCCACCGCCCAGGCGGCCCCGACGGGCTCCCGCACGGTCGACGTCACCATCGACTCGATGACCCCGCCCGCGCCTTCCAAGGGCGGCAAGGTCACGGTCTCCGGCACGCTGACCAATGACAGCCGCGGCACGATCACCGACGCCCATGTCGGCATGCACCGCGGGGACGCGCTCGGCGGCCGTAGCTCCATCGACAATGTGTCCCGTCGCACGGGGTATCTGCCCAGCGCGGACGGCAGGGAGATCGACGGCAGCGAGAAGAAGATCGGCAAGCTGGAGCCCGGGGTCAGCCGCCCCTTCAGCCTCAGCGTGCCGGTCAAGGACCTCCGCCTCGACAAGGACGGTGTGTACCAGATCGGTGTCTCCGTGTCGGGGCGCTCGCAGGCCGCGCCCTACGGCCAGGTCCTCGGTTTCGACCGGACGCTGCTGCCCTGGCAGGAGGCCGATGCCACGAAGAAGACGCAGCTCACGTACCTGTGGCCGCTGATCTCCGCCACCCACCTCACCGCCGAGACCGACGCCGACGCCCAGCAGACACCGGTCTTCCGCAACGACGACCTCGCCGCCGAGCTCGCGCCGGGCGGCCGGCTCCAGCAGATGGTCGCGCTCAGCAAGAACCTGCCGGTGACCTTCGTCATCGATCCCGACCTGCTCGCGACCGTCGACGCGATGACCAAGTCGTACCGGGTGAACGGCCCGGACGGCCCCATGGGCAAGAACCAGGCGGTCGCCAAGCAGTGGCTGCACGATCTCGAAGAGGCGGCCAAGACGCATGAGGTCGTCGCGCTGCCCTTCGCCGACCCCGACCTGGCCTCGCTCGCCCATCACGGCAAGGGCGTGCCCAGCGCGCTCAGCCACCTCGGCCCGGCCACCGATCTCGCCGAGACGACCGTGGACACGATCCTCGATGTGAAGCCGCGCACAGACTTCGCCTGGCCCGTCGACGGCGCGATCGACTCCTCCGTCGTGGACGTCGCGACCTCGGCCGGTGCACACAACGTGATCACCCGCAGCGACAGCCTGCGGGAGACCGGCGGGCTGTCCTACACCCCGACGGCGGCCCGCCCCATCGGCGGCGGCAACACGGCCATCGTCGCGGACGCCCAGCTCTCACGGGCCTTCGAAGGCGATATGTCGAAGACCGGGAAGGCCGCCCACGCGGTCCAGAACTTCGTCGCCCAGACCCAGATGATCAGCCTGGAGGACCCGGGCCGGCAGCGCAGCATCGTCGTGGCGCCGCAGCGCATGCCGTCGGTCAGCCAGGCCCACGCCATGGCCACCGCGCTGCGGACGCTGGAGGACTCCGGGAGCTGGTCCCAGCCGTTGAGCCTCGGCAAAGCGGCCAAGGCCAAGCCCGACCGCTCGGCCACCCGCCGGGTCCCGAGCGGCGCCGCCTACCCTTCCTCGCTCCGCCGGCAGGAACTCCCCACCTCCGCCTTCCGGCAGATCCAGGGCACCCAGGCCGCACTGGACGACTACCGCGTGATCCTGGTCCAGCCGCAGCGTGTGGTGACCCCGTTCGGCAGCGCCATAATGCGGGAGATGTCGACGGAGTGGCGCGGCGACGCCGGCGGTGCCGCGAGCTACCGGCACTCCGTCCGCAACTACCTCGACGGTCTGACCAAGAAGGTGCACCTGATCCAGAAGTCGGGGGCGACGCTCTCCGGGCGCAGCGCCACGATTCCGGTGACGGTCCAGAACAACCTGGTCCAGGGCGTCAAGGACATGACGCTGAAGCTGACCTCGTCCCAGCCCAACCGTCTGGACGCGGGCAAGGCGCAGACGATCACGGTGGACGGCGGCCACAGCCAGTCGTTCAAGTTCGCCACCACGGCGAACGCCAACGGCCGGGCCTGGGTGACCGCCCAGCTCTACACGGCGGACGGAAAGCCCTACGGTGCCCCCATGAGGTTCCAGGTGAACGTCACGGAGATCACCGCCACGGTGATGCTCGTCATCGCCGGGGGTGTGCTGCTGCTCGTCCTCGCGGGCGTGCGGATCTATCTCCAGCGCAAGCGGGCGGCCTCCCAGCGCACCGACGACGGGCCCGACGGCGAGGGCTCCGACGGCGACAGCGGTACGGACGACGACAACGGCGGCACGGACGGTGACGAGCCGGAGCAGCCGAGTGACCCCACGCCGGACACCGGATCGGAAAGCTCCGACCCGTCCGGCTCAGGTGAGAAAGTGGACCGTTGATAGGTAGCGGGGCCGGTTGGCCGGCGACGGATGAGGTGGGGCAGCGATGAATGCGCCGTACGACGGTGACCGGGGCCGGGGCGCCAGTGGCGACCCCACCCACCCGGTCCCTCCGACGCCCCCGTTGCCCGCGGACCAGGACCCTTACGTCCAGGACGCCTACCGCAACGATCCGCGCCGCGCCCAGGACCCGACGGCGCCGGAGCCGGTGAACCAGGCGAGCTACGACCGCGCCGCTCACCCGCCGCCGGCCCCGGGACAGCCCGCGCCTCCGCTCTACCAGCAGCCCGCCTCGGGCCGCCACACGCCCGACCCGCAGCAGTGGGCCCCGCCCCCGCCGTCCGGGCCGCAGGACGCGACCCAGCACCTCCCGTACGTCGATCCGTACGCTGATGCCCAGGCGACGACGCAGTTCCTGGGCGTCCAGGGCCTGGCCCCCCAGGCCGCCGGCGAGCGTCCGGAGCCCGACGCCTTCGCGCACCTCTACCACGACCAGCAGCACTACGAGCACCAGCAGCCCGCTCCGGTGCCTCCGGGCCCCGCGGCGGCCGGCGCGGGGCCCGGTCCGGAGGCGGTGCCCCAGCAGCCCGCGCCGGAGCCGGAGCCCGCCCCCGTGGCGGCGGCCGGCAAGCCGTCCGGCGGCCGGGCGTCCGGTCTGCTCAAGTCGAGCGCAGTGATGGCCGCCGGCACGATGGTGTCGCGTCTCACGGGCTTCGTCCGCTCGGCACTGATCGTTGCGGCGCTCGGCGGCGCGGTGCTCGGTGACTCCTGGCAGGTCGCCTACCAGCTTCCGACGATGATCTTCATCCTGACCATCGGCGGCGGCCTGAACTCCGTCTTTGTCCCGCAGCTGGTCCGCGCGATGAAGGAGGACGACGACGGCGGCGAGGCCTACGCCAACCGGCTGCTGACGCTGGTCATGGTGGTCCTCGGCGTGCTGACGGTCCTGTCCGTCTTCGCTGCCCCACTGCTGGTGAAGCTGGTCTCCTTCGACATCTCCCGCGACCCGGCGGCCAACGAGGTCGCCGTCGCCTTCACCCGCTACTGCGTACCCACGATCTTCTTCATGGGTCTGCACGTCGTGATGGGACAGATCCTCAACGCCCGCGGCCGCTTCGGCGCGATGATGTGGACCCCGGTCCTCAACAACATCGTGATGATCGCCACGTTCGGCCTGTTCATCTGGGTCTACGGCTCGGCGGAGACCTCGCACATCGGCGTCACCACCATCCCCGACGAGGGCATCCGGCTCCTGGGCATCGGCACCCTCCTCGGACTCGTCGTCCAGGCGCTGGCCATGATCCCGTACCTGCGCGACGCCGACTTCAAACTCCGGCTCCGCTTCGACTGGCGCGGCCACGGCCTGGGCAAGGCCGCCAAGCTCGCCAAGTGGACGGTGCTGTTCGTGCTCGCGAACCAGGCCGGCGTCCTGGTCGTCACCCAGCTCTCCACCTGGGCCGGAAACACCGCCAACGACCAGGGGCACCCGGGCACCGGCTTCATCTCGTACGCCAGCGCACAGCTGATCTGGAACATGCCGCAGGCGATCATCACCGTCTCCGTGATGGCGGCCCTGCTGCCGCGGCTGGCCCGCTCGGCACACGACGGCGACAACGGAGCCGTCCGCGACGACATCTCACAGGGCCTGCGCACCTCCGCCGTCGCCATCGTCCCGATCTCGTTCGGCTTCCTCTCCCTCGGCATCCCGCTGTGCACGCTGGTCTACGGATCGTCCGGCGCCGGCATCCCGATGGGCTACATGCTGATGGGCTTCGGTGTCGGCCTGATCCCGTTCTCCGTGCAGTACGTCGTCCTGCGCGCCTTCTACGCGTACGAGGACACCCGCACCCCCTTCTACAACACGGTGATCGTCGCCGCCGTCAACGCCGCGGCCTCCGGCCTCTGCTTCCTGGTGCTGCCCGCCCGCTGGGCCGTGGTCGGCATGGCCGCCTCCTACGGCCTGGCGTACATCATCGGCGTCGGTGTGGCCTGGCGGCGGCTGGGCAAGCGCATGGGCGGCGACCTCGACACCGCCCATGTCGTGCGGACCTACGCGCGGCTGGCCGGTGCCAGCATTCCGGCCACGGTGATCTCCGGGGCCGTGGTGTACGGCATCATGCAGGTGCTCGGCAGCGGGTTCCTGGGGTCACTCGCCGCTCTGGTCGCCGGCGCCGCCGCACTAGTGGCCGTGTTCTACGCGGCCGCACGCAAAATGCGCGTCCAGGAACTCAACGCCCTGGTCGGCATGGTCCGGTCGAAGCTTGGACGTTGATTGAGCACAACCATCGACTGCCACCGTGTGTCGTGCATAGTGGCGGACTGTGGGCACAATTGTCTTGGCTCATTGAGCCTGCAACGGATGGGGAGGCAGGAACGACGGTGGCGGAACGGAGCACGGCTGCCGTCGACGTGGCAGACACGAGCGGTGAGGAACCGCTGACCGCCAAGGCGGGCAAGGCCACGGACGACGGTGCTAAGGCCGAGAAGGTATCCGGCAGGGAACAGGACGCCGCGGGCACCGATGAGGAGCGTGCCGAGGCGATCGAAGCCCAGCCACCGGAACTGCACAGCGGCCACAAGCTTGCCAGACGCTACCGCCTCGAAGAGTGCGTCACCCGTCTGGACGGATTCAGCAGCTGGCGTGCGGTGGACGAAATGCTGCGCCGCGCCGTCGGTGTGCACATCCTGCCCGCCGACCATCCCAGAGCCCGGCCGGTGCTGTCCGCCGCCCGCTCCTCGGCGCTGCTCGGTGACCCCCGGTTCGTCCAGGTCCTGGACGCCGTCGAGGAGAACGACCTCGTCTACGTCGTCCATGAGTGGCTGCCGGACGCCACCGAGCTCACCACGGTGCTCGCCAACGGCCCGCTGGAGCCGCACGACGCCTACCAGCTCGTCAGCCAGGTCTCCCAGGCCATGGCCGCAGCGCACCGCGAAGGGCTCTCCCATCTGCGGATCACCCCCGGCTCGGTGCTGCGCACGGAGTCCGGGCAGTACCGCATCCGCGGCCTGGCCGTCATGGCGGCGCTGCGCGGCATCACCTGCGAGTCCCCTCAGCGCACGGACACCGAGGCGATCGGTGCACTGCTCTACGCGGCGCTGACGCAGCGCTGGCCGTACGAGAACGACGCCCATGGCCTCACCGGCCTGCCCAAGGGCGTCGGGCTGATCGCTCCCGACCAGGTGCGCGCCGGTGTGCACCGCGGGCTGTCCGAGCTGGCCATGCGCGCGCTGATCAACGACGGTGCCACGGCCTCCCGCCAGGAGCAGCCGTGCACCACCCCGGAGGAGCTGGCCAAGGCCGTCGCGGCCATGCCCCGTATCCGGCCCCCGGAGACCGCCTTCTCCGCACCTCCGCCGTACCAGCGCACGGGCTTCCAGCAGGGCAGCTACCGGCAGCCCGCGGCGCGCAGCGCACAGGCCGGCGGGGCGACGCAGCCGGTCGCCACTCCGCCGCCCCCGCTGCAGAGCCGCACCGGACGGGCCCTGAAGTGGTCCGTCTCCGCGCTGCTCATCGCGGCACTGGGCCTGGGCAGCTGGCAGCTGGCGGACACCCTGCTGAAGCGGGAGAGCGACCAGGAAGACCCGGGTAACTCTCAGACGAGCAGCGGCGCGGCCACGAAGCCCACGGGCAAGCCGGTCAAGATCGTGGACGCCGGGGAGTACTACCCCGACGGCCAGCCGCAGCACGCGAACCAGGCGAAGGACACCTACGACGGGGACCCCAGCACCTTCTGGGGCAGCAGGAGCTATCAAGAGGGCCCCACGCTGAACCCGGCCTTCAAGAAGGGCGTCGGCCTCGTCTACGACCTCGGATCGAAGCAGCAGATAAGCGCCGCGTCGGTTGGACTGCACTTCGTCGGCGACCACACGACCCTTTCGCTCTACGCGGCCCATTCGCTCTCCCCGTCGGAACCGCTGAGCTCCATGCAGAAGCTCGGCACCGGGCAGACCTCGGGGTCGACCCTGAAGGTCAAGCTGGACAAGCCGGCGAAGACGCGCTTCGTGGTCGTATGGATCACCGCGATGCCGTTCGCGCAGAGTGACGGGTACACCGACCCCGGCTACCGGCAGGGTGTGACAGAGGTGTCCTTCACCGACTGAGCAGGCGGTGAGCAGGGACGACCGTGGGGGCTCCGGCTGGATTTCCGGCCGGAGCCCCCACGCATGGTGATCCGCTACGCCATGGGCCGTATCCGCACCCGAGAACGGCGCATTTCCGCCCCCGCCTGCTGATCACTGCTATTCGACGGCATTTACTTTCATGACCTGGCGGGCTTGAATGGGACCGAGATCAGGCAGCTACGGCCGGGGGGCCCGTGTCCACCGACAGCGACGAGGCTTCGACACCAACCGACGCCGATCTCCTTGCCCTGCACGTAAAGGGCGATCCCGATGCCTTCGGGGAGATAGTCCGGCGCCATCGCGACCGGCTCTGGGCGGTGGCGCTGCGCACGCTCGGCGATCGGGAAGAGGCCGCCGACGCCGTGCAGGACGCCCTGGTCTCCGCCTACCGAGCGGCGCACACCTTCCGCGGTCAGTCCGCGGTGACGACATGGCTGCACCGCATCACGGTCAACGCCTGTCTGGACCGGGCCCGTAAAACCGCCTCCCGGCGCACCTCTCCCGTCGCCGAGACCGAGCGGCTGGAGCAGCTGCTCGAGCCCGAGGAATCCGCTGAGGCACCTGCCGAACGTCAGGATCTGCACCGCGAGCTGCTCAGCGCCCTCCGCACCCTCCCTGAGGACCAGCGGGCCGTGCTCGTCCTCGTCGACATGCAGGGATACCCCGTCGCGGAGGCCGCGTCGATCCTCGACATCCCGGCCGGAACGGTGAAAAGCCGCTGTGCCCGCGGCCGGGCGCGGCTCCTCCCCTTGGTCACCCATCTGCGCGCCGGCAACGGGGATAGCAAACCCGTGAGCCGGGGAAGGAACCGGGCGCAGGGGACATCCGTCCCACCGACGGCAGGACCCAAGGGCACAGGTGCCGTGAAGGGCGGAGGTGGGCGAGCGTGACGTCGACGACCGGCACGGGTGAGCACCCCACAGGTGAGCACCCGGAGGTAACCGAGATCTCCGAGTTCACGGACGGGCTGCTTTCCCCCGCGCGCACCGCGGAACTGCGCGACCATCTCTCCTCCTGCCCCCTGTGCGACGACGTATATGCCTCCCTGGAGGAAATCCGGTCACTGCTCGGCACGCTCCCCGGCCCGCTGCGGATGCCGACCGATGTCGCGGGCCGCATCGATGCCGCCCTCGCCGCCGAGGCGCTGCTGGATGCCACCACTCCTGCCACGCCGGCTCATGTTTCACGTGAAACGGCCGCCGCCCCCGTCGTGGTTTCACGTGAAACCGACGACGAGGCGCCACGCCGGGGAGCGCCGTCCGCCCGGCCCGCCGGACGCCCCCGCGGCTCCTCCGGACCGGGACGCCAGACGCCGGGCGGCCGCGTGTCCCGTGCGCGGCGCTGGCCGCGGATTCTGCTCGGCACCGCGGCGGCTGCTGCGGTCTTCAGCGTGGGTGGCCTGCTCATCCAGAACGCCGCCTTCGACGGCAGCCAGGGGGGCAAGCAGGACCGAACCACCGCCGCCCCCGAGAGGAACGACGGTGCGGGCGCACTGACCGCGGCCAGCCTCGAATCACATGTCCACGATCTGCTGGCGACCAAGGGGACGCACAAGTCCCCGGGCATCGGCACCCGGAGCTCCCCCGACACGCCGCTGCGCGGCAGCGCCGACACCCTTCCGTCCTGCGTCCGTCAGGGCGTCGCCCGTCCGGAGCGCCCGCTGGCGACCAGCCACACCCGCTACCAGGGCAAGGACGCCTACCTCGTGGTGCTGCCCGATCCGTCCGACACCCAGCGCGTCACCGCGTATGTGATCGCTTCCTCTTGTGTCTCCGCCACCCCTCCGACTCCCGGAAAGGTTCTGCTGTCGCACTCGTTCCAGCGAGACTGAGCGACGAGAAGTGCGCTGTGACACTCCGGGAATGCTCGCCCCGTAGGATCCGTTGGGTGGGGTGAGAGAACCGAGAGCCCCAGCAAGCAGTCGGCAGAGACAAGGAAGACACCCGTGAGCGACGTCCGCAACGTGATCATCATCGGCTCCGGGCCCGCGGGCTACACCGCAGCGCTGTACACCGCCCGCGCGTCCCTGAAGCCGCTGGTCTTCGAAGGTGCCGTCACCGCCGGAGGCGCGCTGATGAACACCACCGACGTGGAGAACTTCCCCGGTTTCCGCGACGGCATCATGGGGCCGGACCTCATGGACAACATGCGTGCCCAGGCGGAGCGCTTCGGCGCCGAGCTGGTGCCCGACGACATTGTCGCGGTCGATCTCTCCGGCGAGATCAAGACCGTCACCGACACCTCTGGAAACGTGCACCGGGCGAAGACCGTGATCGTCAGCACCGGCTCCCAGCACCGCAAGCTCGGTCTGCCCCGTGAGGACGAGCTGTCCGGTCGCGGCGTCTCGTGGTGCGCCACCTGCGACGGGTTCTTCTTCAAGGACCAGGACATCGCCGTCATCGGCGGCGGCGACACCGCGATGGAGGAGGCCACGTTCCTCTCCCGCTTTGCCAAGTCCGTCACGGTCGTCCACCGCCGTGACACCCTGCGGGCCAGCAAGGCGATGCAGGAGCGTGCGTTCGCCGACCCGAAGATCAAGTTCGCGTGGGACAGCGAGGTCGCCGAGATCCACGGCGAGAGCAAGCTCTCGGGTCTGACGCTGCGCAACCTCAAGAGCGGCGAGACCTCGGAACTCCCCGTCACCGGCCTCTTCATCGCCATCGGCCACGACCCGCGGACCGAACTGTTCAAGGACCAGCTGAAGCTCGACGACGACGGCTACCTCAAGGTCGACGCGCCCAGCACGCGTACCAACCTGACGGGCGTCTTCGCCGCCGGCGATGTCGTCGACCACACCTACCGCCAGGCGATCACCGCGGCCGGCACGGGTTGCTCCGCCGCCCTCGACGCCGAGCGGTTCCTCGCCTCGCTGTCGGACGGCGAGGCGACGGCCGAGCCGGAGAAGACCCCCGCCGCCTGATCCGCGCACCCCGCTTTCCCACACCCACCGAGTAAGGAGAAACCCATGGCCGGCGCCACGGTGACCGTCACGGACGCCAACTTCGAAGAGGTCGTCCTCAAGAGCGACAAGCCCGTTCTCGTGGACTTCTGGGCCACCTGGTGCGGCCCGTGCCGCCAGGTTGCCCCGTCCCTGGAGGCGATCGCCGCCGAGCACGACGGGATCGTCATCGCCAAGCTGAACACCGACGAGAACCCGGCCACCACCGCCAAGTACGGCGTCATGTCGATCCCGACCATGAACGTCTACCAGGGCGGCGAGGTCGTGAAGACCATCGTCGGCGCCAAGCCGAAGGCCGCGATCGAGCGCGACCTGGCGGACTTCCTCGGCTGAGTCACGCCACCTCGTTTCACGGGAAACGGGCCCGCCCCCGACAAGGGGGTGGGCCCGTTCTCTGTTTCACGGGAAACGCCGGCTCTACAGCGGCCGCAGTGCGGGTTCCTTCTGGACGGCTCCCAGCAGGCGGTCGAGGGCCAGCTCCACATCTTCCTTCCACGAGATCGTGGTGCGGAGTTCGAGGCGCAGCCGGGGAAAACGGGGGTGAGGACGCACGGTCTTGAAGCCCACCGCGAGCAGGTGATCGGCAGGCAGCACACATGCCGGTTCGCTCCAGCGGGCATCGCCGAAGGCCTCAATGGCTTTGAAGCCACGCTGGATGAGGTCCTTGGCAACCGTCTGGACCATCACCCGCCCCAGCCCCTGCCCCTGATAGCCGGGGATCAGCCATGCCGTCAGCAGCTGTACCGCGTCCGGCGAAACCGGGCTGGTGGGGAAGGCCGTGGAACGTGGCACATAGGCCGGCGGGGCGTACATCACGAACCCGACCGGCACCTCATCGACATAGACCACCCGCCCACAGGACCCCCACTCCAGCAGTACTGCCGAGATCCAGGCTTCCTTCTCCAGCTCGGGGCGACCCGCTTTTACCGCGGCCTCGCCGCTGACGGGGTCGAGCTCCCAGAAAACACAGGAGCGGCAGCGCTTGGGGAGGTCCGGAAGGTTGTCCAGCGTGAGCGGTACGAGCCGACGGCCCATGAACCCAGGTCCTCGCTTTCCTCGCCTGCCACACCCCGAAGCGCCGTCAGCGCCACCTGCTCTCTGAGCAGACCACCAACGAACCCTCCGACAGCTGCGAGGCCGAACCCCGCTGCCAGCAGTCCGGTGCGGCTCACCGATCGCATGGCCCTCTCCTCGGTGTGTGAGATGTCTCCACATGGATACGTGCCATACCCGAACGCATCGTATCCACCCTTTACGGGCACGGGTACCGCAAGCGCGCAAAGGGCGGGCCGTGTTCCGGAATGGATTCCGGAACACGGCCCGCCCTTGGAGCCGAGAGCGTCAGCTCACTCCTCGTCGTTGTTCTCCTCGGCCAACGTCTGGCCCAGGACACGCCCCTCTCCCGGGGCGAGGGTGCCGAGGATGCGCTCGAGATCGTCCATCGAGGCGAACTCAACGACGATCTTTCCCTTCTTCTGCCCCAGGTCGACCTTCACCCGGGTCTCGAAGCGGTCGGACAGCCGGGAGGCGAGGCCCGTGAGCGCGGGGGACACCCGGGCGCCCGCACGGGGCCCCTTGGCCTTGCTCGCGCCCGTGGGAGTCGACCCCATGAGCGTCACGATCTCCTCGACGGAACGGACCGACAGCCCCTCCGCCACGATGCGGCGCGCCAGGTGATCCTGCTCTTCCGTGTCCTCCACGGAAAGCAGGGCACGGGCGTGGCCCGCGGAGAGCACACCCGCGGCAAGCCGCTTCTGCACGGACGGGGAGAGCTTCAGCAGCCGCAGCGTGTTGGAGACCTGCGGGCGCGAACGCCCGATCCGGTCAGCCAGCTCGTCATGCGTGCACTTGAAGTCCTTCAGCAACTGGTCATAGGCGGCTGCCTCTTCCAGCGGGTTGAGCTGGGCCCGGTGGAGGTTCTCCAGGAGCGCGTCGAGCAGCAGCTTCTCGTCGCCCGTGGCCCGTACGATCGCGGGAATCTTCTCCAGACCGGCCTCACGGCAGGCCCGCCAGCGGCGCTCACCCATGATGAGCTCATACCGCCCCGGTCCCGTCTGACGGACCACCACCGGCTGAAGCAGGCCCACCTCCTTGATGGAGGTGACCAGCTCGGCCAGGGCGTCCTCGTCAAAGACCTCCCGCGGCTGCCGCGGGTTCGGCTTGATCGCGTCCAGCGGCACCTCGGCGAAGTGCGCGCCGGCCACCTCCGAGACCCCCGCCGCCGGTGCCTCTGTCCCGGCCGGTGCTTCCGTTTCACGTGAAACACCGTGCGTGGGAAGCGAGGTCACCTTGGCCGCCGCCACTCCACGTTCCGGGGCCAGTACTGGTGCGGACGAGGATGAGCTCGCCCCCTGCCCCGCGGACCCGACCTGATCCGTGCTCTGCGGTGCTGCGGGGATCAGCGCACCGAGCCCACGGCCCAGGCCTCTACGTCGTTCACTCACTGAGTCCCCTCCGAGATGCTGTGCTGTGCTTCATAGTTGACGCTGAGGCCCTGACCTCCGGTCTGCGGGACCCCACGCAAGGCGATCTCCCGGGCCGCTTCGAGATAGGAAAGCGAGCCGCTGGACCCCGGGTCATAGGTGAGCACCGTCTGCCCATAGCTGGGTGCCTCGGAGATGCGTACGGAGCGGGGGATGCTCGTACGGAGCACCTCATGGCCGAAGTGGCTGCGCACCTCATCGGCGACCTGGGACGCCAGCCGGGTCCGCCCGTCGTACATGGTGAGCAGGATCGTCGAGACATGCAGCTTGGGGTTGAGATGCCCCCGCACCAGATCGACGTTCCGCAGCAGCTGCCCCAGCCCCTCCAGCGCGTAGTACTCGCACTGGATCGGGATCAGCACCTCGGCACCGGCGACCAGCGCGTTGACCGTCAGCAGGCCGAGGGAGGGCGGGCAGTCGATGAAGATGTAGTCCAGCGGCTGTTCGTAGGCCTTGATGGCGCGGTCCAGGCGGCTCTCCCGTGCCACCAGCGAGACCAGCTCGATCTCCGCACCGGCCAGATCGATCGTGGCGGGCGCACAGAACAAGCCCTCCACATCCACGACCGGCTGCACCACGTCGGAGAGAGGCTTGCTGTCCACCAGCACGTCATAGATGGAGGGCACTTCGGAGTGGTGGTCGATCCCCAGCGCCGTGGAGGCATTGCCCTGGGGGTCGAGGTCGATCACCAGGACTCGGGCACCGTGCAGGGCCAAGGAGGCCGCCAGGTTCACCGTGGTCGTGGTCTTGCCGACCCCGCCCTTCTGGTTGGCCACCACCATGACCCGGGTCTGTTCAGGCCGGGGCAGCCCCTCACCCGCGCGGCCAAGTGCCTCCACCGCCAGCTGAGCTGCACGACCGATCGGGGTGTCGTCCATCGGGGGCGGCGTTTCACGTGAAACGTCGTCCCCGAACGACTCGCTACGGGGACCGGGGACCGGATCGGTCATCGGTCCCGCGATGTTGGCGTCGGACCGCAAGGATTCACTCTCCTCGACATCAGGCTCGCAATGTTCAGAGCGTGCCATGCTTTTGGTGTCGTGAACCAGTGAGGTCCGTTCTCCTGTGGACGAATCCACTTCTGTGGATACTTCGCTGACCCTTGTGGGTCTACGGTCGCGCGGCGCGGCGGCCGCACGACCACGGTCGATGATCCCTTGCAGCAGAGAACGACGTTTCACGTGAAACACGATGCCAGCGTCGCGCCTGAATGAGTCGCGACACTCCGTCTTGCGTCGTTTTGGTGGCATTTGCGGAATTCACCCGTTCCTTGTTTCCCGGAACAGCATGTCCGCACCTCGATGCCGGCCGCTCGCACGCCGGCATCAGACCATCAGCGCCGGCGCCCCCTCGACACACGGCTCGCGCGCGCCGCCTTCGCCCGCTTGGCCGCGAAGCGCACACCGCCGGGGCTCTCGCCCACCTCGACCCGCACCACGGTCGACGGCGGATCGACGATGCCCTCGCCCACATGCACCACCGAGGTCTCCACCACGCCGAGCTTGCTCAGCGCCGCCCGAGCCCCCTTGAGCTCTTCCTCCGCGGCATCGCCCTTGAGCGCCAGCATCTCGCCGTAGGGACGCAGCAGCGGCACTCCCCAGCCGGCCAGCCGGTCGAGCGGGGCGACGGCCCGCGCCGTCACCACATGAACCTGGGGGAGCTTGCCCATGACTTCTTCGGCCCGCCCGCGCACGACGGTGACATGGTCCAGCCCGAGCAGCTCGACGACCTCCTGGAGGAAGTTCGTACGCCGCAGCAGCGGCTCCAGCAGCGTGATCTTGAGGTCCGGGCGCACCAGCGCCAGCGGGATACCGGGCAGCCCGGCCCCCGAACCCACATCACAGACCGAGACGCCCTCGGGCACCACCTCGGAAAGCACCGCGCAGTTCAACAGATGCCGCTCCCAAAGCCGCGGCACCTCGCGCGGGCCGATGAGCCCACGCGTCACCCCGGCGTCGGCGAGCAGTTCGCCGTACCGCACGGCTTCCGGAAAGCGCTCACCGAATACCTCCTCCGCCGTCTTCGGCGCAGGAGGGAGCTCCGCTGCTGCCTCCGTCACGGGAACCGCCCTTCCTCTGGACTGCTTTTTCTGCCGGGAACCCGGGTCATGCCCCGGGATAACACAAGAACGCTGACAAGTTTTGGCCCCGCCTGCGAGCAGACGGGGCCAAAGAAAACGGGAGCGCTGAGTGGTCAGGCCGGGAGGACAACCACTCGACGCTGCGGCTCCTCGCCCTCGGACTCGCTCCGGAGACCCGCCGCCGCCACCGCGTCGTGGACGACCTTGCGCTCGAAGGGCGTCATCGGGTCGAGCTTCACCGGCTGCCCGGTGCCCTTGGCCTCCTTCGCCGCCTTGGCGCCGAGCTCCGAGAGCTCCTCACGCTTGCGCGCCCGGAAGCCGGCGATGTCCAGCATCAGACGGCTGCGGTCACCGGTTTCACGGTGAACGGCCAGCCGGGTCAGCTCCTGCAGCGCCTCCAGCACCTCACCGTCGCGGCCCACCAGCTTCTGCAGATCACGGCTGGTCGAGTCGCTGATGATCGACACCGCGGCGCGGTCGGCCTCGACATCCATGTCGATGTCACCGTCGAGGTCGGCGATGTCCAGCAGACCCTCGAGGTAGTCGGCCGCGATCTCGCCTTCCTGCTCCAGGCGGCTCAGGGTGTCGGTGCCCTTGGTGGCAGGGGTCGTGTCCGTCACGAAAGGACTCCTTCTTACTTCTTGGTCGGGTGCTTGGGGCGCTGCTGGCCCTTGCGCTGTCCGGACTTGGAGGTGCGGGCCGCGGAGTCGCCGCCCTTCCCCTTGCCGTCCTGCGTGTCCTTCTTCTCCAGCGACTGCTTCTTCGCAGCACCCTGACCGGAGCCCGAGCCACCCGAGGCCGACCCGGCACGCGTACGGTTCTGCGCGCCGCCGGCCGGAGCGCCGCCGGACTGCCGCTTGCTCTTCGTCTGACGCTTGGGCTGCTGGCGGTTCTGGCGCGCCTCCTCGGCGGCCTCCTTCGCCGCAACCTCGGCCGGGGCCTCGACGAGCTTGCCCGCGGCCCGCAGCCGCTCCTGGCGCTCCTGGAAGGCCTTGCTGCCCGGCGTCGGGTTACGACGGATGATGAACATCTGCTGGCCCATGGTCCACACGTTGGTGGTCAGCCAGTAGACGAGAACACCGACGGGGAAGTTGATGCCGAAGACGGCGAACATGATGGGGAAGACGTACATCAGCATCTTCTGCTGCTGCATGAACGGCGTCTTCACCGTGAGGTCGACGTTCTTGGTCATCAGCTGGCGCTGCGTGTAGAACTGCGACGCCGACATCAGAACGATCATGATGACCGTGACCACGCGGACGTCGACCACGGAAGCACCCAGGCTCTGGATCTTCTCCGCGCTGTCCATGAACTTCGCCGCCAGCGGCGCACCGAAGATGTGGGCCTTCTGCGCGCTCTCCAGAAGCGGCTGGTCGATGACACCGACCACCTTGTTCTGGGCGATGTGGTTCAGGACCTGGTACAGCGAGATGAAGAACGGCGACTGGGCCAGAATCGGGAGACAGCTCGAGAGCGGGTTGGTGCCCGTCTCCTTGTAGAGCTTCATCATCTCTTCGGACTGGCGCTGCTTGTCGCTCTTGTAGCGCTCCTGGATCGCCTTCATCTTCGGCTGGAGCGCCTGCATGTTCCGCGTCGACTTGATCTGCTTCACGAAGAGCGGGATCAGGCAGATACGGATCAGCACCACCAGCGAGACGATGGACAGACCCCACGCCGCGCCACTGTCCTTGTCAAAGATGAGGCTGTAGAACGAGTGGAACTGGACGATGATCCAGGAAACAGCGATATAGAGGGGACTGAGGATCGTGTCCACGAATCAGGCTCCTTGGGCGTTGGGCTGAGTCTCGGGCTGGGCGACAGGCTCAGGGACGGTGGGCCCGCCCAGGCGGCTCCTCAGCCGCTGATGCCAAACCGGACGCTTCCGGGGAGGGACGTGGTCGACGCCACCGAGCGACCACGGATTGCACCGCAGGATGCGCCAGGCTGTCAGCGCAGTTCCTTTCACCGCGCCATGCCGGTCGATGGCCGTATAGCCATAGTGCGAGCACGACGGGTAGTACTTGCAGACCGGCCCCAGCAGGGGGCTGATGGTCCACTGGTAGATCTTGATCAAAAGCAGCAGCGGGTACTTCACTGTGCGCTCCCTCCCGGGTCCCGTCCGGGGTTCCGGGGGCCCGGGGCGCAGCCGCCGTCGGTCGCGTTCCCCGGGGGATTGCAGCCTCTCGGCACCCCTCCCAGCAGCCGCTCGAGGGCGGCATCCAGGTCGCGGGCCAGCTCGTCGTGATCCGCATCACCCGCGGCGGGCAGGGCCCGTACGACAACCAGGCTACCGGTGGGCAGCCGGTCCAGCCGGTCGCGCATGAGATGGCGAAGCCTGCGCTTGACCTTGTTGCGTACGACAGCGATGCCAACTGCCTTGCTCACGACGAAACCCGCACGTGCCAGGGGAACGCTTTCCCCCGACCCGTGCGGGTCCGTTGCACCGCTGCGAAGATGAACGACAAGGAGCGGGCGCCCGGCCCTGCGTCCCCGGCGTACCGCGGTCGCAAAGTCCTCGCGCCGCCTCAGCCGATACTCGGTAGGCAGCACGTCATGGACCTAGGTTGCTGCTCAGGCCGACAGGCGGGCGCGACCCTTGCCACGGCGGGACGCGAGGATCGCGCGGCCGGCACGGGTCCGCATGCGCAGACGGAAACCGTGGGTCTTCGCGCGGCGGCGGTTGTTCGGCTGGAAGGTGCGCTTGCTCACTCGGGGGCTCCAGGAATGCTTGTTGTCTCAGGAGAGACAGATGTGGGGCGTCGACTGGCTGTCACCGTGCGCCCACGAGTAGCTCGCAACGCCTAAGTGCACCGCTACACGATCACTCGAGCGTGATCTTTGCCCATCGGAGGCAGGCGGCAGCAGCCATCGACAACTCGACCTGGTCACGGTACGCGCGGCTACGCCATCCGGTCAAACCGGCTCCTCGGCAGCGCCCACCGGCCCCTTGTCAGGACACACTATGCACAGCCTGTGGACAACAACTTGAATCCCCAGGCCCGCCCTGACTACCGTGGCTGAACTTCGATTCCTTCCCGCCCGTCCTGAGAATCACACATTCGTGGGACTGTGAGAGAGCGTGCCCTGTGGCTGACGTACCTGCCGATCTTGCCGCAGTGTGGCCGCGCGTGCTCGATCATCTCCTTCGTGCGGAGATCGACGGGATCAAGCCCAAGGACCAGGACTGGCTCAAGCGCACCCAGCCGCTGGCGCTGGTCGCCGACACCGCGCTGCTCGCCGTCCCCAACGAGTACGCCAAGACCGTGCTCGAAGGCCGGCTGGCGCCGCTGATCGGGGAGGTCCTCAGCCATGAGTGCGGCCGCCCGATCCGGATCGCGATCACCGTGGACGACTCCGCCGAGGAGCCCCCGGCGCAGTCCGCGCCGCCCGCTCCTCAACACCAGTCGTCCCAGCCGTCCCCCACGCATCACCAGCCGCCGCGTCAGTCACAGCAGCAGCACGAACCGCAGCAGCACAACGCGTACGACAGCTACGAATCCCGGCACGACAGCCGCCATGACTCCCGTCACGACAGCCGTCAGGGCTATGGGCACCAGGGCGACGACCTGCCCGGCGTCCGGCCCGCCTATCCGGACTACCAGCAGCCCCGGCACGAGCCCGGCGGCTGGCCGCAGATGGGCGGCGCCCCCGGGCCGCGCGACGACTACGGCTGGCAGCAGCAGCACCTCGGCGGGTACCCCGAGCGTGACCCGTACGCCTCCCCGTCGTCCCATGTACCGCAGCATCAGCAGCGGCAGGGCGACTACCGTGCGCAGGCGCCCGACCGCAGCGGGCCGCCGCAGCACTCCGACGGTCCGCGCGCCCCTTATGACCCCTCGCGGCGCGACCTGTCCGAGCACCAGCCCGGCGGGCACAACGGCCGCTCGGGCAACCCCGGCTCCGGCCCCGGCGCGGTGCTGCCCGCGCCCAGCGGTGCGCCCAGTCCGCTCGCCGCACAGCCCGCGCCGGCCACCGGCCCCGGAGAGCCGACCGCGCGGCTGAACCCGAAGTACCTCTTCGACACCTTCGTCATCGGTGCCTCGAACCGCTTCGCGCACGCCGCCGCGGTGGCCGTCGCCGAGGCGCCGGCCAAGGCGTACAACCCGCTGTTCATCTACGGGGAATCGGGGCTGGGCAAGACCCACCTGCTGCATGCGATCGGGCACTACGCGCGCAGCCTCTATCCGGGCACCCGGGTGCGCTACGTGAGCTCGGAGGAGTTCACCAACGAGTTCATCAACTCCATCCGCGACGGCAAGGCGGACGCGTTCCGCAAGCGCTACCGCGACATGGACATCCTGCTGGTCGACGACATCCAGTTCCTGGCGAGCAAGGAGTCGACGCAGGAGGAGTTCTTCCACACCTTCAACACGCTGCACAACGCGAACAAGCAGATCGTGCTCTCCAGTGACCGACCGCCCAAGCAGCTGGTCACCCTGGAGGACCGGCTGCGCAACCGCTTCGAGTGGGGTCTGATCACCGACGTCCAGCCGCCCGAGCTGGAAACCCGGATCGCGATCCTCCGCAAGAAGGCGGTCCAGGAACAGCTGAACGCGCCGCCGGAGGTGCTGGAGTTCATCGCGTCCCGGATCTCCCGCAACATCCGTGAGCTGGAGGGCGCGCTGATCCGGGTCACGGCGTTCGCCTCGCTCAACCGGCAGCCGGTGGACCTGGGGCTGACCGAGATCGTGCTGAAGGACCTGATCCCCGGCGGCGAGGACGCCGCGCCGGAGATCACCGCGACCGCGATCATGGCCTCCACCGCGGACTACTTCGGGCTGACCATCGACGATCTGTGCGGCTCCTCGCGCAGCCGGGTGCTGGTGACCGCCCGCCAGATCGCCATGTACCTCTGCCGCGAGCTGACCGATCTCTCGCTGCCGAAGATCGGCGCGCAGTTCGGTGGCCGGGACCACACGACGGTGATGCACGCCGACCGCAAGATCCGCGCGCTGATGGCCGAGCGGCGTTCGATCTACAAC
This sequence comes from Streptomyces sp. NPDC048612, assembly GCF_043199295.1. Lineage (NCBI taxonomy): Bacteria > Bacillati > Actinomycetota > Actinomycetes > Kitasatosporales > Streptomycetaceae > Streptomyces > Streptomyces sp. NPDC048612. The sequence continues at coordinate 627,356 of NZ_JBICVV010000002.1, forward strand.
CAGGTCACCGAGCTGACCAACCGCATCAAGAACGGCTGAGGCCGGCCACAGGACGCCCAGGGCGCTCCGGGACCCGCTCCCGGAGCGCCCTTCGTCATACGAGGACCGCCCGCCCGGCGCCCCGCTCGTCCCCTCTCTTCCCGCCGCTGCCCGCTTCCTTCCGCTTCCCTGTGCGCCGTTCTGCGCGCTGCTGCCGAGCGCGTCCGAGTCCGCTGCACGCCTCTCCCGAACCCGCTACGAGCCGCCCGGTCCCCCGTCTCGATCCGCCCTTCCGTCGTCCCAAACCTGTGGAGCGCGCCGCCTGTGTTCGATTCCGGGGCGGGTCACGGCCTCTCTCCACAGATTGGGCAAGAATCTTCCGTCCACATCCTGGGGAGGGGAAAGTTATCCCTGTGCGATCCACAGGCAGGTGTGCTGACGGGTCATCGGAGGAGGTCAGCCGCATGTGGAATTGTGGCCAACCGTCCTCCACAGGGTGTGGACAGAGGATTCGTCCACAGGGCGGCCAGCCTCTTGTCCACCGCCCGCCCACAGGAAAGCCGCTGTTGTCCCCAGCGATCACCGGCTTCTCCACATCGCTGTCCACTGTTCGGCAACACGACACCCGCCCTCACCGGGCCGAGTGAAAGCCGTCACACCAAGGTGCCCGGTTGGGCTGTGGGGAACGTGGGTAAAGCTGGGGACGGCACTGGGGAGAAGTACCTGTCCCCTGTGCATCGGGTGTGCAGAACTTCCGGCGGTCCACAGAACCGCCCGCTTATCCACGGCCGCCACCCACAGGGGCGGTGGACAAAAAGTCCGCGTTGACCTGCACAAAAGCAGTTGTCCACGGTTTCCACAGCCCCTACTACTACGACCACGGATATCTACCGGGGAACTCGTTCGGAAACGGGGCCTGTGCACAAGTTGGCCGCCGAGCGTCCGACCGCGGTCGAGCCGACTTGACCCCGAGCCGCACCGACTGTCGGTGGCGTGCGTCAGACTGGTCTCCGGCAACCCAGCCGACGACGAAGGCCAGCAGGGCGAAAAGCCAGCAACAGCAGGAGGCGGTTTCCGGTGAAGATCCGGGTGGAGCGCGATGTACTCGCGGAGGCAGTGGCCTGGGCGGCCAAGAGCCTCCCGGCCCGTCCGCCGGTGCCCGTCCTCGCGGGCCTGCTGCTGAAGACGGAGGACGGCACGCTGAGCCTCTCCGGCTTCGACTACGAGGTCTCCGCGCGGGTCTCGGTGGACGCGGAGGTGGAAGAGGAGGGCACGGTCCTCGTCTCCGGCCGGCTGCTCGCCGACATCTGCCGTGCGCTCCCCAACCGCCCGGTGGAGATCTCCACCGACGGTGTGCGGGTCACCGTCGTCTGCGGCTCCTCGCGGTTCACCCTCCACACACTGCCTGTGGAGGAGTACCCGGCTCTGCCGACCATGCCCACCGCCACCGGCACCGTTCCCGGTGAGGTCTTCGCCGCGGCCGCCGCCCAGGTCGCCATCGCCGCCGGCCGTGACGACACCCTTCCGGTGCTCACCGGCGTCCGGATCGAGATCGAGGGCGACACCGTCACCCTGGCCTCCACCGACCGTTACCGCTTCGCGGTGCGTGAGTTCCTGTGGAAGCCGGAGAGCCCGGACGCCTCCGCGGTCGCGCTGGTCCCCGCCAAGACCCTGCTGGACACCGCCAAGTCCCTGAGCAGCGGTGACACCGTCACGCTGGCGCTCTCCGGCTCCGGCCAGGGCGAGGGGCTGATCGGTTTCGAGGGCGCCGGCCGCCGGACGACGACCCGTCTGCTCGAAGGCGACCTGCCGAAGTACCGCACGCTCTTCCCGACCGAGTTCAATTCGGTCGCCGTGATCGAGACCGCCCCGTTCGTCGAGGCCGTCAAGCGCGTGGCGCTGGTGGCCGAGCGGAACACCCCGGTCCGGCTGAGCTTCGAGCAGGGTGTGCTGATCCTGGAGGCCGGTTCCAGCGACGATGCACAGGCTGTGGAGAGGGTCGACGCCGACCTGGACGGCGACGACATCTCGATCGCCTTCAACCCCGGCTTCCTGCTGGAGGGCCTGTCGGCCATCGACTCCCCCGTGGCGCAGCTGTCCTTCACAACCTCGACGAAGCCCGCGCTGCTGAGCGGCCGGCCGGCCAAGGACGCCGAGGCGGACGACGCGTACAAGTACCTGATCATGCCGGTGCGGCTGTCGGGCTGACGGCCGGGAGAGCGCGGGCCACGCGGGTGGCGGTCGCCGGTCCGTCCGGCCGGCCGCCACCGGACAACGTCCCTGGCCACGGGCCTTGTGGCGGCCGGCTGACCGGCCCCTGATGAGCGGCTGAGCCCACAGGTGTGCACGGACCTGCGGGCGTAGGCTCGGTCTCGGGTACACCAGCAATCACTACGTGCAAAGAGGGTCTCTGATGGAGCTCGGTCTCGTCGGTCTCGGCAAGATGGGCGGCAACATGCGCGAGCGCATTCGCCGTGCCGGCCACACCGTCATCGGATACGACCGCAACCCGGACCTGGCGGATGTCAACAGCCTCCAGGGGCTTGTGGAGAAGCTCAAGGGTCCGCGGGTGGTCTGGGTCATGGTGCCGGCCGGTGCCGCCACCCAGTCCACGATCGACGAGCTGGCCGAGCTGCTCTCGCCGGGCGACATCGTCGTGGACGGCGGCAACTCCCGCTGGACCGACGACGAGAAGCACGCCGAGGAGCTGAAGGCCAAGGGCATCGGCTTCGTCGACTGCGGTGTCTCCGGCGGCGTCTGGGGCCTGGAGAACGGCTACGCGCTGATGTACGGCGGCGACAAGGACGATGTCGCCAAGGTGCAGCCGGTCTTCGACGCGCTCAAGCCCGAGGGCGAGTTCGGCTCGGTGCACGCCGGCAAGGTCGGCGCCGGCCACTTCGCGAAGATGGTCCACAACGGCATCGAGTACGCGATGATGCAGGCCTTCGCCGAGGGCTGGGAGCTCCTGGAGAAGGTCGACTCCGTCACCGACGTCCGCGAGGTCTTCCGTTCGTGGCAGGAGGGCACGGTCATCCGTTCCTGGCTGCTCGACCTGGCCGTCAACGCGCTCGACGACGACGAGCACCTGGCGAAGCTGCGCGGTTTCGCCGCCGACTCCGGTGAGGGCCGCTGGACGGTCGAGGCCGCGATCGACAACGCCGTGCCGCTGCCCGCGATCACGGCCTCGCTCTTCGCGCGCTTCGCGTCCCGGCAGGACGACTCCCCGCAGATGAAGATGATCGCCGCGCTGCGCAACCAGTTCGGTGGCCACGCGGTCGAGAGCAAGAAGTAAGCGGCCGCCGCGAGAACCGCGGCGACCGGAAGCAAGAGTCAGCAACAGCACGCAGCAGCCGGGGGAGGTCGGCACCCAGCCATGCACCTTTCGCATCTGTCCCTCGCCGACTTCCGCTCGTACGCCCGGGTCGAGGTGCCACTCGATCCGGGCGTCACGGCGTTCGTGGGCCCCAACGGCCAGGGGAAGACCAACCTGGTCGAGGCGGTCGGCTATCTCGCCACGCTCGGCAGTCACCGGGTCTCCTCGGACGCCCCGCTGGTCCGCATGGGCGCCGAGCGGGCGGTCGTCCGGGCCGCGGTCGTCCAGGGCGAACGGCAGCAGCTGATCGAGCTGGAACTCAACCCGGGCAAGGCCAACCGCGCCAGGATCAACAGGTCCTCGCAGGTCAGGCCGCGAGACGTACTGGGGATCATCCGGACGGTGCTGTTCGCGCCGGAGGACCTGGCGCTGGTCAAGGGCGATCCGGGGGAGCGCCGGCGGTTCCTGGACGAGCTGATCACCGCCCGCTCGCCGCGGATGGCCGGGGTGCGCTCGGACTACGACCGGGTCCTCAAGCAGCGCAACACCCTGCTGAAGACCGCCGCGTTGGCGCGGCGGCACGGCGGCCGGCAGATGGATCTGTCCACCCTCGACGTGTGGGACCAGCATCTGGCCCGCGCGGGCGCCGAGCTGCTGGCGCAGCGGCTCGATCTGATCGCCACGCTGCGGCCGCTCGCGGACAAGGCCTATGAACAGCTGGCGCCCGGCGGCGGGCCGCTGGCGCTGGAGTACCGCGGTTCGGCGGGCGAGGCGCTCGCCGACGCCACCACGCGCGAGGAGCTGTACGGCGTGCTGCTGGCGGCGCTCGGCGAGGCCCGCAAGGGAGAGATCGAGCGCGGGGTGACGCTGGTCGGTCCGCACCGCGACGACCTGGTGCTCAAGCTGGGGGAGCTCCCGGCGAAGGGGTACGCCAGCCACGGCGAGTCCTGGTCGTACGCGCTGGCGCTGCGGCTGGCCTCGTACGACCTGCTGCGGGCCGAGAGTCCCATGGGCGGGCCCGAAGGGCCCTCCAACGGGGGCGGCGGCGGGCGACGGGCGGGCGAGCCGGTGCTGGTGCTCGACGACGTCTTCGCCGAGCTGGACACGCGGCGCCGTGAGCGGCTGGCGGAGCTGGTGGCCCCGGGTGAGCAGGTGCTGGTGACGGCCGCGGTGGACGACGATGTGCCCGGCGTGCTGACCGGGACGCGCTACGCGGTGTCCGGCGGCGCCGTGGAGAAGGTGACCCCGTGAGCGAGGAGCAGCCCGACCCGCCGCGGCCGCCGGAGCTCTCCGGGGTGGACCTGGCCCGCCAGGCGCTGGTGGCCGCCAAGGAGCAGGCGCGGGCGCGGGGCGCGGCCGCGCAGCAGAAGAAGCAGGCCCGGCGCGGTGGGCTGCGCTCGGGGGCGCGCGCGGACGGCCGCGACCCGCTGCCGCTCGGCGCGGCGATCAACCGGCTGATCACCGAGCGCGGCTGGGAGACCCCGGCGGCGGTCGGCGGCGTGATGGGGCGCTGGCCCCAGCTGGTCGGTCCCGAGGTGGCCCAGCACTGCGAGCCGCAGAAGTACGACGAGGACGCCCGGGTGCTGACGGTGCAGTGCGACTCGACGGCCTGGGCGACGCAGCTGCGGCTGCTGGCCCCGACGCTGGTGGCCCGCCTCAACGAGGACCTGGGGCACGGCACCGTGAAGATGCTCAAGGTGCTGGGTCCCGGCGGCCCCGCCCGGCGCTACGGAGCGCTGCGCGCACCGGGCAGCAAGGGCCCCGGCGACACCTACGGATGAGCCCCGGACCCCTTGGGCGGCCTGCCGAAGACCCCTGTATACGGGTGAGGCGGATGAGACTCCGCTCACGGTAGCCACCGGTTGACAGTCCGAAGCGCTGAGTGCCCGTGTGAGCGTCCTGAGGCCCCTTCTCGGATATGGGGAGTCGCCGGACGCCAGTTCAGGGCGGCACATGACGACTCAGGTACCTGCAAACCCCCATGAGTGTCAGCGCCACCGGTACACTGGTAGCAATCCCGCCCACTCGCGGAACATGTCGAACGACGCAGCCGCTCCCGCCTGTCTTCCTGGGGTCACCCGCACAGGCGCGGAAGGGCTTGTGCTGTGCCAGAAAGGGCGCTTCGTGGCCGACTCCGGCGACCTCAACGAGAACAACACGGCTTCTACTGAAGAGGAGGTTCCTGTCGGCCCGACGGGCGACTCCGCGGTGGAGAAGTCGTACGACGCCAGCGCGATCACCGTCCTCGAAGGCCTGGACGCGGTCCGCAAGCGTCCCGGCATGTACATCGGTTCCACCGGTGAGCGCGGTCTGCACCACCTGGTGCAGGAGGTCGTCGACAACTCCGTCGACGAGGCGCTGGCCGGCCACGCCGACACCATCGACGTGACGATCCTGGCCGACGGCGGCGTGCGCGTCGTCGACAACGGCCGCGGTATCCCCGTCGGCATCGTGCCGTCCGAGAACAAGCCTGCCGTCGAGGTCGTGCTGACCGTGCTGCACGCGGGCGGCAAGTTCGGCGGCGGCGGGTACGCGGTCTCCGGTGGTCTGCACGGCGTGGGCGTGTCCGTCGTGAACGCTCTGTCGCAGCGGGTCGCGGTGGAGATCCGCACGGACGGCTTCCGCTGGACCCAGGAGTACAAGCAGGGCGTGCCGACCGCCCCGCTGGCCAAGCACGAGGCCACCGAGGAGTCCGGTACCTCGGTCACCTTCTGGGCCGACGGCGAGATCTTCGAGACCACCACGTACAGCTTCGAGACGCTCTCGCGCCGCTTCCAGGAGATGGCGTTCCTCAACAAGGGCCTGAGCATCTCGCTCAAGGACGAGCGCCCGGACCACGTGGACGAGGACGGCACGCCGCTCTCGGTGCGGTACCACTACGAGGGCGGCATCGTCGACTTCGTGAAGTACCTCAACTCCCGCAAGGGCGAGCTGGTGCACCCGACGGTGGTCTCGGTGGAGGCCGACGACAAGGAGCGGAACCTCTCCGTCGACCTCGCGATGCAGTGGAACACCCAGTACAGCGAGGGTGTCTACAGCTTCGCCAACATCATCCACACCCATGAGGGCGGTACCCACGAGGAGGGCTTCCGCGCCGCGCTGACCGGCCTGATCAACCGCTACGCGCGGGACAAGAAGCTGCTGCGGGAGAAGGACGACAACCTCACGGGTGAGGACATCCGCGAGGGTCTGACGGCGATCATCTCGGTCAAGCTCGCCGAGCCGCAGTTCGAGGGCCAGACCAAGACCAAGCTGGGCAACACCGAGGTCAAGACCTTCGTCCAGAAGGTGGTCCACGAGCACCTCAACGACTGGCTGGACCGCAACCCCAACGAGGCCGCGGACATCATCCGCAAGGGCATCCAGGCGGCCACCGCGCGCGTGGCGGCCCGTAAGGCACGCGATCTGACCCGCCGTAAGGGGCTGCTGGAGACCGCGTCGCTGCCCGGCAAGCTGAGCGACTGCCAGTCCAACGACCCGGCCAAGTGCGAGATCTTCATCGTCGAGGGTGACTCCGCCGGCGGCTCGGCCAAGTCCGGCCGTAATCCCGAGTACCAGGCGATCCTGCCGATCCGAGGCAAGATCCTCAACGTCGAGAAGGCCAGGGTCGACAAGATCCTGCAGAACAACGAGGTCCAGGCGCTGATCTCGGCGTTCGGCACGGGTGTGCACGAGGACTTCGACATCGAGAAGCTCCGCTATCACAAGATCATCCTGATGGCGGACGCCGACGTCGACGGTCAGCACATCAACACCCTGCTGCTCACCTTCCTCTTCCGCTTCATGCGGCCGCTGGTCGAGGCCGGGCACGTCTACCTCTCCCGCCCGCCGCTGTACAAGATCAAGTGGGGCCGGGACGACTTCGAGTACGCCTACTCCGACGCGGAGCGGGACGCGCTGATCGAGCTCGGCAAGCAGAACGGCAAGCGGATCAAGGACGACTCGGTCCAGCGGTTCAAGGGTCTCGGTGAGATGAACGCCGAGGAGCTGCGGGTCACGACCATGGACACCGACCACCGTGTCCTCGGCCAGGTCTCCCTGGACGACGCGGCCCGCGCGGACGACCTGTTCTCCGTGCTGATGGGTGAGGACGTCGAGGCACGTCGCTCGTTCATCCAGCGCAACGCCAAGGACGTCCGCTTCCTCGACATCTGAGCCCTGTCGGCCCGTACAACAGCCGCAGCTCGAAAGGACTTTGAACCACCATGGCCGACGAGAACTCCCCTGTGACCCCGGACGGCGTGACCGCCGAGGGCGCGCCCGCCGCCATCGAAGGCGTCGGGATGCGCGTCGAGCCCGTCGGGCTCGAGACGGAGATGCAGCGCTCCTACCTCGACTACGCGATGTCCGTCATCGTCTCGCGTGCGCTGCCGGACGTCCGGGACGGCCTCAAGCCCGTCCACCGCCGCGTCCTGTACGCGATGTACGACGGCGGTTACCGCCCCGAGAAGGGCTTCTACAAGTGCGCCCGCGTCGTCGGCGACGTCATGGGTACGTACCACCCGCACGGCGACTCCTCCATCTACGACGCCCTGGTCCGCCTGGCCCAGCCCTGGTCGATGCGGATGCCGCTGGTCGACTCCAACGGCAACTTCGGCTCCCCGGGCAACGACCCGGCGGCCGCCATGCGGTACACCGAGTGCAAGATGGCGCCGCTGTCGATGGAGATGCTCCGGGACATCGACGAGGAGACCGTCGACTTCCAGGACAACTACGACGGCCGTAACCAGGAGCCGACGGTCCTGCCGGCCCGCTTCCCCAACCTGCTGATCAACGGCTCGGCCGGTATCGCGGTCGGTATGGCCACCAACATCCCGCCGCACAACCTGCGCGAGGTCGCGGCCGGCGCCCAGTGGGCGCTGGAGCACCCGGAGGCCTCCGCCGAGGAGCTGCTGGACGCGCTGATCGAGCGGATCAAGGGCCCGGACTTCCCCACCGGTGCGCTGGTGGTGGGCCGCAAGGGCATCGAGGAGGCCTACCGCACCGGCCGCGGCTCCATCACGATGCGCGCGGTGGTCGAGGTCGAGGAGATCCAGAACCGCCAGTGCCTGGTGGTCACCGAGCTGCCCTACCAGGTCAACCCGGACAACCTCGCGCAGAAGATCGCCGACCTGGTCAAGGACGGCAGGATCGGCGGCATCGCGGACGTACGCGACGAGACCTCCTCGCGTACGGGCCAGCGCCTGGTCATCGTCCTCAAGCGGGACGCGGTCGCCAAGGTCGTCCTCAACAACCTCTACAAGCACACCGATCTGCAGACCAACTTCGGTGCGAACATGCTCGCCCTGGTGGACGGGGTGCCGCGCACGCTGTCCCTGGACGCGTTCATCCGCAACTGGGTCACCCACCAGATCGAGGTCATCGTCCGCCGGACGAAGTTCCGGCTGCGCAAGGCCGAGGAGCGGGCGCACATCCTGCGCGGTCTGCTCAAGGCACTGGACGCCATCGACGAGGTCATCGCGCTGATCCGGCGCAGTGAGACGGTCGATGTCGCGCGCGAGGGCCTGATGGGCCTGCTGGAGATCGACGAGATCCAGGCGAACGCGATCCTGGAGATGCAGCTGCGCCGGCTGGCCGCCCTGGAGCGCCAGAAGATCACCGCCGAGCACGACGAGCTGCAGCGCAAGATCAACGAGTACAACGCGATCCTGGCCTCCCCGGAGCGGCAGCGCCAGATCATCAGCGAGGAACTCGCCGCGATCGTCGACAAGTTCGGCGACGACCGGCGCTCCAAGCTGGTGCCCTTCGAGGGCGACATGTCCATCGAGGACCTGATCGCCGAGGAGGACATCGTCGTCACGATCACCCGTGGCGGCTATGTGAAGCGGACGAAGACCGACGACTACCGCTCGCAGAAGCGCGGCGGCAAGGGCGTACGGGGCACGAAGCTCAAGGAAGACGACATCGTCGACCACTTCTTCGTCTCCACGACCCACCACTGGCTGCTGTTCTTCACGAACAAGGGCCGGGTCTACCGCGCCAAGGCGTACGAACTCCCGGACGCGGGCCGGGACGCGCGGGGTCAGCATGTGGCCAACCTCCTCGCCTTCCAGCCGGACGAGCAGATCGCGCAGATCCTGGCGATCCGCGACTACGAGGCCATGCCCTATCTGGTGCTCGCCACCAAGGCCGGCCTGGTGAAGAAGACGCCGCTCAAGGACTACGACTCGCCGCGTTCCGGCGGTGTCATCGCGATCAACCTGCGCGAGCAGGAGGACGGCACCGACGACGAGCTGATCGGCGCCGAGATGGTGTCGGAGCACGACGACCTGCTGCTGATCAGCAAGAAGGCCCAGTCGATCCGGTTCACGGCGACGGACGAGGCGCTGCGCCCGATGGGCCGGGCCACGTCCGGTGTGAAGGGCATGAGCTTCCGTGAGGGCGACGAACTGCTCTCGATGAACGTGGTCCGCGCCAACACCTTCGTGTTCACCGCGACGGACGGCGGGTACGCGAAGCGCACCGCGGTCGACGAGTACCGCGTCCAGGGCCGCGGCGGTCTGGGCATCAAGGCCGCCAAGATCGTCGAGGACCGGGGTTCGCTGGTCGGCGCGCTGGTCGTCGAGGAGACGGATGAGATCCTCGCGGTGACGCTCGGGGGTGGCGTGATCCGTACGCGGGTCAACGAGGTCCGCGAGACGGGCCGTGACACCATGGGCGTCCAACTGATCAACCTGGGCAAGCGCGATGCCGTCGTCGGCATCGCATGGAACGCCGAGGCCAGCCGCGAAGCCGAAGAGGTCGACGGGGGCGACGAGCCCGACGGGACCGAGGCGGCGGAGACCGCGGCCGCGGAGACCGAGGGCGAGCAGCCCGCGGAGTAACACGAGGAGTAGATCGTGAGTGGAGCCACGGGCGCTGCGGCGGGTGGATCGGGAGCTGAGAAGGGCTCCTCGTCCGGACCCGCGACCGTGACGGAGGACAGCGCCCGTGGCTCTGCCGTTTCCGGCACCGCCTCCGGGGACGACGAGGGCGCGCAGCAGGGGGGACCCGTGACCGACACCCGACAGCCGCAGCCGGAGCCGCAGGAGAAGGCCGGGAGCGGCGCCCAGAAGCCGTATCAGCCGCCTGAGGCGTATCCCGCCGGCGGCGGGCAGAAGGGCGGGCAGGCGGTGCGCGTGCCCCGTACGGACGCCCGTACGGCCCCGCGGACCCGCAAGGCCCGGCTGCGGGTGGCCCGCGCCGATCCGTGGTCGGTGATGAAGGTCAGCTTCCTGCTCTCCATCGCGCTGGGCATCTGCACGGTCGTGGCCGTCGCGGTGCTGTGGATGGTGATGAACGCGATGGGCGTCTTCTCCACGGTCGGCGGGACGATCAGCGAGGCCACCGGCTCCGGCGACGGTGGCGGCTTCGATCTCCAGGCGTTCCTGTCGCTGCCGCGGGTGCTGCTGTTCACCTCGATCATCGCGGTGATCGACGTGGTGCTGGCGACGGCGCTGGCCACGCTCGGCGCCTTCATCTACAACCTGTCGGCCGGGTTCGTCGGGGGTGTGGAGCTCACCCTCGCCGAGGATGAGTGACCCCTCGGGGGAGGGCGCTCGGGAGGCTCCGTGAACCGATTTTGGGAACGCCTCTGAAGTGCGCTAATCTTCTGGTGCAGCGAGCGCGCGGCTATAGCTCAGACGGTTAGAGCGCTTCCCTGATAAGGAAGAGGCCCCAGGTTCAAGTCCTGGTAGCCGCACTGCACAATCGGCCCGGTCGGGGAACTCCCCGGCCGGGCCGATTCGTTGTACGGAGACGGAAGTTGGCTCGCGACAGGTGCCTCGGAAGAGGTGTTGCCGACCGCGGGCTAGGTAACCGATCGGTATCGGTCGGTGTGTATCATCGGCCGACATAGGTCCCCTACGTCAACGAAAGACGAGGTCGCGCGGTGAAGAAGCTTCTCCTGGTCGCACTGGCCGCCATCGGCGGGCTCCTCGTGTACCGCCAGATCCAGGCGGATCGCGCCGAGCAGGATCTGTGGACGGAGGCGACCGACTCCGTGCCCGCAGGTTCGGGTGTCTGAGACCCCACACGCACAGCAGGTTCGTACGGACCCCGACTGCCTCCCGGTGGTCGGGGTTTCGTGCGTCCGGGGGCGGGTGAGGCGGTCGATGAGACCGGAGCCGGGGATGCTGTGGGAGTGGCTGATTGTCGTTGGGGAGCCGTGACGGTGAGGCCCTAGGGTTTGCTGTAGCACACGATTGACTTGCATGTGCAAATCGCCCTTCTGTGGTGTGACCAGCAGGATGTGAGGCCGGGGGCGACCTCGGGCCTCAGTCGCGTCCTGTCGCAGAGCGGTACCGGTGACCCGGTGGCGGTGACCAGGCCGGGCGGTACTGGCTGGTTGTCGACACGGGGCGGACACCGCACGGTGGTCGATGGAGCTGACGTTTCACGTGGAACGTCCGCCGCCGAAGGGCGTCCCGCCCGCGCAGTCGGAGCCGGAGTGCGGCGCGGGCGGCAAGGGCGCCGAGCTGCCCACCAGCGTCCCCAGGGATGTCACCGGCGGCACCGGCTTCCGTGGTCAGCAGCTGTGTGACGACGCGGAGTTCGCCAACGAGCCGACGGGCAGGGGCTGCAGCGCCGTGATGTCCTCCGGCGGAACCCAGGTCTGGACACCGTTCCGTGCGGCGGTCGGCAGTGTCAGCACGGGGCGCGGACGGTGGCTCCCAGGGCGATTCCCGGGGCTCGGGGGACGGGACGCCGGGTGGCGGTGGAGGATGGTCCACAGGATGTATGGCGGCGGTCGCCGTCGGCGGTGTGGCGTACCGCTGCCGGACGGCCTCGCGGTCGCCTATGGGCGGGCGCGCGGGAAGTCGCCTGCCGACGGCGGGAATTCCGATCCGATGAGGGGTGGCTCGTGGTGACGGGGCGCACGACGTACAGGGGCATAGCCGTGCTGACGGCGCTCGCCGTGGTGCCGGTCCTGCCGGGGACGGTGGGGGTGGCCTCCGCCGACGACGTCCCCCGCTACCGCACGGCGCAGGGCGCCACCGCGATCGAGGGCAGGCGGAGCGCCTCGGACGCACCGCCGCTCAAGCCGGGACTCCACACCGACTCCATCAGGCGCGGCGAGCAGAAGTGGTACGCGGTCAACCTGGATGCCACGACCAGCGCGTACTTCTCGGCCGTCGCGGCGCCCAAGCCCGGCACCAAGGTCAGGGACTACGGGGACAAGCTGACCCTCACCGTGCAGGACAGTGACGGCGCGACCTGTGGCTCTGAGGCCCGGCCGTCCTTCAACGGCGGCGGTATGGCCTACCCGATCGCCGACTACGCGTCCCGCCGCATCGGCGCCGACCGTACGGAGTGCCAGAAGGCCGGCCCGTACTACCTCGTGATCACCCGCGAGGGGCAGGCGACCTCCGGCTCCGATGCCTGGCCGCTGGAGCTCGACTACCTCAACGAGCCCCCGCTGGAGGGCAATCCGCCCGCCAGGCCCGGACAGGGCACCTGGAGTACCGAGACTCCGGCACCGCGTACGGACACCACCAAGCGCAGGGCCAAGGGCGGCACCGGCTTCAACGACGCGGGCTCGGTCGCCACGGGTGTCTGGACGGACCGGATCAGGCCCGGCGAGACCCGCTTCTACCGCGTACCGGTGGACTGGGGACAGCGGCTCAACCTGAGCGCCGAGCTGCCGAACGCGACCTCGACCCGCTCCTCCGCCTTCCTGGCCCGGGTGCTCGGTCTGGGCGTCTACAACCCGGCGCGCGGTGCGGTCGGCGAGCCCCGCTTCGTCTCGTACACCGGAAAACCAGCCGCCGCTAAGCAGTTCACCGCGCCCGTCGACTACGGCAACCGCTTCGGCTCGGCCGGCGCGGTCAGCGCGATGCGGTTCGCGGGCTGGTACTACGTCGAGGTGAGCCTGCACCCCGATGCCGCGCAGTACTTCCGCAAGGGCGCGGAACTGACCCTCCGGGTGGACGTCCGCGGCACCGCCAAGGCCGGACCTGGCTACGCCGCGCCGACGAGCGACTTCTCGGTCACGCCCGGGGACCGGGACGCGGCACGGAAGGGCCAGACCGCGCAGGAGGCGGGGAAGAGCGGCACCCTGCTGACGGTCGCCTACGCCGGGATCAGCACGGGCGTGGTGCTGCTGGTGGGACTGGGCATGTGGACGCTGGTGGCGCGGCGGACGGCGGCACGTGCGGCGGGCGCGCAGGCCGGGGCGGGCGGTCAGGCCTCGCTGCCGGGGCAGTTGGCGGACACCACCCAACAGAGGCCGCAGAACACCCGGTTCGGGCCGCCACAGGGCTGGTAGAGGGGCTCCGAGGGGTGGCGCCCCCCGGCGGCCCCACGGTTCCGTGGCGGGGCGTCAGGCGGCGATCAGCGCCCACACTCCGACCGCGATGCACAGGAGTGCCACGACCAGTACCGGGATCGCGACCTTCGGGGGCGGTCCCGGCTTCCGGTACGGCGCGGGGCGGGCCATGCCCGGGACGGTGGCCGGAGCGCCCGCCGGGGGTTGCCCGGGAACCGGGAGCGGGCCCGCCGTGTAGGGGCGGGTCGCGGGCCCTGCCACAGGGGCGGCGGTCGGCTCGTACGAGGGCGCCGGGGGCGGTGCGGGCGGACCGGCCGGGGCGCCGTGGTGGGTGCCGTGGCCGGTCGGCGTACCGACGTGCCCAGTCGGCGTGCTGCCGTGGCCCGTGAACGTGCCGCTGTGGCCCGTGAAGGTCCCGCTGTGGCCGGTAAAGGCGTCGCCGTGACCCGGGAAAGCGCCGCTGTGACCCGTGGATGCGTCGCTGTGGCCGGTGGGCAGTCCGTGCGGGCCGGTGGGCGTCCCGCCGTGGCCCGTGGTCGCGCCGCCCGGCATCGGGGCGGGCGTGGGCGCCGGTGGCGGCGTCTGCGGGTTGCTCGGCTCCGGCGGGGCGAGCTGGAAGCTGCCGGTGTCCGACATGGAGACCTGACCGGTGGTCCCGCTGCCCGTGGCGGCGCCGGCCGTCGCGGGGCCCGCCGTGTCCCTGGGACGCAGCGGCCCGTCCGGCCCGAAACCGGCCGGCAGTGGCCCTATGTGGTCGAAGACCTCGACGACCTCGTCCTCGATCGTCGACTCCGGCAGCAGCTCGACGGCCGACAGCATCGCCTTGCGTGCCCCGGTGGCCGTCTTGAACCGCGCGTCCGGATCTGGGTGGACCAGGGGCGCCAGCACCTGCCACAGCGGCTCCGGGACATCATCCGGCGCGTTCGGAATGCCGTGTTCGGCGAAGTGCCGGCTGAGCGCCTCGCCGTCCGGCTTGGTGCCGGTGATCAGATAGAGCGCTACCAGGCCGACCGCGAAGAGGTCAGCGGGGAAGTCCGGTTCGGCGCCCAGCAGTTGCTCCGGAGCGAAGTAACCGGGTGTCCCCACCACGTAGTTGGCCTCGGTGAGCCGTGGCTCGCCCTTGCGCATCGCGATGCCGAAGTCGGACAGCCGCAGATGCGGCCGCCCGGTGCCGGTGGCCTCCAGCAGGATGTTCGCCGGCTTGATGTCGCGGTGCACCACCCCCTCCGCGTGCACCGCGGCCAGCCCGGCCAGCAGCTGGTCGAGGAGCAGGCACACGTACCGGGGCGGTAGCGGGCCGTAGTCCCCGATCAGGTGTGCCAGCGAGCCGCCGTTCACCAGGTCCATGGTGAACAGGACCTTGTCGTCGTCAGCGGCCCAGCTCGCCGGGGCCAGCACATGCGGATGGTCGATCCGCAGCGCCTGTTCGCGGACGAAGCGCAACAGGGTGTGCGCGTCGCTCTGCTGCAGCACCTTGGCGGCAACGTAGCGGCGGCGCCGGGCGTCCCAGGCGCGCCAGACGGCGCCCACCCCACCCCGTCCGATCGGGTCGATCAACTCATACCGACCGGCGAAGACCTCACCCATTGCGCCCCGTCCGCCTTCTGAATCCGCGACGTCCCCTGCGGCTAACCCTGGTGCGCCTCGTAATGGGCGACCGCGTCCGCGGTGCGGCCGGCACCGTAGACCCGGAGGAACTCTGCCAGTTCGGGGTGAGCCGGGGCGAGAGTGTTCGCCGCATCGATGATGTCCCCGGCGTCGGCGACCGACCGCAGCAGCGACTGGATCTCACGCACCACGCGCCGCACCGTGGTCGCCCCCGTCGACGAGGTCTGCTGCGCCGTGTTGTTCAGCACCGAACCACCCGCCGTCTTCTTGATCTCCTCCATACGGTCCGTGGCCTCGGCGGCGCTCACACTGCCGTCCGCGACCTGTCCGGCCAGGTCCTGCAGCGCCTGTACTCGCTGCACCACGGCCGGGTTGCCTATCTTTGCGCGCTGCCCGCTCATCAGCTGGGACAGCATCGGGGCTGAAAGGCCGAGCACCGCGGCCAGCCGTGCCTGATTCAGCCCGAGATCGTCGATGAGACGGCGGAACAACGCACCCAGAGGCTCCCCGTACCAACTGCGCTGCAGCTCCCTGGCCCGCGCGGTGGCTTCCTGCTGTGCCGAGTCCATACCCTCTCCCCTGTCTCCCCATCGCTTCGCTGCCGCGAATCTCGCGAAGCATCCTACGGAGAGCGACGGTGTGCGGCGATACCCGGTCGGGAAAGCGTCCGGACACCGGGTACCCTGGTGCGCGAAGGGGCCTTAGCTCAGTTGGTAGAGCGCTGTCTTTGCATGGCAGATGTCAGGGGTTCGACTCCCCTAGGCTCCACTCCTCAAAGCCCTCCCGATCGGCGAAAATCGCTGGTCAGGAGGGCTTTTCAGGTTTCTGACGGGATATCGGGCGCCGCTCGGCACCGTCGGGCCGTACGCGACCGGGCCGGGCCCGACGCCCCCGTAGGGATGACGGGCCCGGCCCGGGAAGCCGGTGGACCGGCTTTAGGCCTTGCCGCCGCGGCGCTCGTCGGCCTCGGCCTGCTTGGCCTCGACATCGGGGTCCAGCGTGGCGCCTTCGCTGCCGTCGACCGCGCTCAGCCGGCCGCGGTCGCTGACCTCGGTGGGCGCCGGCGGCTCGACCAGCCAGTCCGGGTTGGCCTGCTTGTCCCACCACTTCCAGGCGGCGATCGCACCGCCGGCCAGGATGCCCAGCACGGTGAGGCGCTTGGCGAGCTTGCCGCACTTGGCCCGCCGGCTGTGCTTCTTCTGGAGCTTGGCGATCTCGGCGGCCGTCACCTGGCCGCGCAGCGCGGCGAGCGCGGCGGTGCCGCGGGCGAAGGCTTCCTCGCGGACCGGCTCGGCCGCGGCGCGGGCGTGGGTCACCGCGTGCTCCAGCCGCGGTGCCGTGTAGTCGGCCGCCTGGCGGGCCGCCTTACGGGTGCGGCAGGCGGCCCGGGTCGCCGCGGCGTCCACCTTGGGCGGCAGCGTGCCACGGGCGTGCTCGATACGCGGGTGCAGATGCGCGTCGTACTGCGCACGTGCCTGATGCGCGGCCTCGGCCACCTTCGGAGCGGCGCGCGTGCGGGCCTCGTGAGCGAAGTGCGCGGCGGCTTCCTTGGCCGTACCGGCATACGGAGCCACCACCTCCGCGGCGTGCCGCACGCTGTCCTTGGCCGTATCGGTCGCGGCGCGCACGCTTTTCTTGCGGGTCACGGAATCCTCCTCCTCGGTGGCGTGTCCGGGGCTTGGGGGGTGGTCCCCCGTGTCTTCTCTGTCGCCTGTCCACCCGTTTGAAGATCATGCCCGCTCATGCGCCGTACGGCATGTGCGAGCGGGCATCCGGGTCATTGCGGACGTTCCGGAGTCCTGTTGACGACAATGCCACGATTTGCCGCCCCGGGCGCTGGAAATCGGTACGAAAAGCGTGAAGAGGTGCGGGCCGGACGGCGCGCACATGTGGCGACAAGGTCTTCGGCGGGCCGGTCCGTGCGAGGATCAGGAACCGTCAGTGA
Organism: Streptomyces sp. NPDC048612; assembly: GCF_043199295.1. NCBI lineage: Bacteria > Bacillati > Actinomycetota > Actinomycetes > Kitasatosporales > Streptomycetaceae > Streptomyces > Streptomyces sp. NPDC048612. The sequence continues at coordinate 644,447 of NZ_JBICVV010000002.1, forward strand.
AGACTTATGGAAGGTAGATCGTGGCTGAGCAGCTCTACGCCACCCTGAAGACCAACCAGGGCGACATCGAGATTCGGCTCCTGCCGAACCATGCACCGAAGACGGTGAAGAACTTCGTCGAGCTCGCCAACGGTGAGCGGGAGTGGACCCACCCGGCCACCGGCAAGAAGTCCACGGACCGGCTGTACGACGGCACCGTCTTCCACCGTGTGATCAGCGGCTTCATGATCCAGGGCGGCGACCCGCTGGGCAACGGCACCGGCGGCCCCGGCTACGAGTTCGGGGACGAGTTCCACCCCGACCTGGCCTTCAACAAGCCGTACCTGCTGGCCATGGCCAACGCCGGCCCGGGCACCAACGGCTCGCAGTTCTTCGTCACCGTCGGGGCGACCGCCTGGCTGACCGGCAAGCACACCATCTTCGGTGAGGTCAGCAACGAGGCGAGCAAGAAGGTCGTCGACGCCATCGCCGCCACTCAGACCAACCCGCGCACCGACCGTCCGCTCCAGGACGTCGTGATCGAGTCGGTGGCCATCGAGACCCGCTGACCCGCGTCATATGCCCCGGCCAGGTCCGGGGAACCATTGCGCCCCGCCCGGTCGTACATCAGGCGGGGCGCGACGCTCGTTCACGGGGCCAAGCCGGGCGGGCAGGCTATGTGCTGACGCGCCGGACGACGAAGAGGACGAGGGACGGATGGACCAGGTGCCAGGCAGCCCGAAGGAGCCGCAGGAAGCGCGGGGTGACGACGGCCTGCCGGGCTGCCACCGCCACCCGGATCGCACCACCGGTATTCGCTGCACCCGTTGTGACCGGCCCATATGCCCCGAGTGCATGGTCAGTGCCTCGGTCGGCTTCCAGTGCCCGGACTGCGTACGCAGCGGTGGTGGCACCGGACATCCGCCGCAGGCCGCCGCACCGCGCACGATCGCGGGTGGCACCATCGCGGCCGATCCGCGGCTGATCACCAAGATCCTGCTGGGCATCAACGCCGCCGTCTTCGTCGCCGTACTGGCGACCGGCGGTGAGCTGAGCCCGCTGGTCAACCGCCTCGACCTGCTCGGGCTCGCCGCCGACCCGAGTAGGTACCAGCTCGTCGGTGTCGCCGAGGGCGAGTGGTACCGCCTGCTGACCGCGATGTTCCTGCACCAGGCCATCGCGCACTTCGCGTTCAACATGCTCTCGCTGTGGTGGCTGGGCCCGCCGCTGGAGGCGGCGCTCGGCCGGCTGCGGTTCATCGCGCTCTATCTGCTGGCCGGCCTGGGCGGCAGCGCCCTGTCGTATCTGCTCGCCGCACAGAACCAGCCCTCACTGGGGGCGTCCGGCGCGATCTTCGGGCTGCTCGGTGCGACGGCGGTGCTGCTGCGGCGGATGAAGTACGACATGAAGCCGGTGCTGATCCTGCTCGGCCTCAACCTGGCCTTCACGTTCCTGTGGCCCAACATCGCCTGGCAGGCCCATGTCGGCGGCCTGGTCGTGGGCGCCGCGGTGGCGTTCGGGATGGTGCACGCGCCGCGTGCCCACCGGACGCTGGTGCACGGCGCGACCTGTGCGGCGATGCTGCTCGCGATCGTCGCGGTGGTGTGGGTACGGACCCTGCAGCTGCTGGGCTGAGAGTCCGTACCGCCACGTTGTCCACAGTGCGTGGCCGATCTTGTGCAAGCTGTGCGGAACTCTCGTTCCGGTCTGCTCCGGCCTGCGTTTCCCCAGTAAGGACAGGGGGAGCCGGAGGCCGGAGGAGGGTGCCGTCGATCACACCGGCGTCAACAGCCGGAGGGTTATCCACAGATCTTCTGAAGTTTTCCCCGGCTGTGGATAACCGTGTGGATGGCCTTGGGCAGGGCTTGCGCTACTTCCACTGGGTGGATACGCCGAAGCCCACCGCGATGAAGCCGAAGCCGCAGACGATGTTCCAGTTGCCCATGGCCCCGATCGGCAGATCGCCCTCGGACACGTAGAACAGCACGATCCATACGAGCCCGATCAGGAACATCGCCAGCATCAGCGGCGCCACCCAACCCCGGCCTGAGCTCATCTTCAGGCTGGTGGTCTTCGCCGGCGGCGGCGTGAAGTCGTCCTTCTTGCGGATCCGTGACTTCGGCACGAGGAACTCTCCTGTCGATGCGCTGCTCCCCCGCTCGTGGCTTCGTTCGAGCGGGCAGTGCCCCCATCCGCGGGGGAGGTACGAGGTGTGCGCCAGGGCGCGGACGCGGTGGGGAGCGGATTCCTTTCCCGGGCGTCCGTTAGCGTAGTGCTTCCGTGGCGCCGTAAGGAGTAAGGGTACGTTGAGCAATTCCGCTGACTCCCCCGACCGCCCCGCTCGTTCCCGCCTGCGGCCTGTGCGCCTCCTCACCCTGGTCGTCTTCGCGCTCGCCGGGCTGCTGTTCTGGCTGAGCTTCGACACCGCACGGGGTACGAATCTGCGCTCGGACGACTCGATGCTCCGGCTGTCCGACCTCATTCAGGAACGCAGCCACAAAAACGGCGCCCAAGACGACCGTAACGCCACTCTGCGGGAAGAGGTCGACGCGCTCGCACAGCGCGACAACGGCAGCTCCCGGGCCGAAGAGGCCAAGCTCAAGTCACTGGAGAAAAACGCCGGCACCAAGGCGCTGAAGGGCCAGGGCGTCACGGTCACGCTCACCGACGCCCCGCCGAACGCCACCGCCAAGATCCCCGGACTGCCCGAGCCGCAGCCCAACGACCTGGTCATCCACCAGCAGGATCTGCAGGCCGTGGTGAACGCCCTGTGGAAGGGCGGCGCCAAGGGCATCAAGGTCATGGACCAGCGGCTGATCTCCACCAGCGCGGTGCGCTGCGTCGGCAACACCCTGATCCTCCAGGGCCGGGTCTACTCCCCGCCGTACAAGGTCACCGCCGTCGGCAACCGTGAGGCGCTCACCACCGCGCTGACCGCGTCCCCCGCCATCCAGAACTATCTCCAGTACGTGAACGCCTACGGCCTGGGCTGGAAAGTCGACCAGCACGAGGCGGTGACTCTTCCCGGCTACTCCGGCACAGTGGATCTCCACTACGCACAGCCTGTGAAGCCGTAGCCCGCACGCCGCGGGCACCGGGGAGGGGCGGGGCCGGATGACGCTGCGGGGCCGGACGGCGGTGCGGTGGATCGTACGGACGCTCAGTGAAATCTGTGTCACCGCCGGAGCACTGATCGTGCTCTTCGTGGCCTACGTCCTCTTCTGGACCGGGGTACGGGCCGACAGCGCCATGGACGACGAGATCGGCACCCTCCGGCACCAGTGGTCCACGGGCCCGGTCACCGCCCCCGACCGCCCCCCGGCCCCCGACGGCGACTCCACCCCGGCCGAACGGCCCCGCCGCTACACCCCGGGCGCTCCCTTCGCCGTCATGTACATCCCGCGCCTGGGCGCCGACTGGACCAAGCCCGTCCTGGAAGGCACCGCGAGCGACGTCCTCAAGCGCGGCCTCGGCCATTACGCCCGCACCGCCCGGCTCGGCGAGACCGGTAACTTCTCCGTCGCCGGCCACCGCCGCACCTACGGCGACCCCTTCAAGGACTTCCCGCGGTTGCGCCCCGGCGACGCCGTGGTGCTGAGCGACGGCACGACCTGGTTCACCTACCGCATCGACAACCGGCCCTACACGACGCTGCCCGGCGACATCGGGGTGATCGACCCCGTCCCGCGGAAGTCCGGTTTCAACGGCCCCGGGCGCTATCTCACCCTGACCACCTGCGAGCCGGAATGGGGCCACAGCCACCGGCTGATCGCCTGGGCACACCTGGACGCCACCCAACCCGTGGCACAGGGAAGGCCATCGGCTTTGACCGGCTGACCCACCCGGGCCCACCCTCGCCCCTTACTCTGGTGTCGCAATCGACATCGTCATCGGCATCGGCAAGGGGACAGCGACAGCATGTACGGCTGGATCTGGCGGCATCTGCCGGGCAACACCTGGGTGAAAGCGCTGATTTCCCTGGTGCTCGTGCTGGCGGTCGTCTTCGTGCTCTTCCAGTACGTCTTTCCGTGGGCGGAGCCGCTGCTCCCGTTCAATGACGTCACTGTCGATGAAGGGATGGCAGCCACCCGATGACCGCACGGATTCTCGTCGTCGACAACTACGACAGCTTCGTCTTCAACCTCGTCCAGTACCTCTACCAACTCGGCGCCGAGTGCGAGGTGCTGCGCAACGACGAGGTCGAGACGCGCCATGCCCAGGACGGCTTCGACGGGGTGCTGCTGTCGCCCGGGCCCGGGACGCCCGAGCAGGCCGGTGTCTGCGTCGACATGGTCCGGCACTGCGCCGACACCGGCGTCCCGGTCTTCGGCGTCTGCCTGGGCATGCAGTCGATGGCCGTCGCGTACGGCGGCGTGGTGGACCGCGCTCCCGAGCTGCTGCACGGCAAGACCTCGCCGGTCCACCACGAGGACGTCGGCGTCTTCTCCGGACTGCCGTCCCCCTTCACCGCCACCCGCTACCACTCCCTGGCGGTCGAGCCGGACACCGTCCCCGACGAACTGCTCGTCACCTCCTGGACGGAGGCCGAGAACGTCCCCGGCGGACGGATCGTCATGGGCCTGCGGCACCGCGAACTCCCGGTCGAGGGCGTCCAGTTCCACCCCGAGTCGGTACTGACGGAGTGGGGCCACCGGATGCTGGCCAATTGGCTCGTCGAATGCGGTGACAAGGGGGCGGTGGAGCGCTCGACGGGGCTGGCCCCCGTGGTCGGCAAGGCCGGTGGGTGACCGCTCTGCGCCCCGAACGTGACGAAAGACCCTATGAGCCGAACGAGCCGGCGCGGTCCTCCTCTCCGCAGGACCCGTACGGCCCGCCCGACGCGTTCGAGGCCGCGGTGGAGCGGCTGGCCGACCCGCTGACCGATCCGCTGCCGGGCCGGTCGCCGCAGGCGCCCCCGCCCGGTCCGTACGGCCAGCCGGGCCGGGGCCGCCGACGGGGCAAACCCGCTCAGGAGGGCATGACGCAGGGCTCACCGTGGTTCCGGCCGCACCTGGAGCCCGAGCCGCCCTCCCGGCAGGATCGGCCGTCGTACGGCCCTCAGGCGGCCGCCTACGGCCCGGCGTACGGCTCCGATCACGTCCCCCGCCCCGCCACCTCCGAGCCGATACCCCCGCGCGATGCCGCCACCGAGGCCCCGGCGCCGCCGGCCCCCGCTCCGCGGGGGCGCCAGGATCAGGCCGGGAGCCCCGCTCCGGCGGCCGCCGCCCCCGCGTCCTGGCAGGACGACGAGACCATGGCGCTGCGCCAGGCCGAGAGCCCCGACGGGGACACCGTTTCACGTGAAACAGGCGCGACCGTTTCACGTGAAACGACGACGGCCCCGGCACACGGAGGGCGAGCGGCCCGGCGCAAGGCCGCCCAGGAGGCCGCCAAGCGGGGCGGCAGGCGCGGACGCCATGGTGACGCCGCCGCTACGGCAACGGCTGCCGACACCGCCGCGGAACCGGCGCCCGCCCCCATGTCCCGGCTGGAGGCCCGGCAGGCCGCACGCGCCGCCAAGGACAGCCCCAGCCTGATCGCCAGCCGCGCGCTGGGCGAGGTGTTCATCACCCTCGGCGTGCTGATGCTGCTGTTCGTCACCTATCAGCTGTGGTGGACGAACGTCATGGCCGAACAGGAGGCGGGCGGCGCCACCAGCAACCTCCAGCACGAGTGGGGCAAGGGCGGCGGCGAGAAGAAGAACCTCGCGGACGGTGAGCGCTTCGGGATCATGTATATCCCCAAGCTGGACGTGAAGGCCCCGATAGCCGAGGGGATCGACAAGCACAAGGTGCTGGACCACGGCATGATCGGTCACTACGACAAGAACAGCGGGATCAAGACCGCGATGCCCTGGGACAAGAAGGGCAACTTCGCGGTGGCGGCCCATCGCAACACCCACGGTGAGCCGTTCCGCTACGTCAACCGGCTCACCAAGGGCGACAAGATCATCGTCGAGACGAAGAGCTCGTACTACACGTACGAGATGGAGAGCATCCTCCCGCAGACGTCTCCGAGCAACACCAGCGTGATCGGTCCGGTGCCGCCCGGCTCGGGGTTCACCCGGCCCGGCCGCTACCTCACCCTGACGACCTGTACCCCGGAGTTCACCAGTACCTTTCGGATGATCGTCTGGGGCAAGATGGTCGACGAGCGGCCGCGGAGCAAGGGCAAACCGGACGCGCTCGCCGGCTGAGCAAACACAAGAGGGGTGCTACGCGGTGACTGCCACCGGAAACGACGAGGCATGCGACCGTTCCGCGCCGCCGCTCGCACCGCGCCGAGTGCGCCGGGCCATCGCCTCCACCGTCAGCGTCATCGGCGAGCTGCTGATCACGGTCGGGCTGATCCTGGGCCTGTTCGTCGCCTACTCGCTGTGGTGGACCAACGTCCTCGCCGACCGTGAAGCGCACAAGCACGGTGACCAGGTGCGCAAGCACTGGGCGCGCAGTGGGCCGAAGGGGCCGGGGGAGCTGGACACCAAGGACGGCATCGGCTTTCTGCACGTGCCGGCGATGAACAATGGCGAGGTGCTGGTCGAGAAGGGCACCGACTCCAAGATCCTCAACGAGGGCGTGGCCGGTTATTACACCAAGCCGGTCAAGTCGGGGCTGCCCAAGGACAAGAAGGGCAACTTCACGCTCGCCGCGCACCGCGACGGCCACGGCGCGAAGTTCCACAACATCGACAAGCTCAAGGACGGCGACCCGGTCGTCTTCGAGACCAAGGACACCTGGTACGTCTACAAGGTCTTCGCGACCCTGCCCGAGACCTCGAAGTACAACGTGGACGTCCTCGACGACATCCCCAAGGAATCCGGCAAGCGCACGGCGGGCCGCTACATCACCCTCACGACCTGCACCCCGGTCTACACCTCGACCTACCGCTATGTCGTCTGGGGCGAGCTGGAGCGGACCGAGAAGGTCGACGCGGACCGCACGCCGCCGAAGGAACTCCGCTAACGCGGTCCGAACGGCAGGCGCCGGTCCGCAAGGCCCGGCCGCGTGCACGCAACCGAAAGCCCCGGCGCCCTTGGAGGGCCGCCGGGGCTTCGTTGTGCCTGGCGGAGGAGACCGCCGGCCGATGGCGCTAGCCGAAGGCTCCGCCGATGAAGCCGCCGTCGTCGCCGCCGTTACCGCCATTGCCGCCGCCACCGATGGTGGTCAGCGTCACGGTGGTGGTCGCCGGGTCGGACGGGGTCTCCTGCGGCGGGTCCTGGGAGACCACGCGGGCGTTGTCCTCCTGCGCGCTGCCGGGGGCGAACTGGATGTTGGTGAAGCCGGCCTGCTGAAGCGCCTTCTTCGCCACCTTCACCGGCTGGCCGACGACGTTCGGCACCGGCGTCTGCGCCCCCGCCTTGCCGACGGTGAGGGTCACCGTCGAGCCTTCGCTGGCCTGGGTGTTGCCTTCGGGGCTCTGGGCGAGGACCTTGCCGACCTGGTTCGGGTCGGTGACGTCCTGCTCACTCTTGCTGACCTCGAAGCCGATGGCCTTCAACTGCTTCTCGGCGGCCGCGAAGTCCTGGCCCTTGACGTCCGGGATGTTCCGCTTGGGGGACTCCTGGGCGACGGTGAGGACGATCTCCGTGCTCTTCGGCGCCTCGCTCTGGGCCTTGGGGTCCTGACTGAGCACGGTGTTCGGGGTCCGCTCGGACTCCTTGTTGACCTGCCGGACGTGCGTGAAGCCCTTGCGCTTGAGGCGGTCGACGGCGTTCTCGTACGAGAGGTCCTCCACGTCGGGAACGGTGACCTTGACCGCCCCCGTGCACAGGATGAACTTGACCGTCTCGTTCTTGTCGATCGTGGTGCCGGGCTTCGGACTCTGCTCGGTGATCTGGTTCCGCTTCACGTTGTCGCAGGCCTTGCGACCGTCCTCGGAGACCTTGAAGCCGGCGTTCCGTCCGGACTCCTTCGCCTCGTCGCGATCCTTGCCGACGAGGTTGGGCACCGTCACCGAGCCACCCTTGTTGTTGCCGGTGAACATCGCCTTGCCGATGAAGATCGCACCGACCAGGACGAGGACGGCCGCGATCACCAGCAGGATCGTCGAGGTGTTGCTCTTCTTCTGACCGCCACCGCGGCGACGGTCACCGCGGTCGTCGTAGCCCCCGTCGTCCGGGTTCATCGGCGGAAGCATGGAGGTCTGGCCGGCCGGGTCCTGCGGACGCAGCATGGTCGTCGGCTGGTCCTGGTCGTAGCCCCCCGCGCCCATGGCGGCGGTCGCCGCGACCGGCTGGCCGTCGAGCGCCGCCTCGATGTCGGCCCGCATCTCGTCCGCCGACTGATAGCGGTAGTCCGGGTCCTTGACCAGCGCCTTCAGGACGATGGCGTCCATCTCCGGCGAGATCTCGGGGTCGAAGTTGCTCGGCTTCTGTGGCTCCTCGCGGACATGCTGGTAGGCCACCGCGACCGGTGAGTCACCGACGAACGGCGGCCGCACCGTGAGCAGCTCGTACAGCAGACAGCCGGTGGAGTACAGGTCGGATCGGGCGTCGACCTGCTCACCCTTGGCCTGCTCGGGCGAGAGGTACTGGGCGGTGCCGATGACCGCCGCGGTCTGCGTCATCGTCATGCCGGCGTCGCCCATGGCGCGGGCGATACCGAAGTCCATGACCTTGACCTGGCCGGTGCGCGTCAGCATGACGTTGGCCGGCTTGATGTCGCGGTGGACGATGCCGGCCCGGTGCGAGTACTCCAGCGCCTGGAGGACACCGGTGGTCATCTCCAGCGAGCGCTCGGGCAGCAGCTTTCTTCCGGAGTGCAGCAGCTCACGGAGCGTGGAGCCGTCGACGTACTCCATGACGATGTACGGGATCGAGACACCGTCGACGTAGTCCTCGCCGGTGTCGTAGACCGCGACGATAGACGGATGGTTAAGCGAGGCGGCCGACTGGGCCTCACGGCGGAACCGGGCCTGGAAGGACGGATCACGGGCGAGGTCCACCCGCAGCGTCTTCACAGCCACGGTGCGGCCCAGGCGGGTGTCATGCGCGAGGTACACCTCGGCCATGCCACCGCGGCCGAGCACCGAGCCCAGCTCGTACCGGCCGCCGAGGCGACGCGGCTCTTCCATAAGCTTCTCCAGCCCTCTCCGTCAGTCCCGACCGCACCGGTGTGTGGTCCGGCGGTGTGCTGTCCGGGCATACCGTACCCGCCACGCCGTACCGGACCTGGCCGGAGCCGCAACCTGATACGTGACCGGTATTGGCATGATCCGCGTCACTTCTCGCCTTCGAGTACCGCCTGCATGACGTGCTTCGCGATCGGAGCTGCGAGCCTTCCGCCGGCGATGTCGTCCCGGAGCGTGTCCGATCCCTCAATGACGACCGCGACCGCGACCGGCGTGCCCTTGTCGGTCTTCGCGTAGGAGATGAACCAGGCGTAGGGATTGTCCTTGTTGTCCTCGCCGTGCTGAGCGGTACCCGTCTTGCCGCCCACTGTGACGCCCGGGATCTGGGCGTTGGTTCCTGTTCCCGACTTGACCACGGTCTGCATGATGCTCTGGAGCTTCTGCGCGTTCTCCGGGCTGAGCGGCTGGCTCATCTCCTGCGGAGTGTGCTGCTGGACCACATTGAGGTTCGTCGCGACCAGCCGGTCGACCATGTACGGCTTCATCAGCTTGCCGTCGTTGGCGACCGCCGAGGCGACCATGGCCATCTGCAGCGGCGTGGCGCGGTTGGAGGCCTGGCCGATGCCGGCCATTGCGTTCTGCGGCCGGTTGTCCTCGGGGAAGATGCTCTCCGAGGCGCGGACCGGGGTGTTGATCCCCGGGTCGTTGAAGCCGAACTTCTCCGCCTCGGCCTTCATCTTCTTGTTGCCGAGGTCGGCGCTGATCTTGCCGAAGACGGTGTTGCAGGACACCCGCAGCGCCTCCCGCAGGGTGGCGTTCTTGCAGGGGATGTTGCCCTCGTTCTTCAGCTCGACGCCCGAGGTGTCGGGAAGCGTGTAGGGCAGCGGCGACCGGGTGTTGGTGTCGACGCCGTCGTAGAGACCGTTCTCCAGGGCCGCCGAGGCCGTGACGACCTTGAAGGTCGAGCCGGGCGGGTAGGTCTGGCGCAGCGCCCGGTTGAGCATCGGCTCGTCCGGGTTGCTCTTCTTCTGCAGACCGTTGTACGCCTCGGCGTCCTTGTTGCTCATCCCCGCGAAGGTGGACGGGTCGTAGGACGGGGTGCTGGCCAGCGCCAGGATCGCGCCGGTCTCCGGGTTGATCGCGGCGACCGCGCCCTTCTGCTTGCCGAGACCGTCGAAGGCGGCCTTCTGGGCCTTGGCGTCGAGGGTGGTCACCACGTTGCCGCCCTTCTGCTTGCTGCCGGTGAACATGTCGACCGTGCGGCTGAAGAAGAGCCTGTCGTCGGTGCCGGTGAGAATGCCGTCGTTGAGCTTCTCGAGCTGGTTGGCGTCGAAGGCCTGCGAGGCGTAGCCGGTGACCGGCGCCCACATCTTGCCGTTCTTGTACGTCCGCTTGTACTTGAAGTCGCCGCTGTCGGTGGTCGTGGAGCCGGTGATGGCCTTGCCGTCGACGATGATGTTGCCGCGCGGGGTGCTGTAGCGCTCGATGGCGACCCGGCGGTTGTGCGGGTCGTTCTTGAGCTCGTCACCCTGGACGAACTGCACCCAGTTGACGCGGACCAGGAGGGCGAGGACGAGCAGGCCGCAGAAGATCGCGACCCGGCGCAGGGGCTTGTTCACGGACGGACCACCTGGGTCATCTCGGCGTCGGTGGACGGGGCGGGGGCCGGCGCCGGGCGGCGCGCGGTGTCGCTGATCCGGAGCAGGATCGCGATCAGTGCCCAGTTGGCGATCACGGACGAACCACCCTGGGCGAGGAACGGCATCGTCATACCCGTCAGCGGGATCAGGCCGGTCACACCACCGGCGACGACGAAGACCTGCAGGGCGAAGGCGCCGGACAGGCCGATCGCCAGCAGCTTGCCGAACGGGTCGCGGGCCGCCAGCGCCGTACGGATGCCGCGCTCGATCAGCAGGCCGTAGAGCATCAGGATGGCCATCAGGCCGGCCAGCCCGATCTCCTCACCGACCGTGGCGAGAATGTAGTCACTCTTCGGCGCGATGCCCAGGATGAGGCGGGAGTAGCCCTGTCCCAGACCGGAGCCGAGGATGCCGCCGGAGCCGAAGGAGTACATGGCCTGGGCGGTCTCGGTGACACCGCCGTTGACCAGCTCCAGCGGGTTGAGCCAGTTGTGCACACGCGTCTGGACGTGCGACTCGAACGTCGCCACCGCGACCGCGCCGCCGGCGCTGAGCAGCAGACCGAACACGATCCAGCTGGTCCGCTCGGTCGCCACGTAGAGCATCACGACGAACAGGCCGAAGAACAGCAGCGAGGTACCCAGGTCGGTCTCGAAGACCAGGATCATCAGGCTCAGCGCCCAGATGACGAGAATCGGGCCGAGGTCGCGGCCGCGGGGGAGGTACAGGCCCATGAAGCGGCGGCTGGCCAGCGCCAGCGCGTCCCGCTTCACCATCAGATAGCCGGCGAAGAAGATCGCGATGATGATCTTCGCGAACTCACCGGGCTGCAGCGAGCCGAGACCCGGGATCGTGATCCAGATCTTTGCGCCGTTCACACCGGGGAAGAACACCGGGGCGACCAGCAGCACCAGCGCGACCACCATCGAGATGTAGGTGTAGCGCTGCAGGACACGGTGGTCCTTGAGGAAGATCAGGATGCCGAGGAAGAGGGCGACACCGAAGGTCGACCACATCAGCTGGTTGGGAGCCATCGCCTTGCCCAGCGAGGGCTCCTGGTCCAGTCGCCAGATGAAGATCAGACCCAGGCCGTTGAGCAGGGTGCCGATGGGCAGCATCAGCGGATCGGCGTACGGCGCCCACTTGCGGACGACGAGATGCGCGACGCCCGCCAGCAGGCCGAGCCCGAGGCTGTAGCCCAGCACACCGGCCGGCACCGTACCGTCCTTCGCCAGACCGACGTTGACGTACGCGAACACCGGAATCAGCACAGCGAAGACGAGCATCGCCAGCTCGGTGTTGCGGCGGCTCGGGGCTCCGATATTGCCGATGGTGGTGGTGTTGGTGGTGCTGCTGCTCATGAGATCTACGGCCCCCTACGCCCTCACTGCTGGGTGCTGCAATTCTTTTCCAGCTTCTGCTGCTCCTGGGAAGGGGCCTGGCTGGGAGTGGCTGTGGGAGACGGAGACGTGGTCGCCGCCAGCGTGCCGGCCGTGCCGGTGCCGCTGTTGTTGCCGGTGCTGCCGGGCTTGGCGCTCGGCGAGGAGGGCTGCGACGGGGAGCCGGGCTTCTTCGGCGTGCCCGTCTGGCCGCGGCCGGGGTGACGCGCCGCGTCCCGCTCGGCGGCCTCCCGCTGTTCCTTGCTGCGGCAGGCATTGGCCTGCTTGCTCAGCTCGGTGACCTTCTCGCCCGCCTGTGTGCGGCTGTCGACCGCGATCGTCTCCTTGACCTGATTCCGCTGGTACTGCGGCAGGTACTTGAGTTCGATCTCGGGGTGGTCCTCGTCCACGTCATTGAGCCTGATCCACGCGAGGTCCTGGCTGATACCCCGGTAGAGCGCGACGTGGTCGTCCTTGGCACCGACGAAGTACTGGGTCTGCGTCCAGTTGTAGCCCGCGTAGCAGCCGCCGCCCACGACGGCCAGCGCCAGCGCGATGAACAGCGACCGCTTGAGCCACCGCCCGCGCCGCCGGGGCTTGACGAAGTCCTCGTCCATGAACGCGCCGAAGGAGCCCTGCGGCTGCCCGCCGACCTCCGGGTCACCGCTGCCGGGCGGCCCGAAGGCGCCGCCGGGGGCGCCCGGGTTCGGCCCGCCGGGCCGGCCGAGTTCGGCGGCCCGGGCGGCGGGCGTCTGGAGCGTGCTCGGGTCGCTGAGCTGGTGCTGGTTCTCCGCGACGGCACCGACGATGACCGGGGTGTCGTTGAGCTGCCCGGCCATCGTGTCGTTGCCGTCCACGTCCAGGACGTCGGCGACGATGCAGGTGATGTTGTCGGGTCCGCCGCCGCGCAGCGCGAGCTGGATCAGCTCCTGCACCGTCTCGTGCGGACCGTGGTAGCTGGCGAGGGTGTCTTCCAGCGTCTGGTGGCTGACCACCCCGGACAGCCCGTCCGAGCAGATCAGATACCGGTCGCCGGCCCGCACCTCGCGGATCGACAGATCGGGCTCGACATGATCGCCGCTGCCCAGCGCCCGCATCAGCAGCGAGCGCTGCGGATGGGTGGTGGCTTCCTCTTCGGTGATCCGGCCCTCGTCGACCAGCCGCTGCACCCAGGTGTGGTCCTGGGTGATCTGGGTCAGGGCGCCGTCGCGCAGCAGATAGGCGCGCGAGTCGCCGACGTGCACGAGGCCGAGCCGCTGCCCGGTCCACAGCAGGGCGGTCAGGGTCGTGCCCATGCCCTCCAGCTGGGGGTCCTCCTCGACCATGACCCGCAGCTGGTCGTTGGCGCGCGTGACAGCCGTCCCCAGCGAGGTCAGGAGGTCGGAGCCGGGGACGTCGTCGTCGAGCTGGACGAGTGTGGAGATCACCTCGGAGGAGGCGACCTCACCGGCGGCCTGGCCGCCCATGCCGTCGGCGATGGCGAGCAGCCGTGGCCCGGCGTAGCCGGAGTCCTCGTTGCCCTCGCGGATCATGCCCTTGTGCGATCCGGCGGCGAAGCGCAGTGACAGACTCATGCGCACCTCACCCGTCGGCTCGGGGTACAGCCGGTCTCTTCGAGCCACACTGCCCACCCTCCGGTCGGGAGCACGCCCGGGTCCGCCGAGTGGACCGTCGCGGCTCGCTCGCTCCGCTCGCTCATTGTCGTACTACTTCCGCAGCTCGATGACGGTCTTGCCGATGCGGATCGGGGCTCCCAGCGGAATCGGTGTCGGGGTCGTCAGTCGGGTCCGGTCCAGGTACGTGCCGTTGGTGGAACCGAGATCCTCGACGATCCACTGGCCGTCACGGTCCGGGTAGATCCTGGCATGCCTGCTGGACGCGTAGTCGTCGTCCAGCACGATGGTGGAGTCGTGCGCACGGCCCAGGGAGATGGTCTGGCCTTGGAGGGCGACGGTGGTGCCGGTCAGCGAGCCCTCGGAGACCACCAGCTTGGTGGGTGCTCCGCGGCGCTGCCGGTTGTTGTTGCCGCGGCCGCCTTCCTGGCGGCGCTGCTGTTGCTGCGGTGGCGCGGCGGCCTGGCGCTGCGCACGTGCTTCCTGACCGCCGCGACGGGCGGCACCGCGTTGTGTGACGCGTGTGCCGAACAGATCGCTGCGGATGACCTGAACGGCCACGATGACGAACAGCCACAGTACGGCGAGGAAACCCAACCGCATGACCGTGAGGGTCAGCTCTGACATTGCCCCCGCTTCACCCTTCGGCTTGCCGGTAAACGATGGTGGTACTGCCCACGACAATCCGCGAGCCGTCGCGGAGATTAGCGCGAGTGGTGTGCTGCCCGTCCACCACGATGCCGTTCGTGGAGCCCAGGTCCTGGACCATGGGGGGCGTTCCGACCCGGATCTCGCAGTGACGCCGGGAGACACCCGGGTCGTCGATCCGTACGTCGGCGTCGGTGCTGCGACCCAGCACGAGTGTGGGGCGCGAGATCTGGTGGCGGGTGCCGTTGATCTCGATCCAGCGCCGTGTCTGCGCCTGGGGCTGCGGTCCTGCACCGGGCGGTGCCGTACGGGGTACGGACTGCGCGCCGCCGGGCGGCGGGGCCGAAGGCATGGGGGGCGGGCTCACATGGCCGCCGCCGGGCTGGCCGCCGCGCGGGGGCGCGGCGGAGCGGCGGTCGGCAGCGGGGCCCGGCTGGTCCTGCGACGAGCTGGAGGCGAGCGTTCGGCTGCGGACGCGGTACAGGCCGGTGTCGAGATCGTCGGCCTTCTCCAGATGGACCTTGATCGAGCCCATGAAGGTGTACCGCTGCTGCTTGGCGTAGTCGCGGACCATGCTGGACAGCTCGTCGCCGAGCTGCCCGCTGTAGGGGCTCAGCCGCTCGTAGTCGGGGGTGCTCAGCTCGACGATGAAGTCGTTGGGGACGACCGTGCGGTCGCGGTTCCAGATGGTGGCGTTGTTGTCGCACTCGCGCTGCAGCGCGCCGGCGATCTCAACGGGCTGCACCTCGGACTTGAACACCTTGGCGAAGGTGCCGTTGACGAGACCTTCGAGACGCTGCTCGAAACGCTTCAGTACTCCCACGGGGCACCTCCTTCCTCAGTCTTCGACGGGGTCGTCCTGATCGAGTCGTCCTGATACTGCTTACTGATCGTATCCACGCGTCGGGAAATCGGCTGGTTCCCCTTTCCCGCCTTGAGGACGAGTGTCGCCCCTCACAGGGTTGCCCGGTGCTCGTTTGCTCCTGCCCACTGTTCGTGCACTGCGATCGTAGATGTGCCCCGAACACAGTGTCCCGCAACCGCCGACCGCTCCGGCCGGGCGGGTGCCGGAGTCGGACATGACGCGGGTGCCGGCCGTCCCCGGCCGGCCCGGAGGCGGCACGGGCGGCCCGCACCCCGATGACGACTACCGCGAGTGTGGACCCTTTGGGCAGCGCTCCGCGAATGCCCGCGGTGAGAGGGGGTGCCGCCCTTGGCTGCCGCCCGGGTTGCCGCGAGGCGGGGACCGGGGGAAAGGCGTGTGAAGGCACCCCTGACACCGTGCTAGTGTTCTGGATGTCGGAAGGCGCTCGCAGCGGACCCGGACCGAACGGCCCGGATCGCGTGAGAGAATCAACCGGCAGCACCCATGCGCGGGTGGCGGAATAGGCAGACGCGCTGGATTCAGGTTCCAGTGCCCGAAAGGGCGTGGGGGTTCAACTCCCCCCTCGCGCACAGATGAGACCCCCGGTCTCCGGAGAAATCCGGAGACCGGGGGTCTTTCGTTGTGCTCGTCACGCTGTTGGCTATGTCACGGGTGCGGTGCCTGCCCCGGCTTGGCCGGCGGCGCCCCGGGTGGGCGGGTCTCGGGTGGGGTGCTGCGGTCGACGTCACAGCAGGGTTTCCTGCGGGTGCGGGCGGGGCCCCGTGGGCGGCCGCCCGCCCGGAGGTGGCTGCGGCAGGGCGTGGGAAACCGTGCCGGAGCCCGCACTCCGGCTCGGCGTTCCGGCCGGGCTCAGGCGGTGAGCTGCTCGGCGAGGGTCTTGGCCTTCGCCTCTGCGTCCTTGTGGGCCTGGTCGCGGGAGGTCTCGTAGAGCGGGATCAGCTCGGCCATCGCCGGGTTGTTCGGGGCCATGGTCAGCTCGGGGACGATGAAGTCGACCTCGAGGCCCAGTCCGCCGTTCAGTACGGCCGCCAGGTAGTTCTGCACGTACTCGAAGGGCTCACGGGGCGTGCCCGGCGCGTAGGAGCCGCCGCGGCTGGCGACGACGGTGACCGGGGTGCCCTTGGCTGACGGCTGCTGACCCGACGTGCGGCCCATGATGATCACCTGGTCGAGCCATGCCTTGAGCGTGGACGGGATCGTGAAGTTGTACATCGGTGCGCCTATGACGACCGCGTCGGCCTGCTCCAGCTCCTCGGCGAGCTGAACCCGCAGTGCGAAGGCCGCCTGCTGCTCGGGGGTGTGGGTGGCCGGGTCGGAGAAGCCGGCGGAGGCGCCGATGCCGTCGAGGTGCGGCAGCGGTTCGGCGGCCAGGTCGCGGTGGATCACGGTGCCGTCGGGGTGCTGTTCCTCCCAGGCCTTGCGGAAGGCCGCGGTGACCGAGCGGGAGGCGGAACCGCCCTCGGGGAAGAGCGAGGAGTCGATGAGCAGAAGAGTGGCCATGGGGACCGGTCCTTCCATAGGCGGCCGGGCGGCGCTCGACCACTGGTTGAATTCCGTACGTGACTATTGATAGCACAGGTACTTACTTTTTCGCAGTAGCCAACGGGAAGGCGGTACCCTGGGGGCATGGCGGACCATGGCGAGGCGATGTGCAGGCAGGTCGACGGCGGCATGACGCGCGTCTTCGAGCTGTTCGGGAAGCGCTGGACGGGGCTGATCGTCGCCACCCTGATGCCGGGTCCGGTGCACTTCGCCGATCTGCGGCGGGCCATCCCCGGGATCAGTGAGCGGATGCTCTCCGACCGCCTCATGGAGCTGGCGTCGACCGGCCTGGTCGTCCGTGAGGTGGACGCGGGGCCGCCGCTGCGCGTCTCCTACCGGCTGACGGAGGCCGGGCGTGCCATGGAGCCCGCGCTCAAGGAGCTGGGGCGCTGGGCGGAGACCTACCTGGCCGACGGCGGGCAGTGCCCGGAGCGGTTCCGGAAGTAGGACCCGCGGGGGCGGGCGGCGCGGCGGTCCCTGTCCTTGGGCGGGTGCTCGGGCGGTTGTGTCACCCCAGCCGCTCCTGGGCGGCGTTGTAGCGGCGCAGATAGGTCGAGAAGCGGTCGAGGTCCTCCTCGTCCCAGTCGGCCAGCCGCTCGTGGAACGCCTGGCGGCGGCTGGCGGTGACGTTGGCGAGCACCTGGGCGCCCTTGTCCGTGGGGTGCAGCACCTGGACGCGGTGGTCCTCCGGGTCGACGCGGCGCTCGACGAACCCGAGCTTCTCCAGTGCGGCGATCTGCCGGCTGACCGTGGACTTGTCCAGGAAGTAGTGCGCCGCGAGATCCGTGGCACGGCATCCCTGCTGGTCATCGAGGTGCGCCAGCAGCGTGTAGGAGACCAGCGACAGCTCGGGGTGCATCCGGGCGGCGGCCGCGCGGGCCCGGCGGGCGAACGCGGTCATCTCCTGCTGGATGGTCTCGACGGAGTCCTCGCGGTGAGCCACGGGTTGCCTTTCGTAGAGGTAGTTGTATAGTACAACGCGATAGAGAGTTGTAGAAGCCAACTGTTTTGCCCGTGGGCCCCCACCGGTCCCGGACCGGTGGGGCCCCACGGGCTCGGGCTGAGGTGAAGACCAGCCCAGTGACGACAGCTGAGCCGACGAGCTGAGAAGGCGAGGCCCCATGAGTACGGTCCGACGTCCCGACCACCGAAGCGACCACCGTTCCGCACGGTCCGCCCGCACCGCCGGGCTGCGTCACGTCCTGACGCACCTGATCACCCCGCTACTGATGTGTATCGGGATGGGGCTGGCGTATCTGGGGGCCTTCGCGCACCCCGCGCCGCACCATCTGCCCGTCGCGGTCGTCGGATCGGGCCCCAGCGCCCAGCTGCTCGCCCAGTCGATCAACGACAAGGCGGACGGTGACCTGGACGTACGGACCGTTGCTGACCGGTCGGCTGCGGTCGACCGGCTCAGGCACCAGGACATCTTCGGGGCGTATGTGATTCCTGGGGAGAGCCAGCAGGCGGCGAAGGCCTCGAAGGACGTGAAGGGCGCGCAGAGTGCGCACGGAGTGGGGCGTGCGGCGGGGGCGTCGAGTGGACCGGCGGGCAGGTCCGGTGCCGGCGGGGCGGCGGGCTCGGCGGCGCCGGTGCCCGAGCTGCTGGTGGCGACGGCTGGTTCCGACACCAGCGCGACCGTCGCCCAGAAGGTCTTCACCCCGATCGCGGCGCACCAGGGTGCTCCGCTGAAGGTCACGGACGTGGCACCGCCCGCCGAGGACGACCCGACGGGGCAGGGGATCTTCTTCCTGCTGGTCGCGATCAGCATCGGCTCGTACGCATCGGTCGCGGTGATCGGCGGCGCCGGAGCCGTGCTGCCGCTCCGGCTGCGGACGGCGCTGGCCCTCGGCGTCTCCTTCGTCGTCGCCCTCATCGGGACGGCGTTCGCCGGCCCGGTCTTCCACCTCGTCGACCACGGCCTCGGCGGACTGTGGGCGCTGGCCTGGCTCTACTCGGCGGGCATTCTGCTGATCGGCACCGGCCTGCACACCTTCCTCAAGCGCTGGACGACGCTCGGTGTGATGACCCTCTTCGTGATGCTCAACTTCACGTCCTCCGGCGGGATCTTCCGCCCCGAGATGCAGAACGGGTTCTTCGCCGCGCTGCACTCCTTCTGGAACGGCGCGGGCTTTGTGGAAGGCACCCGCAGCCATGTCTACTTCGACGGCTACGGCCTGCCGGGTCACGTCTGGACGCTGGCGGGGTGGCTGGTCGTCGGCCTGCTGACGGTCGGTGTGGCGGCGCTGGCCGAGAAGCGGCGGCGTACCGCGGAGGCGGAGGAGACGGCCCAGGCCGCGGCCGTGGCGGCGGCCGCGGTGGCGGCGACGGTGCCGGAACCGGCTCTCGCGGCTCCGGTCCACGGGGCCGGGGGTGCCGCCGTGGCGCTGGAGGAGGGGGAAGAGGAGATGGCGGAGGCGGTGGGCGTGTAGCCGCTCCGGAGAGTTATCCACAGGCTCTGCGGGGCGTGCCGGGGCCTCGGTACCGTCATGTGTGTCGCCGGGTCGGAACCGCCGCCCCGGCGCACGGAAGGGCGTAGCACGAGCGTTGTTCCAGGCAGAGCAGAACGGTGTGGAACGACGCAGAAGATGCACAGATCAACAACGCAGGGCGTGCGGAGATCAACGCAGAGCATGCGGAGATCGATGCAGAACAGGCAGAGCGCAGCAGAACACGGCGGCGCTGCATGGAGACACAGCGGCACCGGACAGCGACACTGCACCGCAGGGACATCAACAACAACCGCAGGACATCGACAACATAGGTCGTGAAGGGGGAGGTGGCCCGCTATGCCGCGTGTGCCGTACGTACCGGGGTTTGCCCATCCGGAGACAGAGGGGCCGTCGCCCAAGGCCGTTGGGCGGGCGCTGCGGGAGCGGCTCCCGCGTTCCGGGCAGGCCGAGCTGCCGATCGCGGACGGGCGGCCGGACGCAGTGGCGGCGGTCGAGGAGTCCAACGCCGGCCGGCTGCCCGAGCTGACGCCGATACGGGTCGGGCGGATGGCCGCGAGCCCCTTCGCCTTCCTCCGCGGCTCCGCCGGCCTGATGGCGTACGACCTGGCAGCCGGCCCGGTGACCGGCATCGGCACCCAGATCTGCGGAGACGCGCACGCCGCCAACTTCGGCCTCTACGGCGACGCCCGCGGTGGCCTCGTCATCGACCTCAACGACTTCGACGAGACCCTGCACGGGCCGTGGGAGTGGGATGTGAAGCGGCTCGCCACATCGGTGGTACTGGCCGGCCGGGAGGCGGGCGCCGACGAGGACGACTGCCGCAAGGCGGCGCGTGACGTGGCGGGCTCCTATCGGCGCACGATGCGGCTGCTGGCCAAGCGGCCGGTCATCGAGGCGTGGAACGCGATCGCCGACGAGGAGCTGGTCTCGCACAGCGACGCCCGGGACCTGCTGGGAACGCTGGAGCAGGTCGCGGAGAAGGCCCGTAAGAACACCAGCGCGCGGTACGCGGCCAAGGCGACGGAGCCGGCAGCGGACGGCGGCCGCCGGTTCGTGGACGCGCAGCCGGTGCTGCGGCGGGTGCCGGATGAGGAGGCGGCAGCCGTGGCCGCGTCCCTCACCGGCTATCTGGACACGATCGCCGAACACCGGCTGCCGCTGCTGGCGCGGTACGCGGTGCACGATGTGGCGTTCCGCGTGGTCGGCACCGGCAGTGTGGGCCTGCGGTCGTATGTGGTGCTGCTGCTGGACCACCGGGGCGAGCCGCTGGTCCTGCAGGTGAAGGAGGCCCGCCGTTCGGTGCTGGCACCCTTCGTGGAGAAGGCCGGCTTCCCGGTTCCGCCGGTGGTGCACGAGGGCCGCCGTGTGGTGCTCGGGCAGCGCCGGATGCAGGTGGTGAGCGACATCCTGCTGGGCTGGACGACGGTGCGGGGCGTGGCGTCGCCGGGCACGGCCGGCGCGGGCGCGGACAACGGCCCAGGGGAGGGACTGCCCTTCCAGGTCCGCCAGTTCAGAAACCGCAAGGGCAGCGTGGACCCGACGCAGCTGTCCGGTGACCAGATGGACGACTACGCCCGGATGACCGGCGCCCTCCTGGCCCGCGCACACTCCCACAGCGCCGATCCACGCCTGCTGGCCGGCTACTGCGGCAAGAACGAAGAACTGGACGACGCCATAGCGGCCTTCGCGTCCTCCTACGCGGACCGCACGGAAGCGGACCACGCGGCACTGACCACAGCGGTGAAGAACGGGCGCATCGCGGCAGAGCTGGGGGTGTGAGGGGGAGGCGACGGGGGGCTTGGGGCTGGCTGCCGCTTGGCTGCTTGGGGCTGGGGCGGGCTGTGCTTGGGCTCGGTCGAGGGTGCTCGGGCGTGGGTGTTGCGGGGTTGTGGGCGTGGCGGGGTTGGGGTGTGGGCTCGTGGGGGTGCCGGGCTGGCGTCGGGAATGTGAGGGCGGGAGGTAGGAGGGGTGGGTGGGCCGGGGGGAGGGGAGGGCCCCCAAGCGCAGCGCCCGAGGCGAGGGAATGGCCGTGGAGAGCCGCGTCCCGTGGGGCCGTACGCTGGCCGGGTGACGAACTCGCACGCGGAGAACGCGCAGGACGGCCAGCACCGACCGGACGTACCGGGCACCCCGGACGCTCAGGCCGACCCGCAGGTACCGGACGCCCGCGGCAGCGGGCGGGACGCCCGGCTCGGGCACGGCGGCGGCTCGGAAGATCAGGTCACGGGCCCGGACGGGTCGGACTTCGGTCAGAGTGCCCCGACCGATCCACTCGTGGGTCAGGACACGACAGTGCCTGACCCGAGTGCCGGTCAGGCCGGGAACGGGGCTGAGCCCGGTGCCGGCGCGGAGCAGCCTGTGGCAGGGGCAGAGCCGGGCGAGGCGTCGGACGACAAGGCGACCGCTGCTCAGGACGAGGCGACCCGGCGGCTGGCGAAGGCGGTGCTGGCCGCGGAGCAGGCGCTGATCGAGTTCGAGATCGCGGTGGAGACCTTCCGGGTGGAGGTGGAGAACTTCTCCCGTCTGCACCACCAGCGGCTCGGTCCCATGTACGCACGGCTGGACGAGCTGGACGCGCAGATCGCCGAGGCGGTGGCGGCGCGTACCGGCGACCCCGCGGACATCCGTAAGGCGCGCGAGGCACGGGCGTCGGTGCTGCCGATGCCGGAGGTCGAGGAGCTGTTCCACGGCTGGATGGGGTCGGACGGCCTGTTCGCCGAGGCTCAGGCGATGCTCACCGAGCAGTCGGTGCAGCCGCCGCAGAAGGTGCGGCCCAGCGAAGAGGCCCGCAAGGTCTACCGTGACCTGGTGCGCAAGGCCCACCCGGACCTGGCGCGGGATGACGCGGAGCGTGCGCGCCGGGACGCCTTCATCGCACGGGTCAACACGGCGTACGCCCAGGGTGACGCGGCGGCGCTGCGCGAGCTGGCGCGGGAGTGGGAGGCCGGTCCCGCGCCGGTCGAGGAGCGGCTCAGCGAGAGCGAGGAGCTCTACGCGCGGCTGGAGTGGCTGGCCGAGCGCAAGGAGCTGCTGGCCGCGGCGGCCGCCGAGCTGGAGGAGAGTGCGATCGGCGCGATGATCAAGATGGCGCCGGAGGACCCGGACGCGCTGCTGGACGAGATCGCCGAGAAGCTGCTCGCCGATGTCGCGGAACGCGAGACGTACCTCGCGCAGCTGGTCGGGTAGCGTCGGGAACATGCAATTTGGTTCTGTGCCCACGGTCGGTGTCGACGTTCTCACGTCGGAGGACTTCCTCCTGGACGTGCGAGAGGACGACGAGTGGGAGGCGGGGCACGCCGAAGGCGCTCTGCACATCCCGATGAGTGAATTCGTCGCCCGCTACGGTGAGTTGACCGAGGCCGCTCCCGATGGCGGCAAGGTGTATGTGTTGTGCCGGGTCGGCGGACGTTCGGCTCAGGTGGCGCAGTATCTGATCCAGCAGGGTCTCGACGCGGTGAACGTCGCGGGGGGCATGCAGGCATGGGAGGCCGCCGGCCGTCCCGTCTCGGACGGCAAGGGCGGCGCGGGGTCGGTTATCTAGCCGTCGCGCCGAAGGGGCTGAAGCGCCGGGGAGTGGGGAAGCCGCGCTGCCCGGCGGTTGGTTGGCCGGCGGGTTGTCCGTCGGGCGATCGTCAGCTGGCCCGGGGACGGTCGTCAGCCGTCGAACAGTCGTCAGCCGACTGCTCCCGTACGGTCGGCCGGGGCTGCCGCGCCACATGATCGTCCGGGACGCTGACGGGGCACCCAGCACCCAGCACCCGTCCCGGCTCAGCCCAGCGGATGCGCTGCGAGCAGTTCGCCGAGGGACTCCTCGTGGGCGGCGGCGGGGCCGAGGGACAGTTCGAGCTGCTTGGCCCAGGCGTGGTAGCGGTGCAGCGGATAGTCGGTGTCGGCGCCGAAGCCGCCGTGCAGATGCTGGGCGGTCTGGACGACACGGCGTACGCCCTCCGAGGCCCAGATCTTGGCCACCGCGACATCTCCGGCGAGCGGTAGCGGGCCGTCCGCCTCGGTGGTGATGCGCCAGGCGGCCTGCCAGAGTGTGGCCTCCATGGCGCGCAGGTCGATGAAGCGGTCGGCGGCCTGGCAGGCGACCGCCTGGAAGGTGGCCACCGGGAACCCGAACTGTTCGCGCTTGCTGGTGTAGTCGCTGGTCATGGCCAGTACGCGCTCGCCGAGTCCCAGGGCGAGGGCGCAGGTGCCGGTGGTCAGAACGTTGCGCAGCGCATCCCACGCGGTGGAGTCAGTGATCGTTTCCCTGGCGCTGATACGAACGGAATCCAGCCGGATCTCGGCCTGCGGCTCTCCGCTGGTGGATATCTGGTCGGCGAGCGTGAGGCCGGGGTGGACGCGGGGGACGAGGGCGAGTACGGCGTGGCCGTCGGGGGTGTGGGCGGGGAGCAGGATGCGGTCCGCGGTTCCGGCCCAGGGGACGCCGGTCTGGACACCGTCGAGAACCCATTCGGTGCCTTCCTGGTGGGCTTCCACGGCGAGGTCGGCCGGTTCGTGCCCGGTGCGGCCCTGGGCGGCGACGGTGACGACGAGGGCCCCGGAGCCGATCCGGGGAAGCACCTCCGCACGGAGTTCGTCGGTCGCACCACGCTGGAGGGTGAGCGCGGCGGCTCCGGACTCCAGCAGCGGTACCCGTGCCAGTACCTTGGCCGACTCGCGGAGTACGAGGCAGAGCGCGATCGGGTCCAGGCCTGCGCCGCCATGCTCGGTCCCGATCGTCAGGCTCAGCAGATCGGAGTCGGCGAGCTTGCGCCACAACGCGCGGTCGAAGTCGTCGGCGACCGCGCCGGGGGTGAGCGCCGGGCTGGGCACACTGTCCGGAGCGACCCCCGAGAAGACGGCCCTCGCCGCTTCGACGGCGGCCTGCTGCTCCTCGGTGAAGGTGAAGTCCACTGCTCTGTCCTCCCACGCGGCGCGTCGATCTGACGAAGCGTCAAAATAGAACAGGTTGCAGGAATTGGGAATGGTGGAAGCGGTGGAAGGATGAGGGAGTCGGGGCCGGGAGCGGCCAGCGAGCGGGTGGGGGGCTGCTTGCGGGAGCTGGGCCGGTACCTGCTTCGGAAGCCGCCTTTTGGTGCCAGTGCCAGTGCCAGTGCCAGTGCCAGTGCCAGTGCCAGTGCCGGTGACCGGCTGTCGGTTGCCCGTTGCTGGTGTTCGCATCGGTGCCGTTTGCTTGCCGGAGCGGAGGCGAAGCCCTTCCCTGCTTTCACGGCAGGCACGGTCAGCAGGCGGCTCCGTACGGCGCCCCGGGCCTGAGGCGCCGCCCCGGTGGGACTGTAGGGGCGGCGGCCCGGTGGCATCCGCGCCCCACCCGTCGCATGAGGCCGTCCTGCTTGGCTCGGTGCCGTCGGTCCTATCGGTCGAAGTCCAGCTCGACCTTCTCCGTGACCGGGTGGGACTGGCAGGCCAGGACGTAACCCGCGTCGACCTCGTCGGATTCCAGGGCGAAGTTGCGGTCCATGCGGACCTCGCCGGAGACCAGGAAGGCGCGGCAGGTGCCGCAGACGCCGCCCTTGCAGGCGTACGGGGCGTCCGCGCGGTTGCGCAGGACCGCGTCGAGCAGTGATTCGCTGTCATGGACGGGCCAGCTGCCGGAGCGGCTGTCGAGGGTGGCGGTGACGGTGCTGTGCGCGGGGGTGGCGGCTCGGGGGGCGGTCGGGGCGCCGTTGTCGACGTGGAAGATCTCTTCGTGGATGTGGGTGCGGGGGACCTCGAGGGCGCGGAGGGCGCGTTCGGCGCCCTGGACCAGGCCGTAGGGGCCGCAGAGGTACCAGCCGTCTACGGAGTCGATCTTCAGGAGCGAGGGCAGCAGGGAGCGGAGACGGGCCTCGTCCAGGCGGCCGGAGGGCAGGCCGGCCTGTTGTTCCTCGCGGGAGAGGGCGTGGATGAGCTGGAAGCGCTGCGGATAGCGGTCCTTGAGGTCGGCCACCTCCTCCAGGAACATCGTCGACGCCGCCGTCCGGTCACTGCGGATGAGGCAGAAGCGGGCGTCCGGCTGCTGGGCGAGCAGGGTGGTGGCGATGGACAGTACGGGGGTGATGCCGCTGCCGCCGACGATTCCGACGAAGTGGCCGGGGCGTGGTTCGAGGGTGAACCGGCCTGCCGGGGCCATCACGTCCACCGTGTCGCCGACCGCCAGTTCCTTGAGGGCGTACGTCGAGAACGCACCGTCCTCGACCAGCCGGATGCCCACCCGGAGTATGGGCTGGTCGGTGGCCGGGGTGCAGATGGAGTACGTACGGCGGATCTCCTGGCCGTCGACCGATCTGCGCAGCGCGATGTGCTGCCCGGGGGTGTGCCGGAAGGCCGTGCGCAGCTCGGGCGGGACCTCGAAGGTGACGGCCACCGCGTCGTCCGTGAGCCGCTCGATCTCCCGGACCTGGAGCGGGTGGAACATCACAACTCCTTGAAGTGGTCGAAGGGTTCGCGGCAGGACTCACAACGGCGCAGCGCCTTGCATGCCGTGGAGGAGAACCGGCTCAGCAGGGTGGTGTCGGTCGATCCGCAGTGGGGGCAGCGGATGGTGAGGTCGACGGCGACCGGTCCGCCGGCCGGCCCCGTGGGGCGGGGCGGGGCGATCCCGAACTCGGCGAGCTTGCGGCGGCCCTCGGCGGTGATCGCGTCCGTCGTCCACGGAGGGCTGAGGACCGTACGGACCTCGACCTCGGGTATGCCGTGGTCGTGCAGCACCCGCTCGATGTCCGACGACATCGCCTCGATGGCGGGACAGCCGGTGTACGTCGGGGTGAGTCGCACCTCGACCCGGCCGGGGGCGGTGAGCTCCAGACCACGCAGCACACCCAGCTCGGCGAGGGTGAGCACCGGCAGCTCGGGGTCCGGAACGGAGCCGGCCAGCGCCAGCAGTTCCTCTTCGAGGGCGGTGGTCGTCACCATGTCGCCCCCGGGTGGCTGCGGTGGAGGTGCTGCATCTCGGCGAGCAGCCGTCCGAACGATTCGGTGTGCAGGCCCTGGCGGCCCGCCCCGGCCCGCCAGGCGCCGTGTGCGGGGCCATCGGGGACGGTGAGAGTGGCTTGCTCCAGGCCGGCGGTGATGCGGGTGGTCCACTCGTCGTGCAGGGCCGACCAGGGCACCGTCTCCAGGCCGTCCACCGGCTCGAAGAGTTCGCCGGTGAAGCGCCACAGGGAGTCCAGGGCACGCTGCATCCGGGCGTGACTCTCGTCCGTGCCGTCGCCCAGGCGCAGCGTCCACTGGTGGGCGTGG
Organism: Streptomyces sp. NPDC048612; assembly: GCF_043199295.1. Lineage (NCBI taxonomy): Bacteria > Bacillati > Actinomycetota > Actinomycetes > Kitasatosporales > Streptomycetaceae > Streptomyces > Streptomyces sp. NPDC048612. Next base: position 670,886 of record NZ_JBICVV010000002.1, read on the forward strand.
TCGCGGTGGTAGGCGACCTCTTTGACGGCCTTCCCGGCAAGGGGCGCCAACTCGTTCCCGGTGGTGGCGAGATGCTCGAACAGCAGCTCCTGGTACGTGGAGAAGTAGAGCTGGCGGGCGATGGTGTGGGCGAAGTCGCCGTTGGGCTGTTCCACGAGCTGGAGGTTGCGGAACTGCCGCTCCTCGCGCAGATAGGCCAGCTCGTCCTCGTCCCCGGCCAGGGAGAGCAGCACACGGGCCTGGCCGAGCAGGTCCAGCGCGATGTTGGCCAGGGCGACCTCCTCTTCCAGGACCGGGGCGTGGCCGGCCCACTCGCCCAGGCGGTGGGAGAGGATCAGGGCGTCGTCGCCGAGGGGCAGGGCGGGGGTGGCGGTGAGGTTCCTCAAAGGTGATGCACCCCGTCCGGGATCTCGTAGAAGGTCGGGTGGCGGTAGGGCTTGTCGCCGGCCGGCTCGAAGAAGGCGTCCTTCTCGTCCGGGGAGGAAGCGGTGACCTGTGCTGAGGGCACCACCCAGATGGAGATGCCTTCCGAGCGGCGGGTGTAGAGGTCGCGGGCGTTGCGCAGCGCCATCTCGGCGTCCGGGGCGTGCAGGCTCCCGGCGTGAGTGTGGGAGAGACCGCGGCGGCTGCGGACGAAGACCTCCCACAGAGGCCAGTCGGTGGGCGCCACGGCGCCGGCGGCGGTTTCGGCGGGGAGCGGTGTCGTCATCGGGTGGCCTTCCCGTGCTTGGCGGCGTGGGCGGCGGCTGCCTCGCGCACCCAGGTGCCTTCCTCATGGGCCTGTCGCCGGCGGGTGATCCGTTGTTCGTTGCAGGGGCCGTTGCCCTTGAGGACCTCGCGGAACTCGGCCCAGTCGATCGGGCCGAAGTCCCAGTGGCCCCGTTCGTCGTTCCAGGTCAGGTCCGGGTCGGGGAGGGACAGTCCGAGGGACTCGGCCTGGGGTACGCAGATGTCCACGAAGCGCTGGCGCAGTTCGTCGTTGGAGTGCCGCTTGATCTTCCAAGCCATGGACTGTGCGGAGTGCGAGGACTCGTCGTCCGGCGGCCCGAACATCATCAGGGACGGCCACCACCAGCGGTTCACCGCGTCCTGCGCCATGGCGTGCTGGGCGTCGGTGCCGCGGCTGAGGGCCAGCAGGAGTTCGTAGCCCTGGCGCTGGTGGAAGGACTCCTCCTTGCAGATGCGGACCATGGCGCGGGCGTAGGGGCCGTACGAACACCGGCACAGCGGAACCTGGTTGGTGATCGCCGCGCCGTCCACGAGCCAGCCGATGGCTCCGACGTCGGCCCAGGTCAGGGTCGGGTAGTTGAAGATCGAGGAGTACTTCTGGCGTCCGGAGTGCAGCTTGTCCAGCAGTTCGTCGCGGCCGGTGCCCAGGGTCTCGGCGGCGCTGTAGAGATACAGGCCGTGGCCGGCCTCGTCCTGCACCTTCGCCATCAGGATCGCCTTGCGGCGCAGGGACGGCGCCCGGGTGATCCAGTTGGCCTCCGGCTGCATACCGATGATCTCGGAGTGGGCGTGCTGCGCTATCTGCCGCACGAGTGTCGAGCGGTAGGCGTCCGGCATCCAGTCCCGCGGTTCGATGCGCTCTTCCGCGGCCACGGTGGCGTCGAATGCGGCCTCTCGGGCCGTCTCTTCCGGCGCGATCGTCGTCATGTGGTGCCCCCTCGCTGCTCCCGACCGACCGATCGTTCGGTTCAATGGTGAGTGGGCGGACCTCGGGTGTCAAGCCTGTGGATAACGCGGGGGAAGGTGTGCCCGGCGGTGCCGCGTAGGTACGGTTCCGGAGCGGAGTCATCGCTTGGATTCTGGGAACGGGGCGGGAATGCAGTCATACGGGGACGAATCGCGGCCACTGGCCGCGCTCTCGCTGCCCTCGCGGATCGTCATCGGAGTGGCGGCCTGCGCCATCGCGGTCGCCGTCGCGATTCATCTCGCCATGATGTTCTTGCATGTCGCGCCGTCGAACACGCTCAGCAAACAGCAGGGCGCCCTGATCAGCGACTATGTCTATCCCGAGTACGAACAGAACTGGAAGCTGTTCGCACCCAACCCCCTCCAGCAGAACAGCGCGGTCCAGGTCCGCGCACAGCTGCGCACCGACGGCGGCGCCTCGCGCACCACCGGCTGGACCGATCTGACCGCCCGCGACGGCCAGGCCATCCGCCACAACCCGATGCCCAGCCACACCCAGCAGAACCAACTGCGCCGCGGGTGGGAGTTCTTCCTCAACACCCACAACGCGCAGAACCGCCCGGCCGGCCCGCGCGGTGAGCTGTCCGAGCGCTACATCCGGCGGCTCGTGATGCTCCGGATGGACGCCGAGTGGACCGGCAACGGCGCTCGGGTCGAGCGGATTCAGGTCCGCTCGCAGACGACGGCGGTCCGCCCGCCGCCGTGGAGCACCGAGAAGATCAGCGACAAGCCCGTGTACCGCGTGCTGCCCTGGTGGCAGGTCACCGCAGCCGACCTGCCCGAGGGGGCGAACCAGTGACGTCACCGACGCCCCAGCAGCCTCAGCAGACCCCCGGTGCACAGCAGGCCGTGCACCCCACGGAGCCGGCCGAGGCGCCCGAGCAGCCGCAGGCACCCCAGGAGCCCGCCCCGTACGAAGAGACCCGTATCGAGCGCGCCATCGGCCGCGGCTTCCGGTACGCCACGGGCCGGGCGCTGGCCCCGTACCAGACCGCCGTGGTCCGGATCGGCTTCTCGGCGACCTGGCTGCTGTTCCTGCTGCGGGAATGGCCGCACCGCGCGGTGCTCTACGGGCCCGACAGCCCCTGGAGCCTGGACATGGCGCGCCGCCTGCTCGGCGGCAACCACGCCTTCTCGATACTGCCCTGGTCCGACGGCCGCGGCTGGTTCGAGTGCGTCTACCTGCTGTCCCTCGTGTCCAGCGCGCTGCTGATGCTCGGCTGGCGCACCCGCACCATGTCGGTGCTCTTCATGGTCGGCGTGCTCTCGCTGCAGAACCGCAGCATCTTCATAGGGGACGGCGGCGACAACGTCATCCACCTGATGTCGATGTATCTCGTGCTGACCCGGTGCGGGCAGGTGTGGTCGCTGGACGCGCGCCGCGCGAAGCGGGCCGCGGCCGCGGCGGAGACCGACGGCGTACCCACCGGCTCCCGTGATCTGCCCGGCATCGTCCTGTGGTCCGTGCTCGGCCTCGCTCTGGCCGTCGCCCAGCTGGGCGGCAACTACGGCCTCAGCTGGTTCGAGAACGGCCCGTTCCCGCACATCGGCTGGAGCCTGGTGCTGTGGGGGCTGTGGGCGGCGCACGGACTGTGGTGGGCGGTGCAGCGGTACGCACCCGGCGAGCCGCGCACAGTGCTGGACACCCTCGCCAAGCTCGCCCACAACGGCGCACTGCTGGTGATCATGGTCGAGGTCTGCCTGATCTACGCCACCGCCGGCTGGTACAAGATCCAGGGCAGCCGCTGGCAGGACGGCACCGCGGTCTACTTCCCGATGCACCTGGACTACTTCTCCCCCTGGCCGGCGCTGTCCGAGCTGCTGGGCAGCAACGGCGTGATGATCATGCTGATCACCTACGGCACCGTGATCGTGCAGGTCGCCTTCCCGTTCACGCTCTTCAACCGCCGGCTGAAGAATGTGCTGCTGGTCGTGATGATCTGCGAGCACCTCTCGATCGCGTTCCTGCTGGGGCTGCCGTTCTTCTCGCTCGCGATGATCACCGCGGACGCGGTCTTCCTGCCGACGAAGTTCCTGACCTGGATCTCCGCGCGCGTCTCCGGCCTGCGCGAACGGCTGTTCTCGCGCGGCGAGCCGGCCCGTGCCACCGGAGGGTCCGGCGGCGGCGAGCCGGACGCCCGTACGGACCACGGTGGCGGTGGCCATACGCTCGTGGGGTGAGCAGCGAGAAAACCGCCCCCGCCGAGCCCCTCCAGTACGACGAGGGGTACGGGCCGCAGATCGGCGTCGGACCGCACCCCGAGCCCTGGCCGCAGGACGAGCGGTTCGACCCCGAGCTGCTCGCGCACGGCGACCGCCGCAATGTCGTCGACCGGTACCGCTACTGGACGCGGGAGGCGATCGTCGCCGACCTCGACACCCGCCGCCATGACTTCCATGTGGCCGTCGAGAACTGGAGCCACGACTTCAACATCGGCTCGGTCGTCCGGACCGCTAACGCGTTCCTGGCCAAGGAGATCCATATCGTCGGGCAGCGCCGCTGGAACCGGCGCGGCGCGATGGTGACCGACCGCTACCAGCACGTCCGCCACCACCCGGACACCGCCGACCTCACCGCCTGGGCGGCGGCCGAGGAGCTGCCGATCATCGGGATCGACAATCTCCCCGGCTCCGTACCGCTGGAGACGACCGTGCTGCCGCGCCGCTGTGTGCTGCTGTTCGGCCAGGAGGGGCCGGGGCTGACCGAGGAGGCGCGCCGGCATGTCTCCGTGGTCTGCTCGATCGCGCAGTTCGGCTCGACCCGTTCGATCAACGCGGGGGCCGCGGCAGCCATCGCGATGCACGCCTGGATCGGGCGCCACGCGCGGATCGAGGAGCCGGGCTCCCTCTGACGGGCCCTGACGGTCGCCGGGCGGGGCCGGGAAGAGCTCCCGGCCCCTGACCGCACCGGTCACGCCGGGCGGCGCACCTCCACCGTCCGGAAGCGGTTCGCCACGAAGGCGCCGTCGCACAGCACCGCATTGGCCGCAGGGTTGCCGCCCGAGCCATGGAAGTCCGAGAACGCCGCGGTCTGGTTCACATAGACCCCGCTGGTCAGATTCAGCGACAGCTGGGCGCACTCGTCCAGACAGGCCTCCGACACCAGCTGCTCGACCTCGGGCGAGGTGGTGTACGCGCCGACCGTCATGGCGCCCTGGTCGCGGACCGTGCTCCGCAGCAGGTCCACCGCGTCGGCCGCGGAGTCGACGGCCACCGCGAAGGACACCGGGCCGAAGCACTCCGAGCGATAGGCCGCCTCGTCGTCCGGCTTGGCCGCGTCCAGCTTGACGATCACCGGCGTCCGGACCGTGGCGCCGGGGAACTCGGGGTTGGCCACCTCACGGGAGGCCAGCGCCACCTCCCCGAGCCCGACCGCGGCCGCGATCCGCTCCTTGACCTGCGGATTGACGATGGCGCCCAGCAGGGCGTTGGCCCGGGCGTCATCGCCCAGCAGGCCGCTCACCGCGCCCGCGAGATCGCTGACCACCTCGTCGTACGACTTCGGTCCGGCGTCCGTGCCGATGCCGTCGCGCGGGATCAGCAGATTCTGCGGGGTGGTGCACATCTGGCCGCTGTAGAGCGACAGCGAGAAGGCGAGGTTGCTGAGCATGCCCTTGTAGTCGTCGGTGGACTCGATGACGACGGTGTTGACGCCGGCCTTCTCCGTGTAGACCTGCGCCTGCCGGGCGTGGGTCTCCAGCCAGTCGCCGAAGGCGGTCGAGCCGGTGTAGTCGATGATGCGGACCTCGGGACGGACGGCCAGCGTCTTGGCCAGCCCCTCACCCGGCTTGTCCACGGCCAGGCACACCAGGTCGGCGGGGAAACCGGCCTCGGTGAGCACCTCGCGGGCCACCCTGACGGTCAGCGCCAGCGGCAGCACGGCGCGCGGATGCGGCTTGACCAGCACCGGGTTGCCGGTCGCCAGCGAGGCGAACAGGCCGGGGTAGCCGTTCCACGTCGGGAAGGTGTTGCAGCCGATCATCAGAGCGACACCGCGCGGCACGGCCGTGAAGCTCTTGGACAGCTCCAGCGGGTCACGCTTGCCCTGCGGCTTGGACCACGGGGCCTGCTCCGGCGTGCGGACCTGCTCGGCGTACGCGTACGCCACCGCCTCCAGGCCGCGGTCCTGGGCATGCGGCCCGCCCGCCTGGAACGCCATCATGAAGGCCTGGCCGCTGGTGTGCATCACGGCCTGGGCGAACTCATGGGTGCGCGCGCTGATCCGGGCCAGGATCTCCAGACACACCGCCGCCCGCGTCTCGGGACCGGCGTCCCGCCAGGCGGGGAGCGCGGCGCGCATGGCCGGCAGCAGCACGTCCACATCCGGATGCGGGTAGCTGATGCCCAACTCCGGGCCGTACGGCGAGACTTCCTCGCCCGTCCAGTCGTCCGTGCCGGGCTGGTCGAGCTCGAACCGCTTGCCGCGCAGCGCCTCGAAGGCGGCCAGCCCGTCGGGTGCGGCGGTCTCGCCGTACGCCTTCGGGTGCTCGGGGTGCGGGGACCAGTAGGCGCGGGTGCGGATCGCCTCCAGCGCCTGGTCGAGGGTCGGGCGGTGCTTCTCGATCAACTGCGCTGCGGGCATTTCGGCGGCCATCGATGACCAACTCCTCGTCGAGCCGGGCGAGAGTGGATAGGGGCTGGGAGCGGACAGGCAACGGAGTTAGAGTAACCGAACGATCGGTCGGGGCAAGAGGGCCCGGCCAGCCTGTGGAAAAGTCGGTCGGGGAGGATCAGCTGGCATGACGGCAATCGAGCCCAGCAGCACCGTGGCAGTGGTGGGAACCGGCACCATGGGGCAGGGCATCGCGCAGGTCGCGCTGGTCGCCGGCCATCGCGTCCGCCTCTATGACACCGCCCCCGGGCGCGCCGCGCAGGCCGCCGAGGCGATCGTGGGACGGCTGGACCGGCTCGTCGAAAAGGGCCGGATTCCGGCGGACGAGCGGGACGCCGCCCGCGCGCGCCTCTCCCCCGCCACCGCCCTCGCCGAGCTGTCCGACGCCGCGCTGGTCATCGAGGCGATCCTGGAGCAACTTCCCGCCAAGCAGGAGCTGTTCACCGCCCTGGAGGACCTCGTGGCGGCGGACTGCCTGCTGGCCACCAACACCTCCTCGCTGTCCGTGACAGCCGTCGCGGGCCGGTTGCGCCACTCCGGCCGCTGCGTGGGCCTGCACTTCTTCAACCCCGCTCCGCTGCTCCCCCTGGTCGAGGTCATCAGCGGCTTCGCCACCGACGAGGCGGCCGCCACCATGGCGTACGACACCGCCGCGGCCTGGGGGAAGCAGCCGGTGCGCTGCGCCGACACCCCCGGCTTCATCGTCAACCGCATCGCCCGCCCCTTCTACGCCGAGGCCCTGCGGGTCTACGAGGAGCGGGTCGCCGACCCCGCCACCATCGACGCGGTGCTGCGCGACGGTGCCGGGTTCAGGATGGGGCCCTTCGAACTGACCGACCTCATCGGACAGGACGTGAACGAGGCGGTCACTCACTCCGTGTGGCAGGCCTTCTTCCAGGACCCGAAGTTCACCCCCTCCCTGGCGCAGCGCCGGCTGGTCGAGTCCGGGCTGCACGGCCGCAAGGCGGGGCGCGGCTGGTTCGACTACTCCGAGGGCGCCCGCCGCCCGGAGCCGCGGACCGCGGAGCCCTGCCCGGCGCCCGTATCCGTCGGCCTGCACGCGAAGCTGCCCGGCCCCGCGGTGGTGCTGCGCGACCTCATCGAGGAGGCGGGCATCAAGGTCACCCGCGACCGCACACCGGCCGAGTCGGAAGGCTTCGTCCGGCTTCCCGGCGGGGCCTGTTTGGCGCTGACCAATGGCTATCCGGCCACGAGCCGTGCCCATGAGAACTACATCCGCTTCGACCTGTCACTGGACTACCGTGCCGCGACCCGGATCGCCCTGGCGCCCTCCGCGACCGTGTCCGAGGAGGACCTCGCGGAGGCCGTCGGGCTCTTCCAGGCGCTGGGCAAGCAGGTCAGCGTGATCGAGGACGTCCCGGGCATGATCGTCGCCCGGACGATCGCGATGATCATCGACTTCGCTGTGGACGCCGCGGCCCGCGAGGTCGCCACCCCCGAGGACATCGACACGGCCATGCGGCTGGGCGTGAACTACCCCGGCGGCCCCATGGAATGGGTCGAGCGGCTGGGCGCCCACTGGGTGTGGGATCTGCTGGATTCGATGCACCACCAGGATGCCGGTGGCCGCTACGTACCGTCCTGGGCGCTGCGGCGCCGTGCGGACCTCGAGGAATAGGTGCTCTAATCATGACCATGGCCAAGCGCGACACCTATACACCCGATTCGCTGCTCGCGGTGGCCGTCGAGGTGTTCATCGAGCGCGGCTACGACGGCACGTCCATGGAGCACCTCTCCAAGGCGGCCGGTATCTCGAAGTCCTCGATCTACCACCACGTACGCAGCAAGGAAGAGCTGCTGCACCGCGCCATAAGCCGTGCGCTGGACGGGCTGTTCGGTGTGCTGGAGGAGCCGGGTGCCGTCCAGGGGCGGGCGATCGAGCGGCTGGAGCATGTCACCCGGCGCGTGGCCGAGGTGCTGATGGACGAACTCCCCTATGTGACGCTGCTGTTGCGGGTGCGGGGAAACACGGACACCGAGCGGTGGGCCATGGAGCGCCGCCGGGAGTTCGACCACGAGGTGTCGGACCTGCTCAAGCAGGCCGCCGCCGACGGCGATCTGCGGGACGACGTGGACATCCGGCTGGCCACCCGGCTGCTCTTCGGCATGATCAACTCGATTGTGGAGTGGTACCGGCCGGGGCGGGGCGGCGCGGCGAGCCGTGACGAGGTCGCCGAGGCCGTGGTGCGTACGGCGTTCGCGGGGCTGCGCAAGCCGTGATCCGCGCCGTCCCCGCGCCCTGAGAGCCCTGGTCAACGCGGCAATTCCGCAGGCCCGCGCCCGGTGAGGAGCACGCCGGCGGGTGTGCCCGGAGCCGGTCAGTCCTCTTCGGGGCCGAGGTCGGTCTCCTCGAAGACCAGCAGGGTGCGGGTGCTCAGTACCTCCGGTATCGACTGGATACGGGTGAGGACCAGCTCCCGCAGCTCGCGGTTGTCCTTGGTGTGCACCAGCAGCAGCACATCGAAGTCGCCGCTGACCAGCGCGATGTGGGTGGCCCCCGGAAGCGCCGTGAGCTGCTTGCGCACGGTCCGCCAGGAGTTCTGCACGATCTTCAGCGTGATGTAGGCGGAGGCGCCCTGGCCTGCCCGTTCCTGGTCGATGAGGGCGCTGAAGCCGCGGATCACACCGTCGTCGATCAGCCGGTTGATCCGGGCGTAGGCGTTGGCGCGCGAGACATGGACCCGCTCGGCCACGGAGCGTATCGAGGCCCTGCCGTCGGTCTGCAGCATGCGCAGGATCGAACGGTCGATGGTGTCCAGCGGGCGCGCGGCCGGTGCGGGCGGAGCGGAGACCGTCGGCGGCGGGCCGGCCGCGGCCGCCGGTTGCCCGCCGGAACTGGCCATCTGTTCGTCCGGCATGTGGTCCCGCCTCCCCTTTATGGACGCCCTGGCTTCATCTCAAGCTGTGGAGAACCGTTTGTCCACAGGCTGAGCCCGCCTGTAGCCAAAATGCATCAGCGACCGAACAATCGGTAGGGCAGGGCGTACCCGCCCTGGCCGATTCCATCCTGCCCACCCGCCGCCCGCCCGCCACCCCCACGAGGCGCATCGCGCCACCCCCTTCGATCCGAGGAGGTGCTCGACATGACGGTCCTTGAGCAGCCCGGCAGCAGCAGGAACACGAGCAGCCTGGCCGGTCCGCCGCCTGCGTGGCGGCCGCGCGTCGACCCCGCGCCCCTCCTGCCCGACGCGGAGCCGTACCGCCTTCTGGGCACGGACGCCGCGGCCCGGCTCGACCCCGGACTGCTGACCAGGCTGTACACCCAGCTGGTCCGCGGCCGCCGGTACAACGCCCAGGCCACGGCGCTGACCCGGCAGGGACGCCTGGCGGTCTACCCGTCCTCCACCGGTCAGGAAGCCTGCGAGGTCGCCGCGGCGCTGGCCCTCGAAGACCGGGACTGGCTCTTTCCCAGCTACCGCGACACCCTCGCCGCCGTGGCGCGCGGCCTCGACCCCGTCCAGGCCCTGACCCTGCTGCGCGGCGACTGGCACAACGGCTACGACCCCCACGAACACCGCATCGCCCCCCTGTGCACCCCGCTCGCCACCCAGCTCCCCCATGCGGTGGGCCTGGCGCACGCCGCCCGCCTCAAGGGCGACGAGGTGGTCGCGCTGGCCATGGTCGGCGACGGCGGCACGAGCGAGGGTGACTTCCATGAGGCGCTGAATTTCGCGGCGCTCTGGCAGGCACCGGTCGTCTTCCTCGTTCAGAACAACGGCTTCGCGATCTCGGTGCCGCTCGCCAAGCAGACCGCGGCGCCGTCCCTCGCTCACAAGGCGGTCGGATACGGCATGCCGGGCCGCCTGGTCGACGGAAACGACGCCCCCGCGATGCACGAGGTGCTCACCGACGCCGTGGAACGGGCCCGCAGGGGCGCCGGCCCCACCCTGATCGAGGCCGTCACCTACCGCATCGAGGCGCACACCAACGCCGACGACGCCACCCGCTACCGCAGCGACGCCGAGGTCGAGACCTGGAAGGCGCACGACCCGATAGTCCTTCTGGAGCGTGAGCTGGCCGCCCGGGATCTGCTGACCGACGATTTCGTCAGTGCCACCCGGGACGGCGCCGAGGACATGGCCGCCGACCTCCGGGACCGGATGAACGCCGACCCGGAGACGGACCCGATGGACCTGTTCACCCATGTATTCGCCGAGCAGTCCAGCCAACTGCGCGCGCAGGCCGCACAGTTGCGTGCCGAGCTGGACGCCGAGGCCGCCGGACACACCGAGGACGCAGCGGGCACCGACGGGCCCGCCGAGGAGGCCAGGCCATGACGACCACCGCTCCGGCGACCGCGCGCAAGCCCGCCACCATGGCGCAGGCGCTGACCCGCGCGCTGCGCGACGCCATGGCAGACGACCCGTCCGTCCATGTGATGGGCGAGGACGTCGGCGCCCTGGGTGGCGTCTTCCGGGTCACCGACGGACTCGCCAAGGAATTCGGCGAGGACCGCTGTACGGACACCGCGCTCGCCGAGGCCGGCATCCTGGGCACCGCCGTGGGCATGGCGATGTACGGGCTGCGGCCGGTCGTCGAGATGCAGTTCGACGCGTTCGCCTATCCGGCGTTCGAGCAGCTGGTCAGCCATGTCGCCCGGATGCGCAACCGCACCCGTGGCGCGCTGACGATGCCGCTGACCATCCGTGTCCCCTACGGCGGCGGCATCGGCGGTGTCGAGCACCACAGCGACTCCTCCGAGGCGTACTACCTCGCCACCCCGGGACTCCAGGTCGTCACCCCGGCGACCGTCGAGGACGCCTACGGGCTGCTGCGCGCCGCGATCGCCTCCGACGACCCGGTCGTCTTCCTCGAACCCAAGCGGCTGTACTGGTCCAAGTCCGACTGGTCGCCCGACGCGCCCACCGAGGTCGCCCCGCTGGGCCGCGCCGAGATCCGGCGCCGGGGCAGCAGCGCCACGCTGATCACCTACGGCCCGTCGCTCCCGGTCTGCATGGAGGCCGCCGAGGCGGCCCGTGCCGAGGGCTGGGACCTGGAAGTGGTCGACCTTCGGTCGCTGATGCCGTTCGACGACGAGACGGTCTGCGCCTCGGTGCGGCGGACCGGTCGGGCCGTGGTGGTCCATGAGTCCAACGGGTTCGGCGGTCCCGGAGGGGAGATCGCCGCACGGATCACGGAGCGCTGCTTCCATCACCTGGAGGCGCCGGTGCTGCGCGTGGCCGGCTTCGATATCCCGTACCCGCCGCCGATGCTGGAACGGCACCACCTGCCGGGCGTGGACCGGATTCTGGACACCGTCGCCCGCCTCCAGTGGGAGTCGGACTGGACCGAGGGACGTGGTGAGTGATGGCCGTGGTCCGCGAATTCACGCTGCCCGACCTGGGAGAGGGCCTCACCGAGGCGACGATCGTGCACTGGATGGTCGAGGTCGGCGAGGTGGTGGCCGTCGACCAGCCGGTGGTGGAGGTCGAGACCGCCAAGGCGATGGTGGAGGTGCCGTGCCCGTACGGGGGCGTGGTGACGGCCCGCTTCGGCGAGGAGGGGGCCGAGGTCCCCGTGGGGGCGCCGCTGGTCACGGTCGCCGTCGGGGCCGTGCCGGATGACCTCGCGGGGACAGGTCCCGCGGCGCCGGGCTCCGGCGCGGGTGCGGAAAGCGGTGCGCCCGATGCGGGTGCGCCGACGGCGCCGGCTGCCGGAGGGGCGTCCGCGGACGGAGCGGGGGATTCCGGGTCCGGGAATGTGCTCGTCGGGTACGGCACGAGTGCCGCGGCGGCGCGCCGGCGCCGTATCCGGCCGGGGACCGGAGCGGGCCCTGGGGCGGGCGTGCCACGACCGCCCGGCCGGGCGGCGGACGGCTCGGCCGGCGCCGGAGCGGATGAGGGGATGCCCGGTGTCCCAGGGGCGGTTCCCGCCGGAGCGACTGCCGTGGGGGCAGCCGGTACGGACGGATCGGCCAGGGCGGACGGGGCTTCCAGGGCCGGTGCGGTGGAGGACGCCAACCGTACGGTGGCCGTCATCTCCCCGCTGGTGCGGCGGATGGCCCGGGAACACGGTCTGGACCTGCGGGAACTGGCGGGTTCCGGGCGGGACGGGCTGATCCTCCGCACGGATGTCGAGTGCGCGATCCGGGCGCTGCAGGAGCGGGAGACGGCCGGTGCCGCCGGAGCGGTCGCCAGGGGCGGTGCCGGTGGGCCGACCGGTGTCGCGGGTGTGGCGCGCATCGGAGCCGTCGGGTCCGCGACCGGCGGCGCCGGTATGGCGGGTGAGGAGCGCATCCCGCTGAAGGGGATGCTCGGTGCGGCCGCCGAGAAGTTCAGCCGCAGCCGCCGCGAGATCCCCGAGGCGACCTGCTGGGTGGAGGCCGATGCCACCGAGCTTCTCGCCGCCCGTAAGGCGATGAATGTGCCGGGCGCCCCCAAGGTGTCGCTGCTCGCCCTGCTGGCCCGGATCTGTACGGCCGCGCTCACGCGGTTCCCGGCGCTCAACTCCACCGTCGACACCGAGGCCCAGGAGATCGTCCGGCTGCCCGCGGTCCATCTGGGCTTCGCGGCGCAGACCGACCGCGGCCTGGTGGTGCCGGTCGTCCGGGACGCCCAGGCCCGTACGGTCGAGGAGCTGTCCGCCGAGATCGCCCGGCTCACCGAGACCGCCAGGGCCGGCGGGCTCTCCCTGGCCGAGCTGACCCACGGCACGTTCACGCTCAACAACTACGGCGTCTTCGGCGTCGACGGCTCCACGCCGATCATCAACCACCCCGAGGCGGCGATGCTCGGTGTCGGCCGGATAGCCGCCAAACCCTGGGTGCACGAGGGTGAGTTGGCCGTCCGGCAGGTCGTCCAGCTCTCGCTGACCTTCGATCACCGGGTGTGCGACGGCGGCACGGCCGGGGGCTTCCTCCGGTTCGTGGCCGACTGCGTGGAGCAGCCTGCGCTGTTGCTCCGGTCGCTGTGAGGGGAGGGCGGCCGGTGGGGCGGGTGCACCGGCCGCCCCGGCCGCGCCCGCTGTGGTGGAGCTGACATCCGCCGCCCCTCCGGCAGCGGTGTGAACCCGCCGCCCCCGGCGATACTCAAGGGGTGACCGACCTCACCGACCACGACGCCATCGTGCTGGCCGGCGGTGCGGCCCGGCGGCTCGGCGGGGCGGACAAGCCCGCCCTGTCCGTCGGCGGCCGCCCGCTGCTGGACCGGGTGCTCGCCGCCTGCCCCGACGCGGCGACCACCGTCGTAGTCGGCCCCGTCCGCCCGGCCCTCCGCGCGGTCGTCCCTGCCCTGGAGGACCCGCCGGGCGGCGGCCCGCTCGCCGCACTGGACGCCGGTCTGCGCCACACCTCCGCCCCGACGGTGCTCGTCCTCTCCGCCGACCTCCCGTTCCTGACGGCGGACACCGTACGGAGCCTGCTGGCGGCGGCGACGGAAACGGCGGGCGCCGCCGGACCGGACGGGGACCCCGCGCCCCGCGACGGGGCGGTGCTCCGGGACGCCTCGGGCCGGGACCAGCCGCTCGTGGCCGCCTACCGGGCCGGGCCGCTGCGCCGTGAGCTGGCGCGGCTCCGGGCCGCGCACGGCGGTCTGGCCGGACTCCCGCTGCGGGCGCTGCTGGCCGAGTTGGTGCTCGAACGGGTTGTGGACCCCGGCGCCATGGCCTCCTTCGACTGCGACACCTGGGAAGACATCAGCGCGGCGCGCGCCCGTATCAGGGAGCATGGGAGCGTGTTGGATGAATGGATCACCGCAGTCAAGGCCGAATTGGGCATCGAGCTCGATGTCGACACGGCGGGGCTTCTCGACCTCGCACGGGACGCGGCCCATGGCGTGGCCCGCCCCGCTGCCCCGCTGACGACCTTTCTGATCGGTTATGCGGCGGGTCGCCAGGACCGTGACGTGAAGGAACTGGCCGACCGGGCCGCCGCGCTGGCCCATCGCTGGGCGGCCGAGGCCCAGGCCGCGTCCGACGCCGGCGGCGCCACGGGTGCCGAAGCGAAGCCCGCGGAATGACCGACGGGGAGTGGGGCGGGGAGCCCGGCGCGGTGGGCCGGGCCTGGGGCGAACCCCCGGCCGAGGGGGGCGGCGACCCCTTCGACGATGCGCTCGCGCTGGTCAACGGCACCGCACCGGCACGCGTCAGGGCCGGGTCCGGGCCCGAGGCGGCGACCGTCACCGTGCCGTACGCAGCCGGAGGGGCCACGGCGGCCGCCTCCTCCGCGACCGGCGGCGGCGACGCCCCCTACACACCGGACGACCCGTTCGCCCCCGACGACCCCGCCGCCGCCCGGAGCGGTCGCTCCGGCCCCGCGGAACCGGCGCCTGCCACGCGCTCCGGCCCGCGCCCCACCCCGGACGCCGTCCCCTGGCACACCGCCCGCGCCCTCGCCGGGCGGGCCGTCGCCGGGCCGCCCGCGCCCGAGACCGCGGCGCTCGGCGAAGCACTCGGCCGTACGCTCGCCGCACCCCTGACCGCGCTCACCGATCTGCCGTCGTTCGACACCTCGGCGATGGACGGCTGGGCGGTCTCCGGCCCCGGCCCCTGGCGCCTGGACCCGCCCGCGGACGCGGCCGCCGCGGGCGAGGCGGGCGCCCCGCCCGGCATCCTCGCCGGTCAGGACCCCGCCGACGGCCTCCTCGACGGCCACGCGATCCCGATCGCCACCGGCGCCCGCGTCCCGGCCGGTGCCACCGCCGTGCTGCGCAGCGAGCACGGCGAGGTCCGCGCCCTGGGCGACGGCGGACGCCGGCTGTACGCGCCACGGCCCGCGCCGCCCGGCCAGGACATCCGCCCGCGGGGCCAGGAGTGCCGCCGCGGCGACCAACTGCTGCCCGCGGGCACCCTGGTGACCCCCGCCGTCCTCGGCCTGGCCGCGGCGGCCGGCTACGACGAGCTGACCGCCTACCGCCGGCCGCGTGCCGACGTCTTCGTCCTGGGCGATGAGCTGCTGGACCGCGGGCTGCCGCGGGAGGGCCGAATCCGCGACGCCCTCGGACCGATGCTCGCGCCCTGGCTGCACGCGCTGGGCGTCGAGGCGGCACCGCCGCGCCATCTCGCCGACGACGCCGACACGTTGTACGCCGCCCTCACCGAGTCCACCGCCGACGTGGTGATCACTACGGGCGGTACCGCGGCGGGCCCTGTCGACCATGTCCACCCCACCCTGCGCCGGCTCGGCGCCGAGGTGCTGGTGGACGGCGTGGCGGTGCGCCCCGGCCACCCCATGCTGCTGGCCCGCCTGGCCCCGCGCCGGCACCTCGTCGGGCTGCCGGGCAACCCCCTCGCCGCCGTCTCCGGTCTGCTCACCCTCGCCGAACCGCTGCTGCGTACGCTCGCCGCCCGGCGTCCCGCGGCGCCGTACCGCGTACCGCTGGCCGCCGGGGTCCCCGGGCATCCGCAGGACACCCGGCTCGTTCCCGTGGCCTACCGCGACGACGAGCGGCACGGTCTGACGGCGGTACCGCTGCGCTTCCACGGCCCGGCCATGCTGCGTGGGATCGCCGCCGCCGATGCGCTGGCGGTCGTCCCGCCCGGGGGCGCGGAGCGCGACACCGAGCTCGACACCCTGGAATTCCGCTGGTCGGCAGGCTGGTCCGCGGGCTGGACGCCCGACTGGGCCGCCCCACGGGACCCCTACGATCCCCCTGAGGCCACCGGAGGCCGCACGTGAAGCTCCCGTCCCAGGACGCCGCGGCGCGTGACGTGTCCGAGGACCGTTCGCACCGGGTGCTGCTGCCGCGCCGCACCCCCAAGCCGCCGCTGCGCCAGGTCGCCCGCCGGCTGCTGATGGCGCTGCTCGTGCTGCTCGCGACGGTCTTCATCGTCTGGATCGACCGCGACGAGTACCACGACAACGCCAACGGCAAGGTCGATCTGCTCGACTGCTTCTACTACGCGACCGTCACGCTCTCGACCACCGGATACGGCGACATCGTCCCGTACGGCGACAGCGCGCGGCTGCTGAACATCCTGCTCATCACGCCGCTGCGGGTGCTGTTCCTGATCATCCTGGTCGGCACCACACTGGAAGTGCTGACCGAGCGCACCCGCGAGCAGTGGCAACTGAAACGCTGGAGAAACGCCTTGCGCGATCACACCGTCATCGTCGGCTTCGGGACGAAGGGCCGTTCCGCCGCCCAGACCCTGTGTGCGACGGGGCTGCACCGCGACCGCGTCGTCATCGTCGACCCCAGCAGCAAAGTGATCGACGCGGCGGTCGCGGACGGGTTCGCGGGGGTGGTCGGCGACGCGACCCGCAGCGATGTGCTCCTCCGGGCCGAGGTCCAGCGCGCCCACCAGGTCGTGATCGCCACCCAGCGCGATGACACCGCCGTGCTGGTCTCGTTGACCGCCCGTCAGCTCAACAAGAGGGCGAACATCGTCGCGGCGGTGCGGGAGGAGGAGAACGCCCCGCTGCTGCGGCAGTCCGGCGCCGATGCCGTGATCACCTCGGCCAGCGCGGCCGGCCGGCTGCTGGGGCTCTCCGTCCACAGCCCCAGCGCGGGCACCGTCATGGAGGACCTGATCCAGCAGGGCAGCGGCCTCGACCTGGTGGAACGCACGGTGGTGAAGGCGGAGGTCGGCAAGTCCGTACGGGAGACCGACGACTTGGTGGTGTCCGTGCTGCGCGGTCACCGGCTCCTGGGCTACGACGACCCGGAGGCCAGTCCGCTGCAGAGCACGGACCGTCTGATCACCATCGTGCGCGCGGCCGCGGCGGAGCCGGCGGACCACCCCGGTAAGCAGTCCGGCAAGCCGAACCTCCCCGGCAGCGGCGTCACCCCGATGCGCCGGGCGGATGAATAACCGCACGTGGAGCGGGGGCGGATGGCCCTTCCTGCGGTAGTCGCCGCCCCCCACACCTTCGCTCCGTACGCGGACGGCGAGTAGCCTCGCGCCCATGCGAGCGATCACTATCCCGGAGCCCGGTGGCCCCGAAGCACTTGTCTGGGCGGACGTCCCCGATCCGCAGCCCGCCGAGGGCGAGGTCCTGGTCGAGGTCGCGGCCAGCGCCGTGAACCGCGCCGACCTGCTCCAGCGCCAGGGCTTCTACGACCCGCCGCCCGGCTCCTCCCGCTATCCCGGTCTGGAGTGCGCGGGGCGGATCAGCGCGCTCGGCCCCGGCGTGCACGGCTGGGCCGTCGGGGACGAGGTGTGCGCGCTGCTGGCGGGCGGTGGATACGCGGAGAAGGTCGCCGTCCCGGCCGGCCAGCTGCTGCCGGTGCCGGCCGGCGTGGACCTGGTCACGGCCGCCGCGCTGCCCGAGGTGACCTGCACGGTCTGGTCGAACGTCTTCATGATCGCGCACCTGCGGCCCGGGGAGACCCTGCTGGTCCACGGCGGTGCCAGCGGGATCGGCACGATGGCGATCCAGCTCGCCAAGGCCGTCGGCGCACGGGTCGCGGTGACCGCGGGCGGCCCCGAGAAGCTGGCCCGCTGCGCCGAGCTGGGCGCGGACATCCTCATCGACTACCGCGAGCAGGACTTCGTCCAGGAGATCCGCAAGGCCACCGACGGCAAGGGCGCGGACGTCATCCTCGACATCATCGGCGCCAAGTACCTGCAGCGGAACGTCAAGGCGCTGGCGGTCAGCGGACGGCTGGCGATCATCGGGCTGCAGGGCGGGGTGAAGGCGGAGGTCAATCTCGCCGCTTTGATGGCCAAGCGCGCCGCGATCACCGGCGCCGGGCTGCGCGCTCGCCCGCTGAACGAGAAGGCGGCCATCGTCGCCGCGGTGCGCGAGCACGTCTGGCCGCTGATCGCCAATGGTCAGGTCCGGCCGATCGTGGACCGCACGATCGCGATGGCGGACGCCGCCGAGGCGCACCGCGTCGTGGACGCGAGCGCCCACGTCGGCAAGGTCGTGCTGACCGTCTGAACCGACGCCCGCCCCTCCCGCGAACCGCGCCGTCCGCGCCCGCCGGCTGCCGCAACTGCGCCCGGTAACCCGGCCGAGCTGTCCGAGATGCCGTGAATCTCGTCACATGTGACGCTGGTCAGGTCACTCGACGGCTCGGCACGGGAGGGGCACTGTGGTCGCTCCAGGTTTCCGTTCGCGCATCGCCACCGGTCTGTTGGTGGCTGCCGTCGTGCTGCCCGTACCGATAGGGGCCACCTCCGCGGTGGCCGCGGACCGGCGGGCCACACCGGTCGACCGTCCCCCGCAGCTCGTCCGCCCCGGCGATCAGCCCGATGACGCCCCCGGAGACGGCGGTGCCGACGGTTTCGGTTCCGACGGGTACGGTGCCGACGGCTTCGGTGCCGGCCCGCCGCCCGCCGAGGGGCCCGGTGCCGGAGGAGGCCGGGCGCGCGCCGGACATCGCGGTCACCCGGGAGCCCCGGGACTGCCGGACCGCTTGCCCGGCCTGCCGTACGCCCTTCCGGACTTCCCGCACCGGCCGCATCACCATTTCGGGTTCCGTGGGTACGGCCGCTGGCACCACCACCCGCATCACCCCTTCGAGCCGGGCTCCGCCGCACCGCCGTACTCCGATGGCGGGAGCGCCGAGTCCCCGGGGCACGGCAGGCACCGGCACTCCGCTTCGGCGGGCTCGCCCGACGCCGACCGTGCGCACGCGCGGCCCGGCCGGCGTGCCCCGAAGCCCAAGCACCGCAAGCCCTCCGCGTCCGCTTCCCACGACGCCGCGGCCACTCCGTCCCGGCCCTCCCCGTCCCGGCGCGATGTCGCGGACCGGCACACCCGGCGCTCCTACGAGGCCTTGCCGCCGCTCCCGACGCCCGCTCCGGAGGACGTCCGCTCCGCACCGGAGAACGTGGACGACACAGCGGCGGCAACGGCGACCCCGTACGCCATGGAGACCCCCACGGCCCCCGTCGAGCGGGTGCTCCCGATGGGTGCCGGGCTTGCTCTCACGGGGCTGGGGCTCGCTTTCTTCGCCCTGCGGCTGCGCCGGGGCTGATGCCGGCGTCGGTTTCACGTGAAACGGCGGGAATCCGCGGTTTCACGTGAAACAGTGACGCCCGGATTCGCGCGGAAAGGGTGGATCACCTTCTCCCAGGGGCACCACTTGTGGGGAGCCCAGGTACGAGAGAATGGCGGCATGGAGATGCCGATGAATGAACGGTCGCAGGAGAATCCGCACGTCCTGGTTGTCGGCCCGGACGGAATGGCGCTCGGCGGTGGCGTCGGCTCCGGTGGCGGGGAAGACGGCGAAGAATCCCGGGAGACCCCCTTGACGGACATGGTCGAACAGCCTGCGAAGGTCATGCGCATCGGCAGCATGATCAAGCAGCTGCTGGAGGAGGTGAAGGCCGCCCCGCTGGACGAGGCGAGCCGGGTCCGGCTCAAGGAGATCCACTCCAGCTCGGTCAAGGAGCTGGAGGACGGTCTGGCGCCCGAGCTGGTCGAGGAGCTGGAGCGTCTGTCGCTGCCCTTCACTGATGAGTCGGTGCCGACAGACTCGGAGCTGCGGATCGCCCAGGCCCAGCTGGTCGGCTGGCTGGAGGGCCTTTTCCACGGCATTCAGACCGCGCTCTTCGCCCAGCAGATGGCGGCCCGTGCCCAGCTGGAGTCGATGCGCCGTGCGCTGCCGCCCGGTGCCATGCCGATGGAGGGCGAGGAGGGCCAGCCCGGTCACGGCGGCGCCCGCTCGGGCCCGTACCTCTGAGCCGGGGTTTGATTGTTCAGCGACCCGCAGCAAGCAGAAGGGGTCGGCACGCCGCGTGCGTGCCGACCCCTTCTTGTCCGGTCCTGATCAGTAGTGCCCCGTCGAGACGGTCAGCTCGATCGTCTCGCCGCTCTTCGGGTCCCAGCGTTCAAGGCTCGCCGGTTTCGTCTGTATGACCGTGTTCTTGGCCGTGTACCCGCGGTTCTCTTCCGTGACCTTGTACTTCCAGCCCGCCGCGTCGAGGCAGGACTTCACCGAGGCCAGGTTCTTGTAGGTGAGGAACGGGAAGTAGATCTTCTTCGGTTCGCTGTAGGGAGAGTCCGGCTTGGTGCACTCCGTCGAGTCAACCGTCTTCGTCTTGTCCTCAGGCATGACGCTCTGGGTGGGTGACGACGAGTAGGAGTAGGTCGATGTCGGGTCGGGGTCCGGGTCGTCGCCGCCACCGGCGCTCAGCCCGATGCCGATCGCGATCGAGGTGACCACGATGACACCGACGATCGCCGAGACGACGATCACCGCGGAGTTGTTCTTCCGCGGGGCGGGACGGGGGGCCGGCGGCATCGTGGGAGCCACCGGCGGCGGGGTGTACGCCGGGGGCTGGTACCCACCCGAATTGAACGGCGCCGGGCCCGGAACGGGGCCCGGCGCGGGCGTCGGGTAGGTGTTGCTCGGCGGCGGGGGAGTCGAGGGACCGAAGGCAGCCTGCGTCGGCTGGTACGGCTGCTGCACGCTCGGCGGGGCCGGGGTGTGCGGGTTGCCGGAAGCGGTCGGGAAGACGGCGGAGGAGACCGACGCACCACTGGTCCGCGCCCGCGGGCCCTCGCCGATGATCAGCGGCGTCGCGCCGGACTGCCCGGACCCGACGATCCGCAGACACTCGTCCCGCATCGCCTCGGCGGTGGGGAACCGTTCGTTGGGGTTCTTCTTCAGCGCACGGGCCACCAGCGCGTCCACGGCCGGCGGCAGCGAGCTGTTGATGCTCGACGGGACCGGGGGCTCTTCCTGGACGTGGGCGTAGGCGATGGCGAGCGGGGAGTCCGCGTCGAACGGCAGCTGGCCTGTCACCAGCTCGAAGAGCATGATGCCGACGGAGTAGAGGTCGGAGCGGGCATCCACAGCGCGGCCCAGCGCCTGCTCGGGCGACAGGTACTGCGGGGTGCCGACGACCATGCCGGTCTGCGTCATCGACGTCACGCCGGACTGCATGGCGCGGGCGATGCCGAAGTCCATGACCTTCACGACGCCGCGCTTGTTCAACATCACATTGCCGGGCTTGATGTCCCGGTGGACCAGGCCCATTTCATGGCTGACCTCGAGCGCGGCCAGGACATCGCCCGTGATCTTCAGGGCCTTCTCCGTCGGCATCGCGCCAACCTGGGCGATGTCGGTGTCCAGATCGGAGCGCAGCGGCTGGCCTGCGACGTACTCCATGACGATGTACGGCACCATGCCGCCGTCGAGCTCGTCCTCACCGGAGTCGAAGACGGAGACGATATTGGTGTGCGTGAGCTTCGCCACGGACTGCGCCTCACGGCGGAAGCGCTCACGGAAGGCCTGCTCGCGGCCGAGCTCGGTGTGCAGGGTCTTGATCGCGACCTCGCGGTCCAGCACGGTGTCGTAGGCGAGGTGAACGGACGCCATACCGCCCGCGCCCAGAAGATCACGAAGCTGGTAACGTCCTCCGCCGACCGAACGGCCCTCGAATTGGCCCTGAGCGCCGTCCTGGCTCATCGTTCCGCTTCCCCCTAGGCGCACTACCCGTACGTATAGCGATCAAAATCTGGAATTTCGCAGCCAAGTCTGCCCCAGGCCCCGGACACGTCAAGCCGTGTGCCCGTTCCGTGACCAGATGTGCAAGATCCCGTCACGGCCAGGGGGCTTTTCGGTGCCCGATTACCCCCGGTGAACTTGCGGTGCTTGACTTCCAGCGGCTTTGATGGCCGGTCCACGACGGACCGGTGGGTGCCGCGGAACCTGTAGCGTGCTCTAGCGAAGACCGATGACCTTACCGCTCTCATGCGGATTGATTCGACGGCGAGGACCGATGGCACCGACGCAGAGCCCCCAGGGCCCGTCCGATCCTGACGCCACCGGCTCCAATATCCCCGACGCACCGGAGATGTGGGGCAACGGCGGGCTGGTCGGCGATGGCCGCTACCGGCTCACGCGACGGCTGGGCCGCGGCGGTATGGCGGAGGTGTTCGCGGCGGAGGACGTACGGCTCGGCCGTACCGTCGCCGTGAAGCTGCTGCGGGCCGACCTCGCCGAGGACCCGGTTTCCAAGGCCCGCTTCACGCGGGAGGCACAGTCCGTGGCCGGGCTGAACCACCACGCGGTGGTGGCGGTCTACGACTCCGGCGAGGACCTGGTCGGCGGCAACACCGTGCCGTACATCGTGATGGAGCTGGTCGAGGGCCACACCATCCGCGATCTG
Organism: Streptomyces sp. NPDC048612; assembly: GCF_043199295.1. Taxonomy (NCBI): domain Bacteria; kingdom Bacillati; phylum Actinomycetota; class Actinomycetes; order Kitasatosporales; family Streptomycetaceae; genus Streptomyces; species Streptomyces sp. NPDC048612. The sequence continues at coordinate 693,219 of NZ_JBICVV010000002.1, forward strand.
CTGCTCAACGCCGACGCCCCGCCGCCGGACCAGGCGCTGATCATCGTCTCCGGTGTGCTGGAGGCGCTGGCCTACAGCCACCAGCACGGCATCGTGCACCGTGACATCAAGCCCGCGAACGTGATCATCACCAACAGCGGCGCGGTCAAGGTCATGGACTTCGGCATCGCCCGTGCCCTGCACGGCGCGCAGTCGACCATGACGCAGACCGGCATGGTCATGGGCACCCCCCAGTACCTCTCCCCGGAGCAGGCGCTCGGCAAGACCGTCGACACCCGCTCCGACCTGTACGCCACCGGCTGTCTGCTCTACGAACTCCTCACGCTGCGGCCCCCGTTCACCGGTGAGACGCCGCTGTCGGTCGTCTACCAGCATGTGCAGGACATGCCGGTGGCGCCGTCCCATGTCGCCGACGCGGTGCCGCCGGAGCTGGACGGCCTGGTCATGCGGTCGCTGGCGAAGGACCCCGACGACCGCTTCCAGTCCGCCGAGGAGATGCGCGGCCTGGTCCAGTACTCGCTGCAGATGCTGCACGAGCAGGGCGGCCACACCGGCACCTGGAGCACCGGCCCGGTCGCCGTCCACGAGGGCGGGCTCACCTCGCCCATGGGCACCGCGGCCACCACGGCGATGCCACACCCCGACGCCGGCAGGACCACGGCGCAGCCGATCCTTACCCCCGGTATGCGGGACGACGACGGGGGCTTCGACGGCGGGCCCCGGCCGGGCAAGGGCGGCCGCGGCAAGATCTGGCTGATCGCGGCGCTGGCGGTGATCGCCATCGCGGTGGGCGTGGCCTTCGCGCTCCAGAACACCGGTGGCCAGGACAAGAAGCACCAGACGCCCACTTCGGAGTCGCCCAAGCCGTCGAAGGACGACGAGACCAGCGAGCCGCCTTCGGAGGAGCCGAGCATTCCGGAGACCGAGCCCGAGGACACGGGCGATGACGGCGGCACCTACTCCGAGCCGCCTTCGGAGCAGCCCAGCACTCCGGAGACGTCCCAGCCGCCGACCTCGCAGCCGCCCTCCTCGCAGCCGCCGACGTCCGAGCCCCCGACGTCCGAGCCGCCCACGGACCCGACGGACCCGACCGACCCGACCGACCCGACCGGTGGTGCCGCTGACGGGGGCGCCGCCGACGGCGGTCCGGACACCGGTGTGACGGCGGGCGCGACCGGCTGACCGGTCCGTCCCCGCCTCAGCGGGTGAACGCGTTCCGCACGGCTCGGTACTCGCGGGTCCACCACACGGCCAGTGCGGCCGCCGCCGGGAACTGTGGATCGGTGCGGCGGTCGCCCAGCTGGTAGCGCCAGGTGAGCATCCAGAAGTCGTTCAGCCGCTCCCACCACACCCGGTGGACGGCCGCCGCGAGCTCCTCGGCACCTGCCCCGCAGGCATGGCGGTAGGCGCTCGCGTAGGCCGCCACCTTGGCGAGGTCCAGGGTGCCGCAGGGCCGTACGAAGAAGATCGCGGCGGCGCGTACCGCCTCTTCGGCGCGCGGCTGGACGCCCAGCCGGTCCCAGTCGACGATCGCGGTCGGCTCGGTGCCCCGGTAGAGCACGTTCAGCGGGTGGAAGTCGCCGTGCACCCAGCCCGCGGGCGGCTCCGCGCCGGGGGCCGGGCGGCGGTGCGCCTGCTGGGCCAGCAGGGAACGGCGCTCCAGCAGACGGTGTTCGGCCAGCTCGTCGAAGCTGGTGCGCGGCCGGGCCCCGCGGGCCAGGGCCAGCAGCTCGTCGATCGTCTCGAAGGTCCGTTCGGGGTCGGCGCCGGCGTCCGCGCAGGGTGGCCGGGGCGGATGCGGTTCGTCCGCCATGACCTCCGCCAGCGCGTTGTGTACGACCCCGAGCAGGGCGCCGAGCCGCCGGGACTGGTCGCGGGTCAGCGCGGCGCCGCCGAGATGGCGGCCTTCGACCCAGGGGTGCAGGGCGTAACAGCGGCCGTCGAGGACCGTGACCGTGCGGCCGTCCGGATGGGCGACGGGCGGGGCGACGGGCAGTCCGAGCGCGGCGAGCCGGTAGGTGGCGCGGTGCTGGCGGGTGAGGGCCGCGTGGTCGCCGTCGAGGTGGTGCTTGAGGAAGTAGCGGCCGCGGGTGGTGGCGAGGAAGTAGCCGTGGTTGAGCAGGCCTTCGGCGACCGGTTCACAGGACAGCGGCGTACCGGCGCCCGTGTAGTGGCGGAGCAGGGAGCCGAGAGTGTCTCTGTCGGGCGTCGCCGCCGTCCGGACTACAGATGAGCGCAGCACGCGCCAGATGTTAGATCAACTACGCCCGTCGGAGTGGGCGTGCCGGAAGGCCTCACGCAGCGTGCGCACAAGGACGGAGGGCGCTCCGGCTTCCGTCAGGCGGGGCCTGGGGGCGGCGGCGATTCCGTGTTTCCGCAGGACCGTTCGCCGAGGGTGCTGTCGCATTCCCTGGCTGGTCAGTGCCGTTCCGCCTGCATTCGGGCGACATAGGCGGCGGCCTGGGAGCGGCGCTCCATACCGAGCTTGGACAGCAGGCTGGAGACGTAATTCTTGATCGTTTTCTCGGCGAGATGGAGCCGTTCGCCGATGGCGCGATTGGTCATTCCCTCGCCGATCAGATCGAGGATCTTGCGCTCCTGGTCGGTGAGGCGGGCCAGCCGGTCGTCGCCCTTGGCGGCGTTGCCGTCGCGCAGCCGTTCCAGCACCCGGGCGGTGGCCACGGGGTCGAGCAGGGACTTCCCGGCCGCCACCTCGCGCACCGCGGAGAGCAGTTCGTTCCCCCGGATGGCCTTGAGGACATATCCGGCCGCACCGGCCATGATCGCGTCGAACAGCGCCTCGTCGTCCGCGAAGGACGTGAGCATCAGGCATTTGATGTTCTCGTCCTGCGAACGGATCTCGCGGCAGACCTCGACGCCGCTCCCGTCCGGCAGCCGGACATCGAGCACCGCTACGTCCGGACGGGTCGCCGGTATCCTGACCAGGGCATCTGCGGCAGTTCCCGCCTCGCCGACGACCTCGATGTCCTCCTCGACCGAGAGCATTTCGTGGACACCGCGCCGGACAACTTCGTGGTCATCGAGCAGGAATACCGTGATTTTTCCGTCTTCGCGCACCTCACCAGTCTCACACATCAACCCTTCCCGTGCTCCAGGTCACCGATATAACGTGCCGTTGTCCCGGCGGCCTGCAACGCTGTGACCAGGAGTTGTTCCAAGCCTTCGCGATTTACTTGGAAATCCAAGCAAAATCGCAGGTCAGCGCCGTTTCCACTTCGGCTTTGACAATGGGTAACGTGCAATGAGCAGGCCACTGTCCGGGAGCTTTGTTCCACCCGGAGCCGGCCGCGAACGCACACACCCCGTGCGCCGTATCGGATACCGGGTGAGCCGCAATACGGCCACCGGCGGACCCCGGGGGCCGGACAGACGGAGGAGCAGCACGTGACCGTGGAAGGCACTGCGCAGCGGAAAAACGCCCGCGGCAGCAGCAAGCGCACCACCGCCAAAAAGGCGACGTCGGCGAAGAAGGCGTCCCCGGCCAAGGCCCGGAACTCCGGCCGGCCCGAGCAGGCGGAGCACGACCAGCTCGTACAACTGCTGACGCCCGAAGGCAAGCGGATCGAGCACCCGGATTACTCGATCGACCTTTCCGCCGAGGAACTGCGCGGGCTCTACCGCGACATGGTGCTGACGCGTAAGTTCGACGCCGAGGCGACCACCCTCCAGCGCCAGGGCGAACTGGGCCTGTGGGCCTCGCTGCTGGGGCAGGAGGCCGCCCAGATCGGTTCCGGCCGCGCGCTGCGCGACGACGACTACGTCTTCCCGACCTACCGTGAGCACGGTGTGGCGTGGTGCCGCGGTGTCGACCCGACGAACCTGCTGGGCATGTTCCGCGGTGTCAATCACGGCGGCTGGGACCCCAACAGCAACAACTTCCACCTGTACACCATCGTCATCGGCTCGCAGACGCTGCACGCGACCGGCTATGCGATGGGTGTGCAGAAGGACGGCGCGGATTCCGCGGTCATCGCCTATTTCGGTGACGGTGCCTCCAGCCAGGGAGATGTCGCGGAATCCTTCACCTTCTCCGCGGTCTACAACGCCCCGGTCGTGTTCTTCTGCCAGAACAACCAATGGGCGATTTCCGAACCCACCGAGAAGCAGACCCGGGTGCCGCTCTACCAGCGCGCCCGCGGTTTCGGATTCCCCGGTGTACGGGTCGACGGCAATGACGTGCTGGCCTGTCTGGCGGTGACCAAAGCGGCGCTGGAGCGGGCCCGTACCGGCCAGGGGCCGATGCTCATCGAGGCGTTCACCTACCGCATGGGTGCGCACACCACCTCCGACGACCCGACGAAGTACCGGGAGGACGAGGAGCGGGTGGCCTGGGAGGCCAAGGACCCGATTCTGCGGCTGCGGACGTACCTGGAGGCCGAGGGCATCGTCGATGACGCGTATCTCGCCTCGATCGACGAGGAGAGCGAGGCCCTGGGCAAGCGGGTCCGCGATGCCGTACGTGCCATGCCCGACCCGGACAACATGGCGATCTTCGAGAATGTCTATGCCGACGGGCATGCGCTCGTCGATGAGGAGCGCGCGCAGTTCGCCGCGTATCAGGCGTCGTTCGCCGATGCCGATCTTGCCGCGGAGGGGAACTGAACCATGGCCGTCTTCGAGAAGATCACCATCGCCAAGGCGATCAACGAGTCGCTGCGTGCCTCCATGGAGGCCGACCCCAAGGTCCTCGTCATGGGCGAGGACGTCGGCAAGCTCGGCGGCGTCTTCCGCGTCACCGACGGTCTGCAGAAGGACTTCGGCGAGGAGCGGGTGATCGACACCCCGCTCGCCGAGTCCGGCATCGTCGGCACCGCGATCGGGATGGCGCTGCGCGGCTACCGCCCGGTCGTCGAGATCCAGTTCGACGGCTTCGTCTTCCCCGCCTACGACCAGATCGTCACCCAGCTCGCGAAGATGCACGCCCGCGCGCTGGGCAAGGTCAAGGTGCCGGTCGTCATCCGCATCCCGTATGCGGGCGGTATCGGCGCGGTCGAGCACCACTCCGAGTCCCCCGAGGCGCTGTTCGCGCATGTCGCCGGACTCAAGATCGTTTCTCCCTCGAACTCCTCCGACGCCTACTGGATGCTCCAGCAGGCCATCGCTGGCGACGACCCGGTCATCTACTTCGAGCCCAAGCGCCGCTACCACGACAAGTCGCGGCTGGACACCGAGTCGATCCCGGACCCGCTGCACAAGGCCCGGATCGCCCGGACCGGCTCCGACCTGACGCTGGCCGCCTACGGACCGATGGTCAAGGTCTGTCAGGACGTCGCCAACGTCGCGGCCGAGGAGGGCAAGTCGCTCGAGGTCGTCGACCTGCGCTCGCTCTCCCCGATCGACTTCGACACCGTGCAGTCGTCGGTGGAGAAGACCGGCCGGCTGATCGTCGTCCACGAAGCCCCGGTCTTCTTCGGCGCGGGTGCCGAGATCGCCGCCCGGATCACCGAGCGGTGCTTCTACCACCTGGAGGCCCCGGTCCTGCGGGTCGGCGGCTTCCACTCCCCGTACCCGCCCTCCCGTCTGGAGGACGAGTACCTTCCGGGACTGGACCGGGTGCTCGACGCCGTTGATCGCGCGTTGGCGTACTGAGGGTTTGAGGAGAGTTCGTGACCATGACTGCAAGTACCGCCAAGGCTCAGCGCTTCCGCGAGTTCAAGATGCCGGACGTCGGCGAGGGGCTGACCGAGGCCGAGATCCTCAAGTGGTACGTCCAGCCGGGCGACACCGTCACCGACGGCCAGGTCGTCTGTGAGGTCGAGACCGCCAAGGCCGCCGTCGAACTGCCCATTCCCTACGACGGGGTGGTGCACGAGCTGAACTTCGGCGAGGGCGTCACCGTCGACGTCGGCACCGTCATCATCTCCGTGGACACCGACCCGGGCGCCGGGCCCGCCACGGCACCGGCGGCGGCCCCCGCTCCGCAGGAGGCCGCCAAGGCCGAGGAGGAGGCCGAGCCGCAGGGCCGGCAGGCCGTGCTGGTCGGGTACGGCGCCGCGCCGTCCTCGACCAAGCGCCGGGCCCGCAAGCCCCAGGCGGGGGTGCCGGCCCAGCCGGAGCCCGTGAGCGCCGCGCTCCAGGCGGAGCTGAACGGGCGGACGGCGCCCGCTCCCGTGGCACCGGCCGCTCCCGTGGCTCCGGTCGTGAACGGCGCGGGTGCCGGGGCCGTCGGGCGGCCGCTGGCCAAGCCGCCGGTGCGCAAGCTCGCCAAGGATCTCGGGATCGACCTGGCGACGATCGTCCCGAGCGGACCGGACGGCATCATCACCCGCGAGGACGTCCATGCCGCCGCCACCCCGGCAGCGGCGCCCGCACCGGCCGAGGCCGCTCCCGTCGCGGCTCCCGCGGCGGCAGCCGGGACCGGTGTCGTCGACGCCGCCGCCCGTGAGCGGCGGGTGCCGGTCAAGGGCGTCCGCAAGGCCACCGCACAGGCCATGGTCACCAGCGCCTTCACCGCGCCGCATGTCACGGAGTTCATCACCGTCGACGTGACCCGCACGATGAAGCTCGTCCAGGAACTCAAGCAGGACCCGGACATGGCCGGACTGCGGGTCAACCCGCTGCTGCTGGTCGCCAAGGCCTTCCTGGTGGCCCTCAAGCGCCACCCGGAGGTCAACGCGGCCTGGGACGAGCCGCGGCAGGAGATCGTCTACAAGGACTATGTGAACCTCGGGATCGCGGCGGCCACCCCGCGTGGGCTGATCGTCCCGAACATCAAGGACGCAGGGGCCAAGACGCTCCCCCAGCTCGCCGAGGAACTGGGCGAGCTGATTTCCACCGCCCGTGAGGGCAAGACCTCCCCGGCGGCGATGTCCGGCGGCACGGTCACCATCACCAACGTCGGCGTCTTCGGCGTCGACACCGGTACGCCGATCCTCAACCCGGGGGAGTCGGCGATCCTCGCCTTCGGCGCGGTCAAGCTCCAGCCGTGGGTCCACAAGGGCAAGGTGAAGGCGCGTCAGGTCACCACCCTCGCGCTGTCCTTCGACCACCGCCTGATCGACGGTGAGCTGGGCTCCAAGCTGCTCGCGGACATCGCGGCGATCCTGGAGCGGCCCAAGCGGCTCATCACCTGGGGATGAGCCGGAATGCGCGACCGGGCGGTTCGGAGCGGCGTTTCACGTGAAACGCCGCCTCGGGTCCGCCCCGGCCCGGTGGACGAGCAGCCGGTCGGCAGCCACCGCGCCGCCGCTCCGGCCGTACGTCAGCTCCTACGCCGGATACCGGCAGGCCGGGCTGCCACCGGGCCGGCACCGTGGGCTTCCCTCGCCCCGGCTGACGCTGCTCTTCACCCTCGATGAGCCGCTCACGCTGACCGGCCATCCCGATACCGCACAGGCCCCCGGGGCCCACGACACCCTCATCGGCGGGCTGCACACCCGCCCCGCGCTGATCACCCACCCGGGCACTGCTGGCCGGTCTGGCCGTGTGCTGCGGCTCCTTCGACCAGGCTGTCTCGCCCGGGAGTTCCGCTCGCCGGCCGGCTGCCCGCCCAGCCAGTGGCCCGCCGAGGAGTTCCGAGACGTCCGAGCCGCCGGGGACGTCTCGGGGAACGCTGAGTCCGGCGGCCCACCGGGGGCCGCGTTCCGATCCAGGAGGTCCGGCGAACATGCCCGAGAGCCTGTCCGACACCACGCCCGCACCCCAGGTATGGCCGACGCTGCGGGCCCGTGACGCCCGTGCGCTGATCCGCTTCCTGGTCGATGCGTTCGGCTTCGAGGAGACCGTGGTCCATGGCGAGGGCGAGCGCGTCGAGCACGCTCAGCTCTCCTGGCCCGAAGGCGGCGGCATCATGCTCGGCTCCGTCAGGGAGGCGGAGGACGACCACTGGCCGCTGCGGCCCGGGACGTTCGGGGGCTATGTCGTCACCGACCGTCCCGACGAGCTGTGTGCCCGCGCCAGAGCTGCCGGAGCGGAGATCATCGAGGAGCTGACCGACACCGACTACGGCTCGCGGGGCTTCGCTGCCCGTGATCCTGAGGGCAACCTCTGGTCGTTCGGCACCTATCGCGGCGAGCCGCGCACCGCGTAGCGGCCGGTGACGGGGCCGGTGGCCGGTCAGCCGCGGATGAGTTCCACCGCGCGGCTGAAGTGGCCCACCGGTCCGGTCGAGCCGGATTCGTCGGTGTGTGCGGCGCCGCGGGTCAGGGCGACGCCCGCCCACAGGCAGGCGACGATCAATGCCAGCACGACGGTGTTCCGCGCACGGCGGCCGGCGTTCGTCCTGGGCTGCATGGTCAACTCCCCTTGGATGTCGGAGCCTCCCCGGCTCCCTGTCTCTATTCACCCATGAGATTCACCGCCGTCCGTACGCGGCAGGTACGGACTCCCGTACGCCTTGAGGTGGACCCGACATCCCCCTGGAGTCTCCCTTCCCGAGGGGGCCGGGAAAGGGTTTGCCGCGGCCGGCCGGGCTGTTTACGGTCGGCGCAATGAGCAGCGAAATGATCATCCGGCGCTATCACCCGTCCGACCAGGACGTTGTCACCGACCTGTGGTCCCGGGCCGCGCGGCAGGCGCACCCGTTCCTCGACGGGGAGGGCACGGGCGAACGGGCCCGGCTCCTCCGCGAGGTGTACCTCGTCGAGGGGGAGAACTGGGTGGCCGAACGCGCGGGCCGCGTCATCGGACTTCTCGGACTGCGGGCCGGCGGGCCCGGGGACGGCAACGGGGCGGAGATCGGCGGTCTGTTCGTGGCGCCGGAGGCCCAAGGCGGCGGAGCCGGACGGGAGTTGCTGGAGCATGCGGCGGCGCTGCACGGCGCGCTGACCCTGGAGGTCTTCGAGGACAACGACCGGGCCCGCGGCTTCTCCGCCCACCTGGGCTTCACGGAGCAGGGCCGGCCCACGGACGAGGAGACCGGCCGTCCGCTGATCGCCCTGGAGCGTGCCGCGCCGCTGAAGTCGGTGAGCTGGCTGCATCTGCGCGAGGGACGGCTGCTGAGCGTACGGACGCGCGGGAACGACACCTTCTATCTCCCGGGCGGCAAGTACGAGCCCGGCGAGACCGCCCGGGAGGCGCTGTCGCGCGAACTCGGCGAGGAACTCGGCCTGGTGGTACCCGCTGAGGAGCTTCAGGAGGCGTTCGTCATCCACGACGTCGCCCACGGGAAGAACGGGCGCCGGCTGCACATGACCTGCTTCACCGGCGGGCCCCAGGACATCGCACCGGCCCCCGGCCGGGAGATCGCGGAGTACGCCTGGTTCGACCGCCGGGAGGCGCGGGAGCGCTGCGCGCCCGCCCATGCGCAGGTCGTGCGCCGACTGGTCGCCCAGGGGCGGATGCCGGGCTGAGAACGTCGCCGTGCGGCGGACGGGCAGGGGCACGCGTCGGGTGGTGGCCGAGGCGGGTGGTGGCCGGTCCGGCCGGGCCGGGCGGTGGCCGGGCCGGATGCGCTCGGCGGTGGCCGGCCGAGGTGCGGGCGGCGCACACCGGCCCGGCCGGCTGTCGCGACGCCGCCACGATGGCCTCATAACGCCCCTACCAGGGCAAACATGACCTCCCCTGTCCGCATCGCGGAACGGAGTGTCGGACGTATACCTGTTGTATCTATCCTGTGCGCATGCCCTCAGCGTCCACGCCCACCGCCCCTGCCAGAGAGCCCGCCGCCAAGCAGCCGCCCGCCGCCGAGCGGGTCTATGCGCACATCAAGGACGCCGTCCTGGAGCGCCGCTACGAGGGCGGGATGCTGCTCACCGAGGGGGAGCTGGCCGACGCCGTGGGGGTGTCGCGGACGCCGGTGCGCGAGGCGCTGCTGCGGCTGGAGGTCGAGGGGCTGATCAAGCTCTACCCCAAGAAGGGCGCGCTGGTGCTGCCGGTCTCGGCGCAGGAGATCGCCGATGTCGTCGAGACCCGGCTGCTGGTGGAGAAGCACGCCGCGGCCAAGGCGGTGCCCGCGGGCGAGCCGCTGCTCGGCGAGCTGACCGAACTGCTGGAGACGATGCGGGAGCAGGCCGCGTCCGGCGATCTGGCCGCCGTCTCCGTCACCGACCGCGCCTTCCACGCCGCCATCGTGCGCAGCGCCGGCAACCAGATCCTGGACCGGCTCTATGAGCAGCTGCGCGACCGTCAGCTGCGGATGGGGGTCGCGGTGATGCACGCGCATCCGGACCGGATCGCCAAGAACATCACCGAGCACGCGGAGATCCTCGAGGCGCTGCGCGCCGGGGACGCGGACGCCGCCACCGACGCCGTGCAGCGGCACGTCAGCTGGGTCCGCAACCTCGCGCAGGGGGACGTGCGATGACCGCCGGCAGCGGAAGCGCCGGCGGCTCACCCGGCCAGGACGGTGCCGGCGGTTCCGGTATAGGCGGCGCCCGGCTGATGCCCGCCGACCCGCCCGGCGGCCGTAAGGCGATGGCCGTCTGGGGCATCGGCGTCGCGGTCTACTTCGTCGCGATCACCTACCGCACCAGCCTCGGCGTGGCCGGGCTGGACGCCGCCGACCGCTTCCACATCAACGCCTCGGCGCTGTCGACGTTCTCCATCCTCCAGCTGCTGGTGTATGCGGGGATGCAGATCCCCGTGGGTCTGCTGGTCGACCGGCTCGGCGCCAAGAAGGTGCTGACGCTCGGCGTGGTGCTCTACACCCTCGGCCAGTTCGGCTTCGCGCTCTCCGCGTCGTACCCCATGGCTCTCGGCTCGCGTGCGCTGCTCGGCTGCGGCGACGCGCTGACCTTCATCAGCGTGCTGCGGCTGGGCTCCCGGTGGTTCCCGGCCCGCCGCGGCCCGATGATCGCCCAGATCGCGGCGCTGGTCGGGATGGCGGGCAACCTGGTCTCCACGCTCGTCCTCGCCCGATTCCTGCATTCCTTCGGCTGGACCCCGACCTTCGCCGCCAGCTCCGTCGGCGGCATCGTCGTGCTGATCGTGCTGCTGCTCTTCCTGAAGGACCACCCCGACGGCTTCGCTCCGCCGCCCGCGTCCGCCCAGCACACCGGCGCGGGGTTCGTGCGCCGGCAGATCGCGGACGCCTGGCGCGAGCCCGGCACCCGGCTGGGCATGTGGGTGCACTTCACCACCCAGTTCCCCGCGATGGTGTTCCTGCTGCTGTGGGGGCTGCCGTTCCTGGTCGAGGCGCAGGGGCTGACCCGCGGTACCGCCGGTGAACTGCTCACCCTGGTGGTGCTCTCCAACATGGCGGTCGGCCTGGTCTTCGGCCAGATCATCGCCCGTCACCACGCGGCCCGTACCCCGCTGGCCCTGGGCACCGCCGGTATCACGGCGCTGACGTGGGCACTCGTGCTGTCCTGGCCGGCCGATCATGCGCCGATGGCGCTGCTGGTCGCGCTGTGTGCGGTCCTGGGCGCCTGCGGTCCCGCCTCGATGATCGGCTTCGACTTCGCGCGGCCCGCCAACCCGCCCGAGCGGCAGGGCACTGCCTCCGGCATCGTCAACATGGGCGGCTTCACCGCCTCGATGACGACGCTGCTCGCCATCGGGGTGCTGCTGGACGCGACCGGGGACAACTACCGGATCGCCTTCGCCTCGATCTTCGTCCTGGAGGCGTTCGGCGTCGCACAGATCCTGCGGCTGCGCCGCAGCGCGGCACAACGCGAGCGGGAACGGCTGGTCGTCAGTCGCGTCGAGGCGGTTCACGTTCCGGCCTGAGGCGGCCGAGCGGTTCGCGGCCGAGTCCGTTTCACGTGGAACGGACAGGGCTGTTTCACGTGAAACGGCTCATACTCCGAGGCCGGCTCTTGCTCCGGCCGTCCGACGGGCACGGGTGCGGCGCGGCGGACACCCGCCCGGACGCCGTCTCACCCCTCGGGCTACGGCGTGACCGCGAAGTGGTCCAGGACCGCCGCGGCCAGTTCGGCGTCGCCCTCGATCTTGATCTGCTCGGCGACGGCCGACGGGCGCACCCGGCCGCAGGCCAGCTGGTGGAAGGTGTCCCAGTCCAGAGCGAGTGTCAGCGTCGGGCCCAGCGAGACGCTGCCGTCGATCGAGGCCTTGCCCTCGGCGTCGACGCGGACCGTCCGCAGGAACTCCAGCGGTCCGCTGACGTCGAAGACCACCGCCGAATCGGCGGGCGCCTGGGCGCGCTTGGCGACGATGCCGGGCAGCAGCTTCACCAGCAGATCGCGCGTCACCTGCGCGCCGGGGGAGTCGAGGTTGCCGGGCTTGCCGAGCGCCCGGCGCAGGTCCTGCTCATGTGCCCAGACATCGAACGCCCGCTGCCGCAGCACGAATTCCAGCGAACGGTCCTCGCCGAGCGGGCTGCGCACCACGGCGTCCGGCTGGCGGGACTCGTTGCGCAGCTGCCGGGAGCGGCGGATGACGGTGTATTCGAGTTCGCTGATCATCTCCGGCGCGGTGTGGTGCCGGCGGACGTCGACCTGCACCTCCATGCGTCGCGCCGACTCGGTGCGGACGTGGTAGAGATCGCGCGGCAGGGTGTGGATCGGCCGTGGGTCGCCCAGCATTTCGCATTCCAGGCCGATGACATGGGAGACCACATCGCGCACGGACCATCCTGGGAGGCCCGTCGCCCTGTTCCACTCGCCTTCGACGAGCGGAGTCACCAGCTCGGTTATCGCTTCTATGGAGTGCGTCCAGGCATCGATGGAGGACTGAAGGCTGGGATGGACGGTCACGGGACCCCTCGGACGGTTCGTACGCGGGCTGCTGTCTGTGCAGTTAAGTTACGCTGCGCACGGGCACCCCGGCAGTGCTTTCGGACGACCATCGTAGGCCGAGGGCCCCCGGTCGCAGAGGGGTGCGCGGTTCACCGGGAACGCGTGCTTCTCAGTCCTCTCCACGCTCCCGCTCGGCCAGCCGGATCACACACACCGCGATGGCGATCAGCAGCGGCGGATCGGCGTCCTCCCGTACGACGTTGACCGCATAGGTGTCGCGCACGGTCAGCCAGCGCCGCGAGATCTCGGCGAGCAGTTCGCCCTCGTACTCGATCGCGAACTCCCGGTCCAGGATCTTTCCGCTGACGTCCAGCTCGGTGCCGTCCACCAGCTCGACGCGGTAGTGGTTGCGCAGCAGCGAGAGCCGTTTGCGCCGGATCGTGGCCAGCGGCTGGTCGTCCCGCTCGATGGTCATGGTGTCGCGCAGGCTGAGCATCTTCTTGCGGATGGTGATCAGCACCCGCCGCTCGGGGTCCTTCAGCTCGAAGGTCTCCCGCAGCCGCAGCGCCTTCCCGTCCACGAGGAAGGCGTGCCGGCCGTGCTCGTCCTCGATCCAGTAGTCGTCACCGATGCCGAAGATGCGGTCGCGTACCAGGTACTTGCTCGGGCGCGGGGAGGCTTCCCCGGGAGATGGGTGCATGGCTGACCTGTTCCCGCGGGGCCCTGCGGAATGCGCACGCACCGGAGTGACGTTGAATGTGCACATGGCTTCACGTGCACGCGTCCGCGCCCCCGAGCTGACCGGCAAGGGCGGCTGGCTGAACACCGGCAACAAGGATCTGACCCTCTCCGACCTGCGAGGACGCATTGTCGTCCTGGATTTCTGGACCTTCTGCTGTGTGAACTGTCTGCATGTCCTGGATGAGCTGCGGGAGCTGGAGGAGCGGCACCGCGACACCGTCGTGATCATCGGCGTGCACTCCCCGAAGTTCGTGCACGAGGCCGAGCACCAGGCCGTCGTCGACGCCGTGGAGCGGTACGGCGTCGAGCACCCCGTCCTCGACGACCCCGAGCTCGCCACCTGGAAGCAGTACGCGGTACGGGCCTGGCCGACGCTCGTGGTGATCGACCCCGAGGGATATGTGGTCGCCCAGCACGCCGGCGAGGGCCATGCGCACGCCATCGAGAAGCTCGTCGAGGAGCTGGAGGCCGAGCACACGGCGAAGGGGACCCTGCGCCGCGGCGACGGACCCTACGTACCGCCGGAGCCGGTGGCCACCGACCTGCGCTTCCCCGGCAAGGCGGTACGGCTCCCGGGCGGCGGTTTCCTCGTCTCGGACACCACCCGGCACCAGCTGGTGGAGCTGGCGGCGGACGGCGAGCAGGTGCGGCGCCGGATCGGCAGCGGCGAGCGCGGGCTGACCGCGGACTCGTTCAACGAGCCGCAGGGCCTGGCACTGCTGCCCGACGGCAGGGTCGCCGTGGCGGACACGGTCAACCACGCCATCCGCGTCTTCGACCCCGGCAGCGGTGCGCTGGAGACGGTGGCCGGCACCGGCAGGCAGTGGTGGCAGGGCTCGCCGACCTCGGGTCCGGCGCGCGAGGTGGACCTCTCCTCGCCGTGGGACCTCGCCTGGTGGCAGGACCGGCTGTGGATCGCGATGGCCGGGGTGCACCAGCTGTGGACGTACGACCCGGTGGCCGGCACGGTCCAGGTCGCGGCCGGCACCACCAACGAGGGCCTGGTGGACGGCCCGGCCGACGAGGCGTGGTTCGCCCAGCCGTCCGGGCTCGCGGCGGCCGGCGACCGGCTGTGGGTCGCGGATTCGGAGACCAGCGCGGTCCGCTGGGTCGAGCCCGCCGGGGATGGGGACGGCTATGTCGTCCGTACGGCCGTCGGCACCGGCCTGTTCGACTTCGGGCACCGCGACGGCGCCGCCGGCCAGGCGCTGCTGCAGCACCCGCTGGGGGTGACCGCGCTGCCCGACGGCTCGGTCGCCGTCGCGGACACCTACAACCACGCACTGCGCCGCTTCGACCCCGCGAGCGGTGAGGTGACGACGCTGGCGAAGGATCTGCGTGAGCCGTCCGACGCGGTGCTCGTCGACGCCGACATCGTGGTGGTGGAGTCGGCGCGGCACCGGCTGACCCGGCTGCGGCTGCCGGAGGAGGCGATCCGCGTCGAGTCGGTGGCGCATCGCACCCAGCGCGCGGCCACCGAGGTCGCCCCGGGAGCGCTGCGGCTGGAGGTGGTCTTCCAGGCCCCGGCCGGGCAGAAGCTGGACACCCGCTACGGCCCCTCGACCCGGCTGCTGGTCAGCGCGACGCCGCCGGAGCTGCTCGCCGACGGCGCGGGCGCCGGCACCGACCTCACCCGGGACCTGGTGCTCGCGGACGGTGTGACCGAGGGCGTGCTGCACGTCTCGGCGATGGCCGCGTCCTGTGACGACGCCCCGGACATCGAGTACCCCGCCTGCCATGTGCACCAGCAGGACTGGGGCGTCCCGGTCGAGATCGTCGAGGGCGGGGCGGCCCGTCTGGGGCTCGTGCTGGCCGGGCTGGACGCCGAGTAGGAGCGGAGAGCCCCGGGGCCGTGGGGCGGGCCCGGGGCTGAGGCCGGCCGGCGGACCGGCCGGCGTGCGCTACTTGCCGACGCCGCCCGCCAGCTGCGCCCCGTGAATGCTGGAGCTCCAGTTGGTGACCTTGCTCTTGCCGACGGAGATGTGGAGCCGCTTCTCCGCGAAGCTGACGGTGGCCGGACCGTGCGTCGGGGAGCCGGCCGAGATGCCCATGAAGTCGACGGCCACCGACTTCTGCTCGTTGCCCTTGGTGGCCGCGGTGTTGGTGGGGATGACCGCGTAGGCGTAGCCGTGGGCGGGCACGGTGATGCGGGTGCCGTCGAGGTGGCCGGGCGTGCCCTGCAGCAGGGGCAGCGGCTTCTTGGCGTTGTCGAAGCGCAGCAGCGGCGCGTTGTAGAGCTTGCAGTCACGGCTGCCGGAGTTCTTGAACTTCACGGCCACATGGCTCTTCGGGCCGGTCTGCTGGGAGAACGTGACCTTGTACGTGCTCGGGTAGCAGTCGGGCACCCGCCGCGAGGCCGCCCCGGCGCCCGCCGCTGCCGCACCGCCGCCGATGATCTTGCGCTTCTTGCTCTTGGAGGACGAGAAGGAGGACTTCTTCGACTTCTTCGACTTCTTCGAGGAGTGGCTGTTGCAGCCGGTCAGCGCGAGCGAGCCCGCCAGACCGAGGGCCAGCGCGGCATACGCGGCGGAGCGGCGGCGGGAGCGGCGTGCGGTCATGGGTGGTCCCCCAGTGAGTTGCTGCGGTGTCAGCGTGGTGTGTCTGTCATGGCACGGCCACGATATCCATAGCGGGCCGGGGCGCCAGGGTCGGTGCACCGCGCACCCTGCCGCCATGGCGTCATCGCAGGTCAGGGTGTTATGCGAGGCTCCGTGGCGGGGGTGAGGGCGATCTGCGGGGAACAAAGATCCGCTCCCGCACCCGGGCAGCGGAGTCAGTCCGGGCAGCCGGGCAGTGCGGTGTTCTCCACCTGTTCCGGGCGAATACGGATGGCTGGCACCCACATCTGAGCGCCGCCACGATCGACCCGGAACCACATGCTGCTGTGGCAGCCCCGTTCGACGTTGTGGACGGTGATCCGGGCGGAGCCGGTGGCCGACGCCGCGCCCTCCGCGCCCCGCGCCCTGCCGTCGCCGCTGCGGTCCGGCGACCCGTTCGAGCCGGTCAGCGCCGGTACGGCCAGCGCCGCGGCGAGGAGCAGTGCGGCGGTCCCGGCCCCGGTGAACACCAGCCGCCGCCTTCGCCGCGCGGCCGCCGTGGCCCCGGCTTCCGCACCTTCGCCGGCCGGCGCCTCGGCATCCGTCCGGACCTCACCGTCGGACGTGCCGTCCCGCTCCGCCGCCCGCTCGCCCGCGTCCGCCGCCTGGGCGCGGTGCAGCAGGTCGACGAGGGCGGGCAGCCGGTCCTCACCGGTGAAGGAGAGCTTGCACCACTGCACCAGCAGCCGTTCATCGGGCAGGCTCTGCCCCCGCAGATAGCGAGACAGGGAGGAGCGGCTGGCGGGCAGCCGGCTCTCCAACTCCTTCAGGCTGTAGCCGAGTTCGCCATGTGTGCGGCGTAAGGCGGCGACGAAGTCCCGTACCGGGCCGGAGAGTTCGTCGGGCAGAGGGGCCAGAGGCTTGCGGCGGACATGAGCGGCATGGTTCTGATGGCCAGGCACGTCTCGCATTCCAGCACAGCGGGCATGCGCGCGCGAGGGGCACTTCCGCTCCCTGCGGCGGAAGTGTCCCTCATGCCGCGATCCGGATCGCGCCCGGACCCCTTGGTGACGTTTCACGTGAAACAGCGTGAGATCTTCCGTCGGGCCCCTGCTCCGTTCGGCCGGAGTCAGTCGCCGAACTTCACCGGACGGTAGGGCGTGAACTCGGCGTCGCCGCCGGGCAGGCCGTAGGTCAGCGTCCGGTGGTCGGTGCCGTGGCCACCGCGCTGCTCATAGGCGGTGTACGAGGAATGGGCGTCGTTGTTCCACTTCTCGAAGGTCACCACATGCCGGGTGTTGTTGTCACCGGAGGCGTCGATGAGCAGGTCACCGGGCTTCAGCTCGCCGACCGGGATCGGCCGGGTGATGCCCCGGTCGGTGGCCAGCCCCACGGTGTTGGTGCCGGGCGCCGGCAGCCCGAGCGCCATCGAGACATAGCCCGAGCAGTCCTGGCGGTAGCCGTCCTTCCAGACCTTGGCCTGGCTGTACGGGACCTGCGCGCCGTTATCGGCGGTCAGCCAGGTGGCGGCGCGGTTCAGCGTCTCCTCACGCGAACCGCCGGGCTGCGGCTGCCCACCGCCGCCCTGGACCGGGACACCCGGCAGCCGGTCCTGCGCGATGTCCACCGCGACCACACTGAGGAAGCCGCTGACCGGCCCGGTGAGGTGCGCCATGAACGTCGAGCAGGAACTGCCCTCGCACACCTTGCGGCCGGTGTCGACCTGGTAGTCGGCGGTGACCCGGTCCTGTCCCGGCGCCGACTTGTTGATCATTCCGACGGCGGGGGAGCTGCTGTCCGCGGCGGCATGCACCACCCAACGGGTACCCCATGTCGGGAAGTCGGCAGCGGCGGCCTGCCGCGCGGCGCCGGTGCCCGCGGTGCGGACGGTGCGGGCGGAGCTGTCGTGGGAGAGCCCGGTGGCGGTGCGCCCGTCAGCGGTCGCGGCGCCCCTCTCACTGCCGTGGGCGGTCGTGGTGAACCCCGCGACGCCGATCCCCGCGGCCGCCACCGTCGGCAGGACCGTGCGCCACACGGTCCTGCGGAACGGGGACCGCCAACGGCGCGTGCGGTCCGCGGGGGTTGTGGTGTCCGCGGGGCGCGTGCTGCTGTGCTCGTCCATGCCGATTCCCCTCCGTCTACGGCCGGTTGGCCGATCACTGAGCCGCCGGGCGGTCTGCTCACGGCGACGGAAGCCATCGTCGAGCGGGGCACCGGGGCGGCCCGGAGGTTCCTCGTCCCCCGGGATGTCCCGTTCGTGTGCACGGCTGTGACCAGCACCGTCGCCGGGAGCGCGGGACAGGACGAGTCGGGGTGTGGGACATGACGGGACAGCGGGCAAAGGAAAGGGCGCCCGCTGGGGGATGCGGGCGCCCTGGTTCAAGGGGGCTCTGCCGTCGGCCTCTTCAGCCTGTGTCAGACGGCGGACGGCCTGCCGGGCGGTTCACCGGCCCCCGGATCGGGGGCGCGGACCGATGCGTCACCGGCCGGGGTTCACCACGTGGTCGCGGTGCTCGGGTCGGCCTGCCAGTACGTCACCCATGCGCTGTCGTCCACGAACACCGAGCCGCCGGGGAGCGCCACCGCCTTCGAGCCGCCGATGCTGCCCTTGCCGTCGCGGCCGGGGAGGCTGACCGACAGCGAGGTCATGGTGCGGCCGTTCCTGCCGGAGCCGTCCGCGGACGAGGTCAGCACACCGGCGTAGCCGGACTCGCCGGGGGCGAGGGTGACCACGGCCTGCGGTCGGCTGTCCGGCAGCTCCGCGAGGGGGGACTGCGCGTCGTCGAACCGCAGGTAGGGGGCGAGGTGGAGGTCGCAGGTGGCGCCGGAGGTGTTGGTGGCCTTCAGCAGCAGGTGGTTGACCGGCCGCTTCAGCTGCTGGGCGACGATCCGCATCTTCGCGGCGTCGCAGGCGGTGTGCCGGGCGTCGGTGCCGGCGCCGCTGCTCCTGCCTGCGTTGCGCATGCCCGCCCCGGTGCCGCTCGCCCCGGCACCCGTGCCGGAGCCGCGGTGTCCCGCCGAGGCCTGCTCCGCGCGGCCGCCGTCGGGCCGGGCACCGCCCTGGGGGCCGCCGTCACCCTGCGCGGCCGGGGCCTTGACGGCCTCGGGCGCCGGGTTGAACGGCTTGGCGGCGCCGGTCTGGAGCGGGTTGTCCTGGCCGCCGCAGGCCGTGAGGGTGAGCGCGGCGACGGCGGTCAGCCCCGCCGCGGCGATCCGCAGCGTACGGCGGCGGATCGCGCCGGACGGCCGGGAGGCGTCGGCCCCGGCGCCGGTCCCGATGACGGTCTCGGAGCGGTCGTGGCTGCGCGGCATTCCGGTCTCCCCCGGTCGGTGGTCCGTGCCGCGTCGGCGGTACGTCCCGTGGTCTGTCCTGCGGTGTGACCACTACCTTGCCGACCGCCGCTGCCGTGCCACTAACGTGCGCCTAACGCCCCGTTGCCGGGGCCGTCACGCGCTCGGCCACGCCGCTCGTCACGCCTCCTGGCCGTCCTCCGTACCGCGCCTGCCCTCGCCGCTCTCCCCGCGCTCGTCCCGCGCGAACAGCTGGGTCAGGGTGCTGATCGTGTAGACATCGGTGGCCTCCTCGTCCACCAGATGCATCTCCGCCAGCCGGTCCAGACCGTCCTGGGTGCGCTCCGGGTCGTAGCCGGCGAGCGCCGCCGCCAGCGACGCGTTGAGGTGCCCGTCCGCGCTGGTCGCCAGCGCGCTGAGCAGCTGTGCGTCGTCGGCCGACAGCCGGGCGACGGACATCCGCAGGGCCGCCGCGATCCCGGTGTCCTCCGCGGACAGCAGCGCCAGCCGCCGCCGTTCGTCGCGCAGCGCCGCCGCCAGCCGGGCCAGCCGCCAGCGCGGCCGGGCGGTCAGCTGGGCGGCCGCGGCCCGCAGCGCCAGCGGCAGACCGTCGCACAGATCGACCAGTTCGCGGGCGGCCGCCGGGTCCTCGGCGACCCGCTCCGGGCCGAGCATGGCACCGAGCAGCGCCGCGCCCTCCTCGTGGCCGAGGGGATGGAGGCCGACCGGCCGGGCGCAGTCGGTGGCGACCAGCCCGTCGAGGCGGCTGCGGCTGGTGACGACCGTGGCGCAGTGCGGGCCGCCGGGCAGCAGCGGCCGTACCTGCGCCGAGCTGCGCGCATTGTCGAGCACGACCAGCAGCCGGCGCTCCGCGACCAGCGAGCGGAACAGCGCGGAAGCGGCCTCCGCCGAACCGGGCACCTGCTCCGGCGGGGTGCCCAGCGCCAGCAGGAAGTCGCGCAGGATCTCGGCCGGCGCCGTCTCGTCGCCCTCGCCGAAACCGCGCAGATCGGCGAAGAGCTGGCCGTCGGGGAAGGCCCCGGCGTACTGGTGCGCCCACTGCACGGCACAGGCGGTCTTGCCGACGCCGGCCGGCCCCGCCACCACAGCGAGCGGGCTCTCCCCGGTCGCACGGTCCGTCAGCACCGCCGTCAGCGCGGTGAGCTGGTCCTCCCGGCCCAGGAAGCGGGCCGGCGGCCGGGGCAGCAGTCGCGGTGCCGCACCGGCCCGCGCCGAGCCGGACCCGGCACGGGCGCCGTCCGCCGCGCCCGTCCGCGCCCCGTCGGCCCCGGGCTCCGCACCGCTGCCGCCCGGTGCGGGCTCCTGACCCGCACCTGCGGGAGCCTGCGGCCCACCGCCTGCCGCGGCACGGCCCGCTGCGGAAGCCCCGCCGCGACCGTCCCCGGAGGCGGTGCCCGCCGTACGCGCCTGGCCCGCCGGCTTCTCCCGTCCGCCGCCGGCCGCCTCCGCGCGCAGAATCTCCTCATAGGCGCCGCGCAGCCGTTCGCCGGGATCGACGCCCAGCTCCTCGTTGAGCAGCCGCCGGGTGCGGTGGAACCACTCCAGGGCATCGGACTGCCGCCCCGTACGGAACAGCGCCCGCATCAGCCCGGCGATCAGGCCTTCGCGCAGCGGGTGGTTGACCGCCGCCGAGTAGAGGATGGCCGCGGCCTGTTCGTGCTCGCCGAGTGCGCCGTGCGCCCGGCCCAGTGCCTCCACGGCCGTCAGCCGCCGCTCCTCCAGCGCGTGGGCGGCGGCCGCGAACGGCGGGCTGGTGACCGTGCCGGTCAGCGCGGGCCCGCGCCACAGGCCGAGCGCCTCGCGCAGCAGGGGCACCGCATCGGCCGGAGCGGCCTCGGGGCGCGCCAGTGCCACCAGCTCACCGAACCGGTGAGCGTCGATCAGCTCCTCCGGCAGCCGCAGGAGATAGGCGGAGCCATGGGTGGTCAGCTCGATGCCGTATGCCTCCGCACCGCCCTCGGCGAGCGTGGCGCGCAGTCGCGAGACATGCCCCTGGACGACCGTACGGGCGTGTTCGGGGGGTTCGTCCTCCCACAGGGAGTCGATCAACTGCTCCAGTGGGACGGTGGTGTTGGGTTGCAGCAGGAGCAGCGCCAGCACACTGCGCCGTTTGGCGGGCCCGAGCGACAGCTCCGCGGAGCCGGTCGTCACGGCGATCGGGCCGAGCAGTGAGAACTCCAACTCAGCCCTCCAGGAAGGCCGTCAGGGCGTTCGCCAGCAGATACGGGTCCTCGGCGCCGCACAGCTCACGTGCCGAGTGCATGGACAGGATGGCCACTCCGATGTCGACCGTCGAGATGCCGTGCCGGGCCGCGGTGATCGGCCCGATGGTGGTCCCGCACGGCATCGAGTTGTTGGAGACGAAGCTCTGCCACGGCACCCCGGCCCGCTCGCAGGCCGCCGCGAAGACGGCCCGCCCGCTGCCGTCGGTGGCGTAGCGCTGATTGACGTTGACCTTGAGAATCGGTCCCCCGTTGGGCATCGGGTGGTGGCCCGGGTCGTGCCGCTCACCGTAGTTGGGGTGCACGGCGTGCCCGGTGTCGGATGACAGGCAGAGGGTGCCGGCGAAGGCCCGCGCCCGGTCCTCGTACGAGCCGCCGCGGGCGAAGACCGAGCGCTCCAGGACCGTGCCGAGCAGCGGCCCGTCCGCGCCGGTGTCGGACTGGCTGCCGTTCTCCTCGTGGTCGAAGGCGGCCAGCACCGGAATGCTGGTCAGGGCGCTTCCGGCGGCCGCCGCGGCGATGAGCGCGGCGGTACCGGCGTGTACCGAGAGCAGGTTGTCCATTCTTGGACCGGCGACCAGCTCGCGGTCGCGGCCCAGATAGGCGGGTGGTTCGATGCTGTGGACCATCAGGTCCCAGCCCTTGATCTCACCGGCCGGGACGCCGGTCTCCTCGGCGACGAACGCGATCAGATCGCCCTCGGCCACCTCGCCCAGGCCCCAGATCGGCGTCATGTGACGCTGCTTGTCCAGCTTCAGCCCCTCGGCGTTCACCGAGCGGTCGAGGTGCACGGCCAGCTGCGGCACCCGCAGCAGTGCCCGGTCGACATGCACCAGCCGGTGGCTGCCGTCCGCCAGCGTCACCCGCCCGCTCAGCCCCAGATCGCGGTCGAGCCAGGTGTTCAGCAGGGTGCCGCCGTAGATCTCGACGGCGATCTGCCGCCAGCCGCGGGCGCCGGTGTCCGGAATCGGCTTGACTCGCAGATTGGGAGAGTCGGTGTGAGCCCCGACAATTCGGTACGGAGTGGCCGCGTGCGCGCCCTCCGGCACGTACCAGGCGACTATCGCGCCGCCGCGCAGGACGTACTTCCCGCCGCTCTCGCCGTCCCAGGCGTCGACCTCGGCGACCTGCCGGAAACCAGCCTTCTCCAGCCGCTCCGCCGCATTTGCGACCGCGTGGTAGGGCGACGGACTCGCGGCGAGATAGGACATCAGGTCGTCGGTGTGGCCGCGATCGAAGCGGGCGGAGTTGGTCATGGAATCAGCATAAGGAGCCGGACCCCGCATTCCCTGTGCGCGTGCGCCGCGACTGCGCACCCTTCCGGCCAGGATTTCCTTCTCCCGGGCCGGTAATGGGAGCGGAACGGCGGATTCTGGTCGCCCCGTCCGCGCTGCCGGCCCACGGGAGGCGTGCCCGCCGTGTCGCCCTGCCATCCGTCGTACCTCCCCGGACATGACGGAGCCCGCCTCTCCGGGGGAAGAGAGGCGGGCCACGTCAGTCTGAACGGTCAATCTGAGAGACCTCTAAGAGAAGCGCCGCGGCCTGGGCCGCGGCGCGTGCCGTCAGAACGCGGCTTCGTCGAGCTCCATCAGCGACTGGTCGACGGACTCGGCCAGACCGCGCTGGACGCTGACACCCGGCAGCACGTTGTGCGCGAAGAACTTCGCCGCGGCGATCTTGCCGGTGTAGAAGGGCACATCCTTGGCGGACACAGCCTTCGCCGAGGTGCCGGCCAGCTTCTCGGCGGCCACGGCCGCGCCCTTGAGCAGGAGGTAGCCGATGACGACGTCGCCGGAGGCCATCAGCACGCGGGTGGTGTTGAGGCCGACCTTGTAGATGGACTTGACGTCCTTCTCGGTCGCGGCGAGGTCGGTCAGCATCGCGCCGACGATCGCCTCCAGGTCGGCGGCGGCCTTGGCCAGCTCGCCACGGGCCTGCTCCAGCTCCTCGCCGCCGATGTTGTCGGCGAGGAACTTCTTGATCTCGTCGGAGAGGGCGGTGAGCGCCTGGCCCTGGTCGCGGACGATCTTCCGGAAGAAGAAGTCCTGGCCCTGGATCGCCGTGGTGCCCTCGTAGAGGGTGTCGATCTTGGCGTCCCGGATGTACTGCTCGATCGGGTACTCCTGGAGGTACCCGGAGCCACCGAAGGTCTGCAGCGACTGCGCCAGCTGCTCGTAGGACTTCTCCGAGCCGTAGCCCTTGACGATCGGCAGCAGCAGGTCGTTGAGGCGGATCGCGGCGCTCGCGTCCTCGCCCGCGGCCTCCTTGACGAGGATCTCGTCCTGGACCGTGGCGGTGTAGAGCACCAGCGAGCGCATGCCCTCGGCGTACGCCTTCTGCGTCATCAGGGAGCGGCGCACGTCGGGGTGGTGGGTGATGGTGACGCGCGGGGCGGTCTTGTCGGTGAAGGCCGCCAGGTCCGGACCCTGCACGCGCTCCTTGGCGTACTCCAGCGCGTTGAGGTAGCCGGTGGAGAGGGTGGCGATGGCCTTCGTGCCGACCATCATCCGGGCGAACTCGATGATCTTGAACATCTGGCGGATGCCGTCGTGCTTCTCGCCGAGCAGCCAGCCCTTGGCCGGGTGGTTGGCGCCGAACGTCATCTCACAGGTGTTGGAGGCCTTGAGGCCCATCTTGTGCTCGACGTTGGTGGCGTAGGCGCCGTTGCGCTCGCCCAGCTCGCCGGTCTCCCAGTCGAAGTCGTACTTCGGCACGATGAACAGCGACAGGCCCTTGGTGCCCGGACCGGCACCCTCGGGGCGGGCGAGGACGAAGTGCACGATGTTCTCGGACATGTCGTGCTCACCGGAGGTGATGAAGCGCTTGACGCCCTCGATGTGCCAGGTGCCGTCCGCCTGCTGCACGGCCTTGGTGCGGCCGGCGCCGACGTCCGAACCGGCGTCCGGCTCGGTGAGCACCATCGTGGAGCCCCACTGCTTGTCCACCATCAGCTGGGCTATGCGGTGCTGCTCCTCGGTGCCCTCCTCGTGGAGGACGCCGGCGAAGGCGGGGCCGGAGGCGTACATCCACACGGCCGGGTTGGCGCCCAGGATCGTCTCCGCGAAGCCCCAGAGGAGGGAGCGCGGCGCGGTGGTGCCGCCGAGCTCCTCCGGGATGCCCAGGCGCCACCACTCGGCGTCCATGAAGGCCTGGTAGCTCTTCTTGAAGGTGTCCGGCACCGGCGCGGTGTTGGTGTCCGGGTCGAAGACCGGCGGGTTGCGGTCCGCGTCGGCGAACGACTCGGCCAGCTCGTTCTCGGACAGCCGGGCGATCTCGGACAGCACGCTCTTGGCGGTGTCGACGTCCATCTCCGCGAACGGTCCGGTGCCGTACACGCTGTCCCGGCCGAGCACCTCGAAGAGGTTGAACTCGATGTCGCGGAGATTCGACTTGTAGTGCCCCATGGATACGGCTCCGTAAGGGTTCGGGAGGGAGGACCTCAAACGCAAATACCAGCAAGTAGCAAGTGCCTACGATGATGCTACCCACCGGTAATAAGAATCAACCCCTACCGCCCATCTGTGACGAGCGTCCCCCGGCGAATCGCCGACTCAGTACGCTGTGGCGCATGTACGGCTACGACCAGAACGCGGGTGCCGGGCAGCAGCAGTACGGAGCGCCGCCCCCGCCGCAGCAAGCGGCCCCCGGGGGCTACGGCGAGCAGCCGCTGTATCCCGAGCCGTCCCCGCCGTCCCTCGCCGACGCGGTGCGCGCCTTCACCACCGGCTCGATGTCCGCCGAGGACTTCCAGGGCATCTTTTCCACGTCCAAGATCTACTGCCCGCGCGGCGACAACCCCGGCTTCCTGGCGCTGCACAACACCCAGCAGCCGGTGATCCCGATGTTCACCTCGCTCAAGGAGCTGCGGCGGTACGCGGGCAAGGAGTCCAAGTACTTCGTGATCACCGGCGCCGAGGTGCTCGACCTGCTCCCGACCGGCTACGGCTTCGTCCTCGACATGGAGGGCGACCACCGGATGGTCTTCGACGCGAAGGCCGTGGAGGAGATGGTCGACTTCGCGATGCGGCGGATGTACGGCTAGCCGCCCCTGGCGCGCGGCCGGCGGAGAGCCGCTGCCGGGCTGAATCGAGGGCCGGTCCCGTGGAGGGGCCGGCCCGCAGTGCGTCTGGAGGTGCGCGCAGTGCCGAGTGTCCGTCTGACCAGGAGGAATGTGGGCGGGAATGTCGCGAGCCTTGCGGGTTGTTCACTGTTCAACTAAGTTGGTGAGCGACCGAGGAGGCCGTCATGCCCGCAGTGACCGTAGAGAATCCGCTGACCCTGCCGCGCGTGGCGGCGCCCGCCGCGGCGCACGCCCGTCCCGTGGTGGCCGTGGCCACCGCTCCGAGCGGATTCGAGGGCGAGGGATTCCCGGTGCGCCGCGCGTTCGCCGGGATCGACTACACGCACCTCGACCCGTTCATCATGATGGACCAGATGGGTGAGGTGGAGTACGCGCCGGGCGAGGCCAAGGGCACGCCCTGGCACCCGCACCGCGGCTTCGAGACCGTGACCTATCTGCTCGACGGCACCTTCGTGCACCGTGACTCGCACGGTGGCGGCGGGGTCATCAACGACGGCGACACCCAGTGGATGACGGCAGGTTCGGGGCTGCTGCACATCGAGGCGCCGCCGGAGTCGCTCGTCATGGCCGGTGGCCTCTTCCACGGCCTCCAGCTGTGGGTGAACCTGCCGAAGAGCGACAAGATGATGGCCCCCCGCTACCAGGACATCGGCGGCGGCAAGGTCAAGCTGCTGACCTCCGGCGACGGCGGGGCGCTGCTGCGGCTGATCGCCGGTGACCTCGACGGCCACCAGGGGCCGGGCATCACGCACACGCCGATCACGATGATGCATGTGACGGTGAACCCGGGCGCCGAGCTGACGCTGCCCTGGCGCAGGGATTTCAACGCCCTCGCCTATGCCCTGGCCGGACGCGGTGCGGCCGGTGCCGAGGGGCGCCCGTTCCGTATGGGCCAGACGGTCGTGTTCGGGAACGGCGGAGACTCGATCACGATCCGCGCGGACGAGTCCCAGGAGTCGCGCAGCCCGAACTTCGAGGTGGTGCTGCTGGGCGGGCTGCCGATCCGTGAGCCGATGAGGCACTACGGCCCGTTCGTGATGAACACCCACGCCGAACTGGCCCAGGCCTTCGAGGACTTCCAGGCCGGACGGCTCGGGTCGATCCCCGCCGGCGAGCGCTGACGGTACGTCGGCAGCGGGGGCGGCGTTTCACGTGAAACGCCGCCCCCGGCCTCTTCCGCGGTGCGTCTCCGGACCTTCTGCCGTGGTGGACTGTCCGGGTGCGAAACGACTCGGAGGAAAACCGGCCCGGCGCCGACGGCGAACGGCCGCAGGCCACCGGCCCGTTGCTGCCGATCGAGGCCCGCCGTGCCGGGGCCTGGTGTCTGGTGGCGCTGCTGATCGCGGCCGTGCTGGCCGTCGGGGTGTGGCTGTGCGTCGAACTGAGCGCGGCCGTGACGCCGGTGCTGCTGGCGCTGCTGGGCAGCGGGCTGCTCGGGCCGCTCTACCGGCGGCTGGTGGCGATGAAGCTCAACCGTTCGCTGGCGGCCGGGCTGACCTGTGCGGTCCTCGTGGTGGTGGTCGGCGGTGCCGGATACATCGTCGTCAGCGCGCTGGTCGACACCGGGGACCAGATCATCGCCTCGCTCCGGAGCGCCGCCAAGGACCTCTCCCAGCACTTCGGGGCGGCCGGTACGTCGCTCGACGACCTCGCCGCCAAGTCCAAGGACCTGGTGGCCAAGTTCGGGGGCACCGCGGCCTCCGGGCTGCTGGCCGGTGTCAGCGTCGTCGGCCAGTTCCTCGCCGCCTCGGTCCTGGCCCTGCTGCTGACCTTCTTCTTCCTGCGGGACTCCGACAAGGCCGTACGCGCCCTGCGGGACTGGGCGCCCGGCAACTCGGCACCGCAGCTGGAGCGGATGGCCCGCCGCGGTTTCCAGAGCATCGAGGGCTTCATGCGCGGCACCACCTTCATCGCGCTGATCGACGCCATCTGCATCACCGTCGGGCTGCTGATCCTGCAGGTGCCCGGGGCCGTCGGGCTGGGCGCCCTGGTCTTCGTCGGTGCCTACATCCCCTACCTCGGCGCCTTCATCTCCGGCGCGGTGGCGATCCTGGTGGCGCTGGCCGACCGCGGCTTCGTGATCGCGCTGTGGGCGCTCGGCGTCGTCCTGGCAGTGCAGGTGCTGGAGGGGCACGTCCTCCAGCCGATGATCCAGAGCCGTACGGTCCAGATGCACCCGGCGACCGTGATGCTGGCGATCACCGCGGGCGCCAGCGTCGCCGGCATCCTCGGCATGCTGCTGTCCGTACCGCTGACCGCCGCCGTGACCGGGGTGCTCCACGAGCTGCGGGTGCACTACGCCGCGGGCTCGGACTCCGACGACAGCGGGCCCGCCGCCTCCCCCGCCTCCTCGTAGAGCTCGAACCACGTCGACTTGCCGTCCCCGCGCGGGTCCACGCCCCACGCGCCGGCCAGCAGTTCCAGCAGCACCAGACCGCGCCCCGACGACGCCAGCTCGCCGGGCCGGCGGCGGTGCGGCAACTCATCGCTGCTGTCGGCGACATCGACCCGGATGCGCCGGGCGCCCCGCTCACCGGTGATCTCGGCGACCAGCAGCGCGTCCCCGTCGGTGTGCAGCAGGACGTTGGTGACCATCTCCGAGACCATCAGCACCGCCGAGTCCACCTGATCCGGGTCGGCCCAGTCATGCAGCACGTCCCGGACCTGCCGGCGGGCTGCGGCTATCCGCTCCGGTTCGGCCTGCGCCACGGAGAGCACCGTGCGCCGGACGGGCTGCGGGGGCAGCAGGCCGCCGGTGCCGACCGCGCAGGCGGCGCCCTCCCGGCGCAGCAGCAGGAGGGCGATGTCGTCCTCGCGGCGGTCCACCAGTGGCCCGGTGGTGTGGTGCGACGGCGGCCCGTGTACGGCCTGGACCAGCGCGTCGGCGAGCCGCTCCAGGCTCTCGCCGTCCGCGCCCTCCGCGCCGTCCTCGCCGGACTCCTCCGCCTCCAGGACGCCGCGCAGCCGCGCCCAGCCGGTCTCCAGATCGTGGCCGCCGGTCTCGATCAGCCCGTCGGTGCACACCAGCATGGTCTCGCCGGGCTCCAGGACCAGCCGGGTGGTGGGGTAGTCGGTGTCCGGGACGATGCCCAGCGGCAGCCCGCCCGCGGTGGGCCGGACCAGCATCGTGCCGTCGCTCATCCGGACCGCCGGATCGGGGTGCCCGGCCCGCGCGATGTCCAGCAGCCCCGTCGCCGGATCTACCTCGATGTAGAGGCAGGTAGCGAAGCGCTGGTCCTCGCCGTGGCCGCGCAGCTCGGTCTCGTTGATCCCGGCCAGGAAGCGGGAGGCGCGGGAGAGCACCGCATCGGGGTGGTGGCCCTCGGACGCGTAGGCCCGCAGCGCGATCCGCAGCTGCCCCATCAGGCCGGCGGCCCGTACGTCGTGCCCCTGGACGTCCCCGATGACCAGCGCGATCCGGCCGGACGGCAGCGGGATCATGTCGTACCAGTCGCCGCCGACCTCCAGCCCGCCGCCGGTCGGGACGTAGCGGGCCGCCACCGTCATCCCCGGGATGTCCGGCTGCACCGTCGGCATCATGCTGCGCTGCAGTCCGAGCGCCAGCTCCTGCTGCTCCTCCTGCACACCGGCCCTGGCCAGCGCCTGGGCCAGCATCCGGGCGACGGTGGTCAGCACCGAGCGCTCGTCGGGGGTGAAGGCCACCGGCTGGGCGAACGCCGCCATCCAGGCGCCGATCGTCCGGCCCGCGTTCACCAGCGGCAGGAACGCCCAGGACGTCCGGCGGAACCGGGTGTCCGGCGGCCAGGTGGCCGGGTAGCGGCGGCGGTACTCCGCCGGGGTGGGCAGGTAGAGCGCCCGGCCGGTGCGGACGACCTCGGCGGCCGGGTGGTCGGTCGCCAGCGTCATGGCGGCGAACGGCCCCTCGTCGCCGGACTGGTGGCCGTGGTGGCCGATGACCGACAGCCGGTCGCCCTCGAAGCCGAAGACCGCCAGCCCGTCGGGCATGAACCCAGGCATCGACAGCCCGGCCGCGACCCGCAGCACCTCGGCGGTGGACCGCGCCTCGGCCAGCGCCCGGCCCGCGTCCAGCAGAAACGCCTCGCGGGAGCGGCGCCAGTCGCCGGTGATCGGGGTGTGCGCGGCAGCGGTGCCGGGCTGTGGTTCGGGCACCTCCTGGAGGGTGCCGACCAGCTCGAAGCCGCCGTCGACGCTCCGGGGGCGGGAGCGGGAGCGGACGATGCGCTGGATGCGCCCGTGCTCGTCCACGATGCGCAGCCGGGCCTCGGCGAGCGTCTCCTCGGCGACCGCGAGCTGCACGATCCCGTTGACCTCGGCGAAGTCGACGGGATGAAAACGGGAGCGCACCGCCGCCTCGGTCAGCTCCACGGGCTCGGCGGGCAGCCCGAGCAGCCGGGCCGCTTCGGCGTCGAGGGTCACCCGTCCCGATGCGTTGTCCCACCGCCACAGGCCGGTCGCGATGGCGGCCAGGAGATCCTCGGTGCGCATTGCCTCACTTTAGGGGCGTTTGGTGCGACCCGACCAGTGAGCCGGACGTGACCGTCGTCCCATTCGGATGCCGCGATCCGGACCCGTGGAGGCTGACGCGTATATGTCAGCGAAGGGGTGCGGGCCGGGACGGTAACCTGGAGCGGTTATGTCAATCCTGGGGTGGCCTTTCGGGTGATCCACGGGGAGAGCGACCGGGCGGACCAGCCCGTGCACCTTTTCCTCTCCCTCTCCCGACAACTCCTCACCTCGACACTCGCGACGACTTGGATGAGCGATGCACCGGTACCGGTCCCATAACTGCGGCGAGCTCCGAGCCACGGACGTCGACACCGACGTCCGCCTCAGCGGCTGGCTGCACAATCGACGTGACCTGGGCGGCATCCTCTTCATCGATCTGCGCGACCACTACGGTCTCGTCCAGCTCGTCGCCCGCCCCGGCACCCCGGCCAACGAGGCCCTCGGCTCGCTGACCAAGGAGACCGTCGTCCGCATCGACGGCAAGGTCAGCGCGCGCGGCGCCGACAACGTCAACCCCGATCTGCCGACCGGTGAGGTCGAGATCGAGGTCTCCGAGGTCGAGGTACTCGGCGCCGCCGACCAGATCCCCTTCACGATCAACGCGGACGACGGCGTCAACGAGGAGAAGCGCCTCGAGTACCGCTTCCTCGACCTGCGCCGCGAGCGGATGCACCGCAACATCATGCTGCGCACCGCGGTCATCTCCGCCATCCGCCACAAGATGGTGACCCTCGGCTTCAACGAGATGGCGACCCCGATCCTGTCCGCGACCTCGCCCGAGGGCGCCCGCGACTTCCTGGTCCCCTCGCGGCTGCACGCCGGCAAGTTCTACGCGCTGCCGCAGGCCCCGCAGCAGTTCAAGCAGCTGCTGATGATCGCCGGCTTCGACCGCTACTTCCAGATCGCGCCCTGCTTCCGTGACGAGGACGCCCGCGCGGACCGCTCGCCGGGCGAGTTCTACCAGCTCGACATCGAGATGAGCTTCGTCGAGCAGGAAGACGTCTTCCAGCCCGTCGAGAAGCTGATGACCGAGCTGTTCACCGAGTTCGGCAACGGCCGCAAGGTCACCTCCCCCTTCCCGCGCATCCCGTTCCGCGAGGCGATGGTCAAGTACGGCTCCGACAAGCCGGACCTGCGCGCCGAGCTGGAGCTGGTGGATGTCTCCGACGTCTTCGCGGGCTCCGGCTTCAAGGCCTTCGCCGACAAGCACGTCCGCGCCCTGGCCGTGCCGGACACCGCCGACCAGCCGCGCAAGTTCTTCGACCAGCTGGGCGACTTCGCCGTCCAGCAGGGCGCCAAGGGCCTGGCCTGGGTCCGCGTCGGCGAAGAGAACGCGCTGACCGGCCCGATCGCCAAGTTCCTCACCGAGGACGACATCAAGGCGCTGGTCGCCGCCCTGGACCTGAAGCCCGGTCACGCCGTGTTCTTCGGTGCCGGTGAGTTCGACGAGGTCTCCAAGATCATGGGCGCGGTCCGGGTCGAGACCGCCAAGCGCGCCGGGCACTTCGTCGAGGACGAGTTCCGCTTCTGCTGGATCGTCGACTTCCCGATGTTCGAGAAGGACGAGGACACCGGCAAGATCGAGTTCTCGCACAACCCGTTCTCCATGCCGCAGGGCGGCCTGGAGGCGCTGGAGACCAAGGACCCGCTGGACATCCTGGCCTGGCAGTACGACATCGTCTGCAACGGCACCGAGCTGTCCTCCGGCGCGATCCGTAACCACGAGCCCGAGGTCATGTACAAGGCCTTCGCGATCGCCGGCTACGACAAGGACACCGTCGAGGCGGAGTTCGGCGGCATGCTCCGCGCCTTCAAGTTCGGCGCCCCGCCGCACGGCGGCATTGCCCCGGGCGTCGACCGCATCGTCATGCTGCTGGCCGACGAGCCCAACATCCGCGAGACCATCGCCTTCCCGCTCAACGGCAACGCCCAGGACCTGCTGATGGGCGCCCCGAGCGAGGTCGAGGAGGCACGCCTCAAGGAGCTGCACCTCTCCCTGCGCAAGCCGCAGGCGAAGTAGGCGGCACACCGACGGCCAAGGGGCCTCGGACCGGCTGAGGGGCGGCGTTTCACGTGAAACGCCGCCCCGGCCCGTTCGAGGCCTCTGTGCTGTCGGACGCGCGGCAGCCCGTCCCGGGGCGGGAACGGACGCCGCGGGACGGGCCGGGTGCCCCGACCGCTCCACTCATGTGGCCGTGCCCCGGCGGCGCCCGCACTGTGGTGCCCATGCAGCAAGCCAGCCTCCTCACCGCTCCGCCCGGCCCGCGGCCGCGGGCCCGCGCGACGCGCTCCGCCGTGGCCCACGACCTGTGGTGGCTCGGCGCCGTCGCCGCCGCGTTCACCGCCCTCCTCGTCTACTCCGCCCTGACCACCCCCGGTCTGGGCTGGGACGAGACGGTGTACGTCAGCCAGGTCGACCGCCATACGCCGGCCGCGTTCTTCAGCGCCCCGCGCGCCCGCGGTGTCAGCTTCCTCCTCGCGCCGGCCGCCGCGCTGACGACCTCGGCCACCGTGCTGCACTGCTACCTGGCGGTGCTCTCCGGCGCCGGGCTGCTGCTCAGTCTGTGCGCCTGGCGGCGTCTGCTGCCCGCCCCCGTACCGGCGCTGGGCGGCGCGCTGTTCGCCGGTCTGTGGATCACGTTGTTCTACGGCCCGCAGGCGATGCCCAACCTGTGGGTCGCCTACGCCGCGCTCACCGCCACCGGCTGCTTTCTGCGCGCCGTACGGCAGCCGTCCCGGCAACTGGCGCCGCGCGCGGGCCGCGGCGCGGCGGCCGGGCTCGCCCTCGCGGTGGCCGTGGCCGCGCTGATGCGCCCCACCGACGCCGTCTGGCTGGCCGTGCCGCTCTTCGCCGCGGCGCTGTGCGTCCCGTCATGGCGGCGCCCCGCCGTGCTGCTGGCGCTGCCCGCCGGGCTGGCCCTGGGGTGTGCCGAGTGGGTCGCCGAGGCGTATCTGTCGTACGGCGGGCTGGTGGCGCGGCTGCGGGAGGCGGCGCGCATCCAGGGCGGCCTCGGCTGGCATCTGTCCTTCGACGACCATGCCCGGTCCCTCCAGGGCAAGACGCTGTGCCGCCCCTGCCAGCTCGCCTGGGACCACCCGGTGACGGCGGTCTGGTGGTTCCTGCTGCCGCTGGCGGTCATCGGAGCGGTGTGGATGGCGCTGCGGTCCCGTGAGTCCGGTGGCGCGCTGCACCGGTACGGCCCGGCATGGGCGGCGGCGGAGCGCGGCGGTGGTCCGCCGCCGCTCGGGCTGGCGCCCGTCCGGCCGGGCAGCCGCGAACCGTCCGGTGAGCCAGCCGGCCACGGTCCGGTCTGGCCCGCGGTGCGGCTGCACGAGCCGGTCGGTCCGCTGCACCGCAACGGCCCGGCCCCGCTCGTCGTCCCGGCCCTGGTCGGCCTCTGCCTCGCCGCCCCCTACCTGCTGACGGTGAATTACGCGGCGCCGCGCTTCCTGCTGCCCGCCTACGCCCTGTTGCTGATGCCCGCCGCGTGGTTCCTGTGGCGGCTGACCCGGCTGCCGCGCCGCCGGCACGTGTGGGCGGTGGCCGCCCTCGTCCTCGTGCTGATGAGCCACGAGGCCGTCCAGCTGGTGATCCTGCACAAGATGGTGCGCAGCACCGTACGCTCCCAGACCGGCATCGACCGGATCACCGGGACGCTGCGCCGGGCCGGGCTGCGGGCGCCCTGTGTGGTGAGCGGCGAGGAGGCGGTACGGGTGGCGTACCGGGCGGGCTGTGCGTCCCGCCAGCCGCAGGGCCACGACGCCGGGATCACCCCCGCGGCCCTGGCCCGGCTGGCCGCTTCCCGGCCCGCCGCCGTCCTGATCACCGGCCGTAAGCCGCCGTCCTACGCCCGGGGCTGGCGCCCGGTCCCGCTGCCGCCGACGCCGGGCCTGAAGCCGCTGCGCGCCTTCGTGTCCCCGCCGACCCGGCCCTGAGCCACGGCACCGGCTCCGCACAGGTCTGCGCCCGCCCGGCCCGAAGGCCGGACGGGCGCACCTGCCGGGTCGCCGCCGCGGAGACGTCCGCGGTCAGCAGGGGCTCACTCCTCCGCGCCGCCGAAGCGCTCGCGGTAGGACTCCAGGTCGTCCTCGGTGATCTTCGCGAAGAGCACCGGCGGCACCGTGAACGGTGTTCCGGCCGGCACCGCGGCCAGCGCCTTCGCCTCCTCCTGGGAGACCCACACCGCCGTGTCGTTCTCCAGCGTGAAGGCACCGCGCATCGCCTTGGCCGACGACGGGATGAACGGCTCGGAGACGATCGCGTACAGATGGATCAGGTTCATCGCCGTACGCAGCGTCAGGGCCGCCGCGTCCTTGTCGGTCTTGATCTCCAGCCACGGGGCCTTCTCCTCCAGGTAGGAGTTGCCCGCGCTCCACAGGGCGCGCAGCGACGCCGCGGCCTTGCGGAACTGCAGGGCGTCCATGTGGCCCTCGTACTCGGCCAGCAGCCCGGCGATCTCCTGGCCCAGCTTCTGCTCCGCGGCCCCGGCCTCGGCGCCCGCGGGCACCTCGTCACCGAACCGCTTCCGGGAGAACGACAGCACCCGGTTGACGAAGTTGCCGAGGGTGTCCGCCAGGTCCTTGTTGACCGAGGACGAGAACAGCTCCCAGGTGAAGGAGGTGTCGTCGGACTCCGGGGCGTTGGCGATCAGGAAGTAGCGCCAGTAGTCGGCCGGCAGCAGCTCCAGGGCGGCGTCGGTGAAGATGCCGCGCCGCTGGGAGGTGGAGAACTTCCCGCCGTAGTAGTTGAGCCAGTTGAAGGCCTTGAGGAAGTCGACCTTCTTCCACGGCTCGCGGGTGCCCAGCTGCGTCGCCGGGAACATCACGGAGTGGAACGGCACATTGTCCTTGGCCATGAACTCCGTGTACCGGACGTCCTCGGCCTCGTACCACCACGACTTCCAGTCGCGGTTCTCCGGGTCGACGTCCGCCCACTCCTTCGTCGAGCCGATGTACTCGATCGGCGCGTCGAACCACACGTAGAAGACCTTGCCCTCGGCCGCCAGCTCCGGCCACACATCGGCCGGCACCGGGACGCCCCAGTCCAGGTCACGGGTGATCGCCCGGTCCTGGAGCCCCTCCGTCAGCCACTTGTGGGCGATGGACGAGGCCAGCGTCGGCCAGTCCTTGCTGCCGTTGCCTTCCAGCCAGCCCTCGACCTCGTGCTGCAGCTTCGACTGGAGCAGGAAGAGGTGCTTGGTCTCCCGCACCTCCAGCTCGCCGCTGCCGCTGATCGCCGAGCGGGCGTCGATCAGGTCGGTCGGGTCGAGCACCCGGGTGCAGTTCTCGCACTGGTCGCCGCGGGCCTTGTCGTAGCCGCAGTGCGGGCACGTACCGACGATGTAGCGGTCGGGGAGGAAGCGGTCGTCGGCGACCGAGAAGACCTGGCGGATCGCCCGCTCCTCGATGAAGCCGTTCTCGTGCAGCTTGCGCGCGAAGTGCTGCGTCAGCTCCACGTTCTCCCGTGACGAGCTGCGCCCGAAGTGGTCGAACTCCAGGCTGAAGCCCTGGTAGATCGCCTTCTGCTTGTCGTGCTGCTCCGCGCAGAACGCGTCGACCGACTGGCCCGCGTCCTTCGCCGCCAGCTCGGCGGGGGTGCCGTGCTCGTCCGTCGCGCAGATGTAGAGCACGTCGTGGCCGCGCTGCCGCATGTACCGCGCATAGACATCGGCCGGGAGCATGGACCCCACCATGTTGCCCAGGTGCTTGATCCCGTTGATATACGGAAGGGCGCTGGTGATGAGGTGTCGAGCCATTGCCGGCTGCTCCCAAGTCGCTACGGTGAGTGAGGATTTGCTTTACGGAACGTCAATATCGTACTGGACGGGGCAGGGGTGACCGCGCGGGTATTCCGGCGGCGGACCGAGCCTCTGCTCACTCCGCCTGCCGCCCGCTCTGCCCCCGTCGTCGGCGGGCTCGCGCCCTGCCCGCCGCCCGTTCCTCACACCGGCGCGTCCGCGGACTCGGCGCCGTCCGCCGCGGGGCTCCGGCCGTGCCGCGGCGCCCGGCCGTTGACCAGGACTCCGGCCACGAGTGCGGCGAGCAGCATGATCGCCGACGCCACCCCGATGGCGACGTTGAACCCGTGCACCACCCCCTGCTTCACGATCTGGTCCCGCACCGCCGGGGTGAGCCCGAGCCCGCCGCCCCTGCGCGCCGCGTCCGCCAGGTGCTCCGTGATGAACACCGCGCTCGCCGACGTGGCGAGGGTGTTCAGCAGCGCCGTGCCGATCGAACCGCCCACCTGCTGCGCGGTGTTGACCGTCGCTGAGGTGACCCCGGAGTCGTGCGCGGCCACCCCGGACGTGGCCGTGGCCATCACCGGCATGAAGATCAGGCCCATGCCGAGCCCGACCAGCAGCATGGCCGGCAGCACATGCGACACATACGCGGGCTCGGCCGTCAGGTACCGCAGGGTGAACAGTCCCGCGGCGGCCAGCAGCGCGCCCGGGACCATCAGGAACCGTGGCGGGACGCGGTGCAGCAGCCGCGCCGAGATCTGGGTCGAGCCGACCACGATCGCCGCGACCATCGGCAGGAAGGCCATCCCGGTCCGTACCGGCGAATAGCCGAGCACGGTCTGCAGGTAGTAGGTCATGAACAGGAACATCCCGAACATCGCGATGACCGCCAGCCCCATGGTCAGGAAGGCGCCGCCACGGTTCCGGTCCCGCACGATGTGCAACGGCAAAAGGGGATGCGGCGCCCGCGACTGCCACCACGCGAAGACGCCCAGCAGCGCCACCCCGCCCACGAGCAGCCCGATGACCAGCCCGTCGACCCACCCCCGCGGCTCCGCCTCACTGCACCCGTACACGATCGCGACCAGGCCGCCGCAGCCCAGCACCGCGCCCGGAATGTCCAGCCGCACCTGGCCCCGGTCCGGCTTGTCGTGCAGAAACACCGCCGCCCCCAGGAAGGCGATCACCGCGACCGGCACATTCACATACAGGCACCAGCGCCAGTTCAGGTACTCGGTCAGCAGCCCGCCGGCGATCAGGCCGATGGCCGCGCCGCCGCCCGCGATGGCCCCGTAGATCCCGAAGGCCTTGCTTCGCTCCTTCCCGATGGTGAACGTCGTGGTGAGCAGCGACAGCGCGGACGGCGCCAGCAGCGCCCCGAAGGCGCCCTGGAGTGCCCGCGCCCCGAACAGCATCCCGGACCCGGTGGCCGCGCCGCCCAGCCCCGAGGCGACCGCGAACCCGACCAGCCCGATCATGAACGTCTTCTTCCGCCCCACCAGGTCGGCGATCCGCCCGCCGAGCAACAGCAGCCCGCCGAACGCCAGGGTGTACGCGGTGATCACCCACTGCCGGTTGGCGTCCGACATGCCCAGGTCCCGCTGCGCCGACGGCAGAGCGATGTTCACGATGGTGGCGTCCAGCACCACCATCAGCTGCGCGAGCGCGATCACCACAAGGCCCCACCAGCGCCGCGGATCGGGCTTCGCCGGTGCGGCCCAGCTGGGGCCGGTTCTGGGAGGGGTAGCGGGACCTCCCTCTTGGCTCGCGTCACTCATCACGGCCCGCCTCGCTCGGCTGGTACGGCCACCCCGGCCACCCGCCGCCCAAACCCAGAGCAACCGGATCAAACGGAGCGCTCACCCATTCAGCGTAGGTAGCGGCGCGGGGCCTCGCCTCTTGTGGTGCGGGTCGCCGGCGTGCTCATGGGCGCGCACACGACAGCGGCCGCGGGGGGGGCCCCGGGGGGGCCCGCCCCCCCCCGGGGGGGGGGGCGGGGGGGGGGGGGCGGGCCGGGCCCCCCCCCCCGCGGGGCCCGCCCCCCCCGGCCCCCGGAACCCCCCCC